>JBMHDG010000054.1:0-89377 GCA_049889515.1 Myxococcota bacterium
CCATGACGGCGCAGGGCTGCTCAAGCTGGTCAATCCGCGCATCGTGGAGCGGTCGGTCGAGAACATCTCATGGGCCGAGACCTGCTTGTCCGTGCCCGAGTTCGAGGTGAGCGTCACCCGTACCGAGCGGCTGCGTCTTCAGTGGCAGACACCCTACGGTGAGGCGCAAGAGCGTTGGTTCGAGGGCTATGAGGCCGTGATTGTGCAGCATGAGCTCGACCACCTCGAGGGCACCACGCTGCTCGACAAGGTGAGCAACTTTCGTCGAGGGCGTTACCTGCGCAAGCGTCGGAAGGCCGTGCGCGTCTGACCTGCCGTGGCAGCTTGTAGGGGGCCAACATGCGCGTGATCTTCATGGGAACCCCCGACTTTGCGGTGCCGACGCTCGATGCGCTGGTCGAAGCTGGGCATGACGTCGTGCTCGTGGTGGCGCAGCCCGACCGGCGTGCAGGTCGCGGCAAGAAGATGACGGCGCCGCCCGTGGCCCAACGTGCCAAGGAGCTCGGGCTGCCGTTGTCCCAGCCTCGCGCCATTCGCAGTGGGAGTTTTCCGGCTCGGGTGAAGGCGCTTGAGGCCGACGTGGCTGTGGTCATCGCCTACGGACGCATTCTCACCGAGGAGCTCCTTCAGGCACCGCGGTTTGGGTGCGTGAACGTGCACGCGTCGCTGCTTCCGCGTTGGCGCGGCGCGGCTCCCATTCAAGCGGCGGTCTTGCATGGTGATGCGGAGACGGGTGTGTGCACGCAGCGCATGGAGCTCGGCCTGGACACGGGTCCGCTGTATCTCGAGAAGCGGGTTCAGTTGGATGCCGAGGAGACGGCGGGTACACTGCACGACCGTCTGTCCGTGTTGTCGGCGTCATGTGCGGTTGAGACGCTTGAGCTTCTGGGCACAAGTGAGCCCCGCCCTCAAGACGAGGCGCATGCAACCCATGCGGCCAAGATCTCCAAGGCAGACGGACGCATCGACTTCTCGGAGCCTGCAGTCAGGCTCCATCGTCGGGTGCGGGCCATGAGCCCATGGCCTAGCGGGTGGACCCCTTACGGTGATGCGGCCCTCAAGCTCAAGACTGTACGCCTGGCCGAGGGCGCAGGTGCAGCAGGCGAGATCCTCTCGTTGTCACCCCTCGTGGTGGCCTGTGGCGACGGGGCACTCGAGCTGGTCAGCGTACAGGCACCGGGCCGTCGGCCGGTGTCCGGGACAGACTTTGCGAATGGCGCGCATCTGTGCGTCGGTGGGAGGCTTTGATGGCATTGGTAGCCCCTTCGATTCTGTCGGCAGACTTTGGTCGCCTTCACGAAGAGATCCGAGATGTGGTCGATAAAGGTGCCGATTGGGTTCATGTGGACGTCATGGATGGCATGTTCGTCCCCAACATCACCATCGGGCCCCCCGTGGTGAAGGCCGCCGCGGCCGCCGCGGGCGATGCGCTGGTGGACTGTCACCTCATGATTGTCGACCCGGACCGCTACCTTCAGGGCTTTGCAGATGCCGGGGCCGACCTCATCAGCGTGCATGCGGAGGCCTGCACCCACTTGCATCGGTCGATTCAGGCGATCAAGGCCACCGGCTGCAAGGCAGGAGTGGCGCTCAACCCACACACGCCGCCAGAGGTGCTGGACTACGTCCTCGACGAGCTCGACCTCGTGTTGGCCATGACGGTGAACCCCGGCTTTGGTGGCCAGTCGCTGATCGATGCTGTGCTGCGCAAGGTCAGCCGTATTCGGGAGACCTGCGTGTCACGCGGGCTGTCCACGTGGATTCAGGTCGATGGTGGCGTAAAGCCGCACAATGTGCATCTGTTCACGAACGCCGGCGCGGACGTGCTGGTCTCGGGCTCTGGAGTGTTCAAAGCCCAAGACCGTGCGGCGGCCATTGCGGCGCTCAAGGCCGGCTGACCGGAGCCTTACTCCTCGGACGCCGCCCCTGCGTTCTTGACGTACTGATCGGCCCAGCGGAACTGCTCCCAGAGCATGTGGCCGATGGACTCGCGCGCCCGGTAGCCGTGCTCTTCGAGGGGGAGCACCACCCAGCGGACGGTACCGCCGTTGCCCTTGATGGCCTCGAATAGGCGCTCGGACTGGACGGGGTAGGTGCCAGGGTTGGGGTCGGATGCGCCGTGAATCAGCAGAATCGGCTCGTTGATCTTGCTCGCGTGCGTGAAGGGCGACATCTCGATGTAGATGTCGAGTGCCTCCCAATAGGTGCGCTGCTCGGACTGGAACCCGAAGGGCGTAAGGGAGCGGTTGTAGGCCCCTGACCGGGCAATGCCAGCCTTGAAGAGGTCGGTGTGCGCAAGGAGGTTCGCCGTCATGAACGCGCCGTAGCTATGGCCCCCCACAAGGAGCCGATCGCGGTCGGCCACGCCCATGTCGACGGCCATGTCGACAGCGGCCTCTGCGCCCTGCACAAGCTGCGTGACGAAGGTGTCGTTGGGCTCCTGTTCGCCCTCTCCAATGATGGGCAAGGTCGGGTCATCGACCACCGCGTAGCCTTGGAGGCAGAACCACAGCGGGCTGTGGGTAGAGGGCCGGCTAAACATGTTGTCGGACTTGGTCTTCTGGCCTGCGTCCGAGCGGGACTTGAACTCGTTGGGGTAGGCCCAGAACACGGTGGGCAGCGGCCCGTCGCGAGGGGTCCACCCGGGTGGGGTGTAGACATTGGCCTGCAGCTCGACACCGTCGGCCCGTGTGTAGGACACCACCTGCTTTTGCACGCGGGCGAACTGGGGTGCCCAGTCCTCGAAGTCGGTCATGGGCACCACGCGTCGTCGGTCGACCACCCGCCGGAAGTAGTTGGGTGGCATGTCGGTGCTCTGCCGCCGCGTCAAGAGGGTGGTGGCCTCGGCGTCGATGACCGCGGTGAGAGTCTCATGATGGGTATCACCGGCGCGCCAGAGGGTGCGGGTGTCGCCGGTCTCGAGGTTCATGACGTCGAGGAAGGGGTGGACGCCATCGGGTCGGATACCAGCGCCCGAGAGGAGGATGCCGTCGTCGACCTGATGGATCACGTTCCATCCATAGGGGCCGGTGCGCATCAGCGGTGTACCCGGGTCGGCATAGTTGTCTTGGAAGGACCGGGAATGCACCATCTTGGCGGCTTCGGCTCCCGAGGGGTCAAGCTTCCACGTACGGAGCAGGCGGTCGTTCCAGCGCCAGGTCCATGCCATGGCGAGGGTGTCGTCTCCCCACATCACGTTGTTGAGGCGCAGCTCGGACTCCCACATGGTCTGAAAGTCACCCTCAAATGGCGCGTCGAGGAGGCTGACCCTGTCCCGCTTGGCGACCTCGTAGCTTGCATCACCGTCGTCAAGAGCTTCGACAGCGTAGAGCGTGGCGGGCTTGTCGCTCCGCCACGAGATGGTCCGTTTGCCGGTACGGGTGGAGCCGGTGGCAATGGGGATGTCATCGGCGAGGGGGAGATCTTCGAGTTGCTTCGCGGTGGTCGGGTCGTCGATGCGGAAGACCTCGGTGGTCTTTGGGAACCGGCTCGCAGACACATGGTAGGACCAAGGGCGGTGCAGGGTATGGACGAGCAGCCAGGTGCCGTCGGGTGAGGGGACAGCTTCGTCGACAATGGCGGCATCGCGAAGCTGCGTGATCTCGCCATCGAGCGCTACGTGGACCAGCTCGCTCTGCAGGTAGTGCTCAAAGAGCGCCTCATCATGGGGGCTACCCAGCAGGTTGGAGTACGTACGTGCTGGCGCTTTGCGGCCAAGGTTCTCATCGATGATGGGCCCGGTGGGAACCAGCGAAGCCTCGGGTGCCGAAGCGCGATTGCTGGGTACCTGCTTGCAGATGAGGCCATCGCCATGGGGTAGCCAGTCGCACGGAGCGCCATAGGCGGCGTTCAGCACTGGCCCTGTGAGTCGGCGTGCATCGCCCGTGGCCACATCGGCAACCCAGAGCTCAATGCCGTCTTCTTGGGTCAGGGTGAACGAGAAGGCCGTGCTCTCGAAGTTCCAGTCCACATTGCGGATGCGCGCACCGTCGGGGAGCTGCACGGGGGTGCGTTGGGTGCGCTTGGCGGGTGCCACGTCGCGCAGCACGATGCCGCGGTAGGCGTACTCGCGAGCGGGTCCGTTGGTGTCGGGGTTGATCTTGATGCCGGCGACCTTGACCTCGCGCTCGGCAAGTTCGGCGAGGGGCCGAAGACTGGGGCGCTCGAGTTCGATCATCCACTGGCGGTCGGGTGAGAGCGACACGGCCGGGGGGCTGTCCGCATCGAGGATGGCTTGGATGTCTTCGGGGGGCTGCTGGTAGCCGGGCTCACCGGCGAACGCGTGGGCGAGAAGAAGGAAAAACATGGCCTGTCCTTGGAGTGAGCGGAACACGGAGGTGCGGCGTGCGTTGTGGCGCACGCGGTGGGCCATAGCTCATCACGTCTTTGATGCTGTTGCGCCACGCTAGAGCGTGTCGAGGAAGGCCGTCACGAGATCAATGCCGGTCTGGTCGGGGAGCGAGACCCCAAGGTGGGGCATGGTGCCGTTCTCCATCTGGCGCTGAATGTCGTCAGCTTTTCGGGGGATGCCCGACGTGGCGAGCGGCGTCTGGAAGCGGAGGTCTAGCTCTGGCCGCGCAGCACCGTCCCAGCCCTCGGGGTGATGGCAATGCGCGCAGTTGCCGTGCAGATAGCTGCGGGCCTGGGTCTCGAGGTCGAGGCTTGGGTCATGGTAGTCAGGAATGGTCGCAGGGGGTGCGGTGACGTCGTTGGGCAGCACGCCTTTTGCGATAAGCCAGTCGAGTTGGTTCACCGCTGCGCCGTCGCGGGTCACGTCGCGATGGAGGTTTGCCACGGTCGGCCCAATGTAGGTCGACTGTTCGCTCGTCTGATGGCAGGTGACGCACTCCCCCTCGTGAGGGACGCCATACTCCGTGGACTGGGGCACTCCGGCAGCATCCGTCCATGAGATGTCGCGTGTGGTGCCATCGAGGAGGAGCTCGGCTTCGGTTTGCGTTTCATTCCAGAGGTAGGTGGCGACGTTCCACTGGCCCTCGCGCTTGATGAGCAGCCGTGTCTCCAGAACGAGGCGGCTGCCGGTCGGGTTCGTCATGTCGATCGGGTAGTAGAAGGTCTTCACGATGATCGTGCCTTCGGGGTAGGTCAGGCCCGTCGGGGTGAGCTCGGCCACGCCATCGTCGGGCAGCTTTAGGAGACGCTGCTTGTAGGCCTGATCGGTGTAGAGCTCCGAGGCGAGCTCGTACAGCACCACGCCGTCGGCCGGCGTCAGGTCATGGAGATCGCCCTCATAGAGGTCGTAGGCGGACAGTGTCGCAGCGAAGGCCTCGGTTCTTGGGACCTCGAAGTCGAGGTCGTAGGGGTCGGCCTCTTGATCCCACCTGCCGCAGCACACGAGGCATGCGAGGGGGATGAGCCTTTTCATCATGACGACCACCGGTTCCGGGAGGATGGGCACTGTACGTTGTTCCATCGGACCCTGCGGCAGACGACATGAGTCTTGACGTTCTGGCGACGACGGGATGAACGGCGGCTTGGCCCTTTCGGAGCCCAGCGGTCTACACCGTGTTCGCCCGGACCTGAACCCGTACCCGTCCGTCGGGCAGCGGGTCGACACGGGCGGCACGGTAGACCTTGACGCCATCTCCGGGCTCCGTGCTGCAGGAGAGGGAGGCATCTTGCGGTTCGTGGACCAGCCAGGACGGATCGCCCTTGTGGGCGTAGTCGAAGGGGTTGTCGCGTCGGGTCTTCAGCGGCTTCAGGGTGCAGTGGTGGGTCGCGAGGTGCTGCCTCGCAGCCTCGATATTCGGCAGGATGAACTGGAGGCGAACTAGGGTGTCGATACCCTGCTCACCTTCATAGAGGACGTGGTCTGCGTCTGGCGGGACCGTGAGCTCGGCCCACTCAAAGGCTTCGTCAGGGCTCTGGGGTCCGTCCACGACCAGGCCGCAGGCGAGAACGGCGAGGGCGTAGACAGCGGTGATGGGGGTCATGCTGCCCACCATGCCTGAAGGCTGTAGCGGCCCGGGCCAGCGACGAGGAGTGCGAGCAGACCGCCAGCGATGGAGACACAGCGGAGCGCGCCGCTGGTGGACTCGAAGATTAGTGCAGTGGGCGCAAGAAACAGCAGAAGACAGCCGATGCCGAACGTCATCTGGTAGCCGGTGAGCAGCGACAGCGAACCGATGGCGAGGAGCGCTACGACGAGGCCCATCTCGGCTGCTGGTACCGGCATGCCCGCCTGGGCCACCACCTCAACCCAGGCGGAGAACCGCACCACCTTATCGTAGAGCTCGGTGGCAAAGAAGGTCATGGCGAGCAAGCGGGCGAGGAGCAGGAGAGCATCGTGCATAAGGGCTCCAACGATGGCGGGTGCGTGGGGAGAAACCTAGCATTGTGGGCGGCCCGAGGGGATGGAAACCTCGTGGGGCTAGCGGCGGTCTCGCCACCGCTCGGGGACCACGAACCAGCGCTCGGCCTCGGACCATCCGTGGGGGGTGAGGTCTAGGCGCGACCACATCTCGGGCCGGGTCACGGTCTCGGGAAGGGTTCCGGGAGGGCTGTCTTGGCGTAGCGGAGCGAGCCAGTACGGCTTGGGACGTGGGGCCCAGCGGCTCTCGGGAAAGGCCTCCCGAAGCGCGGCAAGACGTGGGGTGTCGACCCACCGGCCTTGGGCATCTGACACGGACTGGTCGGGCCCAGCGACTGGCTCGCCCCACTCGGTAAAGAAGCAGCCCTTGAGCACGGCGAGCCTTCGGTGGATGTGGTCCACGCCGAGCGGAGCCAAGGAGCCGAGGCCGATGTCTCGGCGTGAGAGCACGAGCTGGTGGTCCCGCATACGGTTGACCTTCTTGTCGAGTCGGTCGCGTTGGTTGGGGCCTATCCAGCTTCTCCAGTCGGCCCGGTCTCCGAGCAGGAGGTAGAACTTGACGGCCACCTCCCAGTGTTCGACCTCGCCGTTAGGGTCGCGCGCGATGACGTCAAAGGCCCCCAGCGTGCGTCTCTCTTCGCGTACCTGATGGTTGGTGGCGAGGAGGGTCCAGCCGGGCATGTGGGTGATCCAGTAGGCCACGAGCGCCTCGAAGTAGAAGCCCACGCGCCAGCCACGGACGCCTACGGCGGTGGCCGCCTGATCGAGGGAAAGGACGTCGAGGGCTTCGACGGCATGGCGGATGGCCTCACGTCGGTCTTCGTGCTGCGCATCGTTGAACTGCGGAAACTGCGCGACGCTGCGCATGAGCGGCGGCGACGAGGCCACCCACCAGAGGTCGCGTGCGATCGGGTTGGTGAGGTGGAGATCCATGAACGCTCGGGGCATTGGACGAGGCGGTGCTGCTATCCTGCGCCAGACAGAATACACGCGCGGCGGAGGCTTCATGGCTCGCGTGTTGATCGCCGCGCTCTACCACTTCGTGACCCTCGAGGACTTCGAGGCGCTGCGACCGGTGGTCTTTGCCCGGGCTTCGAAGGCTGGCATTCAGGGCACGCTGCTGCTCGCCCGAGAAGGGATCAATGGCACGATCGCGGGCGATGAGCCCGAGATGCGGCAGTTTCTGGCCTGGCTGCGCGCAGACCCCCGGCTCGCTGGGCTGGTGCATAAGGAGTCGTGGGCGGATGAGATGCCCTTTGTTCGGCTGAAGGTACGGCTGAAGAAGGAAATTGTGACCATCGGCCTGCCCGAGGTCGACCCGACGGCCCTCGTCGGAACCTATGTCAAGCCCAAGGACTGGAACGCCCTCATCTCCGACCCCGATGTGGTGCTGGTCGATACCCGCAACGACTACGAGGTCGACATTGGGACGTTCAAAGGGGCCATCGACCCGCGGACGGCCTCGTTCACGGAGTTTCCGGCATGGTCGCAAGCGGCGCCGGAGCTCAAGGGCCGCAAGAAGGTCGCGATGTTCTGCACGGGCGGCATCCGGTGCGAGAAAGCGAGCTCATACCTCTTGAGTCAGGGTGTCGAGGAGGTCTTTCATCTCGAAGGTGGCATCCTCAAGTACCTCGAAGAGGTGCCGGCGTCGGAGAGCATGTGGGAAGGTGACTGCTACGTGTTCGACCGGCGTGTGTCGGTGGACCACGATCTGCAGCCGGGAACCTATGTGTCCTGCGCTGGCTGTCGACGCCCGGTGAGCGAGGCGCAGCGGACATCCGACCAGTTCATCAAAGGGGTGTGCTGCCCTGCCTGCCATGACGAGCTGACGGCGGAGCAGCGGGAGCGGTTTGCCGAGAGACAGAAGCAGCTGGAGCTGGCGCGCCAGCGTGGGGAGCGGTTCTGGGGCAAGCGGCCGCCAGACGATGCGTGGCGCAAGCGTCGCCCAGCGCTCCCACCAGGCTTACCCGTGCTCTACAGCGCGCGGCGCGAGCCCGGAGCGATGTGGGTACGTCGGCTCCTGGAGGTTGCGGGCCTACAGGTGGAGCTTCGGGAGGTCGTGGGCCGCGACCTACCCGAGGCCTTGCTCGAGATCAGTGGGTCGGGTGAGGTGCCTGTGCTTGCCTTGCCTGACGGGTCCGTACAGTGCGGGGCAGCAGCCATCGCGTCATGGGTCGTTGCCGAGGGTGGTCTCGTGGCATGGTCGGCGGAGCTGTCCGAGGCCACGGAGCTGCTCGAGGTGCTCTATGGCGCAGAGACGTGGCGCACGAACCCCGAGGCCCTGCTCGGTGCGCTGGAGGAGAGGCTGGCCGGCCAGACCCACCTGAGCGGCAAAACGCCCGGGCTCGTCGATGCTGCGGCCTTTCCGGTGGTGTTGCGGGTGTCCAAGGCGATCGACGGTGGCTTCGAGGCGCGGTTTCCACGCCTTGCGTCATGGCTCGACGGTGAGCGGGAAGGCTTTCGGACGGTGATGAAGAAGTTTCGCAAGTGGCATCCCGAGAAGCCTGGTGTGCTGTTTCCCCCCGCACCGCAGCCCAGTGTTTGACCTCGAGGCCCGCACGGCTGCGTTTCGAGCGGTGGCAGCCCGACAGCCCGGCTGCACCCCATACGACAACCACCGCCCGCTGCACGTGCGGAAGCATAGTGCGGGCCAGACCCTCGCGGCGCTCCTCGCCCAGGTACGTCCCTATTCGGTGTCACCCGCGTTGATGATGGACCACCTCGAGCGCGGCTGGCTCACGGTGGATGGCAAGCGACCTCGTCTCGAACAGGTCCTGGTGGCCGGAAATATCGTGAACTTCGTAGTGCCCGATACCGTAGAGCCTGCCATCGGTGTGGGGCTGACGGTGCTGTTCGAAGATGACGATGTGCTCGTGGTCGACAAGCCTGCCCCGATGGCCGTTCACCCCAGCGGTCGGTTCAACAAGAACGCCCTCGTGTCCTTGGGCGCGCTGGCGTGGCCCGATGTGTCGCTCAAGCCTGTGCATCGCCTCGATGCCGACACCACGGGTGTGTTGGTCCTCGCGAAACACCGCGCGGCCGCGCATGCGCTAATCGGGCAGTTCAAGGAGCGGCGGGTGCAGAAGCGGTACCTCGCGCGGGTCATGGGGCTCCCATCAGAACAGCAGTTCACCGTCGAGGCGTCGATCTCGTCTGCGCCAGCGGCAGCGGGCGCTCGGGAGATGTCGGCGTCTGGACAGGTCGCCGAGACCACCGTGGAGCTGTTGGGCGCGCTTGGTGACGGGACGAGTCTTGTGGCGGTCTACCCGGCCACCGGTCGCACCCATCAGATTCGCCTGCATCTGCAGCACGTCGGACTCCCGATTGTTGGAGACACGGTGTATGGACCCACGTCAGACACGGCCGCTGGCTTTGCCGCATCGGAGGCTGGCCTCTGCCTGCATGCCCAAGCGGTGGCATTCCTGCATCCTCAGTCATCGACCCTCGTCACGGTGGAGAGTGGACTGCCCCCGTGGTTTGGAGAGGCGGCGATGGGGGTCGTTCGGAGGCTTCGCGCTCATCTGGTACGCTGATCGTCATGCAGAGGTGTTGATGGGTGGCTCGTACCGGTCCCGGTGGTGTGTTCTCGGTGTCTTGGTCGGCGTAGGGTTGGGGGAGCCCACCGCAGCTGCTGGGTCCTATGGGTACATCGATACGAGTGGAACGATGGTGATTTCCCCGCAGTTCTACAGCGCATCTGGGTTCAAGCACGGCCTTGCGCCCGTTCGCAATGACGCCAGGCGCTATGGCTACGTAGACCCCACCGGTCGGCTCGCGGTGGACTTTACGCTCGCCAAGGCAGAACGCCTCTCGAGTCCGAAAGTCGCGTTTGCCAAGTTCCCGGGGGAGTCTTCCTATGTCTTGATTACCCGTTCGGGGCGTCGGGTGGGCACACGGACCTTTGCACGACGGCTCTTCTTCTCAGAAGGGCTCGCGGCCTTTGAAGAGGGCGAACGCTGTGGGTATCTCAACGAGCGCGGCGAGACGGTTATCGAAGCCGTCTATTTTGGATGTCGGGCGTTTCAGCATGGTCTTGCCCGGGTCGGGAAGGGCGAACGCTACGGCTTTGTGGGGCCGATGGGCACGGTCGAGATTCCGTTTTCGTTTCAAGAGGCGGAGGCCTACCGCGAACAGGATGGCGCTGTTGTGGCGCGGGTCAAACAAGGGGGCAAGAGCGGTCTGATCGACGTGGCAGGCGCCTTTGTGATGCCCCCCGTTTACGGGACCGTGGGCGTGTATGGGGATGGGCTGTTTCCGGCGAAGCTCACCGGCGGACGATGGGGCTACATCGATGACGCGAATCAGGTGGTCGTTCCTGGAACGTACACGTGGGCATCGACCTGTCATCACGAGCGGTGTGCCGTGGAGAACAAGGGTCAACATGGGTTTATTGACCCCAGCGGCGCGGTGGTGATCCCGCTCATCTACGACAGCGTCAGCAACTTCGATGGACCCTATGCGAGGGTGACCCGCCAAGGATCAGACAGCTTTATTGGGGTGGATGGTCAGCCCTTCACCACCGAGGATGTGGACTGGCTAGGCATCGCGGCGGACGGCAGGGTGCCTTACCGCGACCGCCGTACCGGACGGTATGGCTACCTTTCGGAGGATGGAACGGTGGCGATTGCCGCGACATACTGCCGTGTAGACCCATTCTCGGAGGGGCTCGCTGCGGTCAAGGTCTGTACGGACTGACGGCCGCTAGGGACAGGTGGTCACCGGATTGGGGCACTGGGCCTCGGGTGCGAGCCAGCCTGTTCCGGCGCCGCTCTTGACCTTGACCCAGGCGCCCTCACACGCGAGCAGCGACACGGTCTCTTCGCCGGGCGTGCCCACCACGGGAGATGTGGACGAGGCGGCGCTGTACAGGTGGAAGGTTCGCAATGAGCCATAGTTTTTCACACCGGTGCCGAGGAGTGTACCGGAGACCCACCCGGCTTGTGGCATGGCCCGCTCACCCATGATGTCTTCGGCCTGGTCGAACTTGAACCATCCGTCTTGCGAGGCCACCACGTGGAGCATGACGTCGATGGTGGTGGGGAGCTGCCCAAGGACTGTGGAGCCCTTCGTGGTGGGCGCGTCTCGGACGTTGAGCCCCTTCGGATCGCCGTCGGTGACAAAGGCGTCGAGGTTGCATGGGGTGGGGGTCGCCGGTGTAGGGGCTTCGGTGGCGTTTGCAGGATCTGGCTCTGATGGCGCGGGCGGCGTCGCAGACGGCGGTGACGCGGGCTCGGGCGTTTCGGCGGCCGGGGGAGGCGCGTCTGGTGTGGTGCTTGGGCCACACGCAACAAGAGCGAGGGTAAGTAGCAGCGTCATGCGGGGTCTCCTGCGGTATGGTCCATGGGAGGGGTCATAGCATGAGGGTAGGACGTAATCTCGCGTGGGCCGTGATCGTGTCGGGCTGCGGGCTGGGTAGCGAGCCGCCGCCGGCGAGCGCACCGGTCATTGTCGAGGCCATGATCGACGGTGTCGCGCCCCCATCCGAGGACGGACCCTCTCCCGACCACCTCACTCCGCCAGATGCCCTTCCAGAAAGCCCGGAGCTCCTCAGCCTCTGTGAGCGCAGCACGAAGCCGGACTGCTTTGCGCAGATCCCGTCTGGCACAGCTCAGATGGGTACCCAGAGCACCGATCCCAGTGGCCCTGTCTATGACCCCTCTAGGTCGACGACCGACCTCGATCCGCGGGAGGTGCGCCTCCCGGAACTGTGGGTGCAGAAGGGAGAGGCGACGGTTTCCCAGTACGATGCGTGCGTGGCGGCGGGAGCCTGCTCTGAGGAGCCTCAGGCGCAGTGGGAGGCCTTCCGCAAGGGGGACCTCGCCGGAGAGCAGGGAGCCAGCGGCCTTCGATATGACGAGGCAGCGGCGTTGTGTGCCTTCTTGGGGGGGAGGGTGCCCACCGAAGAGGAGTGGGCAGGTCTCGCGCGTGGCCAAGAGGGTCGGCGGTTTCCGTGGGGTGAAGGGTACCGTTGCCCCGTGACCCGGCTCGAGGACCAAGTGGACATGCGGCCACGGTGGCCGGAGATTCGTACAACCTGTGGTCCGCTGATCGCGACTGTCACGGAACAGGCACCCCAAGGCCTCTCCGACGATCTCGGCCACATGCTGGCAGGCTGGGAGACCACCGCCATCTTGACGTTCTGCGCCGAGGCCGAGGCGATGGATGTGCCTGCCCGCCTTCACGCGGTTCGGGCGGCACTCGCCGATGCGGCACGCGATGCCATGGGGCCGCTGCCTGCACGGGGTTGTGAGCTCACCGCACAAGCGCCCGCGGAGGAGCACGCTACAGGTCATGCGCATGGACTGCGCGCGCTCTCGGGCGGGCTGGCAGAGTGGACAGCGACGCCTTGGCCAGGGGCAGAAGGGGCGCATGTGTTGCGCGGAGGTTCCTGGGTGGATGTCGAGCCCGCTCGTGTCCGACTTGCAGCCCGTGCGCAGGGCGATGATGCAGCGCGTACCGCCGATGTCGGGGTGCGCTGCGTGCGAGATACCGCCCCATGATGACCGTGCTGGCATGGTCAGCGCTGATGATGCCGCGTGTCGAGGCCGCTGCTCTACGACGGGTGGATGGTGGTGCGGTCGGCGGACGCCGTGACCGCCGACCGATCGTCGCCATGAGGCACTTGCAGCCAATCGGTGCGGCGATCTCGGCATGGGCTGAGGTATTCTCTACCACCGGAGGGGATGTGCGCACCTTGGGACTCGCAGCGTGTGTGGCATGGAGTGGCGCGTGCCAGATGCCAGACGTCACCGATGAAGGGGAGGTCTCTGTCGAGGTCTCCGCCGATGCGAGCGTGCGCCGATTGCCGGCGGACGTGGCCTTTGGTGTGGTGGCGGAGGCCTTCGGATTGCCCAATACGCCAGCTGTGGCCTTCGTGATGGAGAAGGGCTTTGAGCCACAAGTCTATCTGCCGCGCGGCGCCCTGGTGCCCGACCGCCGCGTCGGTGGGTTCACGGGGCAGGTGGCAGGACAAGCGGTCAGTGCCATGGTCGTGGAGAACATGCAGCGCAGCGCAGCCGAGTGGGCGCCGTTTGTGCTCGTAAAGCCCGAGATGCTGGCGTGTGAGGAGAGCGCACTGGATGAAGCCTGCGCACGAACCACGGTGACTCGGCTCGCCACCACACTCTGGAGACGTCAGCTCACCGAGGCCGATCTGGCCTCCCTCGAGACGCTGATGGACACCCTGCTCGGGGTTCAAGGGCCCCGCGAGGCGCTCCTCTCGGCGACAGAAGCTCTGCTGCAGAGCCCGGACTTTCATTACTTGGCTGAACCGGGTGACGAAGGGGCGCTGTTGACCGGGGAACAACTCGCGTCTCGTCTGGCGCTGGTGCTGTGGCGGGGCGCGCCAGATGCATGGCTTCGCAGTGTCGCAGCCTCCGGCGGTCTCGATACGACGGATGGCGTACGCGCCACGGTTGAGGCCATGCTCGCGTCTCCCCGGGCCCGCGAGGCACTGGTTCGGTTTCATGAGGAGTGGCTAGACATTCGGGAGGTAGAGCAGATTCGGCCCGACCCGAGTGTCTTTGATGCAGACTTTGACCCCAAGAAGGAGTTTGCCTTCTCGGCCGAGCTTCAGCGAATTCAGGGGGCGCTGCTGCTCGAAGCGCAGCTGCTCATCGAGCATGAGCTGTTCGACGGCTCTGGCACCTTGACTGGGCTGATGACCACGCCCGAGACCTTCACCAGTGAGATCACGGCGGGCTTGAACGGTGTGGGGCCGGACCAAGCCACGGGTATTCGGCAAGAAGACTGGGACATCTTTGTGTTCGATGTCGACGTTCACGAGACATGGACCCTACAGCATGCGGTCGCGGACCCGACACGACGGTCGGGTGTACTGACGCTGCCTGCGCTGCTCGCCTCGCAGGCCCATGCTGTTCACCCAGCGCCCGTCTTGAGGGGCAAGCTCCTGTTCGAGCGCTTGCTGTGTGGGGAGCTCGGGCCGCCTCCTGCAGTGGCCGAGGCTTCTGCTCCCCGTCAAGATCCTAAGGCCAAGCTGACCAATCGGCAGCGGCTTGAGGCGGCCACAGCGGATGCAAGCTGCCAGAGCTGTCACCAGTACATGGACCCGCTGGGGCTCGCATTTGAGTCCTACGATGCCCTCGGCGGCTGGCGGGAGACCGACTTTGGGCAGCCCATCGATACGCGTGGAACCTACAGCCTCGGGGAGACCACGCTCACCTTCGATGGCGCAGCGTCGTTGACCCGTCAGCTGGCAGACCTCGAGGCCGTCCAGTCCTGCTACGTCGATCAGTGGGCCCGCTACGCGCTCGGTCGTCCGCCCTTGGAAGAAGAGCGCGCGGATGTTGCAGACATCACGGCGAGGTTCGTCGCCAATGGCACCGACATCAAGGCGATGCTGGTCGACCTGATGTCGAGCGACGTGATGCGTCGGCGCCGGGGAGGGTTCTGATGCCGGCCGTGCTCAACCGTCGTGATCTGCTACGGGCCCTCGGGCTTGCCGGTGCTGGCCTGTGTCTGCCCTCCTCACGGGCATCGGCGGGTGCTGCGCCGCCGCGGCGGTTGCTGGTGCTGTCGTCGAACAATGGCGTGTGGTGGGATGGCTGGCGGATGTCGGGCAAGGACGACGCACCCGATGCCAGCTGGAGTCGGTCGTTAGCCAAGGTGCCGGAGACAGAATTCAGTGCCTGCCTTCAGCCCCTTCATCGCCACCGCGCGCGCCTGAACATCCTAGAAGGGCTGTCCCTCGCGACAGCTGAGCTCGATCAAGCGGGAATTCGGCATGGCACGGGGCTTGTTCACGCGTGGACTGGCGGGTGGTCGTTCTTCCGTGGCGCCATGTTTGCGGAGTCGCCATCGATTGATCAGCTGGTCGCGCAGCAGATTGGTCTACCCGACCGGTTTGCCTCGCTGGAGGTCGGGTTCGGCGAAGAGATGCGTCCGGTCAGTCACGGAGGATACCAGCTGCAGCTGCCCATTGAACGCGACCCGGTTGCGCTCCACCGACGGCTATTTGGACTGGGCGAGGCCACACCCGCGGAGCAGGCGAGTGCGTTGATGCGCGGCTCGGTGCTCGACTGGGTCGCCGGTCGGACGTCGGCTCTTGCAGGGACGCTGGCACCTGCGGATCGGCAGAAGCTCACCCAGCATCATGAGTTGGTGCGGCAGCTCGAAAACCGTTTATCAGGGTTGGCGACGGTCAGTTGCGACCACCCACGTCCGGACGCCACACCTGGGCAACCGGAAGCGGCGTGGGAGCACTCGGTCACGGCCCTCTTCGAGATGATCGCGACCGCGTTCTCGTGCGATCTGACCCGGGTGGCCACGGTCTCCATTGGAGATCCGCCGCCGTCCCTGGTGGGCTCGAAGGCGTCGGCGATGCACCGAGATCTGGCGCACTACGTCTACGAAGACGCCTCGGCGGCACAGCACATGGTGGACTACCAGCGCCTGCTCGCCGGAAGGGTGGCGGAGCTCTTGGACCTTCTGGACAGCATCCCCGAGGGCGGCGGCACTTTGCTCGATCACACCCTGGTGGTGTGGGGCAATGAGTTGGGCGACCCAGCCCACGGCTTTGAGAAGTACGGTGTCGTGATGGCAGGCGGCGAGTGGGCTTTTCCTACCGGCCGCCTCATCCACTATCCGTACGGGACGACGCCCATCGAGGGCTGGTCTGCAGGTCAGGCGCTGAACCACATGGGCCTCCCTCATCAACACCTCTTGGTGACGATCGCCCAGGCCTTTGGACTGAACGTGGACCATGTGGGACTCACGCAGGCGATGGGGCAGCGGGGCGACCTCATCTCGCTGCGCGGTGGGCTTCCCGGCCCCTTTTGATGACGCGTCCTCTGCGGATGGCTCCGCTCTCGTTCCGAGGCCGATCGTTGTGGGTCCTCGATGAGGGTGACGCAGGCTCGCTGATGGGTGGCAACAAAGTGCGCAAGTTGGACGCGTGGCTCGCGGCCGCTCGCGCGCATGGAGCGACGCATCTGGTGACCTCGGGCCATGCGGGGTCCAACCATGTGCTGGCGACGGGGCTCTACGGGACGCGGGCCGGCTTATCGGTCGCTGCGGTCCTGTTTCCGGGGGTTGGGGGACCCGCGACGGTGGCAGGCGCGGCGCGCATTGCGACGTGTTGTACGGTCCGACAGGTCCGCGGCCCAGGTGCCGTTGCCCGTGCGGCACAAGAATGGATGCAGGAGCTCGTGGCTACGGGCCATCGCCCGTTCCACATTCCGGCCGGGGGCTCGGGTCCCGTGGGCAACGCGCCGTGGCAAGAGGTGGGTGCTGCGCTGAAGGCAGAGGGCTTCGATGCCGTGGTGGTGGCGTTGGGTAGCGGGGGTACGGCCGCGGGGTTGGCCGCTGGACTGCAGGGGTCGGGGACAGCGGTCATCGGGGTTCGTGCGGTGCCACGGGCGGCCATCGATCGGGAACAGCTCATGGCGTGGTGCATGGGCGGTCCGATGACGATCGAGGGCGACTGGTATGGCGGTGGCTACGGTATCGCTGACGACAAGGTGCGTGCGGTGCTTGAAGATGCACGCCGTGAGGGGATCATGGTGGAGCAGGTCTATACCGCCAAGTCACTCGGGGCGGCGTGGGCACGCGCCCGAGACGGTCGGAGGGTGCTCTGGGTGCAGACGGCGTCTACGGTTCGGAGTGGCGGTTAGGGCGTGGGGTTGTTCACCGACAGCACAGCGTCATCGAAGCGCGCCCCGTAGTGTCCGGACCAGGTCTCGCTGTCACGCCCGCCATCGAAGAAGACCAAGGTTCGAAGACCGGGACCGTATCCGGTGATGGTGCCACTCACCTCGAAGTAGATGTCGTCGCCGTAGTTGCAGCCCGTGGCGGTGTTCGTCGTGACATCGGCCACCAGCTGCTCGGCAAGGATCGTGCCGGAAGCGTCGAGCAGCCGGGCACCTACGCTGTATTCATCGCCGGTCTCGCATCGTTCCCGAACCCACTCGCTGAAGAGGATGATGGGCTCGGCATCGAGCATGGCCTCGGTGAAGCCTGCAGCGAGCAGGTCGATGGTCTGGCTTCGTGTACCGAGCGCATAGCTGGTCGCGGCCTCGTAGCTGCCAGAGTGGGCGCCCGTCGCCGAGAGGACCTCGTAGCCGTTGCCCCCGTTGTCGAGGATGGTCCACCCCGTCTGGTCACCGGTCTCATTGCCGGGGTTCGTGAGGAGATTGACCCCAGCGAGGTTGGCCGGAATGAGAGCGGCCGGCGCTGCACTTCCTGTGTCGAGGACGGCGGTATCGACCGGGGACGGTGTGCCGGAATCTGTAGGACTGTCGGTCTCTCCGGTGTCGGGAGAACTGGTTTCACGGCTTCCGGAGTCTTGGGGTGCGGACGTGTCGGTGGTGTCGGTGGTGTCGGTGGTGTCGGTGGTGTCCGTCGTGTCGGTGGTGTCCGTCGTGTCTGTCGTGTCTGTCGTGTCGGTGGTGTCCACGAGCTCGTCACAGGATCCGTGGGTGAACGTTCCATCTGGGCACTCCACCAGAGGGGAGCTGGTGGGACAGCCGGCGACGAGGGTCAACATCGACAAGGTGAGCACGGTGCGGGACATGGCGACCTCCGGTTCCGTGCGCACCAAACCACTGGAGGCGGTCTGATGTCAACGCCAGGTCATGGCACGAGGGTTGGCGGTTCTCCGGCATGCCACTGGGGGTACTTGTGCATGATGTCCGCGAAGCGCTCGCTCTCGAGGATAGCGTCGAGCCACGCGATGAGGTGGGGCCACGGCTGGGTGTTGAACCAGGCGCGGTCGTGGTTGGCGAACTGTCGGATGAAGGGTGCCAAGGCCATGTCGGCGAGGCCGCACTGGTCGCCTGCAAGCCAGCGGTGTGCGCCGAGTCGGCCGTCGAGGTCATGCAGAATGTCGCTCGCGGCGGCACGGTGAGCCAGTGCATCGACATCATCGTAGCGGTTCGGGTACTTGTACCGGTCGAGGTGGTGCTTGAAGGTGGTGTCGTTCCGTTCGATCAAGGCCATCTGCATGGCCTGGTCACCCGCCAACCAAGGATGTGCCTCGGAGCACCCGAGGGCCCAGTGCATGATGTCGAGGCTCTCATCGATGACGTCGCCACTGGGCAAGACCAATACGGGCACGGTGCCCTTCGGGCTGTAGGTGAGGAGACTGGGCGGCTTGTCGCGAAGCACCACCTCCCGGAGCTCGCAGGTCTGGCCGGCGGACCACACGGCCAGGCGGGCGCGCATCGCGTAGGGACAGCGCCGAAAGCTGTAGAGAATGGGCCGTTCAGGTGTTGCGGACATGTTCTCATCACCATGAGGTTGGGTATGGACCTATTGTAGGCGCCCGCATGTCGCACTGGAGACTTCTCGATGGACCACAACCCCCAAGAATCGCAGATGAGCGATGAGAGCATGGTCCGAACCCTCGATGCGCAGGCCCGCTGCATCTGGCCCCAGGAAGCCGCGCTCTTCGATCGTTACGGTGTGCCAAGCGAGGTCCTCGATGTGGGGTGTGGCACGGGCGAGATCACGTGGCGGTTGGCCGAACGGTATGGGGACGCTCACCTGTTGGGGGTCGACCTGATTGAGGCGCATCTCGTGACGGCGCGCCAGCGGACGGCTGCGCATGGGTCGCGGGTGCAGTTCGAGGCGAGAGATGCCTTCGACCTCGGCCTTCCGGAGGCGACCTTCGATCTTGTGGTCAACCGACATCTGCTTCAGGCGGTGCCAGAGCCGGCCCGTGTGGTCCAGGAATGCCTTCGCGTGCTCAAGCCGGGTGGCTGGATTCACCTGCTGCTCGAGGACTACACGATGATTCAGTTCGAGGGGGCTTCGGACGCGCTGGACCGGTTCTGGCTGAACGGTCCAGTGATGTTCGGGCGGTCCCTCGGCTGCGACATGCGGGTCGGACGGCGGGGGCCCTCGTTACTGGCCGGCTGTGAGCACGTACGCGTGGACTATGTGGTCGTCGACACGGTCCGATGTGCCCCTCGCGACGTGGCGGATATCTGGCGTGCGTGGCGCGACGGCTATGTGGAGGCATTGGCCGAGGTCACGGGACGTGACCCTGCGTCCGTGACGGCAGACTGGGACGAGATGATCCGCCTCATCCTTGACGGCTATATGGTGTGGCAGGTCCCCGTGGTGAGCGGCCGAAAGCCACTGACCCCCCGGTAGGCTGGGCGCCTACCAATCCCCATTACAGAATCCGGCGCCGTTGTACATGACGCCGCTGTTCTCGACCCATGCGCGGGTCGGCTCGATGAGCCATGTGCCGTCGCGACGTAGTAAGCCATCGTACTGCACCACCGTCCCAGGCTTTTGGGCTCCACCCTCTGGAGACCACTCGTAGTGGGTACCTTCGGGAAGCAGAACCGTCTTTCGGACGTGCGCCACGCCGTTGATGAAGCGTGGTGGTGTGTACCCCTCGAAGGTCGCGTCCTTGAGGGGGGCTGGGGTTTCTCCCGTGGTCGCGATGAAGCGCCACTGGTCTTGGCCATGAAGGCGCTCGGCAGAGACGGCCACCAGCCCATCCCCGGGCAAGCCCATCTCGTCGTAGGCGGCTTGGACCACAACCCGGCCTTGACGGTCGAGCAGTCCGGTCAGGCGCTTGTCGTCTTGTTCTTCGACGTAGCGAATCAGGCCGTTGGTGAGGGGACCCTGCAGGCCATGCGGGGTGGAAAAGCCAGCACGCCCCTTGCGCGACATGAGGATGTCTTTGCTGTTTTGGTAGACGACGGCGTAGCCTTCGGAGAACGCTTCCGCGCGGACGAAGGTCTCTGGCATGGCGCTCTGTCCACGTCGATCGATGTAGATGATGCCCGACCGCCCGAGAGGCGCCACGGCTGCGAGTCCCTCGTGGAAGTCCTCACCCCAAGTGAACCAGCCGTCGAAGGCGAGCTCTCCTGTCGGCTTGTAGTAGCGGCCGGGGGTGCTGCTGGTGGACACCACCATCGTGGGATCACCGAAGCTTTCAAGGGTGGGCAACACTTGGGCTTCGAGCGCGGCATAGGCCTCGGCATCGAGCAGTGCTTTCCATGCGGTCAGTGGCTGTTGTGGGCGGTCGAAGTAGACGCCGTTGCTCAGGGTGGTGCACGCACTGGGGTCGAGGTCGACCTGGACACCGCACTTGGCATCGCCGAGACGCTCGTTGTTCTTGTTGAGGAAGAAGCCGAGGGTCTTGCCAAAGACCTCGCCCTCGGGCAGCTCGGAGACCATGCCCATGCTGTAGCCGTCTTCAAAGGACTCGAGGTGCAGGTAGGAGGCGGGGATGACCAGCTTTCCACGCGTGTCGATGGCGCCATACCGCAGGGTCAGCCCGTGGCGGTCACCAGTCTCGATGGCTTGACCGACCCCCACAACCGCGAGTCCATCCGAGAAGGGCTCGACGGTCTCGTATGCGGGTGGAATGGCGACGCAGCCAGAGGCCGTGACAAAGCCCCACGCGTGGCGCGGACCACTCATCAGCTTCTTGCCGCATGCCGTGGTGAACCGGTCTTCGGGAAGCTCGACAGAGAAGGGAAAGAGCGGACCATCTGCGTCGGTGCACGTCTCCGGTACGGTGTCGTTGGCTTGTGCCGGCGCTTGGCAGGCAAGGATCGTGAGTGCAAGCAGCGGTAGCCAGTGGCCCATGCGTCTCTCCTGGTCCGGGGCAGCGTATCAGGGTTTGCCGAGGTGTCGCGGACCTTTCAAGGGCGTTCGCATGCCTGATAGGCGCTGGGGTCGTCTCGGTAGGCCTCGCTATCGACGGCGGGACAGGCCGTGCGAACGGCTGCCTTGAGGGCGTTGACTTCGGACCAGTTCAGCGACATGGGGGACCACACGATGGGAAAGGTGGGTGCGGTACCGGTGACAATCTCGTCGAGCAGGGGTTCGTAGCTCCCCTGACCCGTCTCCCAGAGCTCGGCGTGGTTGTCGATGAAGGCGTCGACCAACTCGGGGTAGTTCGACGCGTCGAACAGCACCACGTTCTCGAAGGAGTCCACCTCGGCATTCGATGAGAAGTTGTATGAGCCGGTCAGTACACGCTCTCCGTCGAGAATGATGTACTTGTGGTGCATCTGCTCGGCGTACGTGTAGTGCCATCGAAAGGCGTAGTAGTCGAAGCGGACATCGATGCCTGCGTCTGCCAAGGCCTTGGAGAAGTACCGGCCGACCTCTTCGCAGCGCGCTCGCTGGATGTCGGTGGTGGCCTCTTCGAGGCACTCGGCGAGGTCCTCGTTTTGTTCGTTCTCCCACCACGCGCTGATCCACTCCTGGCCATCGAGGTAGACGAGAATCTCGACCTCGGGAGACTCGGCATGCTTGGCGAGCAGCGCATCAGCAATCTGCTTAGAGCGCATGTGACCCGAGGCAATGTGGATGCTGGAGGTGGCCTGCGAAATCTCGTCTGCGATGCGGTCGGCCACGGTGTGTACGCCTGCAGGGGCAGAGAACGTCCAGCCATAGGTGTTGGAGAAATACACGTTGAAGTTGGCGCTGGTGAAGATGACCTCGGTGCCCGGGGCGGCCTCGATCATGCTGGGCGAGATCTCGAACGTGACCGGCACATGGGGGATGCTTTCATTGGAGACGACGGGCCGGCTGTGGGTCCACATGTGGTTGAACTCTTGCTGAAACGCGAGGATGAGCTTGTCATCATGTCGGACGATCGCGGTGTTCTCGTCGTACCGTGTCGCCGCACTGTAGGACCAGTTCGCCGACCCGCCGGCGAAGACGGCATGGTCGAGCTGGTCGAGGGTGTCGCGCGGCCCATCCACCAGCACGAACTTCTCGTGCATGATCTTGTTGACCCAGCGAACCTCCGCACCCATGGCCTCGAGCCGCTCTGATCGGCTTCCTTCCACATCTTTGCGATCTTCGCGAGCGGTCTCGAAGATCACCCGGACACTGACACCCCGTGCGGTGGCGCGCTCTACGGCCTGGTACATGCCCTCATCGCTGAAGCTGTACATCGCAATATCGAGGCTGACGGTCGCCTCATCGAGCAGCAGTTGGACTTCGGAGAGATGGGACTGGGCGTAGGACTGTGGTGAGAAGACGGCACGGGCCTCGGGCTGGGCTTCACACTGAAGCTCGCCCCAGACGCGGAGGGCGGACATGGAGCTCGGCCCGACGTAGCTGATGGCATCGATGGCTTCGTAGCTGTCGAGTGCAGCACCCTCCGCCCGTGCGTCGAGGAGCGCGTCGGCGCCTCGGCTGTAGACGCCAAGCTCGCGGAGAGCATCGGCGTCGAGCTCGGGGTCGTCGAGCAGGTCGACCACGGCTCGCTCGTCACAGTCCATGGCCGTATCGCTGGAACACTCAGCGCCATCGACGGCGGCGTAGAGCGCGGCGAGACTTGCAGGGCCGACCCAAGGCACGGCATCGATCTCGACGACCGTCGTAAACACCGTGCCGTTGTCTCGTGCATCGACGAGCGCATGTGCACCACGGCTGTAGACACCGAGATCGTGCAGCACGTCCGCCGTGGTGGCAGGGTCGTTCACGAGCGCGAGGATTTGAGCATCCTCGCACGCAGATCGCAGGCTCGCAGCGTAGCCCTCGTGACCATGCCTGTCGGCGTGGCAAGCCAGAAGCGTAACGAAAAAGAGGTGCAGGACCCAGCGTATGATGGTCTCCCTGGTGCGGTGCTGCCGTAGGGGATGACCGATGTGGGCCGCGCGGTTCGGCGTCGCGCTGTGGGGACCGATGGAAGGTCCGGCGGCCATTAGCCGGTTTCGCAAGGCAGAGGCAACGGAAATTTCCGGCATCGGGAATGTCCCAACTGGTCGGCGCGGCGTGCGTGTGGGGGCGGTGATGGTACGGCACAAATCGGGGGGGGGAGATGAGAGGGTACGTGTGGCCATTGGCAGGACTTCTGGGCTGTGGCGCGACGGCGACGGCAGAGCCTTGTCCAGAAGCAGAGGGCACCTGCTGGGGGGCGCCCGCAGAGGGGGGCATGGACCGAAAGGCGGCGCCGCAGAACGTCGTCGGCGGTGCCCTTGAGGTGTGCTCTACCTCGCCTATGACGGGGTATTTTCGAGATGGCCAGTGCCGTACGGGGGCGCAGGATCGTGGCGTGCACGTGGTGTGTGCAACCGTGAATGAGGGGTTTCTTACTTACACAGCCTCGCGCGGAAATGATCTTGCGACGCCGCGTCCCAGCTATGGGTTTCCCGGACTAAAGCCAGGTGACAACTGGTGCCTCTGTGCAGATCGTTGGGAGGAAGCTCGACGGGCTGGCAAGGCACCACCTGTGGTGCTCGCGGCGACAGAGGAGCGCGCACTGAAGGCCACCACGCTGGCGCATCTCAGCGACCACGCTGCAGAGGTGGCCGAGTGACCGACATGCTCGATGGGGTCTGGCAGCAGCTCGGGAGGGGCGTGGCTGACCGGAAACACGCCTTTCGGACCCCGGTCTTGGCCACCGTGAGCCTGTCTGGTGTGCCGAGAGCCCGCACGGTCGTGCTTCGGGGAGCCGCGCGTGCAGACCGGCAGCTGGTGTTTCACACGGACCTTCGCTCGCCGAAGGTGGCCGAGCTCCAAGCGAACGCGGCGGCCTGTCTGGTGTTTTACGACAAGAAGGCGCGCCGTCAGATTCGCGCCGAGGGGCAGGCGGTAGTGCATCACGACGGTCCTGATGTGGACGCTGCCTGGGCGAGGATGGTGTCGTTCTCTCGCCGTTGCTACATCGTGATGCCCGGTCCTGGCGCACCGCTCGACGCGCCGGGCAGCGGCCTGACACCTGCGCAAGAAGCGAATGACTTTCCCGAGCATGAGCAGGCGTTGGCCCGCGAGCACTTCGCGCGGGTTCGGTTCACCGTGAATACCTTCGACGTGCTTGACCTCGCGCATGGTGGACATCGAAGGTTTCAGGCCGCATGGCGTGAGGGGGACTGGGCCGTGCAGTGGTGTGTGCCCTAACGCAGGGTCAGCGCTACACCGGTGGACGGAGGTGTGCCCATGGCCGCATGGTCTCCACCGTGGCGCAGAGGGAGAGCAGCATGTGGTCTTGCCCGGGTCGCACGGCGAGCTGCGCAGCCATCGGAAGGCCATTCGTGCCGAGGCCCAACGGGAGGGATGCCGCAGCGCCGTGGGTCAGGTTGAAGGGCGCGGTGAAGCTTCCAAGCGGGGCGGCATTGGCAAACCATGCCTCGGGGTCGGTGGCATTCTCTAGCGCGCCCACCCGTGGTCCAAAACAGGGGATGGTGGGCGTGAGCAGGACATCGAATGAGGCCATGGATGCGTCGATGAGGCCGACAAGCCGCTGCCGCGCCTGCTCGGCTTGCTCAAAGGTGATGTGCTTACGCTCTCGGCGGAGCCATTGGGTCACGGGCCGTAGGACCGACTCATTGAGTGCGGGCACGCCACCGACGGCAAACTTCCAGATGGGTAGAAAGGCCTCAAGGCTGCCTTCGATCGGTGGTGCTGGCGTCACGGCGTGACCGAGGGTCTCGAGGGTTGTGGCCAGCTGCTCCACGGCGGCTGCAATCTCGGGATGGGTCTCGGCCACGGGGTTGTGGAGCAAGACGCCGATGCGGAGCTTTGGTGCGGGTGTGTCACAGGCCGCAAGACAGCTGTCTGGATGAAGACCAACTGCGGGCATGCCCGCCATGACGTCGAGCATGGCTGCGGCATCTCGAACCGTACGACTCAGGGGTCCCATGACGCTGAGCCCGAGTCGATTGACGGGACCGTGGAGGTTTCCGAGCAGGGACAGGCTGGGCTTGAAGCCAAAGATGTGATTCAACGCGGCGGGAATTCGGATGGAGCCGCCCCCATCGGAGCCGTGCGCGAAGGGCACGATCCCGGCGGCGACGGCTGACCCCGAACCGCCACTTGATCCGCCGGCGGCGTAGTCGGTGTTCCAGGGCGTGACGGTGGGTGGATGGATGTCGGGCTCGGTGACGGGGAGAACACCAAACTCCGATGTGGCCAGCTTTCCGATGGAGATTAGGCCGCCGCGGTCCATCCGCCGTGCCACTTCACCCCGAATGGGGGAGATGAAGTAGCGATAGGACCGCGATCCGAACCGCGTGGGCGCAAAGCGGGTCGGCACCAGATCCTTGATGCCTGTCGGAACGCCATGGAGCGTAGGCACGCGGTCTGGCGCACGGCGACGTGCACGGTCGGCCTGCCAGGCCCAGAGACGCGCCCGCCTATGATGGACGTGGGTCCAGGCGTTCAAGGTGGGATTAAGCGCGTCGGCGCGCTCGAGTGCGGCGTCTACGAGCGCTTGAGACGTGACGGTGCCCGCACGGAGCGCATCGGCCATGGCCAACGCGCTCCCATCGAGGATCTCGTGTGGAGAGGCCATGCGGTCAGGACTTCCGCATGGCCTGCAAGCTGATGTTCATGCGCACGTTGTCTTGGATCAGGTCGTCGGGACGGCCGGGGTAGGCGACACCAAAGTCTTGGCGGTTGATGACGAACTCCGAGGTGGCCTTGACGAGGCCTTCGGTCACTTCGAAGGTCGCTGGGAAGCTGACCTGCTTGGACTGTCCGCGCATCTCAAGGATGCCGCTGACCGTATGCGTGGCGCCTTCGGTCTCTGACCCAGCCGTGATCTCGGTGCTCTGGAAGGATGAGGTGGGGTAGGTACCCACATCGAAGAAGTCCTCGTTGAGCAGGTGTTCGGTGAGCTTCGGATGGTCGGACTCAAGGTCGGCCATCTTCACGGTGAAGGCCACTGCCGTGGGTGCACCTGCGTCATCGAGGCTGAGCTTTCCGTCAAAGGTCTTGAAGTCGATCGGATGCGTGGCCGTGACCTTGGCACCGAGGGCGCGGATGCTGCTGTTTGCGACATCAACCCGGAGGTTTTCACTGGCCTCTGCAGCGGCATTCGCCTTTTTGGCTGCAGCGGCAGCATCTGGGCTGACCTGCTCCACCGTCGCCTTGGTCTTGCCCTCTCCGACGTCTTGGACGCAGGCGGCGAGTGCGAGAATTCCAGTCGTGATCAGTGCGAGTCTCATGGCGTCTCCATTCATGGTCGACCCGTCATAAGACATCTGATTCGGGGCGCATGTCGAACAATGTGTGTCGCATGTCGCAACCTGTCGTTGCACCCTTAGAACGTGATCAGCGTGACCCACTGCTCGTCGACCTGCTGAAAGCCACGGGCGTCGACCTCTTGAGCAACCTCAAACATATGGACCGCACCCCACGGTACGACCACACGGTCGTAGGTGTCGAAGGCCTCATCGACCTTCGACATGAGGTGCACGTTTCTTGCATGGACGATGTCGTCATACACGGACCAGATCACGGTGTTGGGGTCCTTCTGGCCGTTGATCCATGCCATGTAGTCCTGAATAGCGCTGACGGGATCATCGGACGCATTGATCGCACCGACCAAGCCGAGGAGGGTGAGGGTGTCGTCCGAGAAGGACGAGACGTCCACGTCAGCCTGCTGTACCTCAAGACCCGTCATATCTTTGGGTGGGGGCTGCATCTGCACGCCGATGGACTTGGCCACATTGGCGTAGGAAATGCCCTGCTTGAGGCGGCTCTCGCGGTCTGTCACGCCCTCGGCCAGCAGGATCGTACCTTCGCTCGGTATGTCTTTGAAGAGCTCTTTATACCCTGCTTCTTCGCCAATATGGATCATGCCAATGAGGTGCAGGGCCCTGTCGTCTTTGACAAAGGTTCGGTGTGCAGCGTGGAGGCCCGAGGTGTCCAGTGCCATGTAGCCGCCCGTGATGAACGACAGCGCGAGGCTGGCCGTGCCGAAGGCGTAGAGCAGGATGGCGATGGGCATGCCCACCAGATGGGCGACCGCGAGCCCTCCCGTACGAAGGATGGAGCCTTGCCGGCGCCCGGCGAGGTGGGCCTCGGTCAGCCACGGGCGGGCGCCAATGCTGTACATGCCGCCGAGCGTGATGGCCGCCGCAAGGGTCTGAAGGAGACCCACAATGGTGGTGAACCAGGGGGTCAGCGCGTACCACACCAAGAAGGGTGAGAGCCCCAGCATGGTCCAGAGAACAAACACCGGCCCAGGAAGCGCCACCCGCGCGGGTACACGCGGACTGAGGATCCATGCCATCCAGACGATGAGCGCGCCAAGTAGCACCGCCATCCCCAGGAGGCCCTTGGGCCAGGCGAACGGCGCCCACGTATCCAGGCCGGTCAACGCTCCGAGAAGCGTGAGCACAGCATCGAGACCAAACACCACCGCCCATGCATTGAGCACGGTCACATAGCGAGCTGTCTGGTCGGTCATGGGTCCCCCGGCTGGTGCATCTTCACGCGTATGGCTGTGACCACCAAGTCAAATGTCGGCCTGACCGATGTTTTTGGGGTTCATTGAGATTTCTTTGACAAGGCCCTCAAGGATGGGTGGTGGGGCGCCGTCAGGCAGGGAGAAGGTGGCACCCACAAACCACGCCACCCCCTCCCAGGAGTGTCCTATGCCAACATCTACGTTCTCCCTTCGTTCCTCGTTGTTCCTTGCGGCATGTTCCATCGGCTCTGTCGCGTGTGATGTGGCCAGTGATGACGGCGAAACTCTTCTCGTTGTCGAGCAGGAGGGCACTCAGATGGCCATCGCCGATTGGTCGTTGGCGTCCGAGATGTCGCTCCAGGATGCCCTTCCGGCAGACCTTGGCGAGCCGCAGCAGATCTCGGCGACCCCCATGGCCATCGACAGTGAGGCGCTTGTGTTGGGCATGCAGAACATCATCTACGTGGACAACGTACCCCCCGGGGCGGCGGTCTATCTTGTGGGCGGGTTCGACAATCCGAATGGCGCGGTGAACTGTCCCGTGGCCTTGGGTGGGTCATGTCTGGAGATTCAGGGGCAGGTGTTCCCGCTTGGGCGGAGCCGTGCGGGTGACGGATCGCAGGCCAAGTTCTCCCTCCGTGCACCGAGAACGGCTCCACCAGCCGGCGTTCAGCTTCAGGCCGTCATCTATCATGACGGGGCCTACACGCTGACCAAGGTTCAGTCGCCTATCGTGAGCTCTCCGCTCGGTGATGAAGATGGGGATGGCGTTCAGAATGGACGTGAGCTGATGGCAGGTACGTCCCTGCTCCATGCAGACACGGATGGGGATGGGGCCAGTGACTTCGCCGAGCTGAAGGCCGGCTCGGATCCTCTGGATGCTTCGTCGCTGCCCGCACCTCAAACGGACCTGCCCTCGTAGGCGCTCCGATGGGGCGTGTCTCTTGGCGCGCCCCGTTCACGTAGAGGATGTGACGCCGAGGCCGGGTCTTAAGGATCCTGTCTCGGCGATCGCGTTTTGCTCCGAAAATCGGAGGTCAAACAGCTCTTTGTGGGCACGGAACAAGAGGGTGAATCGAAACAGCTCTTCGCAGACGTCGATGACGCGCTCCTTAAACGATGAATCCCTCATGTGGCCTTGATCATCGAACTCTTGCCACGCCTTGGCGACACTCGACTGGTTGGGAATGGTCCACATGCGCATCCATCGACCGAGGATGCGCATCTGGTTGACGGCGTTGAAAGACTGGGAACCGCCGCAGACCTGCATGAGCGCGAGGGTGCGTCCTTGGGTAGGCCTGACCGCCCCGTCCTTGAGGGGGATCCAATCGATCTGGTTCTTGAAGACGCCGGTCATGGCGCCATGCTGCTCGGGCGAGCACCAGACCATGCCCTCGGACCAAGTGGCGAGTGCTCGAAGTTCTTGGACCGCTGGGTGGTCGTAGCTCTGGCGGTCAAACACCGGCAGGTCGTGGGGATGGAAGAACCGCACCTCAGCCCCCCAGGATGTGAGAAGCGCTCCGGCGGTCTCTGCAAGAAATCTGCTGTAGGACTGGGCTCTGAGCGAGCCATAGAGAACGAGAAATCGCGGTGGATGGGCCAGTGGTGGTGCGGTGTTGAGGCCCGCGAGCGTGTCGGCGATCGTATGACGGGGTGACATGGGGTGCTCCTTGGGCTTGCCGATCTGGTAACGTTCAATGCCTGCAGGAGGATGTCATGGGACGGTGGTGGTTGGTCTTGGCGGCGGTTGCGGTCACGGGGTGTCATGCCAAGTTTAAGAAGGCAGCGCCCCACATTGATTCCGTAGGGATGCAGGTCTTCGTAAATGGTCCGCCCCAAGTGATGCTCGGCAAGGCCCAAGCCGATCCGGACAGTGGGTTCCTCGCGGGCTTGGTGGCTGCCGGCGTGAACATCGCGCAAGGCGTGAAAGAAGCAGAGTTACGCCAGGTCATTGCGGACGCGGTCGACATCCAGAAGGTCAATGAGGCGCTCACGGTCGGGGTAACGGATGGTCTCGGTGCTGGACCGCCCTTCGCGGTCGGCGAGAGTGACCGTCGTGGGCTGCTTCAATTTGAGGTGGTGTGGTACGGCATGTACGTCCCGCAGATCGGCGCTCCCGGTGAGTACTCCTACGACATTGTGGCCTCGGTCTACGATGTCCAAGGCAAGCGTGTGTACCGCAAGCGAACCAACTGCAGCACCGGCGTCGGTGCGCCGCCGGCGATCTCGGAGGCGCTCTGGACCATCAACAACGCGAAGCAGCTCAAGGAGACCCCACCCGCCGACATTCAACGGGCGTTCACCGAGGTGGGTTCGTGGTGTGGGCTTGAGATCGCGCGAAAGATGCGGAAGCACGCAGGCTGACGACCGGCCTATGAGTCGCCCTCGATCGCGTTGAGGCGTCGCTCGAGTGCGGCTGCGCGTTGGTTGCCGTTCCAGCCGAACAGCAGGCCCAGCCCAGCCAACATCGTGGTGAATCCCGTGGCAGCAGTGTCCATGATCTTGGGCTCGCCGCCAAAGGCGTCGAGTGCCCAGACCATGCCGAGGGTGCCGAGGATGATGGCCGCGGGGCCTTTGATGCTCATATTGGAATCCATGGCTTCTCCAGGCGTTTATGCAGCGAGCTTGTCGATGACGGCCTTGGCCTCGCGTAGACCCAGACCGGTGTGGTGGCGAAGCAGGCGAATGGCCGCGATGGGCCTGTCGGCGTCGAGCAGGGACGTGATCTCTGCCTGGGTGGGGCGGTCAACGAGCCGATGAAGGTCTGTAGCGGAAGACCCTGACCCAGCCTCAAGCACGCGGATGCGTCGCTCAAGACCGCGATGTCGCTGATGGACCTGTACGGCATGGCCCAACAAGAGCCCGAGGGCCAAGCCCATTAGCGCTGTGACGGCATCCATCTCTCGACCCCGAACAACCGGCGCGGAACGTAGATGGCAAAGGGGCGACTGCCAACAGAAATCAGATCTTTCATGCGGTCAGCACACACGGCAGCATCATCACGTTAGGTCATCGGCCGCCACGGAGAATGTATGTCGACCATCATCTACACGAAGACCGACGAAGCGCCAGCGCTCGCGACCTACTCCTTCCTACCCATCATCAAGGCGTTTGCAGCGCCCGCTGGGGTAGAGGTGGAGACGCGCGATATCAGCCTCGCGGGGCGCATCCTTGCCGTGTTTCCCGACGCCTTGACCGAGGAGCAGCGTGTGAGCGATGCGCTTGCCGAGCTCGGACAACTCGCGCTTCGACCCGAAGCCAACATCATCAAGCTTCCCAACATCTCGGCATCGATTCCCCAGCTAAAGGCTGCCATCGCCGAGCTGCAAGCGCGTGGATACGGGCTGCCGGCATACCCAGATGAACCAGAGACCGAAGAAGAACGCTCGATCAAGGCCCGGTACGACAAGGTGAAGGGTAGCGCGGTGAACCCTGTGCTGCGCGAGGGCAACAGCGACCGGCGTGCGCCCAAGGCGGTCAAGGCCTACGCACGCAACAACCCTCACCGCATGGGTGCGTGGGCTTCCGATTCCAAGACCCACGTGGCGACGATGTCCAAGGGCGACTTCCGGCACAACGAGCAATCGGTCACGGTGGCTGAGGCGACCAAGGTTCGCATTCAGCATGTGGCGACCAACGGGACCGTCACGACACTCAAGACGGTCGCGCTCGAAGCGGGTGAGATTCTTGATGGCACCTTTATGTCCCTCAAGGCGCTTCAGACCTTCTTGGCTGAGCAGGTCGACGATGCGCGTGCGAACGACCTCCTGTTCTCGCTGCACATGAAGGCCACCATGATGAAGGTCAGCGACCCCGTGATCTTTGGTCACGCCGTGCGGGCCTACTTTGGAGAGCTCTTCGCTGCGCATGGCGAGACCTTCGAGGCCTTGGGTGTCGATGTGAACAATGGGTTTGGCGACCTCGTCGGCCGTCTGGGTCAGCTTCCTGCGGATCAGCGTTCGGCGATCGAGGCCGACATTGCAGCCGCGCTCGAACGAGGCCCACGGTTGGCCATGGTCGACAGTGACCGCGGAATCACCAACCTTCATGTACCCAGCGATGTGATCATCGATGCGTCGATGCCTGCGATGTTGCGGACGTCTGGGCAGATGTGGAACCTGCACGGTAAGACCGAGGACACGAAGGCGGTCATTCCCGACAGCAGCTACGCACCGCTCTACCAGGTGGTCATCGATGACTGTCGGACGAATGGCGCCTACGACCCGACCACCATGGGGAGCGTTCCGAACGTGGGCCTTATGGCGAAGAAGGCCCAAGAGTACGGCAGCCATGACAAGACCTTCATCATGGAGACTGCAGGCACCATGCAGGTGGTCGATGCATCGGGTGCGACCCTGATGGCCTTCGACGTCGAGGCTGGAGACATCTGGCGTGCGTGTCAGGTCAAGGACGCTCCTGTTCGCGACTGGGTCGGACTCGCGGTGCGGCGTGCACGTGCAACGGGCACCACCACGGTGTTCTGGCTCGACAAGGACCGTGCGCACGATGCTCAGCTGCTCAAGAAGGTCGAGGCCTACCTCGGCGATCACGACACCGACGGCCTCGATATTCGCGTGCTGTCGCCTGTCGATGCCTGCCAGTTGTCGGTCGATCGCATCCGTCAGGGGCTTGATACGGTCTCCGTGACGGGCAACGTCCTTCGCGACTATCTGACCGATCTATTCCCGATTCTTGAGGTGGGCACCTCGGCAAAGATGCTCTCGATCGTACCGCTCATGAACGGTGGCGGATTGTTCGAGACCGGTGCGGGCGGCTCTGCGCCGAAGCATGTGCAGCAGTTTGAGAAGGAAAACCACCTGCGCTGGGATTCGCTCGGTGAGTTTCTCGCCTTGGCCGTGAGTCTCGACCATCTTGGCGAGGCCTTCAACAATGCGGGGGCTCGGGTGCTGGGTGCTGCCTTGGATGAGGCCACGACCCGATACCTGTTGACCAACAAGTCGCCTTCGCGAAAGGTCAACGAGCTCGACAACCGTGGAAGCCACTTCTACCTAGCGATGTACTGGGCGGAAGCACTCGCGACCCAGTCCGATGACCCAGCGCTGGCTGCACGCTTTGCTCCTGTGGCAGCGGCCTTGTCGGCGCAAGAAGAGACCATCGTCGCAGAGCTCAATGGCGCACAAGGCGTGCCGATGGATGTCGGTGGGTACTACATGCCCGATGAGGCACTGGCTGCTGAGGCAATGCGTCCGAGCGCGACCCTCAATGGCGTGATCGCAGCGATCTGACTTGGAGTTGCAGGGGCCTCGCGCCTCTGCAACACTCGGCCATGCCACCAAGCGCACTCACTCCACCCGCCATGTCGGGCTCGTCCTTCGCGATCCGTTCGTCGATGGCTAGCCTCATCGCGGCCAACATGGTGCCGCTTGTGGGGGTGTGGGCGATGGGCTGGAGTGCTGCGTCCGTGATCTTCTTATTCGTAGCAGAGACGGCCGTGGTGGGTGTGTTTACCTGGCTTCGAATGGCCTTTTCCCGCGGAGGCGTGCTTGAACGATTGTTCTCGGTTGGATTCTTCACGGTCCACTACGGCGTGTTCATGCTCGGGCAAGGCGTCTTCGCGTTCATGTTCTTTATGCCCGAGGGTGGCTTGAGCGAGAGCGAAATGCAGGACATCACCCTCGGCGTCGGTGCGTTCGCATTGAGCCATGGCTGGAGCTTTCTCGTTCACTTTCTGTTGGGTCCCGAGCGGGAGCATTCGGACGCGATGCAGGAGATGGGGAGGCCCTACGGTCGGATCGTCATTCAGCATGTGGCGGTCTTGGGCGCCGGCTGGAGCCTCGGCATCGACGACATGGCCATGGTCGGTGCCACGATTATTGTTCTCGGAAAAACCGGGCTCGACCTAGGTACGCACCTCTGGTTTCATGGAGAGCGCTCACGCTCGAGCGATGGTGCGACAGGTCAGGCGTGAGACGTACCCACGCTGGTCGGTGCTGATTGCGTCGAAGAAGAGGCGTGTGGTTCCTTGCCGTAGCATGTGCCTATGAGGTATGTTTTCGGGGGAGAGGCCATGTCGGACGTCACACCACGCCGTGTTACGAGATCGCCATCCGCAGCTGCGCCCCGACCCGCAGATGCGCTGGATGGGGCAACCCTTCAGGGCGGAACAGTCGCCGCCCGTGTGGCAGCACTTGAAGCGTCAGGGGGCGAGCGAGCCGTGTCCGGGCCGTCCATCGCTCGGCAGAACAGCATCGACAACCTACTCGGGCGGGGCCTCGTGTCGCGTGGCATGCAGAAGTGGGGCAACAAGAATCGTGGCCGAGCACGCCGTGGAACGTCGGGGCAGCCGGTAGCGCCAGTAGCGCCGGTCGCGCCGGCTGCTGCCGCAGGTGGCGGTGGAGCCACGACGGTCGCGCCGGCTGCTACTGCAGGTGGTGGTGGCACAACGACGGTCGCGCCGGCTGCTACTGCAGGTGGTGGTGGCACAACGACGGTCGCGCCGGCTGCTGCTGCAGGTGGTGGTGGCACAACGACGGTCGCGCCGGCTGCTGCAGGTGGTGGTGGCACAACGACGGTCGCGCCGGCTGCTGGAGGCGCCGCAGGTGGTGGCACGCCGTCGGCTGCTGGGGCGGGTCGGCGTGGCGCGAGGAGGTTCCGGGCTGCGGGGAGAGCTGTCATGATGGGCAGGGCCCCGCTGCTGGGGGAGCTGGCAGCGAGCAATGCCCAAGTTGCGAGGGATCAGCAGGGCGCCGTGTCGCGGAACTTTGGCGATCTACAGCAGAACATTAGGGCATCGGGTGGGGTCGAAATCGCCGAGGCAGCGGGAGCTATCACGGACCTCCGGCAAGAGATTGAAAGCCCGGGTGATTTTCGAAACCGCGCGGGCCGTGATGAGACGGGTCAGTGGGAGGGCGACCTAGGTATCGTGAATGCCGTCGGGGCGGGGGTGGCGTCGGCCCTGTCCGCTGGCGTCGCCGCGCGTGGCATCTACAAGTACGCGAGAAACAAGCAGGATGCGAATTTCAAGACGGGTGGAAGCGACGAAGCCACGCTCCTGCAAGATGTGGGCACTGCGACGACGGGTGGGCTGCAGATTGCCTTCAATGCGGGTGCTGCGGCGACGACGGGTGTGGCCGCCTACGGAGCAGGCGGCGCGACGGCCGCTGTGGGATTCGCTCACGATCTGTACAAGTTGACCAAGGCCATTGGCGGCAAGAACGAGCTTGCGGGGATGATGAAGCAGGACGGTGTGTCTGCGCAGGAGATGGAGGCGTTGAAGCACCTCGACGAGGTGGAGTCCCTCCGTGCGTATAGAGCGGGCGGCGATGCGGTGGGCAACGCAGCGCTCGCCACAAGTGGGTTCTTGCTGATGTCAGGTGTGGGAGCCGTGCCGGCCCTGGCTATCGCGGCCGCCGTGGGGGTCATCAAGCTGGCCAATTGGGGCAAGGACAACCATGTGCAAGACAACGCCAATATCGCCGAGAATGCGATCAGCGCGCTAGATCTCAAGCTCAATAACCCCAGTGCGGCAGAACAAGACGCCAACAAGGAGAAATTGTCGAAGGAGAAGCTCAGCAATCGGTTGGAGGAGGTCTCCGCCGCGCTCGCAGCGGCACTGCAGAACATCGAGATTCCGAAGGACGCCTATAAAGAGGCAGTAACGGCGCACAAGGCCGCGGTGTCGGAGCTTAAGAGCCGAGAGAGCACGCTCAAGTATGAGCAGGGTAATGGCGTTCTTGGAAAAACGGCCTCGTTCTTCGGAAATATCGGACGCGGTGCCAGCTGGCTCTATAAGGCGGTGTCGGCGGGTAAGGAGCAGGCCAACGCAGACAGTGCGGCGGCCGCGACGCAACGGGAGGCCAAGGTCACGGCTGCGCAGGAAGCTGTCGACGAACAGAAGACAGAGGTTGCAGCCAAAGCCAAGGTCATGGATGAGAAGGCCGAGAAATACACGAGACTCAAGAATGAACTGAAGCGTCTCGAAGGAGAGAAGCGGTCTCTCGAACTGATGATTGCTGCGCAAGGCCAAGAGTGGGATGGAATCGGGAAGTTGCCGTCCTACCTCTGGAATAATGCCAACTGGTATTCCCAACGGAAGACGGGATACAGCAACGACAAGGGCGCGTGGCTCGAGAATCTCGAGAGCCGAGCCAAGAAGGGCAAGCGCACCAAGGCGGCGCGGGCGCTGTCTACGGCAAACACCCTGTATGGCAGCACTCAAGGCAAGAAGGCGTTGTCGCTTATTGGGGTCTCGGAGTCAGATCTCACCAGATGGGAAGCTGCAGCCAATGAACGTTACAGCGCGGAGCGGGTGCCAGACAGTGCGAAGCGTGGGCGAATGATCAAGGCCGATGTGCTCAACGAGATCATGAAGCGGATGGGGTAGGTCCAATGCGTGGCACGTCAGCTCCACGTGCGCGTCTGGTTATACGCATTCTTCTTGATAAAGGCCTGTTCTAGGTCGATGTCTAGACGGTTGGCGATCGCGAGCAGGTAGTTGAAGACGTCGACCAACTCTTCGCCGACGTGTTCGAGGCGCTGTGTCTGTGTCTCGGGTGGGGCTTCGCCTTGCTCAAACATGCGGTTGATCTTCCGCACGGCCTTGAACAGCTCCCCCACTTCTTCTCCCATGAGGAAGCAATTGTGGACGAGGTCGACATCGCTCCAGCCTTGTTGGGTTTCAAGGTCCTCGATGTAGCGTTGATAGTCCCTGAGGGTGGCGTGGGGAGGCAGCGAGATCACGAGAATGCTCCAAGCGTGGTGCGGCTGTACCGGTGGTGCGGGTATGAACCCATAGACCTGAATGAGAGGTAACCCATGGTGCGATGGCTTCCGTTGATGCTCCTTTGGGGGTGTGGCTATAAGCAGCAGATTGCGACCCTCGAAACCACGCTGGCCGAGTCCACCGAGGCTGCCGCAGACGTGGCCCGACGTCTCGACGCCAAGACCCAGCTGCACACCATGTGTGAGGTACAGCTTGCGGAGCGCATCGAAGATGTAGCGGCGCTCAAGGCCGACCGCGCCGAGATGCTGAAGGGCGAGGAGGGCGTGAAAAACGTCCTCCGCCAGGAGCTTCAGCAGCTGGACCAGGACCTCGCCGCATGCATGGAGTCGGGCAAGACGACAGCGGCCGAGCTCGCGGCTCTCACCCGTAGCCTTGCGACATCGGAGGCCGAGGTGGCGCTCGCGCGAGATCGTGCAGCACGTCTCTTGAATGATGAAGGTGTGCTCAAGGCAGAGATCGAAGACATGAAGCTGGCCCTTGAGGCCACCCGCAAGCTGCAGCAGGCTGCCGAAGCCCAGGCCCAGCAGTTTCGAGACTTGGTCGACCAGTTCAAGGAGATGATCGATGCCGGTTCACTGAACGTGGAGATCGTCAACGGTCGCATGGTGTTGGTGCTGGCCACGGATGTGTTGTTTCCATCCGGTTCGGCCACGCTGTCCCGCGCAGGAAAGGACGTGCTGCTCGAGGTGGGAGCGGCGCTCGCGCAGATGGAAGAGCGCCGGTTTCAGGTTGAGGGTCACACCGACAACGTACCGATTAAGACCGCGACCTACCCCAGCAACTGGCATCTCGCGGCCGCGAGGTCCATCAACGTCGTGCTCTGGCTGACCGACGAAGCGGGCATGGATCCCGCTCGCGTCAGTGCGGCGAGCTTTGGGGAGACGGTGCCTCGAATGGCCAATGACACGCCCGAGGCGCGCGCGAGCAACCGTCGCATCGAGATCGTGCTGCTGACCGACCTCGACATGCTGCCGGAGGTCGGGGGGGAGACGCCGGCACCCTAGATAAGGGCCAACAGGCGCCGCACCGCCCGCTCAATGGTCTCTCGATACGGGAGGTGGCGAACCCACGCCTCGGGGAGGCCCTTGCGGCCATGGGTGGCGCCGAGCATCATCCCTGTCAGGCAGGCCACACTATCGCTGTCTCCGTTAATGCGGGCAGCCTTTTCGATGGCCACAGCGGGGTCGTCGCCCCAGCGCAGCGCGGCCGTGAGGGCGAGCCCAAGGGCGCTGGGTGACCGCCATCCGCCGTCACCTTCAGGGATGGCCTCTTCGTCGAGCCACTCGAGGGTGTCGCGACCGGCCTGTGCGATGGCGGCGTTGACTGCGGCCTCAACGGTGTCCGTGAGCACGCCGCCCTTCTTGGCCATGGCCATCACCTTGGCGAGTGTCTCGCCAGTCAGCGGATGGCCTTGGAGGAGGGCGCGCTGAATGAGACACCCCACCGCGGCAGCAGCGGGCGCGTTGGGGTGGGCATGGGTCACGAGGGCTTGGACCCGGGCCGCGCGAACCAGTGACGTCCCACTCAACACAATGGGGAGAGGAGCAATTCTCATCACGGCGCCGCAGCCATCACTCTCGGGATCGCCGGACGTCTTCCAGTCGTGCGATGCGGCGAATGCAGCCGCCCCGCGCAGGCAGGTCTTCCCCGGGGCGGATTGGGGCGTCATGGGGTCGTCCAGCCAGGTGGCGAAGGCGCGTCCGACAGCGCCTCCAACGTCATCCTCCGTGAAGGCGGACAGCTTCTCCTTTCCGAGCGCCTCAAGCGCATCGGTCAGGTAAAGCGCCATGTGGGTGTCATCGGTCCACATGAAGAAGTCTGACGGGATAGCCACCCGGCGCCGGCGGACGATGGGGCCGTTCAAGAACTCCAGCGAACGGCCGTACGCATCTCCGATGGCAAGACCGAGAAATGAGCCGTAGGCGCGGTCTTCGAACATGCGGCCTCCACAAGCGGACCCGGAGCTTACCAGATGCAAGGGCGTGGGTGCGTTGCAGCGGCCTGATTTTGCGTGTTCTTCTACTTCACCGAGAAGTTGAGGTTCGTACCGACAGACGTCTCTTCTTCGAGGTTGGCAAAGTCAGGCACGCCGTACAGGGCGCGGATCATGTCGCTCTTGTACTCGTTGATGGCACGGCGGGTAGTAACCACGTACTCGGCGACGCCTGACGTGCGGTCGAAGTTTCGCTGTCGAATAGACTCGGTACCGTCCACGCCGCGAAGGGTATCCTCAAGGGCGATGTTGGTTCGTGTCGCCGTGATGCCGACGAATCGCAGGAGGAGCTCCACGCCCTTCTCATCACGCTTCTTCCAGTAGGTGAAAAGTTGGTCGCCGAGGGTGAGGCCGGTCGCCTCGCCGAGCCGTGTCGCAGCGGCGCCCGCAGCGGCTTTGGCACTCCCACCGACCCCGGTCGCTTGGGTGGTGGCTGCGGCCACGATGTCGCCGGTTGCGCAGTCGACAATGCGCACCCCGAGGGTCGCAGTGGCCGAGTGACGTCCGGCGCGGTCGCCGTTGTAGACGATGCCGGTAGTGCCGACCATGAGGGCATCGACGCCGTTGAGGCGTCCGAGCTCAATGGCGCGCTTGGAGAGGGTCGCAGGGTCATTGGCAACGCTCATCATCATGCCCCGATCACCGACGAGACCGTGCCGAAGCTTGGCGACGGTACCTGCATCGGCGAGCCGAGCGTCCCGCGCAAGAAGCTTGGCGGCGATGGCGGTGGCGCTCGCGTTTTCATCACGGCTTCTTCGCTGCACGGTAGGGGGGAAGTAGGTCTTGACCCGCTCTGCAAAGGCGGTGAAGTTTCCGGAGTCTCGCTCCATGGCGGCTGCGGACACGCGTCCCTCGGCATCGCCATCGACCGCGCCCACCCGCTCACTCGGTCCCTGAGCATCGACGCGGTACGTGATGCGGTCCTCTTTCAGGAGTGGCGTGTCACTGGGGGCAAGGTCTGCGCTGAACAGCTCATCGACCAGAATGGCGATGGAGCGGCGCTGGCCCACATCCATGCTGAAGCCAATCCCGTCGAGATTCGCAGCGATGGTGTCTTCGTCGAAAGTGGCCTTCACGATGACGGTCCAGACCTTGTCTTTTTCGGACTGGTCGACCAACTGGTGCCGTTCGACAAAAGTCTTGGCCACGGGCAGCACATCGGTCTCGATCTGGTCCGCGTAGGTCTTCATCTGGTCGCGGGTCAGCATCTTGCTGAGGGCCTTACGAAGGGCGTCTTTCACTGCCGCCCGCTCGGCATCTTGTCGGGCGTTCTCGCTCTCTTTCTTCTTCTTGTAGGCCGATGTGCCTTGGCCGCTCATGGCGAACTCGCCGGCCATGGCATGTGGAGCCGTGAGCACGGCAGCAACCGCGCAGGCGATGAGGAGGAGGGCGTGATGCAAGAACTGGCGCATGAGATCCCCTTGTGTGGAGGGAGCGTAGCCGGTTCTGGACGGCGATGTTCACCCCAAGGCGAATGTGGGAGATCAAAGCTCTGTAATGTGGCGGAAATGAAGCATGGAACCGACCGTTGACGCCCGTGCGACCGACGGTGTAGGGTCGTGGCGCATGGGGGACGGATGGGTGTCGTCGGGGCGGTCTTGGTGGGGTTGGCCGCGACCGCCTGGGCTGCACCGGAGCCTGAGGCGTCGGAATTCCTCATCTACGAGCAGGCCGAGGTGATCACTCCGGGCGAGGGTGGCTACGCGAGCATGAGCATTGGCCTCGCGGAAGGTCTGCGCCGACCGCTTGAGGTCCGGGTGTTCCAGGGCGATGGCGAGTCGGCATGGACGGGAAGGCCAGGACACCGGGCCAACTTTGGTGCCGTCGACGTCGGCAAGGTCATGGTCGAGATCGACGGGAAGAAACACAAGGTCACGGTTCCCAAGCGCCCCCCACACAAGGCCGACCGGCCGTACACGTGCTGGCTTACGGTCAAGGCTGGTGCGGGCAAGCCGAGCCTGCAAGGACAGTGCGTGCCGCGTGCAACCGACATCCCGGTACGTCAGAGCGCGTGTCACGCACCGGTCTCGCCGCCAGCGCGGGGTTTGGCGCTGTTGACCAATGTGCACAACATGCTCGGCTGCATGGCGTGGAACTACAAGATGGCGTCGAACGTCGCGCTTGAAGCACGTGCGGATATTGCAGCAGCGCTCGGCCTGAAGTCCGAGGCCGATCGTGCACGGCTCAGGCTGGAGAACCTCAACGGTGTCGAGGACCCGGTCGAGCAGCAAGCGTTGCGGGCCTCTGCCATGTCAGATCCGAGCTTGTCCGAAGCCATTGAAGCTGCCGCACAGGATGAAGCGCGGGTGTCATCCGCATCGGTCGCCGCGATTCAGCAGGCAGACGCCCGTCGTCGTGCAGCGCGGAGCTATGCGCGTGCGGCTTCGGCAAAGGCCGCGGAGATGTCGGCCTACATCACGACCACTGCGTTGGTCTATGCCGTGACCGTGGCCAAGGAGGCCAAGGAGGGGGCATCCAATCCACTGGAGGCGGCACAGGCTGCACTCTATGTGGCAAAGATGATGGCCGAGCTCCGGCCGACCTATCTGCGAACGGTGGTGGCGCCGCTCGGCAGGACGGTGAAGCAGTCCGGGGACCGCTACCGGGCGACGGCGACGCGTCTTGACCAGGCGATGGACCTTCTCTATGACCGCCGACAGGTCAGCCCTCCCGCTCCAGCGGAGCTGAGTGTAGAAACCATCGAATCCGACGAGATGTGAGGCAAGGATGAAGCGCTGGATGGGCATCTGGGTCGCGCTCTGCGTGGGGTGGTCGGCGCGTGCGTCCGAAGGCGTGGCCATGCGAACGCTACCCACCATTGTATGGGCAGATGAGGTGGTGGACGGCCTCGGTCGGGCCACGGTGATGGCTGTGGAAGAAGACCTGGTGACTACGTTTACGCGAGGGCTGAATGAGACCTTTGCATCGGCGATGGCGCGAGGCGAGGAACGCGCCTCTATGCCCTTGTCCAAGACCTTGGGCAGCGTGGTGCATGTGGGGTTCAAGGTCTCTCGAGCAGAAGAGCTGCTGACCCGGTTCGGTCGGGACAAGACCATCGCGTCCATCTATCTCACGGGGTCCATCTTCGTGACCAATCTCCAGACGGGGGACCTGTTGGCAAGTCGTTCGCTGACCTGCGTCCAACCACGCGACTACGTGGGTGTCGTCGATGGCCTGCGGGACGAAGATCGGCCGGGTGTGGTGTCGGCTGCCGCCGAGCTCTGCATGACGACGTTGACGGCACAGCTTGCGGAGACCTTTGAGCCAGGACGCACTGTGGCGCATGTCGTGGGGCAGGCGGGCGACAAGTGGGTGATCGATCGAGGCTTTTTGCAGGGGGGCTATGCGGGGGAGGTCTTTCTGGTGGAGGACGACCCGGCGACGCAGGTCCGCATCGTCGAGGTACAGGAGAGACTCGCCCTGGCCACTGCTCCCCGGAAGTTGGCGCGCGGTACACGGCTGACGCGCTTTGGTGTTCTTGTGGATGGTGGGGATGCACCTCGGATGATGACCATGCCGGGTAGTGCGGTTCGCCTTGTGGCTCCGGGTGTGGTCGAAGCTGAGGTGTCCCAGTTGGCGGCAGATGCATTGTCCGACGCTGGATTTGTGCTGCTTCCGCAGACGGATGCCATGTTTCTTGCCAAGGATCTGGAATCAGGTCTACTGAATGTGACTCGGGAGACCCTCGTGGGTCGACAGTCCCGCCCAGACGTTGTGGTGCTGCCCGAGGTGACGCGGGCCATGTGGACGGAGCGCGAGGAAAGCAGCGGCGTGGTGACCGTTACGCTCGATGTTCAGGTGGCGGCCAGCTTTGTTGATCTTCGAACGGGCGTGGTGCTTTATGGCACCACCGAGACGGCAGGAACGTCATGGGAGGCGAAGAAGGGGGGGCGCGTCGTCGATCCCCAGACACGGTTCGCTGGCCTCATCAAGGACGCCTACCAGGCGCTGGCGCAGCGCTCGGCCGATGCGTTTTCACTGCAACGGGGCATGGCCACGCTCGAAGGACGCCCGTCGCCCTCGGGCGAGGTGAGCTGGACGCCGGATGGTGGTGCACTCGGTGCCGGTACAATTGCAGAGATTCTCGCGAAAGGACCGGAGATGACGGACTTGCAAGGGGCTTCTCTTGGACGCGTCGAGACTGTGGTGGGGTCGTTGCGGGTGCTTCCGGGTGGCGGTCGGAAGCCGGGCACGGAGCGGGGCCAGGTGATGAGCCGCTCCATCCCCGTAGTGGGGGGCATGCGCATTCGGGGACTACCGGGAACGGGTACCCGAGACGGTCGTGTCTTTACGCTGGGGTCGCTGACGCTGGATGGCGGTGGTCTTGTGGAGGCAGCCCGGATGCGCCAACAGCTGAAGACGGCGCTGTACGTCTCTCCCCATCTGCGGTCGACGCTGGCGCCTGAGGATCACGCACGGCTCGCCGACACGTTCACCCATCTTGCCTCTTCGAGCTTTGCGCTCACGTCAAAACCAGGCCACGCCCCGACCGCTGCCTCGCACACATGGAATGTCGACCTCTCGCTCTCGGCCACTCCGCTAGAGCGTGTCACAACGAACCGGCGAAAAGGACTCGTGGAGGCGTCTCGGCAGCTGACCGCCACGACGACACTCGCCGTGACAGAGGTCGCCACGGGAAGCGCCGAGCGTCTGGTGCACCCCCGAACGGGCGCCGTGTTTGATACCGGCTACCCCTATGAGCGCGCGCTGACCCTGAAGGGCCAAGAGCGACAGGGGGTCTTGCCGCATGGTATGGACGGAGCAGAGCTCGGCCTGACGGCCGGTCCGTTCGTGTTTGAGGTCGGCCAAGAGCTCGTACGACGGGCGCGACTGATGTTGGATGCGGCAGCCAATGCCGATGCCGGAGGAACACCATGAAGACACGAGACCTGATGTGGATGCTGCTGTTGGCCGGAGGATGCTCGATGGCGACGCTCCAGGTGAATGCCAACGTCCCCAACGCGGTCGCCTACCTCGTCGACGTGGAGCCCTCCGTGGAGGCCAAGCCGACGCAGTACATCTCGAAGACAGCGGTGCCGGCCACCTTGAACCTCAAAGGTGGAAAACACTGGCTCTACGTCACCGCCCCACAGCATGAGGCGAAGGTGGTTTTGCTCAAGGGCTTGAGCAAAAAGCAGGAGACCAAGATCACGGTGGAGCTGACCTCCGACGAGCGGATGGACAGCTTGAAGTGACAGGGCTCGTGAAGGTCCCTAGAGCTCGTCGAGTTTTTGTTTGAGCAGCGGATAGAGTTTCTCTACGGCTGCGCTGCACGCATCGAGGTCTGTCTTGCCCGTGGCGCGTGTCGGTCCCCCGCCTGTCTTTCCTCTCCCGAGGTCTTCGCCATCGAGGACCACCCGGAAGGAAAGGTCCAGCCGGCACTGACGGCCTTGCCCGTCGGGGTTGGGTCTCAGCTCGGCCTTGAGCAGGCCATTGAGTGTGGGCACCGAATTGTTGTCGCGATCGCAGGTCTCCCACCCTGCAGCAGCAGCTTGAGCCGTGGCTTGAAGGGCATCTGCAACCTGCAGGTCGGTGGCGGAGCGCCCGTCAGGTGCAATGCAGAAGCTCAAGGTGGTAGGGGCTTGGACCTCGAGGCCCTCGAGCTCACGGAATACATCCGGGAAGACAGAGGTCTCGCCCAAATAGGCACCCATCATCGCCCACTCACGCTCGGCGCGACGGCGGATGTCCCGGAGTTCACGCTGCGCGAGGCGGTTGAAGGTCACGCCTTCTTTATGGCGGTTTAAGCGGCTCTCAAAGTCTTCACGGAGCTTGTGGAGGGCGCCTCGGGCTGCGGCTGCGGCCTTGGCTCGGTCGAGGGCAGCGACCACCCAGATTGCGTTCTTGCCCTTACGAGTCTCCACGACCCGTACCTGCTCGGCCCGATCAAAATGGCTCGTGATCTCGGCTTCAGACCGGTAATCGAGCACCTCGAGCGTGCTCGATTCGCGGTCCTTCACGGTCGTTGTGTAGGCGTCATTGACCGTAGCAGACGCATCGATCGTGGACGAGATTTGTTGGGCAATGGACTGAAGCGCCCGCATGCGAGCGGACTCTCGGTCGTTACCATGGCCTACACCCACGACGTATGCGTCGCTGGTGTAGCCCTTGATGTTGCCCTCAACGACGTTTCTGGGCACCCCTCGTGAGGGGTCGTCCTTTTTCTTTCCCGCGTAGGCATGTTGCGCCGGGAGGAGAAGAGAAAGGCCACAGACCCATGTCAGCAGTCGGCCAGCCGTCATTGAGGACTCCAGGGTCACTGGGTGTTGGCGTCAAGGTCCGCCATCTCGCGCTCGGCGTTGGCGCGAAGGTGCTCACGCATCTCCTGGGACATCTCGTTCATCTGATTGACGACGTCTGCGAACTTCTCGAACTCCACGCCGACGAGGACCCAGATGGTGCCGGTGTCGGACGCCCACATTTCTTTGATCTCTGCACCGGAGACCGATGCCTGCGAGATCGACTTGGACACATTCGTGATGTACTGCTCATCGCTCATCGCGTCTGTGAGTGGCACACCTGCGGCGGCGGTGGACTGATAATCCTTGATCATCGATGCCACGCGGGTCTCGATCTGACGCGAGATATCAACGCGTGCACGGTTGGCTGCGGCGTCGCGTGCCATGGCGATGTTGGAGACGCCGTCAACGGCGCCGGCCGCGCAGATAGGGTTGGCCTTCTTCTTGTAGCCTTCCCAGCTCTTGCAGGTGGTCATGACCCAGTCGGGTGCACCCTTGAGCGCGGACTGGTTCTGCTGCCCGAGCGCATTGCTGGAGTCAGCGGCCTTCTTTGCACATCCAGGGAACAGAGTCAGGGCAGAAATCAAGACAAGCGACCAGCGCATGAGTGCCTCCTCGGCAGGGTTCATCACAGTTGACTTCGAAGGTATCCCGTAGGCACGGGGGCTTGTCAATGCACAGATTGGTGCCGACCGCATCTCCCGCGAAGCGTTGAGGTACACTAGGCGCGGTGATGGGAGGTTCGATGCTCTGGCGACTGGTGGTGTGTGTCCTACCCGCGTGCACGCTCGCGACACCGCCACCCTGTGACGAGGCCTCCGAGACAGCCTGTTTTGCCGGTGCGATGCGCGGGCTGCTGGGCGAGCGCATGGCCGACGTGGAGGTGTGCGCCCCGGACTACAGCGACATTGCGTGTGTGCTGACCGACGACGAGGGCACGTGGCGTCTCGAGGGCTTTCCTCGAGACACCGATGTGGTGGTGACGGCGACGGCGGAAAACATGATCGACACCTTGTTTCCGCAGACGACGTCGATGGACTGGCTCGACTGGTACAAGGTGATGGTGCCCGAGTCGATTGTGGCGTCGAATGCGCGGACGGTTGGGGCCGAGCTCGACCCGAGCATGGGCCACATGTTCTTTGTGGTCTTCGACGATGTCAGCGTAGATGGTACCGAGCCGAAGCGGATCTCGGACGTGACGGTGACGGTTGAGGGTGCACTCGGAACCGTGTTTTATGCGAATGCCCTTGGCCTTGCGGCAGCCGGCCGGACCGAGACATCGTCCAATGGCAGTGGCGGTGTGCTAAACCTCCCCGTGGGCATCCATCGGGTGACGTTTCGGCACGAAGGGCGTGTGTGCAACCAACAGTCCTTTCATTTCGAACCAGACGGTGAGGCCATTCCCGTCCCTATTCGTGCGGGCTTCACCTCAGCGATCGACGTGATGTGCCCAGACGATCAGTCCGCAGAGTGACGGGCGGCTCGGTAGTCACGCTGAAGCCTTCGGTTCCGTGCGAGTCTGGGGTCGAAGGGAGGGGCCGTGTCCATGGGGACGTGAAGCGAGCATTCCGTGATGAGCGCCCACGCGTGAATGGACCGCGAGAGCAGCTGGTCTTCTGGCGTGACGGCCGCGTCTCCTGACCGAAGTTCATAGACGCGGTCGATGGTGGGAATCGCGCTCTCCCAATGCGTCGCCGTGAGGCGCTGCCGCACAAGGCTCAGCAAGGCGCCGTCTGACAGCTGTGTGAAGGCCTCGGTCTCTTGTTCGGAGAGGGGCCCGAGGGTCTTTGTCTCCTGAAACTGGAGAAGGTTGGCCGTATAGAGGTGCCCGAAGCTGCAGTACACACACCCGTTACCCATCGCAGTCATGGCGGTGACGACATGCCCGAGTGTTTCGCCGTAGTGTCCGTTGATCGCGGTCTCGGCGTCTTGCAAGAGCGGAAACAAACCAAACATGCCCTTCATGCCGAATGTGGACAGCACCTGCGCAATAAATGGGACGGAGTAGCCATGTTGAAGGCGACCCATCCAGTCGAAGGCGTTTCCAAGGAACTGATGGCCGGTGGTCGGTGCGCTGAGGTTTGGCTGAATGTCAGGTTGGTCAAAGACGAGAAGTGCATCCTGAAGCCGATGCGCGTGAGCCTCGACGGCACGCACTGCGGATGATGGCGACGCCACCACGATACACGTGGCGTCGCCGGCTCGATGGGCAGCGACGATGAGGCTGCCACGCGTGGCCGGTCGTCGTGCTGCATAGTGCACGGCTTGGCCGTTCAACACGCGGGACGTGTGGAAGGTGAAGACTTGCTGCAGTTCCTGGGCGGACAGGCTTCGGTCTCCCATGTCGACCACCACTGCAGCATGGTCTCCGGCGTCGTCGAGGCCATCGAAGTTCTGTGTGGCATCAACCGTGTATGGGGTCATGGATGGTCTCTCACGACGTCGAGTGGGGCGAGGGCTTGGTAGAGGTGATGGCGTTGGACGGGTTTGGTGAGGAACGACACCATTCCCACGTCCTCACAACGCTTTTGGTGTGATTCCATGGCGTGCGCGGTCAGCGCAACCACCGGTGTGGCGATGTGCAGGCGCCTCAGCTCGGCGCAGGCGGCGGGGCCATCCATGCGTGGCATCTCACAATCCATCAGCACAGCGTCGATGCGCGAGCGGTGCCGCTTCATGATCTCTACGCACTCGAGACCATCGCAAGCTTCGATGACCTCGCAGTTCATCGATTCCAACATCCTGCGGACCACGAGTCGGTTGACGGGATTGTCATCCACAACGAGCACGGTCAGGTGGAGCGGGTGCACGTCGGGGTGTGCCCCTAGTTGTGATCGACCCTCTTCGGGCAGCGGATCGAGGCGCAGGTTCACGGTGAACGTACTGCCTTGGCCCGGGGTGCTCTTCACGGAAATCGCGCCGTTCATGCGTTGGACGAGGGTCCGAACGATCGAGAGGCCGAGTCCAGCCCCACCGGCCCCCGTGGACCGTCGCTCATACGGGTCGAAGATCGTCGACACATGTTCGGCCGGAATTCCGATGCCCGTGTCGCTCACCGAGAGCTGAACGTGAACGCCGGACGGGGCGAGTCGGGTATGTGCGTGCACCTCGATGTGTCCGTGAGATGTATACTTAAGGGCGTTGTGGAGCAGATTATCGATGACCTGGCGGATCCTCACGGGGTCGGCGTAGACCTCGGGTTCGAACCCATCTGCGAGGGTCAGACGCACATCGACGCCCCGGCTGGCTTGCGACCGCGCTGCGGTGACGGCATCCGTGAGGAGGAGGCCAAGGTTGACGCGCTCCCTTGAGAGCGAGCTGGCCTCCAGAGAAAGATGGGTGAAGTCGAGGAAGTTGGACACCAACCCGGCGAGCTGTTCTGAACACGCCACGATGACACGCGTGGCCTCTTCTCGCTGGGTGGCATCGTTGGAGTTTAGGAGCTCCGACATGCCGATAATGCCATTGAGGGGTGTTCTTAGCTCGTGGCTAATGGTGGCGAGAAACCGGGTTCTTGCTGCTGACTCCTCTTCGGCACGGTGCTGCAACCGCTCCGCGTGGGACCGCGCACTGACATCCTCGGTCACATCACTCGCGGAGAGCACATAGCCCTCGAGCTCTTGAAAGCGTGATTGAAGTGGGGCCAGCTTGAGGTCTGCAACGACCGCGTTTCCCCCCATGCCGAGAACCTCACATCGCACACCGGTGAGCAGCTGCGCCGTGGTGGGCAGGGGCGCTTCGCTGTCGGCCCAGAGATCTCGGAGCACGTCAGTCAGGGGAAGCCCCTCCACGGCATGCCCAAAGAGTGGTAGTGCTGCGGCATTTGAAGCGGTGACTTCAAGGTCATGGGTCAGCTGAAGCAGGGGAATAGGTGTGGCGAGGAACAGCGCACTCACGTGGTCCGCGGGCACTACGCTTTGCTTGAGCACATGCGCGAGCGTCTCGATCTCTTGCGCGAATGTGGCCCACTCGGGTGTCCAGCATTGTTGTCCGAGTTCGACGTCAAAGTCGAGGGCAATCAAGCGATGCAGGGCGTCATGTAGCGAGGAAGGATCTGACATGGGGCTCGTGGCGGTTGGGAGATGCTACCAAGGACGCATTCGGATCATGTGGAGAGTTGGACAAGGTACGTGGCACCGAGCGGTATCGGACGTAGTCGAAGACACGAGGAGTTGGCGAAGATGATGAACAGGCGCACGGTGGCTTGGGTTGGTTGGACGGCGGTAATCCTGTTGGGGTGTGCACATCAGGCGGTCGTGCAGCCCTTGGGTCCACCGCCCGACCTCGTGGTCGTGGGAGAGCTTGTCGGTCCTGCAGGGAGGTTGCCAGGCATGGCGGTCGCCATCTCGGGAGATCGGATCTCCCAAGTCGCTCCCGCCAACGAGCTGACGGCCCGTTGGCCGTCTGTTCAACGCGTGAATGCGCCGTACATGACGGCTGGTTTTGTGGACGCGCACGCCCACCCGGGTTGGGTGGGTCAGGTCAGCGAACAGGTCGATTTGACCGGCGTCACGTCGTACGAGGCAGCTTTGAGCTTGCTTCAGCGGGAAGCACCCGCCGCGGGTTGGGTTCAGGGACATGGATGGGACCAGACGCGGTGGAAGGACATGCCGGAAGGCGGCTGGCCGCTGGCGTCGGATCTTGATCGCGTCCTGCCGGGCCGCGATGTGGTCTTGAGCCGGATTGATGGGCATGCCGTGTGGGTCAGTTCTTCGGTGCTCGGTCGGATCTCGGACTGGGGAGATGCAGCGTCGGGCCATGTGACCCGGGACTCAAAGGGGAAGCCGAGCGGCGTCTTGGTTGATGATGCCATGGCTGCGGTCCCGGAAGTCCCCACAGAAGAGGCCGATGTACGACGACAACTGCTCGCGGCCCTGGGGCAGATGGCCGATGCAGGGTTGACCGGAGTCCACGCCATGAGCGTGAGCGACAACGAACTGCTGGCCTTGACGTCATTGGCGGAGGCGCAGTCCCTTCCGATTCGCGTGTGGGCCTTTCTTCAGCCAGACGGTGAGGGTGCTGCACGGTTGCTCGCGGAGGGACCGCGTACGGTGGGACGCCTGACCGTGGGCGGCATCAAGACCTTCGCGGATGGCGCGTTGGGGTCCCGTGGGGCGCATCTGCATGCGCCGTACGCCGACCAGCCTGGTCATCGCGGACTTCCGCAGACCACCCTGGAAGACCTGACAACCCTCATCCACCATGCGGCTTCGTCGGGCGTTCAGGTCGCCACCCATGCCATCGGTGACGCAGGCTGCGACATGGTCTTAGATGCCGTGGCGGCGGCGAGGTCTACATCGGGCGTAGACGGTCTCCGCATGCGTATGGAGCATGCCCAGGTTCTCTCGGAAGGCGCTGCTCAGCGCTTTGCGCCGCTCAATATCGTCGCCAGTATTCAACCACGGCATGTGACGAGCGACATGGACTGGGCAGAGGCACGTGTGGGACCCGAGCGCATGGCACGGGCGTATGCATGGCGGGATCTCTTGAACGCCGGAGCGATGGTCGCAGCAGGTTCCGATGCGCCTGTTGAGCCCTTTGACCCTGCGCTTGGAATGTGGGCTGCGGTGACGCGGACCGATGATGCGGGGCAGCCATCGGGCGGATTTCGGCCGGAACAGGGTCTAACGGCTGGAGAAGCCCTTGAGGCCTTCACGTGGGGTGCTGCGCGAGCGGTGCACGCGGAACACGACCTCGGTAGAATTGCGCCCGGCTACAAAGCCGACCTGACGCTCTGGACGACGACGCGAGATCAGTGGAAGGTCATGGGCATCATTGTGGATGGCGCGTTCGCCCTGAATGAAGAGTGATCGTCAACGGCCGCACAAGGTCTTGTGACTGTGGCAGGAATGTGACAGGTTGAGGGACATTCCTCACGAGAGAGTCCCCATGCGTCCCCTTGTATTCAGTCTTTGTCTTGCTGCCTGTACCGGCGGTAATGTGTCGACGACCGACGCGACCGACACGACAGATACGACGGACACGACGGATACGACGGATACGACGGACACGACGGACACGACGGACACGACGGACACGACGGATACAACGGACACGACAGACACCACCGACACGACGGACACCACCGACACGGCCAAGGACACCGCATCGAAGGGCGACACGTCGGATACCGGGCTGGTCGAGACCGGGGACTCTGCGGTTGTCATGCCATTCACGGTGGACTGCAACAACCAGCCCGTACCACCCGTGTCGACCCAGTTCTTCACCTACGCCCGGGGCTACCATGACGTGGCCTTTGATGACGTCGGCAACCAATACGGTCTTGCCAACGGGGACATCACCAAGACCCCATTTGGTGGGCCGACGGGTATCTTCAAGCCCAACATCGGCGGGGCAGAGGGGATGGACTTCTTGGCCAATGGTGACCTCGTGGTTGCGCGAACGAGCAACCAGACCATCTCGAAGATCGATCCGTCCGGGGCGGTGACCATCCTCGCCAGCAACCTGAACGTGTATGGCGTGACCATCGGGCCCGATGACATGGCCTACGTTGGTGATGGAAATGCCGTTTATCGGGTGGATACCGTGAATGGTGGTGCAACTCAGATTGTGCCTCCGATGGGTGGCTTCGTCCCACGGGTGGTCAATTGGTCCCCGGATCTGTCGACCATGTACATCGTCAACATCGTGGGCGGCGGTGTGGTGCACTCCGTGCCGGTCGACAAGAACCTTGACCCTATCGGAACCCCCACGGTCTTCGCATCGGGTGTGGGCAGCTCGTGGCATGACGGACTCGGTGTCGATGCGTGCGGCAACCTCTACATCCCCGAGTACTGGTCGGGCGGAATGTACAAGGTCGATCCACAAGGTGTGGTGACGACCATCATGCAGGCGACTGGGACCTTCTCGAACATGTATGGGCATGGTGTGGAGTGGGGACGGGGCATTGGTGGATGGCGAGATGATGCAATCTATTTCCCGCAGCCCTACAATGGAAACACCATGGGAGAGATCGTTCTGGGGATTCCCAAGGCTCGCGATCCCAACTGGATTGTCTTGAATGCGCCCTGATTGCGGGCGTACGCACCTGTCGTGCATTCGTCGCTGAAACGGTAAACGCGGAGGACAGATGACCGGACTATTGACCGTGCTGGCCCTCTATGTGGGCTGCTCTGGACCCGACTTTAGTGGTGCGATTCTCCCACCGGAGGAACCGAACCGCGACACCTACCAGGCGCCAGACACCGATACCGAAGACACCGAGGAACCCACGGAGCCTACGGACTCGAAGAAGGATTCGGGCGAGACGGGAGCCTCATCCGAGACGGCAGCCGCTGTAGAGACCGGTACGACGCCGGAGACGGACACGTTGGTGGAGACCGGTGACGGTGCCCCGGATACTGCCAAGCCCGGTGGTGGCGAGTCGGGGACTGTTGATACGGGCGAAACCGGCATGTTTGCGCGTGACACCTCGGTCTTCATCAATCGGTTTGTGGACTGCAACAACCAGCCGACAGCACCTCTGTCGCTACGGACGTTCAGCTACGCCCGGGGCTACCACGACGTGGCCTTCGATGCGGCGGGCAACCAATATGGTCTGGCGAACGGCGATATTACCAAGACGCCATTTCTTGGTCCGACGGGGATCTTCAAGCCGAACCAGGGCACCGTGCAGGGGCTGGACTTCATCGCCAATGGCGACATGGTGGTGGCTCGAAACAGTGACCAGACCATCGTGAAGATCGATCCGGCGGGAGCCGTGACGATCTTGGCCACGAATATCAACGCATATGGCGTGACGATTGGGCCCGACGACATGGCCTATGTGGGGGATGGCACCAACGTTTACCGGATCGATACGGCGGTCGGGGGGGCCACCGTGTTGGTACCCGCCATGTCCAACTTCGTCCCACGTGTGGTGAATTGGTCTCCGGACCTGTCGACCATGTACATCGTCAACATCGTGGGCGGGGGCCTTGTACACTCGGTGCCCGTAGATGCCAACCTCGACCCTATTGGGACCCCAACGGTCTTTGCGTCTGGCGTCGGTGATTCATGGCATGACGGGCTTGGTGTGGACGCCTGCGGCAACCTCTACGTCCCAGAGTTTTGGTCCAGTGGGCTCTACAAGGTGACCCCGCAGGGCGTGGTCAGTACGGTCTTGCAGGTGAGTGGGGCGCTGCAAAACTTCTACGGACATGGCGTGGAGTGGGGAAGCCTCGCGGGTGGATGGCGCGATGACGCCATCTACATGCCGCAGCCCTACAATGGAAACACCATGGGTGAAGTCGTGATCGGGATTCCCAAGGCTCGAGATCCCAACTGGGTCGTCATCAACGCCCCGTGATGACGCGGTCTACTGTCCGTTGACTGGGGCCATCTGTCCCTCGAGACGGGCGGCATCTCGAATGCGCGCATCGATGGTGTAAACGTAGTCTCGAATTACCCCAGCGCCGAAGGTCGCCGCAGCTTCGGTGGCGAGTACCTTGGCCAGCTCGAGCTCGCCGCGTACCTCGGCAGCGGTGGCAAGATTGTGAAGGGCTTTGCCTGCAATCTTGGTATCGGGGTCTTCGGTCATGGAGCTCCAGATCTCCGTGGCCTCATCCCATTGCCCAATACGCACGTGGTCACGTGCGGCCTTGAGGCGGTCATCACCTGCACCATAGTAAGAGCGCGTCACCCAGATGAAGTTGGGTGCAATGCGTCGACCATACGCTTCGCCGGACGCTCGGCCAACCCACGCGACCGTGTCCCCCGAGCTTGGCAACTGGTCTGTCGCCTCACTGCGGCTGTCACCGGTCTCCGTCCAAGAGCGCGTCGAGGCCACATCGCGCTGCTCGTCGAGGACTGTCCATGCGACCTTGTCCGAATACGTGCGCCAGGAGGTCAGCACGGTGGTGTCTCGGGTGGCATCAAACTTCTTCTGGACGATGGCGTTGCCATCGGCATCCGTGGTCTCTTCCATCCGCGTCTCGACCGTATCGGTGGTGTCGCTGTCAATGGCCTCTAGTGCCACCAGCGCGTCGACTTCGTACGCAGCGCAGAGCTCGCCCACACGGCCCGGCTCCATCGCACGGTCGAAGACGTCGGAGTCATGCCACTTCACGTCCTTGAGGGGCAGGACTGCGTCGAAGCGGGGGGATGCGACCAGCATGTCGGCCACGGCCGCAATCGCCTCATCGGCTGCCGCTCTATCGCCGCCGATGTCTTCTCCGGTGAACAGCCCCTCGATCGCACCGAGCACATGTTGGCCCACGTTTTTTGGGGCGCTTCGGTCGATAATGCCGATACGCTGAACCTCTGCAGGCATGTTCACCTCTGCGGGCTGTAGCACCTGCAGGCGGGTGGATGGCATACATGCCGTAAGTCCAGTCAACACCAGAGCAAGCCGTGCGTTCATCGGGCACCTCCTTGATGGGGTGGACCATCGCGCAGGCGAGTCGGTGCTGTCAATTCGGACCAGCCCCAAGATGAAAGAGGTTGCGCATGAACTGGAGATTGCCGGGGAGAAGGGCTCCCTCGCAATGGTCCATCAGAAGTGTCGAATCCGAGAACGCAACGATGCCGTCCTCGACGGCGACTAGCCATTGATCGGAGGCCCCGCGGATGAGGCCCGTGGTGTGGTCGCCGAGTGCGAGACCGGAGGAGAACGCGTAGGACGTCTCATCGACACCCGTCGTCAGCGGATGAAGGGCCTCGACGTTGGCTACCCACGCCTTGCACCCGGGGTCGAGCGCCTCCGGTAGAAGCCTCACCTGCAGTTCAAGTCTCTCGAGAAGGTGGTTGTATACCGGAATCATACCGGAGCCCCACTCCCCGTTCTCGGCCACGAGCAGCAAGACGCCTCCCTGATTTCGGTAGGTCTCAAGCCGCTCGATGTCGGAGTCCGTGAAGCTCTGGTTGGCATGCGACAGGTACAGCATGCGATAGCCGGACAGGTCGTCGGGCCACGTATCCGCGACCGTGACATCCGTGGCGCCCTCCATCAGAAGCGTATCGGTGAAGGAGGCGAGGTCGCTGGGCCCTATGCGATGGGTAGCGTCGGTATGACCTTCGTAGATGAGGACCTGACACAGCACGTCACCTGTCCATGAGGTGGAGGCCTCGCCGTCACAGTCCCAGTCGATGGCGTCGCAGCGCTCGGCTGCTCCGGGGTTCACGGCGGCAGTGCTGTCGTCACAATCGCCAGCCTGTGTGGCGATGCCCTCGGGTGGGTCGCAGCTCTCCACGCTGACGGGGATGCTCCCGTAGCCATCGCCATCGTGGTCTAGAAATCCCTCGATGGTGCCGAGGTCATCGACGCGCTGGTCGCAGTTGTCGTCGACCCCGTTGCAGAGCTCGGCGGCATCCGGATGAACGTCTGCGTCGTCGTCGTCGCAGTCGTCTCCCCGAGTGACCGTGCCTTCGGGGGCTTCACACGCCGCGAAGGCAGACCGCGCGTCGCCAAAGCCGTCTCCATCGTTGTCGGTGTAATACACGGAGGCGGCTTCAACGGGACAGTCCGAGCTGATGAGGACAAACTCGGGGGTGCACCCGATCAATAGGGCGCTGCAAAGGGCAAGGTTTCGCATGCGGTCTCCAAGGCGAAACCCTGCTACTCCCACGTTTTCCCTATGTCAAACAAACGTTTGATTGTTGTCTACTAAGAGAGGCAGCGACCGGCGGGGAAGGCCGGCGCTCAAGGCATCCAGACAAGCCGATAGGTGGCTGGACTGTCGGTTGGAAGCGCCCAGGTGAGTGCCCAGGTCGCTGATGTCGGGTCGAACGTCGCCTGCCAGCTGTCGTTGCCGTGGATGTTCATGTCGACCGGTATCCAGCTGCCCGAGGCCTCCTGCTGGAGCTCCCAGCCGTCGTACCGGGGGAGTCCTGCGATCGTCAGAGGCACACGTCCGAAGCCGCTCGAGATCTCGACCTCGGCAGCGATGGCGCCGCTCGCAGCGTTGATGCGAAGTGGCCATGTGGAGTCAAGCGTGCCGGTAGTGACCGTGACATCGAGGTCGTTGCCCTCGGCGAGCGCGACCATCATGTCGGGTGTACCGAAGGCAGCATCAGGAATGGCCAACAGCTGTGCCGCATCGCCGTAGTACTCGGCCTTCGCGGAGGGCGGAATCACATATTCGACGACGGCATGGACCGTGCTGCCGGCGGGAACAAAGCGCGTCTGTCCATTGCAGGGTGTGCCACACCATGGCGAGCCCGTCTCGTGAGGCAGGCCTAGCTCAAACGCGACTTGAGGATGCACATTCCAGTTGTTGGTCTGGCGGATGTTGATGTGCGGGGTGGTGAGCTCCACGCCACCAATGTTGGCCTCAAACTCGCGAACGATGAACCCCACATCGCCCTCGGTCTCCGAGAGGCTCGCTACCAGCTGGTTGCCGTACAGCATGACCCAAGGGTGGGCGTCGTTGAGTGGGATGCCACGGTCGTCCGTGGTGGCGTAGCCGGGTGTGGTGGTCGCTGGGACGGCCCGTGTCTGGATGACACCGTTGGCGTCATTCCATGCGTAGCTGGTGAATCCATTGTCGCTGTAGTTGTCGGCGGCCACCTGGAAGAAGGCGAGGCGGTCGTAGGGCACATCTTCGGTGAAGGTGTAGTCGAGGGTGTACCAGGCCCGGACCAGGTCATCGGTGGCGCCCATGTTCAATCGGATATCGGCCTCGATACGACCATCATCGGAGGAGACGCCAGTCCAGCGTACGTCGACGAGGTTGGGGCCGGGGGCACGGACATGGCTGCGCACGCGCTCAAGCCGGCGAACCCAGTACGGCTGTGCCTGGGTGGCGTACACCAAGAAGTCAGCGCCGCCGACATTGCCAGTCCAGTCCCACTGCGCGCCCGAGGTCACGAGGAAGGGTCGTACGTCATCTACTAGGGCGCGGCCGAGGTTCTTGTCGGGGTCGTAGGTGATCGACTCCCCGAAGGCGCCGAGCGCGGTCTGCTGCCAGTGGCCCCCCGCCTCGCCCCACCCAATGAGGCTGAGCTGCGCGTGGGATGCAGCATACGCTTCACCCCATCGCGAGGATGCGATGGTCAGCTCTAGGGACTCTGGACCCTCGCCCACGACCGTGGGATGGGCGTAGAAGTGGTACCAGTTGTCCCAGTAGCCTTCATGCCAGTTCTTGCTCACCTGCACGGGTAGGCCTGTTGGAACGCCATCGAGGGTTCGGAACATGGGCACGCCGGATGTCATGCTCCAGGTGACATGCACATGGGAATGCATAGCGATAGGCACCGCAACGGGTCCATCGGTACCGGCGTCGATGGTGATGCGATGACGGCTGTACTCGTTGTGAGAGGCTGGTCGGGTGTCGTAGGTGGGCGAGCTTGGACCTCCCGCAGTACCCAGGCCCTCAAGGGGCACGACATAGGCGCCGAGCGTGTCGTCCCACGGGGAGGTCAGCGTGCTGCCAACATCGGCGCCCGCGACATCGAGCAACGTGTAGTCTACAGAGACTACGCCTTCTGGATCGAGGTACATCGCAAGCTCTCGATCCCCGAGGGCGGAGAGCGGTGCTGCGAGCAAGGACACGGCGACACCGTCAGCTGCCGTTCCCGTAGACTCTCGGACTGCGGTCACGCCGTCGAGCGGGTCATACGCCAGTGTGGTGGTGGCATCCGGCTGGTCGTAGACCACGAAGAGCCAGCCGTCGCCCGCAGCGTCCGTCAGGGTGACGGCCTTATCGGGGACGAGCCACGTTGACGTCCCAAATGCGGCAAAGGCATCGCCACCGAGCGTGATCGACGCCGCATCGGTCTGGGTTGAGCCCGAGACTGCCTGATGGAACACGACGTGCCGTGGCATGACGGCAATCTGCCCTTCGGCCACGACATTGGCGTCATCGGCGTAGGCCACCGTGGTGAGCTCAAAGCGGTTCATGAGATGACCACCGTCGATCATGCGCATGCGGTCCGGTGAGGCCGGGTTCACACCCGAGAAGTCGGTCGCGGAGATCTGGTTGGCTCCGGTGCCGACAGAGAAGGTGAGGTCGGCAGGGGGCAACGCGGCGAATGATGAGAGGTCTCGGTCCTGAGCCTCGGTGCTGGTGAGCATCTCGGGCCAGGCGCCAAAGTTGGGGATCTCCCCGGTGGACTCATCCCACGTGAAGGCGAAGTAGCCGGTCGAGAAGTGGGACACGGGCTCGATGACAGGCCACGTCTCCGTAGGGCGGTGGTTCTTGGGCCACGACCAGGCGCTGTAGTCCTGCGGATGGTGGAGGGGATGCGCAGGACCATCCGCGCAGGCAGGGTCCGAAGGACAGGGATTGGGGTCATCAAAGCCATCGCAGTCGCTGTCGACGGCATCGCCGCTCACATCGTTGGCGGTGGGGAAGACGGCAGCATTGTTGTCTGCACAGTCCCCTGCATCGATGCTGAAGCCATCTTGGTCATAGTCGTCACCGGTGCCCACAACGGTTCCTGGGAGGAACAAGCTCGTGCCGAGCGCCTGGCTGACTTGCCCGGTGGAGAGGTCGACAGCTTGGAGTGCGATGTTGGGGGAGGGGGCGATGGGAGGCACTGCGACCGTCCACGTGGCTTCACCCGCGGCGTCGGTCGACCCCGTGGTGAGAATCAGGCGCGTGGGTGTCCCGATCCCCAGACAATTTCCTTGGAGGACGAGCGGGCAGAGACCTGGGGTGACGCCGCCAAAGCTGTAGGCGACGCCGACCGTGGCATTGGGTGTTGCGCCAGTGACCGTGAACTCTACCGTGCTGCCCAACACGATCGGCGTCGTGCTGAGGGTCATGACGGGCGTGGTGGGCGCCTGGGCGTGTGCCTGCACTCCGGTCAGGGGCTCGCTGTTTTGAACCCAGCCATCCGACAGACCCGGGGAAGACGTGCTGCAGGACGCGAGGAGGAGCATGAGAACAGCGCGCATGAGAGACTCCAGGGAAGTGCGAATCATATCTTAGTCTGGGTCCAAGCGTGGTCTTGGTGTTTCAGCTTGAACCGAAAGATAACGCCGCTCCTCGGGAAGAGACGATTCCTCGGCAGAACCTCGAGGTCTTGCAAATCCTACGCGCGGGGTGCCTTGGAGGTGTGCTACCGATTCCACCGTCCCGGAGTCATCATGTGGAAAGTGCTTCCTGCCCTGTTGTTCCTTGCCGCTTGCGGCTCTTTCAACCACCTCTCTACGGCGGTACCTCCAGACACCGAAGACGCACCTGCAGCGGTAGAAGACTCGGTGGCAGAGGGTCCTACGGAGGATGACACCACGGTCACGGACTCTGATGTGTGGGACACCAGCTCCAAGGCCCTCGATTCGGGAACGACGACCGCAGATAGCGATGAGAAACCCCTCGACTCCGACACCGACCTTGTCGATACGGACAGCGATGCGAAGGGCGATACGGACACGGATGCCGGCGCATGCCCACCTGGCGAGACCCTCTGGTGTGGCGGGGGCGGATGCTCCAATAGTGCGTGGCTTGGTGATGGGGAGTGCGACGTCTTCTTTGACTGTGCGGCGACGGGCTGGGACGGCGGCGACTGCGCAACGGGTGGCGGTGGCTCGGGCAGCGGGTCGTGCCCTCCCGGTGAGACCGAGTGGTGCAATGGGCTCGGGTGCTCGACCAGTGCGTGGATCGGCGATGGCACCTGCGACAGCTTCTTCGACTGCTCAGCCACCGGTTGGGACGGCGGGGACTGCGCTACGTCAAGCGGTGGCGGCGGCTCGGGCAGCGGGTCGTGTCCCCCCGGTGAGACCGAGTGGTGCAATGGGCTCGGGTGCTCGACCAGTGCTTGGATCGGTGACGGCGACTGCGACAGCTTCTTTGACTGCGCGGCCACCGGATGGGATGGCGGGGACTGCGCCACGTCAAGCGGTGGCGGTGGCTCGGGCAGCGGGTCGTGCCCTCCCGGTGAGACCGAGTGGTGCAGCGGGCTCGGGTGCTCGACCAGCGCATGGATCGGCGATGGTGACTGCGACAGCTTCTTCGACTGCGCAGCCACCGGTTGGGATGGCGGGGACTGTGCGCCCTAGGCCGGTGTCAGGTGCTTACCGTTGGCAGGCGCTCATGTAGTCGGGTCCTAGGTAGTAGGCCGCCACGCAGTCGTAGATGTCGACCGTCGTCTGGTCGACGCCTGCGTCGAAGGTCATGGTGGAGCGTGGAACCGTACTGCCTGCAGGGTCGAGCACGCGGAACTGGGCCAGCATCCATCGGGAGCCGAATCCGCCGAGAAGGCCCACCTCTACGGTGACCACTTCACCAGCCACTGCGGTAAACGTCGTGGTTCCATCAAGGGGATCCATGGGTGTTACGCCGGAGACGTTGAACGGCTGAACTTCAAGCTCGGCGGCCTCGACTTCGATGCCATTGACCTGAATACGGCGTTCGAAGGCGTACGGACCGTTCTCGGGGAGGTTGGTCACCGAGTTGGTCACTTGGTAGTTGTTGCGGTCAAAGCGCCAGTTCATGGTGTATGTCCCGGTCGCTGGTGCGGTGAACGTCCAGTTCTGGAACCACTCCGGGGACGCAGGGATGTTGCCCGTCCAGTAGGTCGCGAAGTCATACGTGGATGGCAGGTCAACGTCACGTTCCGCGAAGAGGCCCATCTGGTTCGCGTGGAGGTTGTTCTCCATTCGCCAGAAGACAATGCCACTCGTGAAGTCTTGGGCGATCTCCATGACCTGGGAGTACAGCGCAGGGTCGAGATGGGTGACATCCTCTTGCCACTGGTCGTTGCCCCAGAACACCTCATAGCACTCCTTTCCGTCGTCGAGGAATGGCATACAGGTCGAGGCTGCGAACCTACGATGTGCCTCCATCTCGGCAGCCAACTTGTCATCGCGGCTGGAGTACTTGAACGAGGTCGCATCGACCGCTTGGGCGATGTTCCACGGCGCGTTGTTTGAAGCGATGAACTTGTCGGTACCGCCAAGGCCCCGGGCTGGGTCGCGGAACATGTGGAAGGCCTGGTTCTCGAGCACCAGCCCGAGATCACCATCTGGCCCCGTGAGCTGCCAGTCCCAGAGGTAAATGATCTTGTCACCGTATTTGTTCTGGTTGGTCCCATTGGGGTCGAGCCAAACATGAAGGTCGTTGTCCTGGTCGGACAACAGGTCGCTACCCGAGATGTCGAAGGTGAAGATCTCCATGAACTCCACAATCTCATCGGCATCACGGAGTTCTTTGCGCCCAATCTCAATGTTGTTGACCTCGAAGACCACCTCGAGGTTGGTATTGAAGAAGTTTGCATCGCCGGGAACGAGCCCAATTTGGTCTCTGGCGAGGAGACTCATGGAGTAGGTGGCGTCGGCGTCGACGCTGCCAGGGTTGAAGGTGGCGGTCATGGACACGTCGTCACGCGCAAAGTTGGTGTCTGCGGCATAGTAGATGTAGTCGGTTTGAGTTCCGAGACTTGCGATGTAACCATGAATACCGAGGATCACGGCATCGGTCTGCAGGTAGGCAGGCACACCTTGGCCCGGGATGTAGGGGAGGAAGTCGATGGGTCGACCCTCGCTGTCGGGCGCCGCATGGGCAAGCGCGTGGAGGTCCTGAACGTCTTGCACGGTCAGTCTCTCGGTGTCCTCATTCCACGGTACGGCTGCGACGTCGGTGAAGTCGTCGACGCTCAGGCCCCACACGGCGTCGCTTGTCAGCGCTACAGCTCGTAGCTGGGTAATCGCGTCACTGTAGGCTTGGATTCGGCCTGCACGGGTATGACCGCCGAGACTATCGGTCACGGACGCCACAATTCGAATGTCGGCACCCCGACTCTCCACTTCATCGACGATGGCTTGGAGGTTGAGCCAGGCACAATCGAGGGTGGGCGTGCTTCCGGTCAGAACTGCCCCGACGTGAGCGGCGTAGTAGTTCTGGTTGGTGGCTTCGAGACTGTCGACCAAGGCGACCGCGTCCACAGCCTTCCACCCGTCCGCAGCGTCACAGGAGAAGAGGTTTCCGGGGTCAGGGTCGCTGAGGTAGATGCTGCCCCTCCATGACCCTTGGATGAACGTACTGCTGGCGGCACCGCCATAGCCACAGATGCTAGTGATGCCATCGTTGTCGACAGACCCATCGCAGTCGTTATCGGCGCCATCGCAGACCTCGGTGCCGCCAGGCAGGGCGCTGGCATTGCTGTCGTCGCAGTCCTCTGCAGAAGAGACGCCATCGCAGTCCGCGTCGTCCGTCAGATCGTTGGCGTTCGGATCGCCATCATTACAGTCGTCATTGGTGAGGAAGCCATCGCAGTCTGCATCATCGTCAATGGCGGTGGAGGTGGCATCACCATCGTCGCAGTCATCGGCAAACAGCAGGCCGTCGCAGTCACCATCGTTCTCGATGTGGCCGAGCGCTGGCGTGGCAGCCCCACAGTCGTCGCCATTGAGGACCCCATCGCAGTCTGTATCGACGGTCACCGAGAGGGATGCGGGGTTGTCGTCGTCACAGTCTAGGCTGGCGATAAATCCGTCACAGTCTGCATCTTCAATGCGGGTGAGGGATGTGGGGTTGTTGTCGTCGCAGTCCTCGAACGCGAGGAAGCCATCCATGTCTTGGTCCGTGGTTGCCCGGCCGCAGGCTTCCAAGTAGTCACCGCCGGCATAGAAGGCATTCATGCAATGGAACAGGGCGGTTGAGCCAGGCTCATACCCCGACGAGAAGGTTGCAACCGTGTCGTCCGAGAGGTCGATGATGGACCCGCTGGGATCAAGAACGCGGTACTGCGTGCGGTTCCATCGCGGCCCATGGCTGTCGATGTTCACCCACTCGATGGTGACCTCATCACCGCTTGCGACCTCAAACGTGGTGCTTCCGACCGTGGCCGCACCTGCCTCCTCGCGAAGGTTGAACCGGGAGACCAGCTGACCGTTGACGTAGAGGCCTCGGTAATACGAGCTCTTGTTTGCTGCGCCCGACTCTTCAAAACGCCAGTTCCACGTGTAGGTGCCGGAGGTGGGCGCCGTGAAGGTCCAGTGATGGTAGAGCCCGGGTTGCAGAGGTGCGCCAATGAACATGTAGGCGGCGACATCGTAGTCCTCGGGATTTCGTGGATCGCGCTCGGCCATCATGCCCTTGGTGGGGTCGCTCAGGTTGAGCGGCATGTTCCAGAGCACCATGCCGCTGCCGTGCTCTTGGGCATGCTCCATGAGCTGCGAGTGTACCGGTGTGTCGATACGATACAGTTCATCGCTCCAGATGTTCGACGCCCAGATCACCTCGATGCAGTGCTGACCTTGCGCCTCGAACGGCGCGCAGGTGGCCTCGACGAAGCGCTCGTGGACCTCGAGCTCATTGGCAAGGATATTCGTCTTGCTGGCATACTTGAAGCTCGTGCCGTCGACGACATCACCAATGTACCAAGGAGCGCTGGTGGTCGCGAGGAAGCGCTCGGTGCCGCCGAGGTTCCGTGCGGGGTCGCGATAGGTGGTGAAGTTGTGGGCTGTCAGTCCTAGTGGGGTCGACTGGCCATCGACGTCGGTGAGCTTCCAGTCGAACATCTGGAGGATCTTGTCGTTGAACTTGTTCTGGTTGGTCCCCATGCCGTCCAACCAGATGTGGAGCGTGTTGTCGGTATTGGCAAGCAGGCCTGTGGCGGGCATCTCGAGGATCTGGAGGAACTTCTCCACGCCATCGGGGTCGCGCATCTCGTAGCGGTAGATCTCAATCCCGTTCAGCTCAAAGACGAACTGCATGTTGAGTGAGTCATAGAAGGTAGACTCTGGGAAGACCTCGAGCATGTCGTACGCGATCAGGTCGATGGTGTAGGCACTAGCCTGGTCAATGTCGCCGGGGTTGAACGTGGCGGTCATCGAGAGCTCATCGGCCTGCAGGCTGCCGTTCCAGTTTTCGGCCCAGAAGACGTACTCGTTGGCGTCTGGCACCGTACCGTCGGGCTCCACGTAGAGGGACGCATAGCCATGCACGCCGAGGATGATGGTGTCCTCGAACAGGTAGGCGGGCACACCCGGCGCCGGAATGTAGGGAAAGAAGTCCACTGGTACACCCGGCCCTGCAGCGTCATGAGCCACAGCCTGAAGCGTACCGACGTCAGCAGGGGAGAGTGTGTCTGGCTCCGGTTCTGCCCACGGACGACCTGCGGTCTCGATGAAGTCATCGATGCTGATGCCCTTCATCGAAGGATGGTTGGCGGCCTGGGTACGGTAGGTGTTGATGGCTTCGGTGTAGGCATCGAGGCGGCCTTGAAGGGTGCCGTCGCCGAGATCATCGAGCAGGGTGCCATGGAAGTAGATCTCGTCCTCGTAGGGGTCTAGTGCCGTGGCCAACATCTCGCCGGCAACCCACTCGCACGCCAAGTTCCCTTCGCTGTCATGGAGCTCTTTGAGCGGGATGCCGTGGTAGTTCTGGTTGGTGGCGAGGAAGGCATCGACCATGGCCTCTGCGTCGAGCAACTTCCACCCATCCGGGCCTTCACAGCTGAATTGGTTGTCGGAGTTGGCATCGGTATTGGCGATGAACGAGGAACGGGTGCCGTGGATGAAGTCGGAGCCCGGTTGTGCTCCGAGACACGCACTCCCCACATCGCTGTAGTCGACGATACCGTTGCAATCGTTGTCGATGTCATCGCACGCCTCGGGCGCTCCGGGGAAGGTCGACCCGTTGTCATCATCACAGTCAGCAGCCGTCACCGCACCATCGCAGTCTTGGTCATTGGCAAAGGCCAGCAGCGCATCGTCGTCGTCGTCGCAATCGAGGTCGAAGGTCACCCCGTCGCAGTCCCCATCGATGTCGACCGTGGTGGAGGAGGCACTGTTGTCATTGCAGTCCAACGCGGTGATGGTGCCGTCGCAGTCGGCATCGTCTGCGATTGCTGTAGACGTTGCATCCGCATCATCGCAGTCATCGACCGTAAGAACCCCATCGCAGTCTTGGTCTTCTGCCGATGCGCCCAACAGGAGGTTGGTGTCGTTGCAGTCGTCGTCCGTGAGCACACCGTCACAGTCTTCATCCGATGCGGTCGCGCCGAGGGCAGTGAGGGTGTCGTCACAGTCATCGGCCGTCAGGACACCATCGCAGTCTGCATCATCTTCGACATGGCCCAAGCTCCCGCTGCTGTCGTCGCAGTCATCGGCTGTGAGCACGCCATCACAGTCGGCGTCATTGGCGATGACGGTCGCATTGGAGCGGGTATCGTCGCAGTCGAGGGCCGTGACGACTCCGTCGCAGTCCGCATCTTCGCTACGGGAGAGCGAGGTGTTGTCGTTGTCGTCGCAATCATCGAATGCTGGGATCCCGTCATCATCGCCATCTGCTGTCGAGCGGCCACACGCCGCGAGGTAGTCGGACCCGGCGTAGAACGCGCTCATGCACCCATAGAGGGCCGTAGAACCCGGCTCATAGCCGGAGCTGTAGTCGGTGGTCGCGAGATCGATCACGGTCCCCGAAGGGTCGAGGACCCGGTATTGGGTTCGAGTCCATCGCGTGCCATGACTGTCGATGTTCACCCACTCCAGGGTGACTTCTTGGCCCTGACTCACATCGAAGCTCGTGGTCCCGTTCGCATCGGTGACGAGCTCGTGGCGACTGATGAGCTGCCCGTCGAGGTAGAGGCTGCGGTAGAACGACGTGGAGTAGAGGGTTTCCCAATTCCAGGTGTAGGTGCCCGTGGTCGGCGCCGTAAAGCGCCACTGATGGAACAGTCCCGGTTGCTTGGGGGCGCCGGTATTGAGGTATGAGCCCACGTCGTAGTCATTGGCGAACTTCGGATCACGTGGAGCGAGCATGCCCTTGGTGGGGTCATGCAGGTTGATGGGCATGTTCCACAACACGACGCCGCTCGTGTGCGCTTGTGCATGCTCCATGAGCTGGGAGTGCACGGCCACATCGATCTGGTAATCGTCGTCATTCCAGATGTTGGAGGCCCAGATGACCTCAAAACAAGGCTTGTCTTCGGCCAAGAACGGCGCACAGGTGGCTTCGTTGAACCGCTTGTGAACGTCGAGCTCGTGGGTGAGTACGCTGGTCTTGCTCGCATACTTAAAGCTGGTGCCATCCACGTAGGGGGCCATGTGCCAAGGCGCCCCAGTGGTTGCGACGAATCGCTCGGTGCCGCCCAGGTTTCGTCCAGGGTCCCGATAGGTGGTGAAGGTGTGGCCCGTCAGTCCGAGTGGGGTCGACTGGCCATTGGCATCGGTGAGCTTCCAGTCGAACATCTGGAGGATCTTGTCATTGAACTTGTTCTGGTTGGTCCCCATGCTGTCCAACCAGATGTGGAGCGTGTTGTCGGTATTGGCGAGGAGGCCTGTCGCCGGCATCTCGAGGATCTGCAGGAACTTCTCTAGACCATCGGGGTCGCGCATCTCGTAGCGGTAGATCTCGGTCCCGTTCAGCTCAAAGACGAACTGCATGTTGAGGGAATCCCAGAAGGCAGAGTCCGGAAAGACCTCGAGCATGTCATAGGCGATGAGGTCGATGGTGTAAGCGCCAGCTGGGTCGATGTCGCCAGGGTTAAATGTGGCTGTCATCGAGAGCTCATCGGCCTGTAGGCTGCCGTTCCAGTTCTCGGCCCAGAAGACGTACTCGTTGGCGTCTGGCACCGTACCGTCGGGCTCTACGTAGAGGGACGCATAGCCATGCATGCCGAGGATGATCGCGTCCTCGAACAGGTATGCGGGTACACCTGGCGCAGGAATGTAGGGGAAGAAATCGATCTCTGGGTAGCTGGCGGTGGGGTTGTCATGCGCAGCATGCCAGAGGGTCTCGATATCAGCCGGTGAGAGCTCATCGGCCACGGGCTCTGCCCATGGGCGGCCGGCTGGCTCGATGAAGTCATCGATACTTAGGCCTGTCATAGAGGGATGGCTGCCAGCCATCGTGCGGTATGTGGCAATGGCCTCGGAATACGCATCGATGCGTCCTTGAAGGGTGCCGTCGCCGAGGTGGTCGCCGAGGGTTGCCGTAAAGGTGATCTCGGGGTGGTTGTCGAGCGCTGCGGCGAACATCTCGAGTGCAACCCATGTGCAGTCGAGGTTGCCGTCTCCATCGTAAATGGGTCCAACGGGGAATCCGAAGTAGTTCTGGTTGGTGTCCAACAGGGCTTGTACGGTGGCGTCGACATCAGGCAGCCGCCAGCCATCAGGTGCGACACAGCTAAACTGGTTGTCGGGGTCGGCATTGGTGTTGGCGATCCATGATGCTCGTAGCCCCTGGATACCGCCGGAGGTCTCGGGAGATCCGTGGCACGCACTGGTCGTCTCGGTGAAGTCAATGACGCCGTTGCAGTCATTGTCTAGGCCATTGCAGGCCTCGTCCGAACCTGGGAAGGTCATCGGATCATCATCATCACAGTCATCCGCTGTGAGCACGCCATCGCAGTCGGCATCCTCGGCCACCACGGTGGATGTGGCGTCGGTGTCGTCGCAGTCATCTTCCGCGTACACGCCGTCGCTGTCATTGTCACTGCCGTCGATGCCATCACAGTCGCTGTCGATGGCATCGCCAAGGACATCGGGCAGCCCGGGGGCGATTGTCGCATCGTCGTCAGCGCAGTCACCGTCGTCAGCGCTCAGCCCATCGCCATCGTTGTCGACGGAGGCGCTCGGGGAAGAGAAGCGGGGAAAGAGATTGGTCCCCACCACATTGCTGACCTCGTTCGTCGATGGAGATCCGGCTTGGAAGGCGATGTAAGAGCTTGGCGCACCCAGCGGGACGCTGACCGTTAAGCTGCCCTCGCCCGCAGCGTTGGTGGTCATCACACCGGGGATGAGACCCGCAGGCGCTGCAATGCCGAGGCAGGTGCCGCCGAGGGGCACTGGGCACTGGCCGGGTGCCACACCGCCGAAGCTGTACAACACGCGCAGGGCCGCGTTGGGGGGAGCGTCGATCACCTCAAAGGTCGCGGTGCCACCCAAGACGATGAGATCGACTGTGAGGGTGAAGTCACCGGGTGGTGGTACGGCGTCGGAGGGGAGCGCAGTCGGCGCATCCCACGGTTCCTCGAAAGACCAGCCTTGCGCCGCATCGTCTTGAGGGGCTTCCTGGACGTCGAGGTGTGGCGAACAAGCGGCCAGCAACAAGAACAGTGCGCGTCGCATAGAGACTCCGTCGGCATTCGAACCATGTGATTCGTGGGTCGACGAAGCATACCGCAGATGAGGGCCGTCAGTTCGCGTTAGACTTCAGCACCCGGTAGCAGAACAAGTTGGCATTGTAGCTCCACCGCACGAACGGACGCCCGTTGGCGTTCTTGTCCTTGACGGCGTCGAGCACGTAGCAGTCGTAGTATTTGACGTCGGGTCCGGGGTCCGTGTAGGCCCAGATGGTGGCCCAGTCCTCGTTGATGTAGATCTCACGGTTGTCCTGCCAGACTTTTTCTTTTCGGCTCGACCAACCGTGCGGAAACCGCAGGGTCTTCACCTTTCGGTCGCCGAGGAGCCTACGTGCCATGGAGCCGAACGATGATCGGTCGGCCGAGCTGACGCCGGCGTTGTTGGCGGGCATGCGCTTGTCTTTGATGCGATCCACGAGCTCACGCTCAAGGTGCGGCTCCATGAATTCGACAACGGCATCGACGTGGGCATCGATCATGGGAATGAGCGTGTCGGAGATCTTGCCGGACGCATTCGGACAGTTGTCGAACTTCTTGGCAGTCTCCTTGACCTCATCCACGTCATACAGCTTCGAGGCCACCCAAGTGTGGCGCATGTCGGATGGTGCGAAGATGACGTCGTCGCGGAGGTTCTGTGCAAGGCCGGTGTAGGAGATCCATCGGTCGTACATTGTGAGACCACGGTCCCAGAGATCTGGTAGTGCCGCATACAGCGCTGCCACATCATCGGGGTAGGTCTCGAACTGCTTCTTGGGGTGAAGCGGCGACTTGCCGCCCATCTTACGCTCTTCTTCACAGTAGGACTGGAAGTAGGTCTGCATGGCGAACGTGTGTACGGGGCGCGTCTCGATCTCGAAGGCCTCGCGAAGAAAGCTGTTCGCAGGTGGGGTTCGGTAGCCCTGGTTCGGATTCACGCCACTGGCGTCTTCGTAGAGGCTCTTCTCATCACCGAGCAGTTTGGCCTCCATCTGGGCGATGTGGCCGAGCGGGCCGAACTCGTCCTTGAGCGCCTCCTCGAAGACACCACCACCGACCATGGCGGCTTGGTACGCCTCAATCCAGGCCTGAAGCGGCTTGAGCTCGGTGTCGGCGAACGCCTTGACGGACGGTACGTCTTTGTGGCTCTCGTAGAAGTTCAAGTAGAGGGTCATCAGCCCATTCCAGCCCTGTAGCGCACCTTGATACTCCTGGTTCGCCTGGTGCGGGTCTGGATTGCCGACCTTGCCCGTTTTCATGTCGAAGACGTCTTTGTTCTCGCTCATCTGCTTAAGGTGGTTGGCGATCATCTTGATCTGGTCGAAGTCCTTCTGATCCCAGTACGACAGCTCTGCCGCCTCTTGAGCAAGCCCAGCGGCTGGGTAGGCCACGCCACAGAGCGTCAGCAACACGAGAAGATGCTTCATCAGGTCCTCCATTTCGACAGCAGACTAGGTCAGGAGATCCCCGCGCACAAGCAAGATGCACGGTTGGCCATGGCCATGGTGCTGCCTTCAGCCCAGAGGTTAGGACCCATGCGTCACGGGGACGGGATCGCCCAACCCGCGTGGAGGGTACATGTGGGGGATGGCGTGGATGCTGGCGGTTGCGACGGCTGCGTCCGGGATGGACACGCCCGTCGAGGGCTCGCCGGCCGAGGGCCCCCCGCCGCTTGAGTTGCTGACGACCGGTGGATTGGGGGGACTGGGCGCGAGCACGGTACAGCCAGGTCTACTCGATGTGCTTGAGGATGCCTTTGTGGAGGCCTCGCTGAGCCTTGCGGGCGCACACTCTGGCAGTGCCGTGGTCATGGATGGTCATGTGATCTGGCAAGCACGTGGCCGGCTTGACGGGATGGCTGAATGGATGACGCGTGGACCGGAGAACTGTTCCGATGAAGGAACGTTGCTGGTTCAGCACGATGAGGCGGCCTGGGTCGGCACCACAGAGACGCTGACCGAGCGGTTGGTGTTTGACGAGATGGTCCGTGAGGCTTGGACCATCAGACGCTGTGAACGTGAGGGCGGTGGGTCCATCTTCTGGGCATCTCAAGGCGCGCGAGAGTGGCCCAATGCCGCCGAGACCATCACAACCGTGTGGCCCGCGCTGATGTTGGAGGGGGTGACCGAAGGGCTGCCATGGACGGTACCCGTGATCTTTCGCCCGTTCAATGAGGCCTCGCGAACGGCGTCCGTGATCGCCGCCGATCGCATCGCCCGCCCGGATGCGGTCTGGGTGGAGGCGGGAAACTTCTTGGACGGGGCGAGTGCTGTCCAAGACGGCGAGCTCTCGTTGCTTCGCGAACCGGGGTGGAGCCTTCTGGCGCGGCTCCGTCCTGATGTTCTTGTTCCAGGTCCGCAGGAGTTGGCGCCGGGTCCAATCGGCTTTCTGCAGGAGGCGGAGGTGCGCGGGCTGCCCTACACCGCCACCAATTGGGTGTCGGATGACCCGGTGCTGCAGCTACCCTCTGTCTGGCGGAAGACCGTGGGCTCCGCCGAGGATGCATGGAGCATTGCGGTGCTGGGCGTGGTCGAACCTGCACTCCAAGACCGCCTCACCGCCTTCGAGACGGCGGGTATCACCCTGACCGACCCGCTCGCGGCCGTGAGCGCGGCGGTCGACGCGCTGCTCGAAGAGGATCACCCGCCTGACCTGATCGTGCTCGCCGGTGTGATGTCCCCGCAGCTTCGCGAACGCCTGCACAAGACGGTGGAGGGCATCGATATCTTTCTCGACGATCGGGATGGAGGCTCGAGTCGTTTGATCGAGCAGCGAAGCCGCATTCGACGCGAACATACAGCGACGGGTCGCTCGCCTGTGACGGTCGATCTCCACGGTGTGACCCAGGTCACGGTCACGCGCGTCAGCGAGGATGAGGAACTCCTGACCGTCACCCCGATACCGGTAGGGGCCTCCACACCCCACGACCGAGAGGTCGCGAATGCCGTGTCCTCGGTACGCCTAAACTTGTATCCATCGCTCGAGGATGAAGTCATTCCAGGGTCTACGGAGGAGCCTTGGTCTGTGCTACCGCGCGAGGACTGGCGTCGGCTCATCTGTGAAGCTGTGCTCGAGCTCTCGGGTGCGGACGTGGCCTATCTCGACGACATTCCTGACCCTCCCCAACGCCCAGGTGCGCTTCGCGCGATCGACGTGGCCAACACGCTGGCCAGCATGGACCGCTTGGAGATGGTGCGCCTCGACGGTGACCGGCTGAAAGACATCTTAAACATGACCCATGGCGTCGCAGATCTGCAGTGTGGCGCACCCACCGGCAAGCGCTTTCCTACGGTTGGCGGCCGATACATTGAAGCTCCCCGTACGTATCTGGCCGTTACGACAGACCGTGCTCGGCAGGGAACGACGCTCGGGAGCCTCCTGCAACAGGGGCGGTCCGACCTTATCGGCGATCTGCCGAAGACTGTGCCCTTCCTCGATAAAACCGGGACCCAGTGGACACTGCAGCGCGCGGTGCTGACGATGCTTCGCTCGTGGCGTGAGGCCCCTTCAGAAGGCTGGCTGGCCCCAGTCCTTACACGGTCACCAACAAGACGGCTGCCGCAGTGGGTGCTCCGCGTGCATCGGCTTGGCCTTCAAGTGGACCGGTTCTCAGCACCCGGCACGACGGCGTATGCCGAGGTGCCAGAGACCCTATTGAACAGTCCGAGTAGCCTGACGCTCGGTGCAGACCTCAACGCCGAGCTCGAGTACAGCGATGCCGACGTGAGCTGGAATTTAAAGGTCGGTGCAGCATTTAGCGAGGTCATGGTGGACGACGCGGACCCCCAAGAGTCCGCGGACGACCTGCGTCTCTCGACAGCGTTTCGTGTGCCGCGCTGGCGCCTTCCCCGAAAGGGAGCGAGCATGACCCCGTATGGAGAGGTGCTCTGGGACAGTGAATTTACGCCGCTGATCGACGGTGACGGTGTACGGCTGCCTCGGCAGTCCGACCTCTCGCTTACGCTGGGTGTGTCGGTGCTTCGGTGGCGTTGGCTCCAGAGCTTGAACGTTGGCCCGTTTGTGAACCGGGACCTTGGGCGACTTGAAGACAAGACCTTCGAGTGGGGCGGCCGGATGACGGCGGGCACCGCGGTGAACTTTCTTCCGGGTTCTGCGCTGCGTTGGTCCACACTCTGGGATGTGGCCGTCTTTGCCGACACGGCCCTCGATGACGCGGCTGACCTTCGGTTGCGCCTCTGGGGCGAGAACCGACTGACCGTCAGGGTGTGGCGATGGCTGAGCCTCTCTGGCTACGTCCAAGGGTTGGTGGTCCAAGGTCGTGTCCCCGAGACCCGACGCGTGGCGTCGTCGCTCAAGAGCGGTGTGGCGCTCGAGGTGACGACGGCGGCCTTACTCAACCGACGGTCGCGTTGACGCGGTCGCAGGTGAGCGGGGAGAGATGTCGGTAGAGCAGCTCTCTTGTCACCGGCTTTGGAATCAGACCCTTCATGCCAGCACGGGCACATCGGACGGCGACCTCGGCGATGGCATCGGCGGTGAGGGCGAAGACCGGGGTCTGGCGCGAGGGATGGGACTGGTGCTCGCGCTCACGCAACAGTTTAGTGGCTTCAAACCCATCCATCTGCGGCATGTGGATGTCCATCAGCACGGCGGAGTAGGTGCGCAGGAGTGCTGCGTCGACACCTGACGGCCCGTCGGGCTGGGTGTCCACCGAACAGCCGAGCCACTCCAACAGGCGCGTGGCCACCATCAGGTTGATGGGGTTGTCGTCAATGACCAACACGGTCAGCCCGTCCAGCGAGCCCTGTTCGAGGGAGGGCGGGTCCATGAGGGCATCGGACCCTTGCCGTTCCGACGCGCGCGTGGCGGCACTCAGCGGCAGGTAGACGTCAATGCGCGTGCCCACGGTTGTGGTGGGATGGAGTGAAATTTCTCCACCCATCAAGGCCACGAGCTCTTGGCAGATGGCCAGCCCGAGTCCGCTGCCGCCATGGGTCCGACTCGTGGAAGAGTCTGCCTGGGCAAAGCGCTGAAAGAGATGTTCGCGAGATGCCTCGGTAATCCCAATGCCTGTATCGATAACGCTCACATGCAAGGCTGATGCGCGCCACCGGGCGAGAATTCGGATCGAGCCCGTCTCGGTGAACTTGATGGCGTTGTTGATGAGGTTGCCCAAGACCTGCCCAATACGAAGGCGGTCGCCGATGACGGCTGCGGGCATGGTGGGGTCGACCTCGGAGTGGATGAGGAGTCCACGGCGCTCGGCTGTGGGCCGGTGGAGGGCGATGAGGTCTCGGATAAGGTTCTGTACCGAGAACTCGGTAGGCGACAGCTCCAGCTTTCCAGACTCGAGCCGGGAAAAATCAAGGATGTCATCCAAGAGCCGTCGCAGGGTAGATGACGCAGTCTGGATCGTGTCCACGCTGGCGCGTTGCTCGGTGTTCAGCGGGGTTGTGGAGAGGAAGTCTGCCATACCCACCACGCCATTCATGGGTGTGCGGATCTCATGGCTCATCGTGGCAAGAAAGCGTGTCTTGGCCTCACTCGCAGCTTCGGCTTTCCGTCGTGCCGCATCGGCTTCGCGTGTACGGTCCTCCACACGTTGCTCAAGGGTTCGAAGGAGCGTCTTGAGCTGGATGTTGGCATCGTAGAGCTCACGGCTCTTGTCTTGAAGCAGGCGCTCCGCCTCTTTTCGGGCACGACGTTCCCGATGAAACCGCCTCTCCCAGCGGCTGTCTGGCGCGTCCCCCTCGGACATCAGTTCGCGAGCCGAGTGACATTGAAGGTTGCAGAAGTGCCGGCACCCTCCGAGGTGTCGACGTGCTCAATGTGTAGTGTCTCGCCAAAGTATTCGGCGCAGCCCTCGATCAGACCGAGTGCGAGTCCTGCGAGGGGCCGTGAGGAACTGTACGTCATGGTGATGCTGTGCTCACCGTGGCGCTCGGTCGCAAAGTGCGGAAGCTCGGCGTTGGGGTACAGTTTTCGTACCTGAACGTGAATGTGGGACTCGATATGTTCGAGCAACTGGAGTGAGGAGTCGAGGCCAGCCACGGTCTCGGGGTGACCTTTGGCGAGACGGGGAAAGAGGTGTTGGCCAAAGGCTCGCACCAAGGTGGGCACGGGCGTGTTGGTGTGGTCGGATAGCGCGACGACCAACGCGAGGATTTCCTCGGCCTTGTACTGACCCACAGCCGTGTAGCTGCCATCGGTGGTGGTGTTGGTGGCATCGAGGATCGCATCGACGGTGTCCATGGAAAACCGGTCTTCGACCATCTCGAGGAACTCTGTAAACACCACACCGAGCATCTTCACCTCCAAATACATCTCGACAATCGGCAGTCTCCCGCACAACTGAAGGTGGAGTCACCCTACACGACGTATTGCATAGCGTGTGGAAAGACGAGTCGTGACATGAGGTGCTCAGTCCTTGGGCACGGCATCCCAACGCGCAGACCATTCGTCGAGCCACTCGCTCTCGGTACAGGGGGCATCGGGAGCGCAGACGGGTCCCGAGACTGACGCACCTGGCATGGTGACCGCCGAGGTATTGGCGACCTCAAGTCCTTGCAGCAGGACCTGTGGGGAAGTGAGGAGCGCCCCGCAGTAGGTTCTAAGGACCGTGTCGAGGATGTTGTGGTCGACCTGACCCGCTCGGCGCCAGATGTTGGAACCTTTGGCCACGACAACCTCTACAAGTGGCGTGCGCTCCGCGTGGGGCAGGGTGCGGTTGAGCAGGATGCGCTCGCGGAGATCCTTCAATAGTTCTTCGATGGTTGGTGTGGCGTAGACCCATCCGGACTGGGCCTCTGCGATCAAGACATCGATCCAGTCGCTCCAGTCATCAGGCCCCAGCAAGGCGATGGACTCCGCTCCAATAGCGATCTGGTCGGGTCGGAGGCTGGCGGAGTCCACAACCTCGGGCTTGGCGCATGTCCCCGCGACACCGTCCCACGCCAGCATCATGTCCATGGCGATCTGCTTTCGACGTGGGCTGGTGGACGAGGTGTAGCGACCCATGGCCGCTTGGGTCGCGATAGGCAATGGCCAAGAGACCTCCGGATGCGCGGAACCGAAACTGTTGGCGTCTGGCCACCAGAGGGCTTGGGCCGTGAAGCTCTGCAGACCGGCGGGTGACCGCGTGTGGATGAGGTCGCCACGGTCGTTGGCGTCTGCGGATTGGGGCCTGCCGGAATCGCAGTCAAGGGCGGCTGGAAGGGCACCCGCGTCAATCCACGCGTGCATCCGTGCAGCGGCGTCGGCTTGCGCGGGCATCGTCAGGGCGCCGCTCACCGCTTGATAGGCTGTGGATGCCGCGGGGTTTCCTGCAACCACAAGAGGGTTGAGCACGTCGAACCATTCAGATGCCGTGACTACACCCTCCAGCTCGAGGTTGCCGGATGGGGAGGTGCCTTGGTGACAGCTGGTGCAGCTGCTCTGATTCAGGGTGCTGACCAGCTGACACATGGGGTCGTCGGAGAACGTCGCGTTGGGATGCTCGCTGGCCCACGGATTGACCACGGGTGGAAGCGAATACGCTGGTTGTGCGGTGGCGGAAGGGAGGGTTCGGCCCACGAACTGGCTCTCGACCAGCATCTTGTACAGGACGGCTTGTAGCGACCAGCCCTCGGAGATGAAGGCATCCGTCAACTCCAGCAAGGCATCCGCTTGGTCTTCGTTGCGCGGAAAGCCATGCGCAAGCACAAGGGCCTCCCCGGTGACCTCTTCCGTGACTCGGTTGACCAAGGTGTTGGCCACCATGAGCGAGAGCGCAGCTTCTTGTGTTCCCGAGGCGTCTTGGGGATACCCATGCCCTTCGTCGAATCCTTGCGGGTACAGCGTGCCATCCGATCCCTGGACCATGGGCGACCCGCTGCTGACGTAGGGCGTGCCTTGCAGCATGGCGTTGGCGTACCACCGCAGGCCAGCCGCGACGTGTGCGGGGATCGGTGGGGTGACACCGTCAGCGACCTCGAGGTCGGGACAGGACCCAGAGGTGATGGCGTTGGTGTTGACCCCTCCACCCTCGGTGAATCCGCCGTTTTTCTGAAGCTGGCAGAGAGAGGGCATCTCGCCTGCACCATTCTCGAGGACATGGGTCAGGACGTAGTACGGTCGACTCGCCACCAGCGTCATGAACTCGCTGGGCTCATGACACCCCTGAGTGCACCCCTCGAAGTACGTCGCTCCCCATGCGGCTTGGTACGTGTTTCCGGGTGTGTCTCCGGGTGCAGGTGCGGCTGAAGGGTTTACGCGGAAGTCATACAGGGCGTCGACGCCGTTCTGCATCAGCCCGAGGAGCTCAAACAGGTCGTTTTCATCGGTTCGCACCTGGCCAGCGATGCCGGTGGGTGTGGACACCGAGGCAGGATTTCGAAACCCTGCCACCTGTAGCAAGCCATCCGCGAACAATGTTGTGCAGCTTTCGGCCATGCCCCACGGAGCAACGGTGACGTTTGCTGGTGAAGCGGTGACGTGTGCGTCATCAAAGAACCCCTTGAGGTCTGCCGAGCGGTCGCCAAGACCACCGTACAGCTCCACGCCATCGCCATTCTTGGTGGACAGGACCGCGCCCTCAAGGTCGAGCACCGCGCCTGAGCCATCGCGCATGGCAGGGTAGAACCGGTCCCAAGCGTTTTCACCCGCGTTCAGGTCGTCGGTGGTGGAGTAGGTGCTGGTGTGGCAGCTCAGGCAGGAGGTGTCACGCCCGAGCATGGTCGCCATGAACTTGTTGCTCAGGGTGAGGGAGCGCGTGCCCGACGCCTTGGCATGTGCCGTCATGGGAATCAGCACGGTGCTCATCAGCACATCGAGCCGGTCGACGGTGACAGAGGCGCGAATCACGTCCCGCATGGTGAAGTCCGGACATGTGGCCAGACCGCACCATTGCGCCGCGTGCTTGGCGCTCCTCGGGTCGTTGGTGGCGAGGTGATCGAGCAAGGCTTCGTAGAACGACGGATCGAGGTCAGCATCGCGGTAGCACGCAGGGTTGGCGGCAAGTGTGCCTTCGCGCTCCACGTGAAGCACGTCGATCAGGACCTCGGTCCAGTACGCCACGTAGCTCTCGTCTTGGGTGGCGGCATAGAAGACCGCGTCGCGTCCTTCGGTGGTCGCGAGTTGTTGGAGGGCCAAGAGCTCGGCCGTGCTCTCGAGCTGTCGACCGAGCATGAGTGGCATGGCCTCGCGAAGCCACCCTTGGTGGCCGGCGTCGTCAGGTTGGACGCTAGAAAAGAAGGAGCAACCGGCGAGGGAGGTCAGAGCTGCGGTGACGAACAGGCGATTCATGGGAGCCTCGCTTCGCGCTTAGGCGAACAGGGTATCAAATGCGGCGTGATGGGTGCTGAAGGACAGCTCGTCGACGGGCAGCAGCGCCTCGAGGTTGGTGCAGCCCGCTGCGACCATCATGGCGGCGCGGAGGTCGGCGGGGCTGAAGGCGCCCGGGCTGGCGACAGTCACGGTATCGACGTCGCGTGCCTCATAGGACATGCTGCCCACGATGCCCTGTTGTCCAGCGCCCAGCGGACCACCCATCACCAGTGCCGCGTATCCGTCCGACCAATGGTCGCTGGTCTCCGAGGGGGTCCACGTCCGGCCGAACTCGCTGTGCACCACGATGAGGGTGGTATCGAGGTCGATGTCTGCACTCACAAGGGCGTCAAACAGCCGCTTCAGGGTGACGTTGGCGTTGTTGGAGATCGCTTTCGACGCGACCTCCCAAGGATCGCTGTTGTTGTGGCTGTCGAAGATGTCCCCGATTCCGGCTTCGAGGAGGCACACGTGACGGGCGCCTGCATCAAAGAGGTCGCCGGCTATGGTGGCGGCTGTGGTGGTGTTCTCGTTGTTGAAGTCGAGCTGGCTGACACTCATGTTGTGTCCGGCGACAATGCCGAGAAGGTCATCGGATGCGGCGAGGTTGCTCGCGGCGCCCTCATACGCGTCAAACGCCGCGGAGCGAAGGCGCGTGCCCGTCTGGGCATGGGTGAGGCGCGTCGCATAGCCATTGCGGAGGGCCTGCCGCAGCGCGTCTTGTTCATTGCGATGGGGTCGGGTCGCGCGTGCTGCGAGATCATCCGTCAGTGTAGTGGACTGAAACGGAATGTAAACGGGTGCGACTGGTGCCGTGGGTGATGTCTTCTGCGCAGGGACGAGAGCATGCGGTGCGCGGTGGGGGCACGAGGCGATCACGTAGGCTTGTTCTCCCGAAGAGGCGAGCGCAGCACCCATCGAGGTCGCGCCCTCCCGGCCGAACCCTTGGCCCGTCAATGATGCGAACTGGGCCAGACGATGCACGGGCCGATCGTGAGCCATGGTGAGGAGTCGCGCACGGTCGAGCCACGTATCAGGAAGACTCGTCGCCCAGGGGCCGAGGTGAATGGGCTCTGAAGTGCCATCAGGCAGCGGGTTATCGCCGATGTAGAATCGCTCTTGGGCGTCCATGCCGTGGTCGGCGAGGGTGGCGGCATCGAAGGTTTGGCGTGCCGGCCGATGGTCCGAGGTCGCCCCCTCGACCCAGAGGGTGTCGCGGTGGGAGATCGCACCCACCAGAAAGACCTCGAGCACCTTGTAGGTGGGAACCGCCGCGGTCGCAGGCAAGGGCATAAAGGGGTTGAGGGCTGCGCGTGCGACGCCCATGTGGCTGGCGGCTGCGGCGCCGAGCAGTCCTTTAAGCAGGGTTCGTCGTTGAATGGGGCGGGACATGGTGCCCTCCTTCCTTGGGGGTGCCTAGAGGTAGGGGGCGACACCCCACGGTCTGACAGGGACAGAAAAAAAGATGAGGGACGGTGTCAGACCGGCACCCGCCATCGGGAATCTCGTTGTGGACTTGCAAGGAGATGTGATGCCAGCCCATGAGACCCGCACCAGCTCTACGAGCACCTCTTCGACGTCAGCTTCGGAAGCGCCGGCCTACGAAGTCTGTCCCGTAGACGCCGGCTACGGTGCGACCGCCGCGGCGGCAGATCCCGGCTACACGTCGTCGAGCGTCGCGGCCGCAGAGATCGGGCCCGTGGCCTCTGGGGTCAAAGACTGCCTCGAGGTTGAGGGGGCAACATTGGGGGACACCATGCATGCAGGTGCGAAGGGCGGTGTCGGGGTCGTCACTGGAACGCTGGACGCGGTCGCGGCTGCAGAGCGCGGAGATGTCGGAGGTGTTGTCTCGGGTGTGGGGACGGCCGTGAGCAGCGGGGCCACTGTGCTCAACGAGACGGGCAAGGCGCTGGGCTACGAGGCCGTCGATAGCGATGCACTCGGTATGCTCGGCGTGGTGGGAGTCGCTGGGAACACCATGACGGCCCTCGATGACACCCAGTCCGCGGAGGCACGGACATCGGCGGGCATGAAGGCGGTCGAGGGGTCGCTCGGGGTCGCTTCATCGGGTGCCAAGTACCTTGGCTATGCCGATGATGCCGCGCTGTTGGGTCAGGCCGCTGCAGGCGTTGGGGGGGCTGCTGCCATCGTCTCGGGGGGGGCCCCCATGCTCGACGAGGACGCGGCGACTGACGACCGCGTGATCGGGGGTCTGGAAGCGGCCGGAGGAACGATGCAGGCTGTGGGTGCGATGGCTGGCGGTACCGTGGAGTACGGGGCGCTCTCCAGCGTTGCAGCAGGGGGAACCGGAACCGTCCTAGCGTCCGGCGCTGCGGTCGTGGGTGCGGGTGTGGCGGGCTATAAAGCAGGCTCGGCTTTGCATGACGCAGCGACCAGCGACTATGCGCGCTCCGAGAAGTATGGCAAGGGACCTGACGGGAAGGACCGAACACTGACAGATGTCGTCATCGACGCGGGTGTCAACACTGCACACTTGGTCGAGGACGCGACAGGCAGTGAGACTGCGGGGCTCATTGCAGGTGGGGTGGTGACCACCGCTGGGTCGATCCCTGCGGCGACGTTCGGCGCCGTACAGGCTGGATACAACTACCTCTTCGGAGACACAGAAGAGGAGTCCTCACGCTGAGGATTCCCTTGTGGAGCGGGTGGGGTGGCCCTACCGGCTTCGTCTATGCAAAGCTGGTTCCCCTATGAATGGAGACTCCTATGACTTCCCGATTTCTCACGGCAGCACTCGCGGTTGCTCCCTTGCTGTCCACCACGGCCTTCGCTGACACGACTATCCTCGTGCCGTCCTCTCGTGAGGGACGCGATGCCTGCGAGGCTGCTGCAGAGGCGGCGGGCGATGACGTTCAGTGTGCGCGACACCTCACGAAGGGCTTCATGGTCGCTTCCGAGGCGATGGCCGCGGGTGGGGCCATGACGGTCACCCTGAAGCTTGCCGGTGGTGAGTATCGCGGTGACATGGACGGCGGAAACTACGCGATGCCGGTCTTCTCGAATCCACAAGCGCATCTGGTGATTGAGGGCGGCTACGATGCATCGTTCTCTGCGCGCGATCCGTGGGGCACACCCACCCAGTTTCTGACGACCGAAGCGCGAGGCGGTGCCTACTGGACCGTGGGGCGAAACACCAAGACTGCGTCGCTGACCGTCGACGGCATCCTCTGGGATATGCAGGCGTCAAACAAGTACGATGCCAAGAGCAACAGCCTTCAAAAGGGTGGCTCAAGTACGCATAAGGTCATCAAGTTCAACTACTGGGAGCTCGGAGCGCTGACCTTCAAGAACAACGTCTTCTTGAACGCACCGCACCGTGTGACCGAGACCTTGGTTCGGGCAGCAGATGCCGACATGACCATCACCTGGGACAACAACATCTTCCTCAACAACGTCATCCCGCTCAAGCTGGAGTCTGCACGGTTCCGAAACAAGCCGAAGCTGGTGACGGTCAAGAACAACTCCTTCATCTTGAACTGGTCCTACAATCCCGATCCCACCACGGGTAACCCCGGCTCGTTGGACATGGGCTCCCGTGATGCGGCTGATGAGGTCGTGATTGAGAACAACCTGTTCTACGGTAACTTTGGTGGTGCCATCCAGATTGCGCCAGACAACGCGCCAACGGTGAGCATCAAGAACAACAACTTCGTCGGGAATGGGCTGCTGCACGGCAACGCGAAGCCCGAGGCTTCGGTCGTGATTTCGGTACGGAACGCGGGCATGAACCCGCTCCACGGTGTGGACTACATCGAGGACATCACGGACATGACGAGTGGTGATGGCACGGGCAATGTGTCGGTCAACCCGGGGCTCGGGATTGCCATGGCGACCAGTGTGCAGACCGTGGACAACGCGAGCATTAAGCCGGGTGATACCTGGGAGAACGCGGTCAACCGTATCCTCGGGCGAAACCTTGATGGCGGCAGCGTCGCCATTAAGGACTACGCACCGAAGCAGGTGTGGAATGCTGACGCGGTCTTTCCCACGCAAGAGGCTGCCAAGGCCTATGGCGCCAAGCGCACCATCGCCGAGTAGCGCCTAGGACGTGGCGGGGGAGAGATGCCTCGCCAAGACGCGTGTGAGCTGGTCTCGACTGACCGGCTTCGTCGCGTAGTCATCCATTCCGGCTTCCCGGCACTGACGTTCGTGCTCGGGAAGACCGTGGGCGGTCAATGCGATGATCGGTACCTGGCCTGCCGGTGCCTTGAGGTCACGAATGGCTCGCGTGGCCTCGAGCCCATCCATCACGGGCATTTGAACATCCATGAGGATGGCATCGAACTGACCATCCATCATGGCATCGACGGCGTTCTGCCCATTGGCGACCACCTCGACGGTTGCGCCCAAAGATTTGAGGACAGCCGAGGCCACAGCCTGGTTGATGCGGTCATCTTCGGCGAGGAGGATGTGGCGGTTCTTGAGTGGGTCCGTGCTCCTGTCCTCGTGCGGTGGACGCTGCGCCTCGGCGGGGGGCAGCTCGGCGGTGAACCAGAAGGTTGAGCCCACGCCGGGGGTACTGTCGAGACCGATCTGACCACCCATCAGGTGGACGATCTCCCGGGAGATGGCAAGGCCGAGGCCGAGGCCGGAGCGCGCCCGGCTGTAGCTGGCATCGACCTGATGAAAGGCCTCAAACAGGCGGTCTTGTTTTTCGGGACTGATGCCAATGCCCGTGTCACGGACCCGAAACCGTAGCGTGTTGTCGGACTTTCCGAGGTCCACATGCACGGAGACATGGCCGGTCTCGGTGTACTTCAGCGCGTTGTTCACGAGGTTGATGAGCACTTGGCGCAGACGATGCGCATCTCCGGTCACACATGAGGGGACATCAGCGTCCACATGCCACCGCAGCTCAAGGCCTCGCCGCTTCGCCGAGGGCTGTAGGAGGTCAAGGGCCTTTGAGACCACGCCATGGAGGTCAAAGGGCTCGGGATGAAGCTCGAGCTTTCCGCGTTCAACCCGCGCAATATCGAGAACATCATCGATGACCCGCAGCAGCGCGCGCCCGGACTCTTGGATGGTACGGACACGCTTCAGCTGGGTGGGAGAAAGCTCACTGGACTCGAGGAGCTCGGCCATGCCGAGCACGCCATTCATGGGCGTCCGGATCTCATGACTCATGTTGGCGAGAAACAGGCTCTTGGACCGGTTGGCCTCCTCGGCCAGATCACGCGCCCGGCGCAGCTCGTTCTCCCGGAGCCGTCGTTCTTCGACCTCGCGCTCCAGCATGGCCTGCTGAATACAGGCGAGGCCCGCCTGGGCCAGCTTCTTGTTGAGGGGTTCGAGCGAGGCCACGATCGACGGGTCGAGTGGCTTTCCGGTTCGGGCGAGCGCCAGACAACCGAAGCCGGGGAGCTCAAATAGGTGGAAGAAGCCCTGTCCTTCGACCTCATCTGTCACGGACGACACGTCTTGGAGCGTGCATGAGAGTGCGGCTTTGAGCAGGGGATGCTCATGGGCCCGGCGAGGAACCGAGGTGATCTGCCCATGCCGTGTGCTCCCACAGACCACCACGGCACCCAAGCAGTTCAGCTTCTTGAGGTACGTCGTCAGTGCCTCTTTCAGCATGGCCTTGAGCTCGGTGGCGTTCCCAATCGAGAGGGCGATCTCGAAAAAGAGCTGGGTCTCCACAACGGTCCGATTCGGCATGCGCCTACCCAGCGTCGGTCATGATCGAGCCCACAACCGAGGTCTTGTTGTAGAACTCGACAAACGAGGAGCTGCTGTTTGCAATCTCTCCGATGGTACAGGCGCCGATCAAGGGCACCTGCGGCTGCTTGACCGCGGTGAGCTCCTGCACGAAGTCTTCTTCGAGGAACAGGACGCGCGAGATGCAGTCCATGAACAGGCTTACGGCTGGCTCGCCGCGACCGCTGGCTGCTTCGACACTTCGGTCACGCGCAGTTCGGGCGGCGGCAAGGAGGCTCGGCTTATTCCCATGGAGAATGTCCACATGCGACCCCGTGGAGACTTCGCCCACACAGACCAGTGCGCCGTCTTCTGTGGCCTGAAAGGGGTCTCGCACGATGCGCTCGGCGTCCAGCTTGGCAATGCCAAAGGGGTAGGCCTTGGCGAGGTCGAAGAAGTTGTCGTCGGTGAAGCGCTGGCCCGAGTGGGTCTCCACCGCCGTTCGGTAGACGTCAAAGGCGCTTGCCCACTCCAAGCTCTCGATGGTGTTCCTGTCGCTTGCCGTGACCCGAAAGGGTCCCTCGATAGCGGTCCACCCATGTGCCACGCCGATGCCACATGCCACGTCCCAGGTCGCGATGAGCATGGCATCCTTGTGAAGCCCGGTCTGGGTCATGATGCATGGCTTCGGGACCATGTCCAACGACCCGGCACCGCCTCCCAAGATGTCGTTCCCAAACCCGAGGCTGTCGAAGAGTCCCTCGAGCGCATGGCCGATCCGTGTGGCAAAGCCATCGATGAAGACCACATGGGTGTCTCCGGTCGCAGCCATGGCGTCGATGACCGTGTCGATGCTAGCGGCGAGGTCGCGGTCGGCGTTGCTGATGTCTTCGACCAGACCCACGTGGAAGGCCTGCTCGACGGCAACCACCACGGTGCCCTTCTGGAGGTGGGCACCTTCATGAACCACAGCGGGAAAGATGCCACCCGCAAGCGGGACGGGAACGCGCGACAGCATGCCATTGATCGACGCGGGGGTGAAGTGGTTCCCATCGCACGCAAGCACAAGGATACCCTTGGTTTTCGGCTGCATGGATGCCTGCTGAAGTAAGCGATCTAGGGCGTCGGGTGTTCCACTTTCATCGCACCATATCTGCATATCTTATGCTCCTGCTGTCGGGCCGGCTGACGGAGTGACCTTGCCCCAACATACGGCGTGTCGCAATCAAACTTGACTCACGACCTCCAGTTCGATTGACTGTCGCCCGTGGAGGCTCCATGTACAGGGCTGGTTTGGGTGTTGTCGTCGTTGGTCTCTGGGCAGGATGTTCAACTGCACCTCCCGAGGTGGTGTGTCGCGAGGCGTCCATGGGGGCCGCGCAACAATGCATCGTGGATGTGAGCGCAGCCCACGCGGCGTGTCTTGAGGGTGGAGATGCGCTCTGCACGGCGGATGATCCGACCGTGATGGCCGCGCTTTCGGCGGCGGAAGCCCAGGTGCTCGAGGCCTGCATGGCGGATGAGACCCTGAGCTTGTCGGTGACAGAGCATAGTGCGAGGTTGGCGAGCGCCTGTGCCACACAAGCGGACTCTCTTGCATGGCGGACGTATGGAGGGCCACACGCCGCTGTGTGGGAGGACGCTTCCGAGAGCGAAAAGACCTGTCTGGCGACAGCTCATGAAGCGGGTGCGCAACTCATTAGCGACGAGCTGCAGCTCCTGGTCGAGGCGTCAGGTGACGGCCTCGATGTGCCGGCAGCCACTGCACTTCGGGCCGACCCCCGCAGCACCACCCGGCAGGCCGTGACCACGGCATGCCCCATTCTGTCGGACCTGATCGCTGTTGATGTCAACGCGTATGTGGACAACACGGGCAACCAAGCAGATTGCTTGACCTCAATGGCCCATCCTTCCTTTGACGTCCCCTCGTGTGGCCCGTCGGCGGCGACCTTTGATGCACCACGGGGTGAGTGGACAGAGGTCATCGTCGATAGTGCGACGTGGGGTACCCAGTGTGCCGATGGCACCGACTACGCGTTCTGGGTCAAGTTGGCGCCGGAGGGTGCGCCGCTCGACCGTGTGGTGGTGGCGCTGCAGGGCGGTGGGGTCTGCGTCTTTGAAGATGACTGCGCCTCTCGCTTCCAGTTTGCTCCCCAGCTGCTCAACGCTCAGGGTCTTGATGATGTGCCGTTTGGCGGTGGCGTGACGTCCTCCAACCCCGAGGTCAGCCCATTCGCGGACTGGACCATTCTCTATGCGCCCTACTGCACCCAAGACGTGTTTGCCGGGGGAGGGGTGATCGAGTCCTTTGAGAACCTCGATGTGCCCCGATTTGGATCGGTGAACCTTCGTACGGCAGTGTCGATGACCCGTGACGTGATCTGGCGCGAGATGGACGCTGCGGGTGAAGGCTACAACCCCAACGACGTCGTCGCCCTGTTCGGTGGATTCAGCGCGGGTGGCTACGGCACGCTCTACAACTACCACTGGATGATCGACGACCTGCAGTGGCGTCAGACGACGGCGTATCCGGACGGTGGTCTCGCCGTGGACAATGGGGAGCTCTTGGGCGTAGGGAGCTTGGGGCTGCTGAAGATTCCTGCGTGGGGCATGAAAAATTATCTCCCCCCGTACTGTTTCGACGGCCCCTGCTCGGGTGGTCAGGTCATCCTTGAAGCCCTGTCAGAGCGGGTGCAGCCAGGGATCGCGCAGAACATGCTCTTGTTGGGCAACCAACACGACAGCACCCAAGCTGGAGATGCATACTTCAGCAACGATGCCGACTTCATCAACGCTACGCGGCAGATGTACTGCGATACCCGAGATCTGCCGGGGGTGTTCTGGTACCTGACGAGCAATGCAGAAGATAGCGTACATGTCGTGAGCATTCGCGATGACTACTGGCTGGGTGAAGTGGCCGGCATGGTGATGTCGGACTTCTTTGTTCAGGCCACCGAGCAGCCAGACATGCTGGCCAGCTACATCGAAGAAGGAGACTTCGTCGACGCGATTCCTGGTGTAGAACCCATTCCTTGTCAGCTTCCGTAGGCGGACCCGCAACCTCTCTGGCAATACACCGACGCGTACAACGTACGCATCGGTAGCGCAGTAGAGGGTCCCATGTACACGACGTCTGGTCGCTATGCCGCATCGATACTCACGCCGTTTATGGTCTCGCACGCGGAAGTCCAGCGCGGTGTGCTGAACCCCCTCCTCGATGATCCGCCTCCCGTGGCCGCCGCAAAGGCACGGCAGCGTGGCGCGCGGCGGCGTCTATTGTGGGGGTACGCAGGATTGTGGGGGATGGGTGTCTTGGCGTGTGCGGTCGCATACGCGGCCGCATCCCTAGATGCCTCATGGATGGCCATGCCAATGCTGTACACGGGTGCTGCAAGCATCCTGTTCGCCGAGGTGTGGAGGGTGTACGCGAGAGGAGGACCTTCCTTGGAACCCTCGTTGGTCCAGGTCCGTGAGTGGGCCGCGAGGCAGGATGCCGCTGCAGGTGAGCGGCGGCGTGCAGAGCTCAACGCCCACGCCACTGCGGAAGACGTGTCCTCTGACGACCTTTACGGGCTCGCGATACGCCTCGGTATCCTCGCAGGACACGACCCCTTTCTCCGCGGGCGGGTGGATGAGGCGATGCGGCGCCGTGCAACGCTCCGCAAGGAGATCCGTGACCTCGAGGCAGCGGCCGCCGCGGAGCCCACATCGCTCGGCCCTGCATCCGAGTCTGCGCGAGAGCACGCGAATCCGCTTGCGGATGCCATCGCCACGCGTCGGGCCATGTTGGACGCGCTGGGGGTGAGCTTGCAGGCCCTTCATGTGGAGCTCATTCGCGCCGAGGATGAGGCCATTGACGGCGGTCTGGCACGTGCCAGTGAGAGTGTGGGGCGTCTCGAGGCAGAGCTGGAGGTGCTCGCCGCGCACCGAAGCGCCATGGCATCACGAATGTTGGGTTCATAGATCTGAATATAGTCGGTATGGACATCACTATTGAGGAAACTTCAAAAGTACTGGTGGGTCATCCATATGGGCTCTACGCTGAAATCAGGGGTTGTTGAATGGGTGTTCCGGCGTGTGTGAGAGGTCCATGGCTTGGTGTGTGGTGTGTGGGCGCTTGGCTGGCCTCGGGGTGTGCGGATGGGACGGCGACAGGGACGGGTGTCACGGCGGGTATGGCGGAACCGCCGTCGGCCAGTGTGGTGACCTTCTGGCGCGGGTTTGAGCATGAGTGGACGCACAACCATCGGTGGAACAGGTTCGGAAATTGGGTGTCGCGCGATCCTGACTGTCCAGCAGGACAATGTTGGAGCCTAAACCATGCGGCGGCATCTGGAACCAGTGCCGACACCGCGCAGGCACGAACGCATGTGACCTACGGTGCCCTGGGCGATCTCGGCTTTGTGCAACGACGTGTGACCACGACCTTCGCCCTTCAGATGGCGTATCCAAGCTGGCGACAGACAGGGGTGATGCGCATCGAGCTGGCCGACCTGCCGCCCATGCAGGCCGATGCGCTCCGGGAGCAGTCGCTTGTCGGGTTTCTGAATGGGTTCGATGTCTATGCCACGGACGGCAGTCCTTCGGCCAAGCCCATCGACTTCTCGGTGGCCGTAGACGATGTGAGGTGGAGTGGTGACGGAGAGGGCATCGACGTGCAGTGGTCTGCCTACCTGATGATGGGGTGCTCCTCTGAGGAGTGCGCCCTCTCTCCCGAAGCCACGTACGCGGTGGAATTCGAGGTGGGCGTCCTCGGCAGTCCGTCGCCGATAGGCGTTGCGCGTGCCACACTGCACCATCGTTATGGCTGGGATGCCCCACGAAACCTCTTGGGTTCCGGCAAGAATCCCGACGCGGTCGAGCTTCGGCCAAAACCCGTGCGTCGGTCCGTGAAGGCCTCGGCGGTGGTCACCACCCCGGTGCCCGTCATGACGGGATTGTCGATGCATTTGTTTCGGTGGGATCGGTTCGACAAGCCCGCGGACCAGCACATGGTGGGGTGGCGGTCTGTCGTCGACGCCTCCAAGACCCTCGATGGCACCGTCGATGTTGCGGCCGATCTGTTGTTCAAGAACTGGGTGCCCCAGATGGGGCGTCATCAGGTGTTTGCCTACGAGGAAGTGGGCGCCGCAGACATGAAGGCAGACATTACCGTCCTCAACTTCCCGAATCCGACGATGGATGCCATGTGGCTGACGCATCATGAATGGGGGGGCAAGGAAGCTCCAGCAGATGGTCAGGAGGCCGTCACATCGATGCAGGTACGCCCTTCGGAGGGAACATGAGAGGGCACGTACTCATGGTGGTGGGGGTGATGGCCTGCGGTTCGGACGTGCTTGACTCCGCGGCCGTTGAGGAGGCCTACCGCTACGGCGCCGCGGACTACAACGACCGTTGCACCCATCGCCCCGTGACCACGCTGGGCCGTCAGGATGGGTTTCCGGGTGACGGAATGGATGTGTGCGATGCGGGGACCGGCGCAGCGTTTCCGGTGCCCTTCTGGTACTCCATTGATCCAGACTATGACTCTTCAGGATTCATCTACGTGGAGAGCTGGGCTGCGCGCGCAGATGCCGTGACACGACCTGGGCTTCCTGACGATGAGCGCGGCATCGACGCGGTGCTCGACGTGCAGGGCAGTTGCTCCACGCCGCACGCCTATCAGCTCACAGACGCCTCGGGTCAGCTCCTGTTGGCGGGAGGTGACCAACGGCGCTGGTCTGGCTTCGGATGGTCGGTGGAGCTGCGTACCGAGGATGCCACCTGCGCGGCCACACCGTGTACAGACCATTGGTGGAACTTTCCGGAGGATGACGGCCGGATGTGCCAGGCCATGCCGGTTCGATTCACCCACCACGCTAGCGGCGTATCGCTGGACATCATGGGGCCAGGCGTCGGGCTGATCGACGGCTTTCAGGTTGTGGTGCTCGATGCCTTCGTCGAGGTGGAGCCTGCGGAACGTGACCCCGGACTTCTCTGGTACATTCGGCGGCTGTGAGTCACCGACCGACTGGCCGACCGGGGGAGCGGCTACAGTGGATGGAGGGCGTCTTTCGTCAACTGATCGGGACCGGCCAACGCCGCTAATCCATAGCCCTTGAGCGATGCGTAGCCCTCTTTGGTCATCGAGCCACTGAAGCCATTTGTACCTGCATTGATGGAGCCATACCGGTTCTTCGCGAAGAGATTTCCGCCCCCACTCATGCCGCCGAAGCCATAGCTTCCGAAGGCCTTGCCACCGAACGTGAGACCGTCTCCGGTGGTGTACTCACCGCCGACGTTGGCAGAGATGAGGTCGGCGGTTGTCTTTGCTGTGGTGGAGGTGAGGTCGGACGAGGCGGAAGCTCCGAAGTCTCCCAACTTCAGGCCCCCAAACATCTTGAAGTTGTTGCCGGTGTACGTACCTTGCGCCTCGGCGAGGGTCAGATTGCCGGAAATCGAGTTCCCGCTCGCGCCCATCGACGCGTCCCCACTGGCCTTAAAGAGGTCCAGTGACCCAGAGAAACCGCCCTTGTTGAACATGCCACTCATTCCCGTGGCCGATGCACTGAGGCTGCCCGTAGCGGTGCCGGGATCGAGAGACATCTCTGCGGAGGCGGTTCCGAAGTTTGCGTTGGCGGTTTCGTTGCCGGTTCCCTCCAACAACGTACCCCCCCATTGCTTGGTGGTGGCCGGTCCGCCGAGTTCGTGTCCAGCGTGTTCTGCCCCGGAGGAGAACAGTGAGGACAACAACTGCATCATGCACTCCCTAGCGAGAACACCATCGTAACATATTCATGGCGTTCAGCGGCTGAAAGGATCTGGAGGACGGGTGCTATCGCAGGAGACCCAGTGATCCTACACGCAGGGGCTCCCGATACAGAACCCTCTGCGATAAGGTTTTGGTGAGAGGTTTCCGATGTTTCAACGCTATGACGAGGATGCACCCCAGCAGGTCAAAGACGCCTTTGCCCTTACGACCAAGTTCATGGTTGGCGTCACCGCGTGGAGTTTTGCGGTGTTGCCGCTGTTAGCCGGCGTCGAGGCGATGGGGAGCGCGCTACCCGGCGACCAACGGGTCCTGCTTGCGCTTGGC
>JBMHDG010000055.1:0-3239 GCA_049889515.1 Myxococcota bacterium
ACCATCAAGGTGTAGATCAGAAAGGCCGTGAGTTCTCCGGCCGACATCTGCCCGTCGAGCACCATGCGGCCACCGGCCCACACCACCACGGCCACCGAGCCGTAGCCAGCAAAGGCCACAATGCCTTGCATGCCGCCGTACAGGAATGCCCGTCGCGAAGCGAGCTCGTAGCTGCGGTCCACCGCCTCACCATACCGGTCAACCTCTACGCCTTCTGCTGCAAAGGCACGGACCGTGCGAACGCCCGACAGCGCCTGCTCGGCCACATCCGTGGCATCTGCGAGGGCGTCTTGAACCCTCCCCGACACCCGCCGTATGGCACGACCGAAGACCGCCAGACCCACGGCGACCACGGGGACCAACAGCATGCTCAGGAGCGTCAACCATGGGCTCGTCCACAACAGCATGGCCAGCCCACCGAGAATGCTGACCACGAACCGAAGGGCCATCGATACATTGACCGTGACCGTGTTCTGGAGCACCGTCGTGTCACTCGCGAGGCGATTGGTCAGCTCGCCCGTGCGTGTCTGGTCGAAGAATCCAATGTCCTGACCCATGATCGACGCGAAGAGGTCTTTGCGCAGCCGCGCCACCACACGCTCACCAGCCACAGTGAACCACCAAGCACGAAGCATGCCGGCAATGGCCATGACGAGAAAGAGGCCGAGAAGAGACAACGCCGCCTCATCCAGCCTCGAAAAATCGCCATCGACCACAACCATGTCGACGAGCCAGCGAACGACCTGCGGCGCTGCGAGGGAGAGCCCCGAGCCGATCAATAACGCCACCGTTGCTGCGCCAAGCAGCCCAACCTCTGGCCGCGCAAGTCCTACCAACCGTGACACCGAGACTGGTCTCCGCTCCACCCTGCACCCCCACATCGTCGTCACGCCCCACCTACCACGCCCGTTGGTGACTGCGACGTCAGCTTTCATGCGACGGCCGGTCAGGACGGTTAGCTACTCGCCCTGCCCACGCCCCGGAGCGCCCGATGACCATCGACCTCAACCTCGCGTATGAAGCTGCCAAGCACACCGCAGACCGTGCGTGCGACCCCCACATCGCCGGACTGCAAGGGTCGGCCATTCTGGCGATCGCCGGTGAAGTTCGTCAGTTGATCGCACAAGGAAAGACGGTCCACAACCTGACGATCGGTGACTTCAACCCAAGCATCTTCCCCATCCCAGATGCCCTTCGCCAGCGCATCAAGGACGCCCTCGACGCAGGCCAGACCAACTATCCGCCAGCCATTGGTACGACAGAGCTCCGCCAAGCGATCGTCAACCTCTACAAGCGTGAGCTCGACCTCGCCTTCCCGATCGACTCCATCATCACGGGTAGCGGGGCACGGCCACCAATCTATGCCGCCATGGCCGCGCTACTGGCCCCTGGCGACGTGGTCCTCTACCCTGTTCCAAGCTGGAACGTCGGCTACTACGTGTACCTCAACCACGCCGAGGGCGTACCGATGGTGACCCAGCCCGAGCATGGGTTCATGCCCACTGCAGAGGCGATGGCGCCCCATCTCTCCCGCGCCCGATTGCTCGTGATCAACAGTCCGCAGAATCCCTCGGGAAGTGTGATCGCACGTGAGCAGCTTCAAGAGATCTGCGATGCCATCGTCGCAGAGAACCGACGGCGGGATGAAGCAGGTGAGCGCCCACTGTTCCTCTTGTACGATAGCGTCTACTGGCGCCTCACCTTCGGCGATGCCGAGCATGTCACGCCCATGGCGCTCTCCCCCGAGATGGCGCCCTACACCATCATCGTCGATGCCATCAGCAAGTGGTGGGCAGCGACAGGACTGCGTGTCGGTTGGGCCGCTGCGCCCCCTTGGGTCGTGGGTCGCATGAAGGCCTTGATTGGACACATGGGCGCTTGGGCCGGACGTCCGGAGCAGATGGCGACCGCCGCACTGCTCGAAGCCCCCGAAGACGCCGCTGACTATCTCGGTCACTTCAAGCGACAGATCAAGGCCCGCCTCGAGACCATTCAGCGCGGCATCGAGGACATGAACCGTGACGGGCTGCCCATCAGCTGCCTCGATGTTGCCGGTGCGATCTACCTCTCGGTCAAGGTCGACCTCATCGGAAAGACGACGCCAGACGGGCGACTGCTCGAGGACGACGAAGCGGTGCGGTCCTACCTGCTGCACGAGGCTGGCGTCGCTGTCGTGCCGTTTACCGCCTTCGGATACCCCGAAAAGACAGGCTGGCTTCGTATGAGCGTAGGTTCTGTCTCCATGGAGGCCGTTCAGGGCACCCTCGACGGACTCCGACAGGCCCTCAGCCCGTTCCGTACGGAATAGCCCTCAAGGTCTCACGCGTTTCTGCCGTCGACACGGGCGGGGGAACGCATGTCACAGATCAAACCACCACACGAGTCGCCCAAGGCCCTTCACCCCTTGGAAGATCCGCAAGCCCTTCATCCCTTAGAGGGCCCGAACGCCCTTCATCCGCTCGAAGTGCCGCAGGGATCCCAACGAGAAGACGCCGAACTCGACGACTCCGTGACAGAAGAGACTGGTCAGGACTGATGCAGCGCTTACGTTGCCGCGAGACCATCAGGAGGTCCCGTGGCAACCATCGAAGTGACCAGCGAAAACCATGATGCCCTGATCGCCGACAACGACATCGTTGTGCTCGATTTTTGGGCGTCTTGGTGCGGCCCATGCAAGCGGTTCGCGCCCATCTTTGAGGCCGCGAGTGAGACCCACGGCGACGTGGCCTTTGGCAAGATCAACACGGAAGCCGAGCAGCAGCTCGCGGGCCGCTACGGCATTCGCTCGATTCCCACCACGGTCTTCTACCGCGAGGGTGTGCCCATTCACATGCAGCCTGGCCTGCTCCCGCCCGAGGGCCTTGAAGATCTCATCACGCAGGTCCGCGCCCTCGACATGGACGTCGTTCGCGCGGAGATGGCCGCAGCCCAGAGCGAAGAGTCGTAAGCGTCCGGACCACATCCCCCGGCCCGCATGTCGCGGGCCGCTCCGACGCGCGGCACCGCGCTACTGGGGATAGGTCGCCACCGCTTCTGTCAGCAGGGCGCCGACCTGACGCAAGATGGGCTCTTCGAGCACGGCAGCCAGCCGTACCTGACGGCGCCCCAGCTCTGGCTGGGTGTAGAAACCTGTTCCCGGCGCCACCACCAAGCTCTGCCCCTCGCGACGGAAGTCCGTCACCAGCCAGCGCGCAAAGCGATCGGCATCATCGATGGGCAGCTCTGCCATGAGGTAGAAC
>JBMHDG010000056.1:0-17247 GCA_049889515.1 Myxococcota bacterium
CGTCATACTCGGGTGTGACATACAGCAGGTCCGTAAGGTCCAGATACCCGCGCTTGATGTTCTGGTTGCGGACCAGTGGAATGCCTTCGGATCGGTAGGCGTGAGTGGCAGAACTTGCGATGCCCACTCCAACCCGAGAGCACAACTCAAGTAGCTTCCGCACCTCCCACGACTCCGGAATCTCCCCGATCTCCGTCTGCTTGAACCGCGTGTGCGGACGGCCGCCCCGCCCAATCCCTCGGGTCAGCAGGTCTTGGAGCAGCCCTTCCTTCACCCGGCGCGTCTGCGCGATGACCGCCTCGGTCGCGGCAATGGCCTCGTCCAAGGAGGAGAGGATGGCGGCGATCTTGCGTTGTTCGGGGAGGGGGGGGAGGAGGAGGCGTTGCTGCCTGAGCATTGTCAGGCTGATGTTTTTCAGCCCCGTCGATCCTTCGACGGACTCTGTGATGGCATCCTGTACGGAGCCGCCAGCGATCAGATAGTAGAAGAATTTGGAGTCTGCCTGACGTTGGTCGGGCACGACGCGCATCAAGAAGGACGCAAATAGGTAGGGTTCTGCACTGTCTACAAAGCAGCAGTTTCCGACGCGTGCAGCGTTACCATTGGAACCAACCATCAAAATTGCCTGACGCGGCACAGAGTACTTTTCGACTTGCTTAGGAGTGACGCCGTTGATGTACTTCAACGAAGTGGGGTCGAACCGTTGCTCCTGAACGTTCGGAATGCGAAGTACACACACGGCATCATCCGAGTCGGGTAGGCACTCCTGCTTGTTGCTGTAGGTCAGTCCCCGGCCAACGGAGGCGATGTTCTCAAAGCGGGTTTCTTGCCACCCCTCTGGCACCTCACCCCGCATAGCCAAGCTCCTTCAAGAACCCGACCATCCGCGCCTCCGCGGCATCCCGCTTCGCCATCAAGCCCTGCAGGGTGGCTACCTCGGCCTTCACGTCGATGGGCGGCGGCGGTGGGTCGGTCTGCACGTAGCGGGTGAGGTTGAGGTTGTGGTCGTTGTCGCGGATCTCGTCGAGCGGCACCACTCGGCAGAACAGCGCCTCGTCTTCGTAGCGCTGCACGGCCCCAGCGAGGCGGTTCACGTTGTCGTCGGACAGGGTGTTCTGGTTCTTGCCCTCCACAATGTCCTTGTCGCCATTGACGATGAGCACCTTGCCCCGGCGCTCGGCGGCCTTGTCGCGGTTGAGGAACAAGATCGCAGCGGGAATGCCCGTGCCGTAGAACAGGTTGGGCCCCAGCCCCACCACCGCCTCGATCAGGTCGTCTTCAAGCATGCCCTTTCGGATCTTGCCCTCGGCCCCGCCACGGAAGAGCACACCATGGGGCACCACCACCGCCATGCGTCCCCTCGCCCGCAGCGAGCCCACCATGTGCTGAATGAAGGCCAGGTCGCCGTAGGACTTGGGTGGGCAGCCGTACACGTCGCGGCCGAAGGGGTCGCCCTTGGACCACACCGCGTGGCCCCACTTCTTCAGCGAAAACGGAGGATTGGCGATGACCATGTCGAAGCGGCGCAGCACCTTTTCGTCGGTGATGTGCTTCGGGTCGAGCAAGGTGTCGCCGCGCTCGATGAAGGCGTCGTCAATGTCGTGCAGGAAGAGGCTCATCTTGCAGATGGCCCACGTGTTGAGGTTCTTTTCCTGCCCGTACAGGGTCAGCGCCTTGGGATTCTGGCCGGTGCGTTCCATGTGGTGCACGGCTTCGAGCAACATACCGCCCGAGCCACACGCGGGGTCGTAGACGGTCATGCCCTCGGTGGGGCGCAGCACTTCGACGGCCAGCTTCACCACCTGCTTGGGGGTGTAGAACTCGCCGCCCTTCTTGCCGGCGTCGTCGGCGAACTGGGCGATGAGGTACTCGTAGGCGTCGCCCAGCATGGTGGAGGGCACGTCGGTGGTGCGCATGCGGTGGCGCTCGAAGTGCTGCAGCAGGCTGTCGAGCAGGTGGTCCGGGAAGCGCTCCTTGTTGGCGAAGTCTACGTCCTGGAACACGCCCTTGAGGCGCGGGTTGGCGTCTTCAATGGCGCGGAAGGAGGTGTTGAGCACCGTGCCAATGTCCACCGAGACGGTGCGGGCATCGCTCCAGAAGCACCCAGCAGGGATGTGGAAACGGTGCTCCTCGGGGTCGGCAGCCAGTGCCTCGTCTTCGTACTCGGCGAGCCGCTCCTCGTACTCCTCCTCCCACACATCGCACAGGCGCTTGTAGAAGAGGAGGCCGAAGATGTAGTGCTTGAAGTCACCCGAGTCGATGGAGCCGCGGAGAAGGTCAGCAGCTTGCCAGAGGTGGCGCTCAAGTTCGGGCAGAGTCAGTGTGGTCATAGGAATGGGCTCCAGACAGTGAAGCGCCCATCCTATGTGTCTTGCACCCCCATGCAAAGGCGGCACCGGTCGAGGGTGACGCGGGTACCGTACCCGCCGCCATTGTCAGCAGTAGTGCCCTGACAATACCGACCAGTGCTGCATCTCAGGCAGTGGCGCGCCGTGCAGATTGTCAGTCTCTTTCGTTTTCCGACGGAATTCCGACAGATCTGTATGGAACGGCGGACACGAAGGTCGGCTCACCGCAGTGGCGACACTCGTAGGGCGCGTCCCCTTCTTCGACGCAGCAGCCCATCAGTCGGTAGCGCCCCTCCTGTTCATGCCGTTCCCAGTCCACGTCGCACGCTGGCATGCCATACCTGCGCAACAGCGGGCGTCCGAGACGTTTACAGCGGTCGCATCTCATGTGCCTTCGCAGATCGACAGGCGGGTAAAGAACGTTGCTCATGCCGCCTCCCCCGGCTGCTGCTCGAGAGCCTGCTCCAGCACGAGGGCCGCCTTCTCCATCGATGTGAGATCAGTATGGAGGTACCGCATCGTGGTGTTGATTTCGGTGTGCCCCATCAACTTCTGCAACGTCGGCATCGGCACGCCCCGCAGCGCCATGATGGTACCATACGTGTGCCGCAGGTCGTGGATGCGAATGGTGCGCCCAGCGGCGCGACAGCCCCGCGCGTGAGCGTGCTTGATGTGATTGCGATTCAAGTGGGCGCCATTGCGCTGGGCGAACACGAAGTCTAGGTCCTCCCCTTCAACAGCGAGCCTATGCTCCCGCAGCAGTTGGCCCGCCTTGGGACTCACCGGAACCGTACGCTCTCTTTTTCCCTTGGTGGTGGACAATTCATCGCGAGAGAAGGCGTGTCGAACGTGCAGTCGGGTACCACCTCCATCCACGAACTCCACATCACACCAGCGAAGGGCGCACGCCTCCCCTAGCCGTATGCCTGAACGCGCCATGAGGGCCAGCATCGCGCCGTAGGTGCCCTCGGTGGCCTGATGCGTGAGATAGGCCCAAAGCTGCGCCTCGGTAAACGTCGCCATCTCGCGTTGGTTGGGCTTCAGGGGCTTCACGGCGGTCGCTGGGTTGCTGGAGACCAGGCCCTCGCCCTCCGCAAGCCGCAGGAGGCTCTTGAGCACGCTCACCTGATTGTTGATGGTCTTCGGGCTGCGGCCGCGCTGCTTCTGACGGGCGATGAACCGCTCAATCATCTCGCGGGTGATGGCCTGCAACGGCTCATCGCCAAACGTCGGGAGGAGGTGCAGCCGAAACACCTGCTCATACACGCGCTTTGTGGCAGGCGTACAGCGCGGCTCCACATGCCGCGCCCAGTAAACGGGGTGGTAGTCACGGAACAAGACGAGTTCCTTCGCCGTCTGCCGACGACGGAAGGTCTGTGTGGAGCGTACGGGGTCACACTCGTACTCGCGGTAGAGCGCACGCGCGGTGCGCTGCGCCTGCTCCTTCGTGGCGCGCTTCCCAGCCGAGCGGCGGAAGCGTCGGGGGACGCCGTGGGCGTCACGGTAGGAAAACTCAATCAGCCACGAGGATGACTTGTGGCACTTACGGACAATGGGCTTGGACATGGTTTCTCTCCTTCAATGGACAGAGGAACCCGCATTGCGGGGTATCAGGTCAGAGAATTCGCTTCTTTTTCGTTGTGTGGAATGATTGAGGTTGGACGGCCACTTCATGGCCAGTGGTCGTCTCGGCCTGTCGGAGCCATCGGTCCAGTGAAACACTGGACACGCGAAACTCACGGCCGAGGACGACGCAGGGCAGTCCCCTCCGATGGATGAGGCTGCGGACTTGTTTGGTGCTGACCTGCAAGCGCTGTGCGACTTGCCGTGTGGTGAGCAGGCGGTTGCTTTGTGGTGGTGGTGATCGACGAGACATGAACGTTCTCCATGTGTGAAAGGCACAACCAGACGCACGCAGCCCACGATGGAGCCGCTGCATCCAGAGAGGTTGAGTGTGCGGCGCGAACAGCCGGATGGATCAGTGCAGCTGACCCATCCGCCGATGTCTTGACTGACAATTAGAACGCCGGATTTGGGTTCGGAGAGCGGACATACGGTGGCAACTCTGGACCGGAGTTAGGTCCACGCCACTGAGGCACCAGACTGCGCAGTTCACGCCACAACGCTTCCATGTGCCGTTCGGTCAGAAACACCGAGGGATCGATCAGTGCATCTGACTCGGCCATCTTCCGTCGTGCGGATGCCAATGCCTTTTCCATGGCCGCTGGCAGAGGAGCTGTCGCATTCCGCATCGTCCTCAGCTCGCGCTCATACAAGAGTGCAGCCGCCTCATCATGCTCAAGGTTGGGTGCAAGTAGCGTGCCCACCTGCAGATCTGCCAAATTAAAGGGTGAGCGTAGCCAATCTGCGAGGGTCGGGATGGGTCGAGGCTTCCATTCGACTTCTATGCGGGTTTTTGCCGCATCAAGCCCGAGCTGGGCAGCCTTGTCGTACACCCGAATGAACCGTTGGCTTTTTCGGCTGTTGTAGCCCCACGTCAGGCCCCTTTTGTCGGAAGTCACCTTGCTTACCGTGCGAACGTAGCGGCTATAAAGCAACAACGAAGCCGTAGGGACCGGATAGTCAAAAGCCAAGTCAGCCCTACAGAGGTGAACCTGCGTCGGCTTGAGCAACGAGAAGACCCCGCGCAGCATCGGGCGGTCGGTCCGGCGACTCCAGTTCACCTGAACCTGCCAGCGGTGTGCGTACCTACTGTACCGAGGACGCCCAACGACTACCCCGTCGCCTTTGACCGCATCGTAAAGCCCCTTCACCTTTGCCGGAACAAACGGAGGGCAGCTGAGCATGTAGTTCACCCGATCTTGGGGCGTATCAGACTCTAGCTGGAGAATGAGGGTGTCCCATCCCCACCAAGACGGCTTGACCATACGAAGGGTGTGAAGCGGAAGGTAGTGAGTCAGGTGTATTACAGCGCGAACCTCGGCCTCACGGATTCGAAACGGGCCATGGTCGTGAAGTGCGGTAAGCAGCGCACGGGCCGCGAGGTTAGGCATCGCTCGGTGTCCGCGCAGGTAGGCATTCACTGTCGTACGCGGCATATCCGCGAGGGCTGCAAGGTCTGCAATGGTCAGGTCACGAAGCGTGGCTTCGCGACGGATGAGGCTGGATAGTTCATCATGTATCGGCATGGTGTCTCCCTTGGTGTGACAGGAGGACACGAGCGTCCTCCACTCACGACAACGCGAGAGGAGGTGCGACTGTCATCGGCAAAATGCAGAAAAATCAGTGCATGACAATGGAACTCCGAACATGACAATCCGCGGATCATTGTCAGTCAACGTTGGTGTCGCAGGTAGACCGTCACTTCTCGCGGTCGTGGCCTCCTCACGCTCGAGACGTTGCCGACCAGATCTGTCGGAATTCCGTCGGAATTCCACCCCAGAACGACAAAGGCCCGCCGAAAACGACGGGCCAATGTGCAATTGAAGAAGTGGAGGCGGCGGGAGTCGAACCCGCGTCCGAAGCTACTCAGTCAAAGCGTCTACGTGTGTAGCCCTCACTAGCCTCCGTCCGTCCCCGTGAGAGCATCAGGTCAACGGTCGGTGATGGCGATTTACGCGGTTGTTTCTCGTCCCCTACCCCACACGCCATCGGCGAGGATCAGGACTATCTAGGTCAAGACACGCCCAATGAAAGCCCCTAGCAACGAAATCATCGGACGGCAGAGTGGGCCCGACTAAATCAGGCGGCCACCGCTGCGGAGTAGTTGTTGTTGTTTGCAACTAGTTTGTTTGCATGGTGATTAACGAGGTGCCACACAACCTCGACACGCAGCTTCTCCCTACCGCAACCCCGTCGAAACCTTTGCGCCCCCAGAGTGCCTGACAGGCTCGATGAGCCGGTCGGGCGGGCTGCCGACACGGGCGAACTCCCCTGCCGACACCGCAGCCTATTCACGCGCATGGTGCGCAGCAAGGCCGCCCCGTCACTCATGCCCGATGGCGAGGCCCCAAGAGATCGTCGAGCGCCTTCACGGGATTGAAGGTCTCGGAGGGGATCTCCACAAAGACGGTGTTCCACTTCGCCATGCCGCCGTTCCAGAGCCCTGGACGCTCCACGACACGCAGGCGCTGGGTGCCCTGGGTCTTCTCGGTCAGCATCCACCAGTCCGAGGCGGCGAACGCGTCAAGGGCGGTGGGACTGCCCCGGTGTGCGCCCAACACGCACACCATGTCCACCGGGTTGAAGTGCGTGGCCCCCTGCATACGGCGCTGGGTCTCGGGGTCATCGGCATTGAGCTGAACCCCCTCGAGAATGTGCACCGCACCGAAGCCCTCGCAGCCCTTCACCCAGTAGGGTCCGCCGCCCACATGGCCCGCTGCAGCCACCATGCCGCACACCCGCAGCGGCCGCCGCAGGTAGGTCTCGAGCTCCTCGGGCGCCTCGAGGGATGCCCCAAAGGTCGCTGCCATAAACGCCATGGCCTCTTCGGAGGCGCCATGCGCTTCCCACTGCGTTAGGTAGCCCTGCATCTGCTCCTCAAGCCGCAGCGCGAAGCCCACGAGCCTGCGGCGCCAGGCCACCACGGGCGGCCGGTGCCGGTCGGACACCACCGAGTCAATGTTCTTGATGAGGGTCACAGGTGAGCCGTGCTCGGCAAGATTTCGCAGCAGCGCGCCATGGCCACCGGGGCGAAAGCGTAGCCGGCCATCGGCCAGCCGCGCCACCTGACCCGCCGCATCGAGCGCCACACAGTCCGTGGCGGGGTCTTGGGTCGAAAACCCTACCGTGCAGCGCGCACGGTCCTCTGCCGGCCACATGTCCAGGTGTTCCTCGACCGCCGCGTGAAAGGCCGCTTGGTGCGCGTGCCCTACGGTGAAGTGCGCACGGATCGGCGCCCCTGCCGGCGCCATCGCCCGCGCCTCTTCGAGGTGCTCTGCGAGGGCTGTCCGCGTGCGGCCACCGCCGGCGTCATGAAACGGAATGAGGCCCTTGGGCTGCTGATGGAGCTGCAGCGTATCGACCATGACGGCCAACACGCGCTGCAGGTCTTGGGCCGCCGCGTGATCGGCCAGCCCAGGGTCTGCGGCCAGCAGATGCGGCCAGAGGGCGAGCTCACGCACATGCCGCAGCACCCGACCTGCCGCACTAAGCTCAGTCTGGCCCGCCGCTACCGCACGCTCGAGGGCGTCGAGATCGACGAGTCCCGCATCACGCGCCGCCAGCAGCGACCGAAACAGCCGCGTCGCAGCGCCACTTGCCGGCACCACGTGCCCCACACGACCGGCGAGCGCGGCCGCATCACACCGGGCGAACAGCTCTGCGTCATCCGCTTCGGAGAGCTGAACGATGCCATCACCGGGTGTACACGGTCGGTCGGGCTCCACAAACACCACGCCGCCGCGCAGCCGCTCCAGCTGTTGCGCCACGTCGTCAAGCTGCGCACCACGGGCCACAACCTCTTGCTGATCTTCGCGGGTCAAGCCCATGTGCCGCACCTCTCCGAGGCATCATAGGCAGGCCAGACACCATGCCGCAAACCCTCCGTCCGTACCTGGGCCCACCGCCCTTGAGATCAAAACTCGAAGGTGCCTATGGTGCGGATGCGCAACTCAAACGCCAACGCCTTGCGTGCGTCGACATAGAAGTTGTCACACGGCAAGGAGAACGTGTCGTACAGCTCTTGCCGCTCGCGGTGGTACAGCCAAACCCGAAGAGGGTCGTCCGAGCGCGTCGTACAGCGATCTGGGGTCTGATAAAAAACGACCCAACTGGGGTTCAGAGCCTCTCGGTAGTGGTCCACCGACACCGGGGGGGAGTTGCGCCCGGTGTGACGGCTCACCAACAGGTCGGTCAGCGCGCTCTCGAGGCCCATGTGCCGTGTCGTCCAGCTCGCCCATCCGCCGCCGTAGACCTCACGCCACGCCCCGGCCAGGGCGTTCACCTCGACAAAGACAATGTTCCCCTCACCATACGGCCGAAAGACCGGTACCGGGTCGAGCGTCCGTCTGATGATCGAACGCTCGGGTTGAAGACCATCGAGCACCTGATCCGCGATCGATACAAGCTCCAGCTCCAGCGCATCGAGCTCTGGCCCCAGCGCCTCGGCGTGGTCCGTCAGGGTCGGCTCGGTCACGGCTCGTGCACCCCAAAAAAACCCGACCAATGCGCCCACACGTGCCGCCAACGACAGGTGTTCGGGACGCTGCCAGTTGAGAGAGGCCGCGCGCGAGACCCCACCCGCCACCATCAGTGGAACGGCACAAAACGCGACGTGAAACAAGCCGGTCTCGCTCCCGAGCAAGAAGCTCGCGGAATATTCCGGCGTATCCACCACCCATCGCCAGGTCACTGCGGCGTGTGCAGCGGCGGTACTCAAGAGAAAGGCCATGAGAAGCCAGCGCTGCATGGTGAACGCGAGCGCCACACTGGCCACCAGCCCAATCGGCCAGAGGCTGTCGACGCCGTCCCCACCGGGCACGGCCGTGAGGTTGTACGGACTGACCGCCACACCCAGTGTCACGGCCCATGCGGCCCCCACGAAGATCCACAGCCCCATCTGGAAGGGCCACGCGTAGGCCGCACGTCCGGCGTTAGGCATTCAAGACAACCGCGGCAAACTGGGGTGCTACAGCCTTGGGAGCGTCGGGACCCTTGCAGTTAAACACCAAGCCATCGAGCTGAACGCCAGCGAGCATGCTGAACAGCGCGTGGCCATCCATGGTCTTCATGACCGATGTCATGCTGAGCTCCGATTCGACGGCCGTCACAAAGGCCTGCGCCGCATCTTCGGTGGTGAAGATGGCTGCGAGCTTTCTGCCCTTGGCATCCGGCGCCATCATGAGACCAAACCGTCCCTCGTGCTCTCGCCCCGGCACCTGGAAGTGCTGGAAGGTACGCATCTTCGTAAAGCCATCTGCGGCATTGGACCGACCCAGCAACACATCGTCAATCGTCATGCCATCCGCCATGATGGTCGCCCGCACGAGGTCCTCCGGCCCAAGGTTCATCGGGTCCTGTCCCTCCCGGTGAATGGTCAGCGAGGTCAGCGCGTGCCCCCGGAGGGCTTGCCCAAACAGGCCACGCCCATCCATGGTCAGAAACAGTCCTTCTTGGGTACCGGTTGCGGCGAGGTTGGCTGCGCCAAGACCCTCGGAGCTGTCGTAGATCGACAGGGTGTCCGCCGTGAACGCCATCTTGGGTCCCTGCTCGCCCATGGCCGCAGGGATGTGCCATGTCGCATGGGCAATCAGGGAACGGAGTGTGCTGGCCTCGACGGCCTTGGTCGCCTCGGTCGCCTCGGTCGCCTCGGTCGTCTTTCGCCGCCCCAACATCCTTCCTAGCCAGTCCATCATTAGATTCTTCCATGTCATAGTGATGCCCCATGACACACCGCGCGAGCATGATGTGCACCCGACCGACCATGGGCGTAGGTTTATTCGGCGGGTACACCGCCGTGTATACGGCGATTCTTCGTGAACCCCACGCCCCCCATTGTGCGCCCATGTCACGGTGCATGGAGACACGGAGCGAGATCATGACCAGCGTCGAGACCGGTCCACGCGCAGGCTGGCCCCTGACCACCAGTACACTGCGTGGCCGTTCGTGGGACATCTTCCTGACGGTTCGTGGGCAGATAGTGGCGCGGGATGCGCGCACGGGAACGCTCACGACCATCGCGCGCTACGACGGCACGGGAAACCGCCTCAGCAGCCTGATCGGTGAGTGGGCCGTCGACATCTTGTCCCTCCAGCAAAAGATGCTCGCCCCGCCCTCCGAGGACGAAGGCCCTACGCTCATCGAGCCGCTCAACACGCTGCATGCCTCGGGAGACCCACAGGCGGCCATCCGTGCAGCCATCGAAGTGTCCATGCGCGAGCAACACCTGTCCGATGACGAACCCGTGGCCGACCCCGTGTGGTTGGAAGGGCCCCAGAAGGGTGAGCCGGCCATGCCGGGTCCAGAGGCGATCGCGCGAATGCAGCTGCACATGCGCGGCACCCTCCTCGGTGCCGACGATGCGCGATCCGAGGCCATTCGCGCCACCGGGGTCAACCCCGACGCCAACCTCGCGCTGCGCCTCAGCCTGGCCTGTGTGCTCTTGTGCTGGTCGTCGTGGCTCTACAGCCCGCTCGTCATGGCCTGCATTTACTTTGGCGTTCAGGGGCTCCGCACCGCCCATGAGGCGAACGGGTTGGGTCGTGCACGCGCCGTGCTCGCGCTGGGGTTGACCGCGATCAGCCTGCCTCTCGGGATCTCTCTCCAGCTGTTCTCGGCCATCCTCTGGCCACTGTAGGTGACGTAGGCCTCGCCCCTTGGCACAATGGTGCCCCACCGGAGCCTGCATGCCCGACCCCGCATGGATTCGCATCTCACGACGCTGCAACAACGCCTGCAGCTTTTGTGACGCTTCGCGTGCGCTCGACAACAAGGTGGTGTCTTGGACGTCGATTGAGCGATCCCTCGAGCGGTCGGCAGCCCAGGGACGTACCGCGGTGGTCTTCGCCGGCGGGGAGCCCACGCTGTCCGAGCACCTGGTGCGTGGTGTGGCGCGGGCACGTGCGCTCGGCATGTCGCCCATCGTGTCGACCAATGGCAGGCTTCTTGCCGACCCAGAGCGCTTTCGGCGTTTGGTGGCCGCGGGCGTAGAGACCTTTCGGGTACCCCTGCATGGGGCCACCGCTGCGACCCACAACGCGCTCGTCGGCGGCGACCCGATCGCTCACCGACAAACGCTGCAGTGCATTGCGCAGATCCTCGAGACGCCCGGCGTCTCGTGGGTGCTGCAGACCACCGTGACCGCCCGCAACCAGCATGAGGTGGTCGCGCTCGTTCAGCAGGCCATTCAGAAGGGCGCCGATGGGGTCAGGCTGCACCGGCTCCGAGGTTCCGACAGCCTGTCGGAAGCCGCGCTCTCCGCCATCTGGTGGGCGGTTCGCGAGGCATGTGCCGAGGCCGAGGTTCCGTTGGAGGCGGTCGGCTTCGCCCGACCACGTCCGCTTCAGCACGGCGCAGCCGAGGCGCCTGCACCGCTCACCGACCGCACACGCGCACTGCTGGCCGAGGGGTGGCGCACGCCAGAGATCCTCGCGGGCGTGACGATGACGACGCCCGAGGACGGACCCGATCCGCACCACCTCGCCGCGCACCATGTGCCCGTCGTGGGCGACATGGCGCCCCAGACCCAGCTCCGCGGCGAGCTCCGCGCAGAGGCCCACGTTCACATCGTCATCGGCAGCGGTGCACCCCCACTCACAGCGATCAGCACCCTCCCCGCACTCGCGCACATGCTGCGTGAGTCCGGGCTCACGGTCACGCTCCATCAGCCCTTCGGTGTGGACTTTGACCCCGCACATCTCCGTCCCCAGACCCCGCAGAAAGGACTCATCGGACGGCTCTTCGGCAGCGGGCACGACACACCCGACGGCCTGACCCCGCCCGGTGACCCGGGCTTCGATGCCGCCGCCGCCGCCGCCCACGACATGCGACGGCTCGCTTCGATCGATGTGTCCACTGCCGACCTGGTGATCGTGGCCGGCGACCTGGCCGCAGAGCTGCTCGCTGCATCGCCCACGCTGCGAGCCGGCGTGGAGGTCATCTGTCTCGAACCTGATCGGCGCTTGGGGGAGCACCCCGACCTCTGCCTGCGTAGCTCGAGACCAGGGGCCTTGCTCGGCGCCGCGCATCCGGCCGAAGCCATTCGGTGGCGCCCCTATTCGCTCTACCTGCCGCACCTGCCCGAGCCTTCGCCCGTAGGACGCGGGCTGGCCCTCTGGCCCACGCTCGGTCACGCCCAGCAGCAGATCCTTGAGAAGGCTGGACTCGGCGATACACCGCCGACGCTTCTTGACCCTGATGGTCAGCCCGAGGGTCTGATCGAGGCGTTAGTCGACGCCATGGCGCTCTGGATCCCCGAACCTACCGACCACCCCCAGACGGGGCAGATCATGGCCCTCGCGCACGCGCTGGGCCGCCCTGTGGTGGCACCCGAGACTCCCACCTTCAGCCATCATGTTGTGCACGGTCACGATGGGCTGCTGACAGTCCCGCACCACCGCGGCGACACCATCACCCAGCTTCGCCGCCTCCTCGACACGCGAGAGCTCGCCCATCTCCACGAGGGCGCACGCGCTCGCCGTGAGGCCTACAGCCTCACGCATTGGGTCGGCGAGCTGATTCATGGCCCCCGCACGACCCGACTGGTGCGCCGCGCGGGTGTCGGGATGGCGTGGTAGCGTGACCATCCCTACAACCATAGCGGTCGTCGGCGGTGGGGTCTTGGGCCTCTGCGTCGCACTCCGCGCACGTCAGGCGGGTGCCAAGGTCACCCTGGTCTCACGTGAGGGCGGTGCCTCGGCCCACGCCGGTGGCATGCTTGCGCCCTTGTGTGAGCTCGACCACGCCGAGCCCGACATCGCCGCTGCAGGTCTCGACAGCGTCACACGGTGGCAGGCACTGCTCGATGAGCTCGACATCTCTGCCGAGGGTCTCCTCGAGGCACGGGGCAGCGTGGTGGTGGCCCACCGACCCGAGTGGGGGCTGCTCGATCAGCTGTGGGACCGCATCGAGCGCGCCGAGCTCTCCCATCGCGCCACACGGGTTCGACGGGACGGCCTCGACGCCGCAGAGCCCGTACTGGCCGAGCGCTTCTCGCGCGCCTTGCTCACCGAGGGCGAGGGCGCGGTGCACCCCCTCCCCATGCTCGCCGCCCTCGACGCCGCCTGCACCACGCGAGGTGTGACGCGCATCCATGGTGAGGTGACGCAGGTGGAACCGGGCGCCATCGTCGTCGAGGGAACCGCCCATCACGCCGACCTGATCATCGACACACGCGGCCTTGGTGCCCGCACGGCGCTCCCGCTGCGTGGCGTGCGCGGCGAGTACATCACGCTGCGATGCCCCGGGCTTCCGATTGGCCGTCCCGTGCGCCTCGCCCATCCGCGCTACCCCATCTACGTGGTCCCCCGGCCCCACGAGACCTTCTACATTGGGGCGACGCAGGTAGAGCGCGATGACAACACGCCCATGACCGCGCGGGGTGCCCTCGAGCTGCTCTCGGCCCTGGTCAGCGTGCATCCCGCCTTTGCCGAGGCCGAGATCCTGTCGATGGGCGTGGCGGCGCGCCCTGCCCTGCCGCATCACCTTCCCGAGCTGCGACACCAACCGGGCCTCATTCAGGCCAACGGCTTGTTCCGCCATGGCTGGATGCTGGCCCCCTTGATCAGCGCAGCCACGGTGGCCCTCGCCACGGGCCAACCGCTGCCTCCACTTCCCGCGTCCATGACCCCTGTCGGGACGCAGGAGCGGGGTTACACGGGCTGACCGGAGGCCGAGTGGACATCACGCTCAACGGAAAACCTCATGTGCTCCCCGCGCCCACGAGCGTCGAAGCCCTGCTCAAGCAGCTCGACCTGCTCGAGGCCCGCGTAGCCGTGGCCATTGATGGGGCCTTCGTCCCACGCAGCACGTGGGCCCAGAACACGATACGGCCCGGAGCATCGGTCGAGGTCGTTGCACCGATGCAGGGGGGCTGAGTGGCACCAGAGTCCAGCACGTCACCGTGGAAGATCGGCGGCGTCACGCTTCAGAGCCGCATGATGATCGGCTCCGCCCGCTACCCCTCACCCGCCAACATGGCCGAGGCGATCACCCGCTCTGGCGCCGAGGTGGTCACCGTCAGCCTCCGCCGAGAGAGCCCGAGTGAGCGCAGTGGGCAGGCCTTCTGGGACCTCCTGCAGGGCCTCGATGTGCGCGTGCTGCCCAACACAGCCGGCTGCCACTCCGTGCGCGAGGTGCTCACCACGGCCAAGATGGCACGAGAGGTCTTTGAGACCGACTGGATCAAGCTTGAGCTCATCGGCGACGACGGTACCCTCCAGCCTGATCCCATCGGTCTGGTCAAGGCCGCAGAGGCACTCCTCGACGACGGGTTCACCGTGTTTCCCTACACCACCGAAGACCTCGTGGTCGCGCGCTACCTTGTCGAGGCCGGCTGCGAGATCCTCATGCCTTGGGGCGCCCCCATCGGCACTGGACAGGGCATTCAGCACCCCGACCGACTCGCCCGCATGCGGCAGACCTTCCCCGATGTGCAGCTGCTGGTCGATGCGGGCATTGGCGCGCCGAGCCATGCGGCACGGGCCATGGAGCTTGGCTGTGACGGCGTCTTGCTCAACACGGCGATCGCCCGCGCCGCCGACCCCGTGGCCATGGCTATCGCCTTCGCCGAGGCCACCCGCGCCGGCCGACGCGCCTGGCGTGCGGGCCTCATGTCGCCCCTCGACACCGCCCATGCGAGCACCCCCACCGTGGGCCAGCCCTTCTGGCATGGAGCGTCCCACTGATGGCCGCGAAACGCTTCCGCACCGATGGCTTTCACGCGTTCTACCCCATCGTCAGCTCGACCCAGCGCGTCCTCGAGCTGCTCGAGTTTGGCGTCAAGACGGTTCAGCTCCGCGCGAAGGGACTCGATGGCCAGGCCCGCTTCGATGCCATTGGGCGTGCGCTAGAAGCCGCCAAGGCCTACGAGGCGCAGCTCATCATCAACGACTATTGGCGTGAAGCGCTGGCCCTCGACGCGTCATGGGTCCATCTCGGCCAAGAGGACCTCGACACGGCCGATCTCGAAGCCCTCCGCCTCGCCGGCATTGGCGTCGGCATCTCCTCGCACACCCCGGGCGAGCGCGATCGCGCCATCGGCCTCGACCCTGCCTACATCGCTTTGGGCCCCGTCCGTGAAACCACCGCGAAAGCCATGCCCTTTGCTCCGCAGGGGCTTGAGCGCGTCGCCATCTGGTCCGAGCTGGCCACCTGCCCTGTGTGTGCGATTGGCGGCCTCCGTCTCGAAGACGAGCTGCTGCTGCGGGCCAGTGGCGCCCGACTCGTGGCCGTGATGTCGGCCATCGACCGCCCCGATGCCGACCGCCATGTGCGCACCTGGCTCGAGGCGATGGCGCGGGTCACCAGCGTCATGCCCAACGATGCCGACATTCCCAGAACGCCACAGACCATGCTCTACCGCGCCCGTCGGGGCGAGACCGAGCCGTTCGGGCGATGGTCCGAAGACGCCGAGCAGCTGCGTCAGCAGGTGGCCCGCGGGCATGTGGTGCTAGGCGATGATCGACTGCTCACGGGCACCGTCACCGCGGCAGATCTCCCCGCGCACCACCGTGTGGTCGACGCCACCGCCCTCACCTCCGCCATCCTGCAACATGCCCAGCGCACCGACGCGCTCCTCGTGTTGACCGGCACCGCCGATGAGGTCATCGAGGCCACGCGGCGCGCATGGAATGATGACGTCAGCGTTGTGCACGCCTACACCGGACCTACGCCCCCCGAACGAGACTGGGGTGTGCCCCGCCTCGCACCCTGATCAGCGATTGAAGGGCCTCATGGCACGGGGCCCCACCACATTACGCAGCAGGTCGCCCACCAGCACGACGGTCTCGAGGCCCACACTCCAGGTGTCTGCACCCGAAACGGTCGCGCCAGGGCCTGTGGCTGGGCGCCACACGGCAGCCACTGGGCCTCGCCATGTCACAAAGGGCACGAGCTCGATGCCCCAGGTGCGTCCCTTGTAGAGGTTTCGGATCTCGGCGCGAATCGGAATGTGCGACACGCCAAGACGACCGGTTCCACGCGTCCACTGCATGAAGCCCACGCCGAGGCCACCGCCCGGGGAGATCTCCACGCGGCCGAGGTCCGCGGTCACATTCCACGTGGTGACCGACGACACGTTGAAAAACCGGCGGCCCACATCCGCTGTGAGTGAGGTGTTGAGGCGATGGATCTTCCCGAGCCAGACCGAGCCCTGAACCCCAGACCGAACCTCCCACGTGGTGCCATCAAAGGAGGCAGGCAGCGGGTCATCAAAGGCCGCGGGTCGCTCCATCGGTACGAGGTGCGTGCCGACGACAGGCCCCACCGCCCACATCGACGGTTCCGCCGCTGCCGTCGGCAGACTTGCCCACGCCAATACCGCTCCACACATCCATCGCATCATGCCCACGCCAGGCCTCCTGCTGTCCCCATGACAGGAGAACATGGCCCACGAGGTCCCGCACCCTCAATCTTGGGTTAGGGACGGCCGCGCAGGAGTCCCCATGACCGAGCTCATCACCCGCTTCGCCCCCTCACCCACCGGAAGCCTCCACGTGGGCGGCGCCCGAACCGCACTCTACTGCCGCCTCTTGGCCCGTGCCCAGTCCGGGCGCTTTGTGCTCCGCATCGAGGACACCGACCGTAAGCGCAGCACCGAGGCCGCTGCAGCGGGCATTCTTCGCGACCTTCGCTGGCTGGGCCTCATGTGGGACGACGGTCCAGACACCCCCGACCCGCGCGGTGCAGGCCCCTACTTTCAGAGTCAGCGGCGTGACCGCTATGCCGCCGTCTTTGAGCAGCTGCTCGAGGCGGGCCATGCCTACGAGGCGTGGGAAAGCTCCGAAGAGCTGATGGCCATGCGCAAGGCTGCCGAGGCCGCCAAGACCAACTTCCGCTACCGCCGGCAGACCTACACCGATGCGCAGCTGACGTCCTACAAGGCAGAGGGTCGCGTTCCCGTGCTGCGCTTCAAGGCCCCTGACCACGCCCTCACCGTCAACGATCTCGTCTTGGGCGAGGTCACCCTTCAGCCTGAGGAGCTCGACGACATCGTCATCCGAAAGGCCGACGGCTGGCCCACCTACCACTTTGCCGTGGTCGTCGACGATCACGACATGGGCGTCACCTTGGTGCTCCGCGGACAAGAGCACCTGCTCAACACGCATAAGCACCTCGGCATGTACGAGGCACTCGGCTGGACGCCGCCCGAGCACGCGCACTTGCCGCTCATCTTCAACCCGACCGGCAGCAAGATGTCGAAGCGCGACAAGGCCAAGGCCGCACGCGCCGCCGCACGCGAGGCCAAGAAGAACGGTGGCCATGCAGACTGGGCGTTTCT
>JBMHDG010000057.1:0-5424 GCA_049889515.1 Myxococcota bacterium
TTCGGAGGCGATGCTCCGCCCCCATGTAGCCTACACAAGTCCGTGTTCCCGCAACCTTCGGTACAGTGTCGATCGCGACCAGCCCATGGCCTCGGCCATGGCATGTCGCCGACCTCCGTGCTCGGCATGCAGGGCGAGGAGCCGCCGACGCTCCGCAGCCGCGAGTGTGTCAAGGACCGGCTCGGATGACGCTCCGGGCCATGCTTCCCCCCGCACCTCGGGCGTCAAATCGTCGAGGGTGAGCTCCGGCCCCTGACCGAGGGCATAGGCCGAACGAAGGACATTCTGAAGCTCGCGTACATTGCCCGGCCACGCATACGCGCGTAGCGCCTCCGCTGCAGACGTACTGACCGACCGAATGGAGCGCTCCTGCGTCGCATTCAGCGTGTCGATCATTCGCCACAGCAACAAGCCGAGGTCATCTCCACGCTCTCGCAGCGGGGGCATCCGTACAATGACCACACGCACACGGTACATCAGATCTTCACGATAGCGCCGATGCTCTACGAGCTCTCGCAAGCTCACGTGAGTCGCGGAGATGATACGGACGTCGACGGCACGGGTGCGCGTCGCTCCGAGTGGCTGGTAGGTGCCATCCTGAAGGACCCGCAGCAGTCGGCCTTGCAGATCGAGCGGAATCTCGGCCACTTCATCGAGAAACAATGTTCCGGAATCTGCGGCTTCAAACAATCCTTCGCGCTTGGACACTGCGCCCGTAAACGCCCCCTTCACGTGACCAAACAGCTGTGACGCCAGCATTTCTGACGTGAATGTGGCGCAGTTGACGGCGAGAAAGGGTCTGCCGTTCCTTGGACCCATCCGGTGAATGGCCCGCGCCGCGAGTTCTTTCCCAGTACCGCTCTCGCCGCGCAGCAACACGTTGAACTCCGTCCGAGCCACGCGAGTCAACTGTTCAAACACCTGCTTCATGGATGCCGATGCGCCCAGCATGCCGTGAAATCCTGTGGATGACGTTTCAATTCGATTCAACATGCTGATTCAATATCACCCGTATTGACACATGACCACAGGACACGCCCCTAGAGGCGCCACAATACGGATGGCATGCAACCTGCTACGCGGCCGGCGGAGGATGCCATGCTACGCCAGCTGTTCGATCGCGAGACCTGCACCTACACCTATCTGTTGGCTGACCCAGACACAGGTAGCGCCCTGTTGATCGACCCCGTGGAGGGCCACGAGGACCGAGACCTCAGCATCATCCAAGAGCTCGGCTTGCGACTCAAGGTCGTCCTAGAGACCCACGTTCACGCCGACCATGTGACGTCGGCCGCCAACCTCAGAGACCGAACGGGCTGTCAGATCATCGTCCCATCGCGTACTGACGCCAAAGGGGCCGACCAATACATCCCACACGGCGAAACCGTCCGCCTTGATTCCATCGCCCTTGAGGTTCGGCACACGCCCGGACACACCAGCGGCTCTGCGTGCTTTGTCGACCATGCCCATGGGCATGTCTACACCGGCGATACGCTCTTGATCCGCGGCTGCGGTCGAACGGACTTTCAGAGTGGTAGCAACATGGAGCTCTACCGATCCGTGCATGAGCAGTTGTTCTCGCTACCCGACGCCACGATCGTCTACCCCGGCCATGACTACAAGGGACGCCTCTCGAGCACCATCGGTGAGGAGAAACTGCACAACCCCCGCCTCGGAGACGATCGGCCTCCACACGCATTCGCCGACATCATGGACACCCTAAACTTGTCCTACCCCGCGCGCATTGATGAGGCCGTCCCCGCGAACTTGAACCTCGGACGCCGTCCCGATGCGTGGCATGGCCTGCCCCGCAATGCATCTGGAGCACGCCAAGTCACCACGGACTGGGTGAAGGAGCAGGCCGCTTCGCTCCGATTGATCGATGTGCGTGAGCCAAGCGAGTACCATGGCCCCTTGGGTCACGTGCCAAACGCCGAGCTTGTTCCACTGAGCTCCCTCGCCGACGCCGCGCAGTCGTGGAATCGCCTACAGCCACTGGTCATGATCTGCCGGTCTGGTGGGCGGTCCGACCGCGCTGCTCGCCAGCTTGAGGCCATGGGCTTTGATCGCGTCGCGAGCATGACAGGCGGTACCGTGCAATGGATGAACCATGCCGCACCTCCCGCCTGCGGCTGAAGGACGTTTTGATGATTCACGTTGAGTTTTCCCCCGGACCGGCAACGCTCGGTGGGGTCCTGATCGGACTCTCTGCAAGCCTCATGCTCCTCACCACCGGCCGAATTGCCGGTATTAGTGGAATCTACGGCGGCATGCTGCAGCTTGGCTCCCAGGACCGTGCGTGGCGCCTCGCCTTTCTACTCGGTCTCTTGATCGCTGGTGCTGGCTTTATGGGTGTTGTGCCCGAGGCTATCGCCTCGACCGACACACGATCTGGCCTCGCGACCGCTGCAGCAGGCCTGTTTGTGGGATTCGGGGTCCGTATGGGTAGCGGCTGCACCAGTGGGCATGGCGTGTGTGGCCTCTCTCGGTTCTCACGCCGTTCCCTCGTAGCGACACTCGCGTTCATGGCGACCGGCATGCTGACCGCGACCGGTATCCAGCTTCTGTCGGGAGGTGCGCTGTGAAGACCCTCGCAAGCGCGCTTCTTTCCGGCCTCTTGTTCGGCATTGGACTCGGCGTGAGCGGCATGACCAATGCCGACAAGGTGATCAACTTCCTCGATCTCTCCGACGCCTGGGACCCGAGCCTCATGTTCGTCATGGTCGGCGCGATCGCCGTTCATCTCGTCCTCTACCGTGTGATCCTGCGGCAGCCGTCGCCACTCTTCGCAGACGGATTCAGCGTGCCCACCACCGCCCAGATCGACCAAAAGCTGGTGGGCGGCGCTGCGCTGTTTGGCATTGGCTGGGGACTTGGCGGCTACTGCCCTGGTCCGGGGATCGTCTCCACCGCATCACTCTCCCCCAATGCCCTCACCTTCGTGGCCGCCATGACGGTAGGCATGGTCCTGCATCAGGTCTACAGCTCCACGAAGAGCAGCACCTCCGAGGCCCCCCAGTGATACCCCTCCTGCGACACATTCGGACCGCAACTGCCGAGAGCCTGCGGGCCGATGGTGTCGCGGGCATCACCACCGCCATCATGTTGGTTCCACAGGCCATGGCTTATGCCATGTTGGCGGGCTTGGAGCCCATCGTTGGGCTCTACGCTTCCACGCTCCCGCTGATGCTCTATGCGCTCTTCGGCTCGAGTCGGCCGCTCGCCGTGGGTCCGGTGGCCATGGATTCCCTCATGGTCTCAGCAGCCCTCGTGCCACTCGTCGCTGAGCCTGGGGCCTACGCCGAGACGGCTGCATGGCTCGCGCTCCTCGTTGGGGGTATCCAGATCGCACTCGGACTGATGCGTGCAGGCTTTCTCGTTCAGCTGCTTACCAAGCCCGTCATCCTCGGGTTCACCGCCGCAGCGGCGCTCATCATTGGCTCTTCACAGCTCGGCGCCGCGATGGGCGTGTCCCTTCCACGGTCGCAGCAGGTTCATCAGACGCTCTGGGCCGCGGTTCAGCACGCTGACCGCCTGCATTGGCTCACGTTGGGTATGACGCTCGCAAGCGTCGTCATCCTCCTGACACTCAAGCGGGTAAATCCGAGATTTCCAAGATTTCTGTTGGTGGTCGGCCTCGGCACCCTGACCGTCTGGGGATTTGGCCTAGAGGCGTCCGGCATCGCCATCGTTGGCGATGTGCCCGCCGGACTCCCGACGCCACAGCTACCCCACCTCGACCCCGCGATGCTCGTACAGCTCTTACCCACGGCATTCGCGATTGCATGGGTAGCGATGCTCGAGGCCCTGTCCGTCGCAAAGGCCTATCAAGACGATGTGGACCCCAACCGCGAGCTGTTCAGCATCGGCCTCGCCAATGTCGGATCCGGACTCGTCGCAGGCTACCCCATCACGGGCGGGTTTTCCCGCACGGCCGTCAACGCGGAGGCGGGTGCGCGCTCACCTCTCGCAGGACTCGTGACCTCGGGCCTCGTGGTGCTCACCTTGCTGTTCTTGACCGACGCCTTCACCTTCCTGCCACGCGCCATCTTGGCGAGCATCATCATGACAGCAGTGGCAGGCCTCATCGACCTGAAGAGCGTGCGAGCGCTCTATCAGAGCGACCGGCATGGCTTCGCACTCTGCGTGCTGACCTTTGTGGCGACGCTGACGCTCGGCATCCAGCTGGGCATCGCTACAGGGGTCACAGCGGGGCTCCTCCTCAAGGCTGCCCGGCGAACCGCCTTACTCGGACTCACCGCAGAACCGCACCTCAGGTGAAGACGGGTCGAGCGGCTGGTCTGGGTCAAAGCCCAGCATCTCCCAGGTGGCATCAACCCCCGTCTCGGTCCAGGTGAGCGTGCCCCGCATGTGTCGGTCGCGGGTCCACCACGGCGCTTCGGGCTTGACGCGAAGCACCGTCGCTGCGCGGTCGTCCTGCCAGCGGGCCTCCACCGTGCCGACCGACATACCCGGCACGCCGTTGATGGCGATCACCATGTTGCTCGACACGGTGCCCGTGAAGGGTCGTCGCACGTCGACCAGCGCCGGCTCGAACTGTACAGACGCCACCTTGTACTCCCGGCCAGGCTGCACCACCGCCATCTCGACGAGCTCCAGCGCCCCCTCGTGGTCTTGCCAGGTGTAGCGGAGCCGACGGTTGCCCGATGCTTGGGTGGCGATCACCACCCCACCGTGGGACTCGACGGTCCAGGCTCGCGAGACGTCATGATCACCCGGCAGGGTCCACGTGGAGGTCATGCTGCCATCGCCGGGGCTCTCGAGCGACATCACGCCAGAGGCCAGTCCCCCCTGCACCTGAAACAGGGACATCTCCATGGGCACCAAGCCCAAGACCTTACGGAGCGGCGTCGGGGTGCCGTCGTACGAGATGCGTGAGCCACGTCCAAACGACCGCATCGGCAGATCGATGGCTGCGTAGAGCCCGCCTCGACTGTGACACATCACCGACCCGTTGCGCTTGCGCTGCAACGATGACGGCGTGCTCCCCTTGAAGTGGGCCTCGATGGCGTCCCCCTGCATCGATGTGTACGCAAAGGACAAGTCGAGCCGGTCGCCATCGGAGTTGTCGGTCACCTGTAGGCCAGTCCCACTTCGACGAACGGGAATCTCGGGGAACCATGCCCATGGGTCATCGAGCGAGGTGACGATGGTCTGCTCGAGGGTACCGCCGCTCGCATCCTTGGCGATCCACATCAAGCCGTCCTGCCCGCGCACGGTGGAATACTCGTGCATGTCGTAGGCGGGGTTGTCGGTCGCAAGCACGAGGTCGAGCTCATAGGCCACGCCCCACACCTGCAGCGGCAGGACGGGCCCGGGTACGCGGGGCTTACCCAAGTAGGTGACCTTGGCATGGCCCGGCGCAGCGAACTGCTGGTCCACCTGCCAGGGCGTCAGGACCGG
>JBMHDG010000058.1:0-2798 GCA_049889515.1 Myxococcota bacterium
GGTCTCCCCCCCGCGCCCTTTCAGCTTGAGCGCCCGGTTCACGAACATGCCGGTGGTCTCGGTACGGTAGACCCCGTCGATGAGCGCACGTCTGACCGCCTTCAGCTCCTTGTCTTCATCCATCCACTGCGGGAGTGCCGCATAGCGATCTCCAGGCTGTGCAGATGCGACAAGGTCCTCGGGCTGGAGCGGCAGCTCTATGCCCGCGTTGGTCGGTAGCCGCTCGAGCGGAAAATGGACCCGATGCAGGCGCTCGTCATGGATGAACCCAGCTCGATCCTCGTCGTAGCGAAGCTGAAAACAGGCATAGATGGCAGGCGCCCATGCGGTGACCCCATCGGTCTGGCGCGCCACCGCCCCCTTCGTGAACACCCCGTTCATCCGGGCCGAGAACACGACACGCGGGTCGAGGTACCACTGGGGCAGGTCGAGCGGGGGTCGCACCGAACACCAGGTCGGCGCGGTTGCAGCACCCGGAAACGGCGGCGGTGTGGCACGGCCAGGGAACGGAGGTGGGCTTGCCGATCCGGGAAACGGAGGTGGGCGGTCCGCCGAAGGAAACGGCGGGGGCAACGCCGCGTCAGATGGCCCGGGTGGCTCTGCCCCGAGCGTCTCCTGAAACTGCTTCACCTCGGTGCGTGTGAAGGGCCCCCGCAAGAAGCACAGGGCATGTCGGCTCGCCACCACATCGGCCTCGCCCGACGCCCGAGCCATCAGAAACTCGCGCTTGCCGAGAGACGCCACCTTCTCATCAAGCCCCTCCCCCGGAATTCCCTTGAGGAGACGTGCGCGGTCTTGCGAGGTGCGGAGCTTTCCCACGCACCAAAGCCCTGCATTCGACACGGCCTTATAGTCGACATCGACCGGGTTTTGGGTCGCCAGCAGCACGCCGAGCCCCATGGCACGGGCCTGCTTCATCAACAGCAAGAGCGGGCGCTTGCTCGCGGGATTCTTAGGGTGGGGCGGCAACCAGCCCGCCACCTCATCAAAGAAGAGGACCGCGCGCAGCTGCTCGGTCCCAGGCTGCGTTCGGGTCCACGCGAGCACCCGCCCCAAGAACATCGACAAGAAGAACTGCCGCTCATCATCAGAGAGGTGGGCGATCGAGAAGATAGAGACCCGGGTCTTGTCGCCCTGCTCGAGCATCGCCCCGATGTCGAGGGGGGCGCCCTTCGTCCAGCTGGCGAAGCTGGGGGATGCAATGAGCCCGTTGAGCGCCATGGCGAGGTTCATCCGATCGTCGGGCGGAAAGAACCGGTCCACAGGAAACACGCCCACCGTTTCGAAGGGCGGGTCGATCAGCTGGGTGATCAGGGTCGCCAAATCGACGGGCGTGCCCTCTCGCCACGCCTTTTCCAGCAGCGTCGAGAGCACAATATGGGCCGGGTCTCGCACGGGGTCGGCCTCATGTCCCGTGAGTCCCAACAGGCCCGAGATGGTGTCGGAGACGAGCGCCCGAAGCGCTTCCGCGTCGTTGAGCGTGGCCTCATCGGGGCGCTGCAGTCCGCCGAGGACATCGACCGGAATCCCCGCTTCGCTCCCTGGGGTGTAGAGCGTCACGGCCATCTGGTCGGCCAGCGTTGTCGCATCTTCGGGCGTGAGTCCCCAACTCTCCACGCCCTCACGCCAGCGTGTCGACAGGCTCGCCCCATCGGGACCATCCGACCAAGCCGCGAAGCCCTCCTCCGAGAGTCCACGAAACACCAGGCCGAGGTTGGCCAGGTCTCCCTTGGGATCGATGGCCAACACGGGAACGCCGGACCGCACCAACTCTTCGAGCGCGACAAGTGCCATGCCGGTCTTGCCGCTCCCGGTCATGCCTACGATCAGCCCGTGGGTGCGAAGCGTTTTGGCCTTGAGGCTGTAGGGTTGTCCATCGTCGACGGTCCGACCGAGAAACAGTGATGCTGACATGCCATCCCCGAAGCATGGGCCCACGGTCGGACCCGAGTTGCGCACCACGGTGCACCCATCGCTGCTGACGTGCGCTAGACTATCGTATCGCCCATCCGTCTGGAGGCCCCTTCATGTCGTCATCCCTTCTGATGCTCGCGACACTCATGGCGTGCTCGGGCCACTCTCTGTTTTCCACCGCCGCCACCCTTCCCCCCGAGCTCACGGGCACGTGGTCTGTACGCGGTGTGGTACCTAGCGATAGCGACGATGCCACCCCCGGCTCCGGCATGAGCTGGTACCTTCATTTGACCCTAGAGGCCGGCACACTCGAGGTCGATGGGTACCCACCTTGGGGGGAGACCGCGACGATCACACGGGTCGAGCAAGACGGACTGACCTACACGCTCCACGTCACCAACCATACCCGCAATGGAGAGCGCGTGGAGGACGGGGTCATGACCGTGACCCTCTCCGAAGACAGCCGCACGCTTACCCATCTGACGCACGCCATGACCAAGGCGGCACCCGTCGGGGACTAGCCGGCGCCGTCTCTGCCCCGACGCAGACGCTTACTCTCGCCGATCGCCCTGCTGAAGCACAACGAGGTAGGCCTCCGAGAGGTCCTGCCCCAAGACCTCGCGCAGCGAGGCCTTAAACCCGTCCAGACCCGCTTGACGACGTTCGTTGGCCTGATCGAGTCGAGCACGTGGTGGGGGTGCATCACCAAGTCCCTCAAAGTACCCTTGGGTGACGCTGGTCAGCTTGGCGCAGGTCGCCTCGTCAAGCCCGTGCGTGGCGCAAAAGGCACGTGACGCTTCTGCACGTCGCGAGACCGCGGCCTCATTCATGGCTTCCCGTCGCGCAGCCTGTTTCTTGCCCTTGACCATCTCGAGGGTTCCCGC
>JBMHDG010000059.1:0-11798 GCA_049889515.1 Myxococcota bacterium
AGCGTTCCGGGGAGCGGTCCACCACGTGTGCTGCGCAGCATCGCGCGGGTCGGTTGGCCCTCGAGCCACGCCTCCGCGAAGATGGGACACACACGCTCGCCCACCTGAACCGTCGTGACCCCTTCGCCAACCGCCTCCACCACGCCCACACCATCGCTGCACGGCACGAGCGGTAAGGGCTGGCGTGGGTCGTAGGCCCCCTCCACCATCAGAAGGTCTCGGTAATTCAGCGCCACGGCATGCATTCGCAGGCGCACCTCACCTCGGCGTGGTGCGTCCCGTGTCGTCTCCACGCGCCGGAGGTTGTCGAGACCGAATCCACCGTCCACATGCCACGCAGTCATCTTCTCTCCCCCGGGTTGCCGGACAGCCAATTGTCCTGCATGATAGCCCGTCACCAACACTGGAGTCTGCTTGCGCGCCCACCTTTCATGGCTGCTGCTGATGGCCTGTCAGGAGGTCCCCTTGGTGACGTCGGGCACCACAGTGGTCGAGGCGCCACCCGAGGTCGATGCGGTCTCGCCCGACCTTGTCGTCGACGAGGTCGTGCAAGCCACACCCGAGCAAATTGATGTGCTCTGGGTTGTCGATGACTCGGGGAGCATGGCCAACGAGCAGACACTGCTCGCCCTCGAGTTTCCACGCTTCATGCAGCTTGTGCTCGACAGCCATGCAGACGTCCACATCGGCGTCGTGACCACAGACGCCAGCGGCGCAGAGGGGGGTGCGCTCGAGCAAGCCGCAGCGTTCCGCTGGGTCACCCCCGACACACCCAATCCGGTCGGGACCTTCCGCGAGATGGTCGAGGTGGGCACGGGTGGCTCCGCATTCGAGACAGGCCGACGCGCAGCATGGCTCGCGCTGTCCCCGCCCCTTACCAAGACCTTCAACCAAGGCTTTCGGCGTGATGCCGCAGACCTGCACATCATCTTCGTGTCGGACGAAGAAGACAACAGCGGTCAGATCCCCACGCAGCAAGCGTTCCTCGAATTTCTCGCCCCCGATGCGGACGGACCCCTCATTCAGACCCACGCCATCACGGGCCTGCCTCCGGTTCCGAGCTGTGGCATCGAACCAGGTTCGGAGTACGTCGCGCTCGCCGACGCGACAGGCGGCACCTCCTATTCGCTCTGCAGCGAAGACTGGGCACCCATCATTGAGTCCCTCGGACTCACAGCGAGCGGTCTCGTTCGCGATGTCTATCTGTCCCAGCTGCCACGACCCGGCACGCTCCGTGTGGAGATCGAAGAAGCCAACGGATTCGTCTGGGATGGCGTCGATGACAAGGGCCTCGACCCCTGCGAGAGCGTACGGTGTACACCCTACGTATACGACGCCTCCTCCAACGGCATTCGCCTCACCGCCTGGGTGCCGCCCGAGGGCGCGACCTTTCGTCTGACCTATGAGGCACTCGGCGGCAGCTGATCCCTTACGGCTCGGTCGGCAAGCGCTCCACACGCGCAACATTCCACGTGTTGGACCCGTGGTTCGTCAGGTGAAGGCTCAGCGGCGCACCCTCTGGCACATCGTCTAGGGCTTCCCAGTTGGGCTCGTAGGACGCCGGCTTAGCCGGGATACCGACCTCAAACTCGGCGACCGGCACCCCATCGAGCGCGACGCCCACCCAACCGACCGCGGGCGCTTCATAGAACAGCGCGGCATGCCAGTACAGCATGGAGACCCACTCCCCGGCGCGGATATCTGACAGCATGGGCTGCGAGATTGCGAGGTAGTTGCAGTCCTCGGTGTTCACCTCGAGCACGTTGACCTCGAGGTACCAGCCGAGCGGTCCGCAGCTCACCTCGTCAGGTCGTCGCCCCGCAAACGGGTCGTCTTCCGCCGAGACCTCGGTCCATGGACCGCTGATGTCCACCAACGCGGTGGCTTCGCGGGGCGCAGGCGTGCACGCGAGCCCTGCCGCGCAAAGCACGGTCATGCACGACGCGCGCATCATTGGAGAAACGTCGCCTGCAATGCAAGGGCCGCATCACCCTTCGCTTCCACACGCGAAAACCCACGCTTCCAGCCTTCTTTCGGAGCGGGCCACTCGGCCTTTAGCGCCTCGGGCCAGACGGCCCCCTCCCGAAGCGCAGCAGGGACCACCGAAGAGGACAGCGCATGGGAGACGGTGTAGCTGCTCCACTCACCGTCCGAGCAGGCGTAGCAGGCATCGCCCGTGAACTGCACACGCATGGAGAGGGTGCCATCTCCCCACTCCGGGCGACTCTCGGTCCACGCCATCTCCGAAGGCTCGGTCACAAAGCTCTCGCCCTCGTCACTCTTCAACACATCGAAGGCCGTGGGTCGAAGTGCAGCATCGACCTGGTTGGTTTCTTCATCGGTATAGGGATCCGCAACCGCCAGCGTGCGCAGGTCGACTACGGCCGAGCCCGCCTGGCTGCCCCCATGTGCGCCACAAAAATACTCGGACGTCGAGCCCGTGAGAAACAGCCAAGGTCCCACGCTCCCCGTCACTCCAAGACCCTCGTCGTAGTCGAACCCACCCTCTTCGGAAACCAGCCACTCCGGCTCCTCAAATAGGTCGACCACAGCTTCGGACATCATGCCATCGGCACTCCAACGGCGCATCGCCCACACGGCTGTCGATGCGGACGATGGCTGACCCTCGCAGTCCACAAATGGCCGCGTCTTGATGACAGTCTCGCCCACGACAAAGCCATCACCCGCCGCCACCACGAGGCCCTCGCGATGCCCTGCGGCCTTCGCGACGCCGGCATTCACCACCACCCAGGTCGAGCGGTAGCCCCCTTGCTCGTCCGACGGCATGTCCCACACGATGTAGTGCTCCGCTGGCGGCGTCGATGATGTCCAACGCGCCAAATAGGCCATCGGGTCACACCCCATGATGCCTAGTATGAGTATCCATCCCACGCGCATGGTCGTGCCCCGGCTGTTTCCCCTCAAGGGTAGCCGTAGATACCGCCGTTCGCCAACTAGGCCGCCGACTTCAGCTCGGCGTCCTCGTGCACCACCAGCGCCCCGTGAATGCGCCAGGCGTCTCCGACCTCACGCGCAAACAGCATCACCGCATCGTACTCCCCCCCGTCGGTGGTCCTCAGCGTCACACGCTGGCCGAACCCCTCGGGCGTGATCACAAACCCTCCGAACCTCACCTGATCGGTAGCGAGAAACGCTGGAAATCTCTCCGCAAGAAGCGTGTAGAGCTCTTCGGGGCCCTCGAAGGCGGATCGAATGGGGCGACTCATCAGCACGAAGGCCCCTGTCGCATCGGAGCGGCGAAAGGCGGCAAGCACGGCCGCGACCAATCGCCGAAGGGCCTGGGCATCTCCCTCAGACAGCTCCACCACATCGCCATGCGTCTCGGTCAGCACCGGATCGGCCTTGGCCACAGCGGTTGCTAGAATCATCGACCTCCAGCTCATGCGATCCTCCTACGATGGATGGCGTCCCCCCAACGGCACGCCCTGTCACACAAATGACACATTTCCAGCGTAGACGATTCCTTCTCACCCCGCTTGGTGAGAATTTCCACGGCATTCCATCTGCCTTATCGCGGTGTGCGCTTCACCGTGGCAGGCAACTCGACCGTGGACAGCCGCTGTCGAATGCGCGACGGCGGCGCCCCGACTGAAAACCACGTCACCCGCGGTGAGCCCGCAACCGTTGTCGATGAAAGCTCCCAATCCTCGATCGCCACCCACGATGAAGGGAGCGTTCGACCCGCTTGAAACCAGTCCTCGTACACCACCGCAAGCTCGACGCCGCGGCGGTCACACAGCTCTGCGGCGAAGTCCTTGCCATACCGGCCTTCGCGTCGTGCCATGAGGACAGCATCATCACCGAGCCCGATCAGGTCGGTCACATCAAGATTGTTGTAGAAGCTGATCGCCCCTACGTCGTTTGCAGCGACACGCCGCACCCCGAGTGCCTGTCCGAGAGCTCGGCTCATCTGAATGTGCTGACCGTAGATGTCGTGTGGTGCCAGCAGCCCGTCATGTAAGGCCGCACCACCCCGCACCACCAACAGCACGCCAGCCAGCCCCACGACCGTGTTCGTCACAGGGGAACGTGCGCGCCACCCGAGCGGCGCCAGCCGTACGAGTGCGATGGTGCCCAAGACGATGAGATAAGCCTCATACCGGAACAACCACCCGAGCCTTGAGAACGCCACGTGAAGCACCGCGGTTCCCAGAACGACGGCAGACAGTACACGGTCTCTGTCGCGCGTGGTGTTGTCCCAGGGCGTCACCAGCGCCAACGCGCCACACATGGCCACGAGCGTCCCCACGTGGTTCACATGCTGCTCGGCCACGTTGGCAGGAATGCGCATCACCGTGGAGAGCAGACCTCCGACGAGTCCTGACGCGTGAAGCATCCCCGACTTCGCCACCACCGAGTTCGGGAGGACGCCGGCGCCTGTCTCGACGTTGACCCACACGCAGACCGCGAAGGCCAAGGCTCCGCCCATGCCCGATACGAGCACGCCATCCCAGCGTCTCCGCCAGACCATGACCGCTGCCGTGACCACAAGAATGAACAGCGATTCGAGGCGTGTAAAGACGAGCGCTGCCGCCAACAGTGCCAGACCGACGGACAGGCGTAGACGCCTGCGGGGGGCCTCGAGGTAGGCCTGTACGCAGCGCATCCATCCAAGAAAGAGCGCGATGTGGAGGAGGTGCTCCAGACCCGTAAGCAGCAAGGCGGGAAGGCCCACGACAAACCAGATGCACCAGACGAGCCACGCATGGTGTCGTGTGGGCACGGCATTTTCGAGGGCACGGGACACGCCGATGGTGGCCAGCACGGCCATGCATGCCCCCAACACAAGGGGCCAGCCGTCCCACGGTGCCACACTCCAACTGAGCGCGAGCAGCCACGTCCACATCAACGACGAGCTCGCAGACGACGTTCGGGCGTCCGTGATGCCCCAGACCCCGTCCTCGACGAAGTGCCTCGCCACGGAAAGATGGATGTACGGATCATCCAGCGCATACACGACCTCTGGTCCCTCAAACGAGGTCGCAAACCAGCCCGTGAGCAGGCAGACCATCAGGACGCCAAGCACCGACAACACCCGAGTCAAACCGCCTCCGTATCGCGGGCAGAACCTACCACGCGCCCGCCGCGAGAGCCTGTACCTCGGCAGGTGTCAGCGCCCGCGCCTCACCCTCCGCGAGCGGGGCAAGCTGTACCGCCCCATAGGAGACGCGGTGCAGCGTCAGCACTGGTGCGCCAGCATTCGCCAGCATGCGCCGAACCATGCGATGCTTGCCTTCGCGCACGGTGAGCGTCACGTCGTGGTCCGAGATGCAGATGTCCTCGGCCGTAAACGTACCGTCGGACGTCCCGACGCCCGTGGTCAGCCGCTCGTGCAGATCGGGCGGAAGCGTCTCGACCCCCGCCACATACCTGCGGGGAACGCCACGTCGCGGATGCAGCAAGCGCTGGGTCAGCTGTCCGTCACGACTGAACAGCAACAGACCGGTCGTCTCGGCATCGAGTCGGCCGACGGGGTGGAGCATCCCGTCCCATGGTTCAGGCAGCACACCTTCAAGACTGGGACGTCCCCACGGATCTCGCAGCGTGGACACAACCCCTCGGGGCTTATGCCAAGCCACCACCATGGGAAGGGGTGGAAGCACCACCCCATCGAGCCTCAGCTCCGCGGTCTCGGACACACGAAGCGAGGGTTTTCGAAGGACTTCACCATCGACGTGTACACGTCCATGGCGAATGGCGGAAGCCACCTCTCGCCGGCTACCGGCGCCACGCTCGGCCAGCAGCCGGTCGAGGCGAATCACCAGACCGTGCAGATCTTCTCGGGACGCATCGGCGACCCGACAGGACAGTCGAAGGCCTCACCGAACGAAGGCAGCTGCGAGAGTGGTCCGTTCACGCGGAACTTGGCCGGACTGTGTGGGTCCGTGGTCACGCGAAGGCGCTCGGCCTCGGGGCGCATGAGCGTGCACCATCCTTGCGCGTAGGACACAAACAGCAGCTGCTCGCCGGTGAAGTCGCCCACCGAGGGGTCGGTGTTGCCGTCTTCGAGCCACTTGTTGTACGCCCGGTGCGCGAGCTTGATGCCGCCGAGGTCGGCGATGTTCTCGCCGAGGGTCAGCTTGCCGTTCACAAAGAGCTCCGGCTGAACTTCGTAGCTGCTGTAGAGGTCGTCCACACACTGGGCGGCCTCATCAAAGCGCTCGCTCGCCTCGGGGGCCCACCAGGACTTCACCGAGCCATCTGGGGCAAACTTGCGGCCCTCGTCATCGAAGCCATGCGTGATCTCATGGCCGATGACCATGCCCATGGCACCGTAGTTCATCGCCGCTGGGAACTCACGGCTGAAGAACGGAGGCTGCAGAATTCCAGCTGGGAACACGATCTCATTGACCAGAGGGTTGTAGTAGGCATTGACGGTCGGAGGGGTCATGTGCCACTCGGTCTTGTCGACAGGCTGACCCACCTTGGCGAAGGAGTCGGCCATGTTCCACTTCGCAACCGCACGAACGTTGGCGAAGTAGTCGGCACCCACCTCGAGGCCCTCGTAGGTCTCCCATGCATCCGGGTAGCCGATCTTGTCTGTGAAGCTCTGGAGCTTCTGACGCGCCAGCTCTCGGGTCGCGTCATCCATCCAGGCCAGCTCCGGCAGGCCTGCATCGAAGGCGGCGTAGAGGTCGTCGACCATGCGCTTGGCCTTGGACTTGCTGTCCCCGGGGAAGGCCGCATCGACAAACGCTTGGCCCAGAAGGTCACCCAGCGCACCATCGGTTCGCGTGCTGCAGCGCTTCCAGCGGTCTTCTTGCTGCTGCTGTCCGGAGAGGGACTTGCCGTAAAACGCAAAGTTCGCCTCGTCAAACTCGGCCGAGAGGTGGTCAGCAGCGCCGTTGATGACCGCCCACTTCAGGTAGTCGCGTGCCGTGTTCCAGTCTTGGGAGACCACCAGAGCGTTGAGGGGCTTGAAGAAGTCAGGGGTGAGCACGTTGACGCGGTCCACACCCTCGAGCCCAAGGCCAGCGAGCATGACCTTCCAGGGGAAGTTCGGCGTCATGGCCTGCAGATCGGCCATAGGCATGGGGTTCTTCATCTTCTCAATGTTGCGGAGCTCTGCGGGTGCCCAGCTGGCCTCCGCAAGCGTGGTCTCGAGGGCGAGGACCCGCTTCGCCGCGTCGGCAGCCGCAGCCTCATCGTAGCCCGCGAGCGTGAACATCCTCGCCATGTGCACTTCGTAGTCGGCGAGCACCTTCTTGCCCTTCTCATCTTCGGGGAAGTAGTAGTCGCGGCTCGGCAGACCCATGCCACCCTGGGCGACATGCAGCATGTTCATGTCAGGGTTGTCGAAGTCGGCCTCGACCATGACGCCGACGTAGGCATCTGCCATGAGCAGCTGGGACAACGCGCGAGCCAAGGTCTTGCCATCGATCACCTTGTCGATGAGGGCAAAGTCACCCGCGAGCGCCTCGCCGCCAGCCGCGTTGATGGCCTCGGTATTCATGCAGGACTTGTAGTAAGTACCCAGCCGCGCATCACCCGTGCCCGCGGTCGCTGCATCTTCAAGCACCTGACGCAGGATCGCGCGGTTCTGCTCTGCGATGACACTGAAGCTACGGCCCCAACGCGCCTTGTCCGCCGGGATCTCATTGGTCTCAAACCAGCCATTGCAGGCGTACTCATAGAAGTCGGTGCAGGGGTCGACCTCGGCGTCGACTGCCGCCAAGACTTCGGCGGAGATCGCCTCCATCGGGGAGGGCGTGGCCTCGGGCGCGGGAGATGGGGTCGACTTTGGACATCCGGCCACAAGGGCCAGGCCGGCCAAGAGACCGAACGTGTGATGGGCGTGCATAGGGATCCTCCTGAAACAGACGACCGCTTGTAGCGCAGATCGACCGTGGCTGGCCACCCAACCTCCCCAAGACTTCGTGGTAGCCTGCCGAGGCTGCGGCGGGCGCGCTTGCCTAGGAGGTCTGTTGAACCGATTCCTCTTCTTCGTTTTCGCTGGACTCGCCGTCGCTGGCGGCGCGTTCGTGTCTGGACCCACCTCGGCGAAGCAGCAGCTCGAGGCCGCACTCATCGAACGCGACAGCGCATCCCTCGACAGGTTGATCGACCTGCCCGCGCTCCGCGCCACCCTCAAAGACCAGATCAATGACGCCACCGGTCGCGCCGTCGACAGCGTGGACCGAAGTGTTTGGGGAGGTCTGACCAAGATGGCGGGTTCGGCCGTCACGGGTCTGGTGGTCGATCAGCTCGTGACACCGGAGTTCATCGCGGGTGCAGCATGCGGTGAAGGCCTCACCGAAGCCCTCGGCATGCGAGATGCCAACGCGCCCCCGCCCTGCACCGACCTGTTCGCGGAGACCGAAGACACTTGGATTTCGCCCGACCGATACGAGTCCAGACTGGCTGGCGACGCGACCACCGTGACGTTTGGCTTCACGCGGGAGGGCTTCCGCACATGGCGACTCACAGATCTCACGTTCGCCGCAGCAGAGTGACGGCGAGGTACGCTCGCCCTACTTCGCCTTGGACGCGCACTCAGCGCGCATGGCCGCATCGGTGATGACGTCGCACAGCGCAGGCTGATGACGCTCGATCGCGAGGCACATCGACCGCTCATTGCTTGTCGGCAGCGACGTGCAGGACCGTGCCGAAGGGGGTGTTCCGTTCGGCGTCTGGATAGGCGCCGGTGCAGCGCCATAGGCACCACTGCCGGCTCGCGAAGGAGAGGGCTGTGAACCCACCGCCCGCTTCGCCTTCTCCTGGCAAAACCCGCGTTTAATGCGGTCCGAGATCGCCGAGCAAACCGATGGATTCGCCGTAAGGATGGCCCGACACTCGGTACGAAGATGGGATGAGGTCACGGACCCGCATCGGCCCTCGTCTCCCGAAGCGCGCGCATGGCAATAGTTGCGCAGGGCCGAGTCTCGCACTGAGCCACACGTTCCTTTGTTCGCATAGACCTCATCGCGACACTTCAGCTGAAGGACCCGGTCCCCAATACTCCCGCAGTGAGAGGTCGATTGGTAGACCCGACCTTTGCAATAATTCTTGTAGTCGGCATCCGAGATCGAACCGCAGTAGCTCGCCTGACCACCGGCCATTGCACGGCAAAAACTTTGCTTGTCGCGATCAGACTCGGAGCCGCAGAAGCTCTGGGCATGCGCGGCGTGACTGATGCAGAGCGCGAACAGCACCAACCATGCACCCACCAAGGCCTGTAGGTTGCGAACGCCCATCATCCTTCCTCCGACACCGCCTGCCCAATGTATCAGACGATGGGCATTCGATCGCCCGGGCCGAACCGTTTGACCCCACTCGCGCAGCGCTGCACAATGCTGCGCAACGCGTAGGTGGGCTTTGATGGCGACGTGGTGGAGACAAGAAGGACAGCACATCGTGTGGTCAGCCACCATCGTCTGGCTTGCCGAGCTCATGCTCTGTCGTCTCACCTTTGGCGCCCAGCAGCCCCAAGATGCGGTGGTGTCCTACCTCGGACTGACCACTCTCGCGCTCGGCCTTGCTGCGATAGGCCGCCACGCTTCCGACGATGACCGCCGCAATGACAGCTACGTGGCCGTGGCGGGTCACCTGCCCCTCGCCATGGTCTGCGCACGCATCTGCTCCACGGGCCTGAGCGACCTCTCCACCGGCATGGCCACGCTGGCCGCACTTCTGATGCTCTTGGGCGTCTTGGCGCTTGGGTTTCGACGACGGGTTCCGCTGCCGCACCCGATGACGCTCGGGGTTGCGCTTGGCGCCAGTGTGCTCGCTGCGCTGTACGCCAAGTCCGGCTTGTCCGATCAGGCGGTGACCGATGGCGTCGTCACCCTTCGTGTCGCCACCCACACGCCCCCCCTCGACCTCTTGCTTGGCGCGGGTCTCGGCATCCCACTGATGGCCGCGTTCACGGCTTGGAAGAGGCCCACGCTTGTGGGCGCCGTGGCCCTTGGGCTTCCGTGGTCTATCCTTCCCCATCGGCCGGTTACCCCCGCGCTGGTGGCCACGCCGTCCGACAAGCCCGATGTCGTCCTGATCAGCATCGACACGCTCCGCGCCGATCACGCCGCACACATGCAGTCCCTGCAGAAGGTGGCCGATCACGGGGTACGCTTCGATCAGGCGATGGCGCCTGCGCCGTGGACGCTGCCGTCTATGGCGACCTTGCTGACGGGCGCGCCACCTCGTGCCCATGGCGCAGCGCGGCTCGACCCCTATGGGTTTGGACGCATCTCCGAGGACGCAAGCCTGTTGGGAGAGACCTTCAACAACGCGGGGTATGGCACGGCAGCCGTCCTCGCGCCCAACGTCTTTGTGGGCGAGAGCTTTGGATTCGGACGTGGCATCGACCATGTGGACCACTTTCTTGCGCACGGCACTTGGGCCGTTCCTTCGAGTGCGTTCGATGCCGTCGCACGTCCGCTGGTCCCCGACATGCTGGTCAGCCTCGGTGTGTGGGGGCGTACGGACTTCGGCGCCGTCGAGCACGTCATGGGTCGGGCCACCGACATTCTTCAGGCGTCGACCGATGGGCCCACGTTTTTGTGGGTCCACCTCTTGGACTGCCATCACCCGTACCGACACGTCGACGGCGTACCCGACCTCGACACCCAGACCTGGTTCACCCTCACGGGCGGCGACCTCAAGCCCTACGCGGATGCAGGCCACATCACCCCCGAGGACCTGAAACGCGTGTACGATCATGAGATCGAAGCGGTCGACCGAAGCCTTCTCGACTTTCTCCAGCAGATCGAAGCCCGCGGACGGCCCACCCTGGTGGCCATCACGTCCGATCATGGCGAGGAGTTCCTCGAGCACGGAGACTGGCTGCATGGCCATGCCCTCTACCAAGAGCTCCTGCACATTCCACTCGTGATCGGGGCGTTTCATATGCCCGCCCCCATCGAAGGTGTGGTGACAGAGCCTGTTGCGCTCGCCGATGTCGCCCCTACGCTCGCCGCAGCCGCAGGACTCACCCACCCGGTCCCCGGTGCCGATGGGGGTGTTGTGCTCTCCGCGCACCCGCCTCGCCGAACGCTCACGTCATGGAACCTGCTCTACGGCTCCAACGACCGCTGGGCGCGCCGCTCGGGTTCACGCAAAGTCATGGGCTCTCCCAAGGGCCTCACCCATGTCTTTGACCTCGCCTCGGATCCCGATGAACAACGAAACCAAGCCCCTGGTACACCCGACGACGTGGGTCTATTGGGTGAGCGACCCTCCATGGACGTGGCGCAAGATGCGGCAGGCATCGATGGTGACGCCGGCCGGATGCTCGAAGTCCTCGGCTATGTGGAGTAGCGGATTGTCCCTGACGCTCGGCTGACGAGAACGGTAACCCTGCATGGTCCGTGACATTGCGCGACAAGCCTTGATGGAATCCGTCACACGACCCACACCGAACCTCGGTATTCACACCGGGCTGCCGGGAAGTCCGCGCCAGCGAGATTCAATTTGGGAGATGCTATGACCAACCTCAACGCACGCGCATGGGCCCTCGGCCTCTGCTTCGCAATGGCAGCATGTGATGGTGGCGACGCCACTGACGCTACCGACGCCGATACCGATACCGACGTCACCGACACCGATACCGATGTCACCGACACCGACACCGACAAGCCAGGCGACCCCACCGTTGTCGACGCCGTGATCGCCACCGAGCGCTTCTCCATCCTCGAGGCCGCTGTCGTCAAGGCTGGTGTCGCAGCTGCACTCACCGATGTCACCGTCTTCGCACCGAACGACGATGCCTTCAACGCCCTGTTCAAGGCTCTCGGCGTCTCTGGCGTGGACGACCTCAGCGTCGAGCAGCTCACCGCTGT
>JBMHDG010000060.1:0-29483 GCA_049889515.1 Myxococcota bacterium
CAGAAGACATGCTGGTCAGGTTCGTATTGACGGTGAGTGCCATGGTGATTTCCTCCTGAAGATTCTCCGAGCGAAGCGTTGTTCGCCCGGCCCACCCGTCTCCTCGGATCACCTCACCCCACGTGTTTAGAAGAAAATCTCACTTCCCCTAAAACCAATGTCAAACCTTTCTAATCGAGCACCGTTTAGGCGCTTACTCCGCGTCATCTAGGTACCCAAGCGCCTCAAGTGCAGCACTCTCAAGGTTCAGGGTCTCACCCCGTGCACCAGGTGGCTTGACCCCCTTTGCTGCAGCTACCACCGGCTCCGGCACGTCGACGCAGTTCAGCGCATCACGCTCGCTCGGGTCCGAGCCCGGCGCGGTACACCGCATCTCATCGGTCTCCACGGTCACAATGGCACGATAGTCGTCTGACCTCGCCGACTGCTGCTGCAAGAAGTAGGCGTTGCCGACCGCCGTGGTAATGCGGTCTTCGTGCATCGGACGCCTGAGATCTTGTCCCTCAAGACCATCGGTGTTGAGGCCCGTGATCGCCGCCACCGTCGATGCGACGTCGAGAAGGGAGGCCCGATCGGTGCGCCGTTCGGTGCGTAGTGCGCCCCCCATTACGAGACCCACATCGACGACCTCACCATGATGGGCGTGCCCATGACCTGTTCCCCCATGGTCCCAGAACTCCTCGCCATGGTCTGCCGTCAACACAACCACACCCGACTCCAACCACCCACGCGCCTCGACCGCGTCGAGGAGCCGTTCAATGTGTGCATCCGTGTACGCCACCTCGTGGGCGTAGGCTGCCTTCACACGGTCCTTCAGGTCCGTCGTCAGTCGTAAGCCCGAGCGGAGACGCTCATCGGTCAGCTCCGATTCAAGACTGCCTTCCGGTGCGTGGAGGAAAGGCAGATGCGGGTCGATGAGATGCACCCACACGAACACCCCACGGTCGGGTGCCGTCTGTACCATCGCAACAGCACGGTCGATGACGGCTTCGGCCTCGTGTCCCATCGGTCCTTCCGGGAAGCCCCCGACCGAGAGCCGATGATGAAAGTTGGCATCGGGGTGCCAGAACCTATCGAAGCCCGCATCAAACCCAAGTCCAGAAGTCAGCCAAGCGTTGGTGGCCACGGCACCGGTGGCATAGCCCGCGTCAGAAAACCGCTCTGCCAGTGTCTTCACGTCGGGCTCCAGCCCTTGGAGGCGACCCTCGGCATTCACCCCTGCCCCATGTCCGACCGGCATCTGACCCGTGAGGATCGTACCCATCGCAGGAACGGTCCATGACGATGTCGACATCGCGCGTTCCCATAGGGCGCCGTGCGCGGCGATGCGCTGCACACTCTTCATGTCCCGAGCCGCATCCCAACGGAGCGTATCGACCGTGATCAGCAGCACGGGAGGCCCATCCGAGGCACTCTTGAGGCCCATGGAAAACGAGGGCTGCGTAAGCTCCTGACGAAGCTGATCCATCGGGGACCGGGCTACCGAGGTCTGCCGGCCTTCCCCGCCGCCACCAGCCGCGCGCGCCAAGACGAGTCCACGAGACCCTATCGCCCCGAGCAACCCCGCAAGCACGCCAGCCCAGAGGCCCCACCGGCGGACACGCTCGAGCCTGACAAGGCCAGCGATGCAAAGACAGCCGATGCCCAGCCAGTACACCGCGCCTGCAATACCCGATGGGCCGATGGCGAGACTGGTCACACCGAGGGCGAACACGGCCGGCATCCACGGGGACCGCCATGGCCCCTCCGGCGCAAGACGGGCCTGGGCCGCGCCGAGTACCATCAGACAGCCAGCCTCCGTCACCCATTGCATCACGGACGGTTGGGTGAACCCCTGTGCCACGAACCACCCCTGACCCAAAAGCAGGAGCGGCCACCCGACAAACACCTCAAGTGAACTTCTCTTCATGGACGGTAGCCTACATCAGGTGCGGTCCACTGCGTCTCTGGGATCTGCTCAAAACGATCATCCGACAGCACATCCACCGCTTCGAGCCGGTCATGGGGGGTATCGGCGACCCACATCGCCATGTGCACATGGGGCCCTCGCGCGCATCCGGAGCGACCCGATTGGCCCACCACTTCCCCCGGCGCGACCCGCTGCCCCACGGCGACGTCCACCCGGTCGAGATGCGCCAACGCGACCTCCACCTGCCGACCTCCAGGATGAGACGCACGCCATCGGACCACCAACTGGTCTTCGGTCAGACGGCCATCCAGCGGACACACAAAGGGGGCTGCGGGCCCGGCCTCGGTGATGACACCGCCCAGTGGCGCATGGAGAGGTGTCGACATCGGCAGCGGAATATCGATGCCTTGATGCGTGGACGAGAATCCGCGAGACACCCGTACTGAGCTCCGCAGCGTGGGCATCGACCATTGAATCGTCGGACCGTGAGCGGCGCCCTGCGTAGCGCGACGGAGCACCGACGCTGGCTCCACATGATGCTCCTCCCCCAACGGAGAACGAGGTGCCATATCCGGTGCGGGGGTGGTACAGGCCCCACACCACACCACAGCCACGAGGCACGCATGTCTTCCCCATGGCTCCTGCCTGAACCACCACATGACCCCTCGCATCGACTCAACCTCTTTTGCTTTCCGTTCGCTGGCGGCGGAACCGGGCCCTACCGACCATGGCAACAGAGCGTACCGGATGGGGTCCATGTTCGCCCAGTCCAGTTGCCCGGTCGAGAGAGTCGGATGCGGGAGCCTGCGCACAAGAACATGGCCAGCCTGATCGATGCCTGCATGCCTCAGCTCCACCCTGTGCTGGCCTCAGCGCCTTACGCACTGTTCGGTCACTCTATGGGCGCAGCCATCGCCTTCGAAGTTGCGCGAGCCATGGCGCGCTTGGGAGGTCCGGAGCCCACGCTGCTGCTGTTGTCTGCACGCCGCGCCCCTCAAGAGCCCCCACCGCACCCACCGCTCTTTGCCCTCCCGAAGGCCAAGTTGATCGATGAGCTGACACGGCTGTATGGCCCCCTACCCGACGCCCTCATGCGACGGCCGGGGCTCCTCGACCTGTTTCTACCCACGATGCGGGCAGACTTTCAGCTCATCGACAGCTGGCAGCCCCTCGAGGGTCCGATGCTGACCTGCGACATGACCATTGTGGCCGCCGCAGGCGATGCCGCGGTTCCTGCCCAGCGCTGTACGCGATGGGGCGAATTCACCACCGGAACCGTTCGTGCGGTGACCGTCGAGGGAGGGCATTTCTACTTGCGAGACCGTACCGACGTCCTCAACGACTTGCCAGACCTGTTGCAGCCCGCCCTCGCGCCCCTTTCCTAGTTGCCCTTGAGCGGTGCCTGTGAGCGATGCACCTCAAGGATCTGGCGCGTCGTGACCGGGCCCTCCAGCACCGTGGATGCGCCATCAGGCCAGATGACCTCTACGGTATCGACTGCGGGCAACGCGTTGAGCCCAAACAGGGCTTCGGGCGGGCCCGAGCTGTACATCGAGGTCGACCCCGCGTGAATGGTTCGCGTCCACACCGTGTCGCCAGCGACCACACGAACCCTTGCTCCCACGGCATAGACATTCTCGCGACCCGGTTGCCGGGGCTTGATGTTGAGCCATGAGCGGTCACCGCACTCAGAGAGCAACATCGGCGTGGCGGCACCGAGGTGGCGCTTGACCACATCAGGGTAACCGTCCTGGTTGAGATCCGAGATCGCCATGCCACGGCCAATACCGTCTTGATCCAGCTGCCATTCGAGCGCCTTGTCTTCGAACGTGCCGTCCTCTTTCTGGATGTACAACGCATCGACTTGGAGCAACTGGGGCCCATACTCATCCCAGTGCCCATACACGATTACGCCGTCGAGATCGCCATCGAGGTCCATGTCGGCGAGCTCGGCGCCCCAGCCAAAGATCTGCTGTCGAGGACCCTTCCAGTCGGGCTCAATTCCACGATTGGCTGCATACTCCCACCATGCGCCGTCCACCGAGAGCAAGAGGCTGGTATCTCTCCAGCTGCTCTGCAAGAAATCTGGGACCTCATCGCCGTTGACGTCTCCAAGCCCCACCCCCATGCCAGCAAAGGGAATCTGAAACTGCGAAGAGCCATCATCTAGCTCAAGCACGCCGTCGCGTTGCCAGAGGATCTGCCCGGGGCGGTTCCAGCCAAAGTCGTGGATCGTCGCCAGATCGACGTCACCATCGAGATCAAGGTCAGTCCAGCTGCAGCTAAAGTTATAGCCGAGGTGAATCTCCTCTTCGGGAAGGCGCTCCGAGACGTTCTGGAACACGCCCTGCCCTTGGTTTTCATAGAGAAGTGCCGGATCCCCTACTTCTGGGAAGTCCTCGATCAGAGCATCTTCGGGTCGTGGACCATAACCGCCGACGAAGAGATCGAGGTCGCCATCGGAGTCCATGTCTCCGAAGCACGCGCCCTGATGGCGCCAGCTGGTGCCACCAAGACCTGCCGCATCGGTGCCATCCGTGAAGTTGCCCCAGCCATCATTGATCAGCAGCGTGTTCGGCCGCTGCCATCGCGAGACGAAGAGATCGAAGTCGCCATCTCCCTCAATGTCGATAGCAACGGCGCTGACAGCGTCATCGAGCAGGTCGTAGTCCACGGGTCCAATGCGATCCGCAATGGCATTGACGAAGATACCGGCCTCGTCTTGCAGCCAGAGCTGATGATTGGTCAGTCCTGGCATGAAGACATCATCTCGTCCGTTGCGATCGAAGTCTGCCACGGCGATCCCACCTCCACGAAGGCGAAAGACGGGCGTGGCGCCCTTCTCATCGGGAATCGCAGGCGCCGACCGGACCTCCCACTTCCGAAACTCTCGTACCCCCGGGTCTTCACATGCCACTGGCGTCGCCGTCACACTGGCTACAGCGGTGTTGGGGGCGTTGCCATTGTCCGTGTCCGTGTCCGTGTCCGTGTCCGTGTCCGTGTCCGGTGCGTCCGCACCATCGCTGGAGGTGCCCTCAGACGTGCAGCCCGTGAGGCCACCAAGGGTCGTGAGGAACAGAAGTCCAAGGGAAAGTCGCCACATCAAGTTTGCCTCGCAAGAGAACGTACCAGTGCTACTCGAAGACCGTTAGAATAGCCGAGACAGGTCAAATGTACACTGCTCCAGTGTGCCAAACTTCCATGGGCAAGGACACGTCATGTTCGATCTGTTGTCACACGCTGCTGCACATCGAGCCCTCGCGGCCCTCTCGGTCAGCCTCATTGCCCTGTCGACAGGCTGTCAATGTCGTGGTGGCGACGCACCGACAACCGAGGTCTCCGAACGACGGACACGCCAATCCGCACCTATCGGCAAGCGACGGAGCAAGGCCGGGATGCCTTCGTCGACGCGCGACCGCAATGAAGGCGGCACACCCGGACTGGTGTTGTTTGTGGTCATGGACACGGTTCGGGCCGACCACACGAGCCTGTGCAGCTATGCCCGCCCTACGACGCCAACCCTGACCTCACTCGCACGCAAAGAGGGCTTTGTCCACACCTGTCGCGCCTACAGCCCCGCGCCCTGGACCCTCCCGAGTCACGCGAGTTTCTTCACGGGACGGTCCGTCACGGACCATGCGGCCATGTTTGTGGCCAAGTCAGACGTCAAGGTGCACGACACCATCAGCGTGCGCCCTCTCGCTTCCGAGGAGACCACCCTCGCCGAGCGATTTGCGGCAGAGGGCTTCCAGACCGCGGCCATCACGGCGAATATCATCGTCAACGAGGCGAGCGGCTTGCTGCAAGGCTTCGACCACACCCTCGTGAGTCCCGGCATGCAAGGTCTCCGCGAACGCAAGCTGAGCAAGGGTCTGACCCAACTTCTCAAGCCTGTAGACCCCAACGCGCCCCTCTTCCTCTTTGTCAACATCTACGATGCACACGACCCCTACCCGCCCATTCCCGAGGGTGTCGGATGGGTCCCAGCCCAAGAGCGCGTACGTCTTGATGCCTACACCCGAGACCTCGACAATCCGTACTTCGCCTTCCTTGAAGGCGCGATGCCAGACGATGTGCGTCAGCCCTGGCTGCAGACGCTCACCAACGGCTATGACTACGGGATCTCCCGCGCTGACAAGAATGTCGCATCCATCCTGACGACCCTTGAGAAGGGCGGCTTTCTCGAGAACGGATGGCGAATCGCTATCACCAGCGACCATGGCGAGTTTTTGGGTGAGCACGGCAAGCTGCGCCACTCTGGCTTTATGTGGGAGCCTGGTGTCAACGTGCCTTTCTTGTACCAGGACAGCACCCTCACCGTTCAGCCGACCCTCCCCGAGCCGTTTGGCACACTCAACGTTCATGACCTCCTCCTCACTGGGGCGCTTCCCGACCCCGTGTTGCCTCCCGAGACCATCAGTGAGAAAAACCCGGATGATCTCCTCGTGGGTGAGGTAGGTGCCGCCACATGGGCAGGAGAGCTCAAGGTCATGTGTCGTGATGGGATACACGAGCAGTACGATCTCTCCACGGACCCCGACGAGTCCGAGCCCCAAGCGGTCGCGACGTCGGTTCAGCCCACACTCGACGCGCTCTGCGCACGCGTCGATGCCTTGCACAAGCTTCCCCCACCCGCGGCAGATGCCGAGCTGATGCAGATGCTGGAAGCAGCGGGCTACGTCGAAGGCGAAAACTAGGCCGGGGGCCCAGCCTTCAAGCGATCGTCCATCATGGCCCGCACACGCTCCGAGATCTCACGCGCGTCTTCGGCCCGCCACTCGGTGGTGTCGAGTGGCGCCATCATCTCCACATGGGCAACGCCAGGTCGTACATCGAGCGTACGCGTCGGCCAGAGATCGCGTGCATTGTGAAAAAGAATCGGGACCACGGGTAGGCCCGTCGCCGCCGCGAGATGCACGAAGCCCTTTTTGAAGGGGAGCATCTCGGCCTCACGTGGGAGCGTTCCCTCGGGGAACATCCACACCCCGAGCCCGTTGTCATTGACCTCGCGACCAGCCGCCCGCATCGCGTCCACCGCACGCTCATGATTCTGCCGGTCGATCTGTACATGGCCAGACACCGCGTACATCTGTCCGAAGAACGGAATGCGGACGATCTCTTTTTTCGCGACGCCGACGACGCCGTAGGGGTGCAACACCAGCGCCAAAAAGGCATCGAGAAAGCTGCTGTGATTGGCGATGAAGATCGCGGGGAAATGGGGTTCGAGATCTCTACGATGCAGCCCGACCACCTTGATTCCGTAGAGCCACAACGCCACATGAGAGATCAGCTTGGCGTACTGACTCGCACGCCGCACCTGCTGTCCCCGGCTCGGCGCGAGGACCATCCATGGCAAAAACGGCACCATCGCGACGGCGCAAAACAGCAGCGACAACACGACCCGTACGCGCGCGACACACCACCCCACCACACCGAGGGGTTCGGCACTCAAGAGCCATCACCCGCGGCAAAGGGGACGGGGACCTCTTGGCACTCGCCCACGTTGACGCGCTGGAGCGCGGCATCACACGCGGTTCGCGCAGGCAGGTCATAGCTGATGCAGCTCTGTCCTCCCGCCAACGCAGCATTCGCATCGTTCAGCTGCTGAATGCAGCTCGCCGCTTCGTCCGGCTGATACACCACACACGGGTCCGGAACGGCCTCAAAGCTTGCCTTCACGGTCGTGCAGTTCGGTGGTGGATCCCCGAACTGAATCGCACATGCCTCGAGGTAATCACACTCGAGGCCGGCGATGACGGCTGCATCCGTACGCCACTCCTCCCCGCACGCCGCCAGCAACAACAAGGTGGTCACGCCTAGAACCCGCATGCGTCCCCCGATCCTTCCCTGCATCTACCCCATGACGTCACGACGAGGGGCAAAGTTCCGGCAAGACCGCGCCGTAATCCCGCCCAATTGTGACAGGTCGCTCGGCGATGGTCGCGTGACACTGGACCCCGGAGGGGGCATGCGGGTCGTTTGGCTAAAACGAGACCTTCGCGCGACAGACCACGCGCCTTTGCTCGACGCGTGCGCCGAAGGAGCGGTCGTAGCGCTCTACGCCTTCGAGCCCTCGTTGTGGCAACAGCAAGAATACAGCGACCTTCATCATGGCTTCGTGAGCGACGCCCTGAAGGAGCTCCGCACCGACTTGGCTGCGCTAGGCATCCCCTTGGTGGTTCGCGTGGGAGAGATGCCCCACCTCCTCGCATCTCTTGAGTCCGAACTGGGGCAATCATTGACGGCCCTTTATTCGCATGAAGAGACCGGCCTGGGGTGCACATGGGCGCGGGACAAGCGCGTCAAGGCATGGATGCGCGAGCGGCGTCTACCGTGGTACGAACGTCCCCAACATGGTGTCTTTCGACCCCATCCCCAGCGGGATGGGTGGTCCCGTCGGTGGGAAGCCCGCATGCAAGGCCCCCTCGAGCCAACGCCTCCCGCCGGACGAGGACTCACGCTTCCCGATGGCGTTCCGATGGGTGAGATTCCGACGACTGCGGCGTTGGGCATCCGGTGCTACCCGCGGACATCACGTCAGCCCGGTGGCCGACAGCGTGCGCTGGCCTTACTCGAGTCCTTCCTGACCGAACGTGGCCTGCCCTACCGACAGAGCATGTCGTCACCTCTCGCGGGCGCGCAGCATTGCAGTCGCATGTCACCCCATCTGGCCTGGGGTACGGTGTCCTCGAAGGAGGTCTGGCAGGCCGCGCGCCGGCGACTCGAGACGCTACGACAGGGTCGCGAGCCCGATCGAGCGGCATGGATCGCCGCCGTGGACGCGTGGGACAGTCGCCTTAGATGGCGTGACCACTTTGCCCAGAAGTTGGAGGATGAGCCCTCCCTCGAGTTCCGCAACCTCAACGCCGGCTTCAACGATCTGCGGACGGAAGCGTCCGATCAGTGGAGAGCCTACGAGGAAGAGCGCTTCGAGGCGTGGTGTGAGGGACGCACCGGCGTACCGATGGTGGACGCCTGCATGCGGAGCGTCCAAGCGACCGGGTGGCTCAATTTTCGAATGCGCTCCATGCTGATGAGCTTTGCCACCCATCATCTGTGGCTGCACTGGCGGGAGCCCGCCCGTTTTCTCGCCGCGCACTTCACTGACTTCGACCCAGGGATTCACTATCCCCAAGCCCAGATGCAAGCGGGCACCACGGGCATCAACACCCATAGGGTCTACAATCCCTATAAGCAGCGCGTCGAACAAGACCCCGAGGGGCACTTCGTCAAGACGTGGGTGCCCGAGCTGCAAGATGTTCCTCTACGCTTTCTCGACCAGCCACACCGCTGCCCACCCCTTCTCAAGATGGCTCACGGCATCGACAATCTGGCGTACCCTCCACCGATTGTGAGTGTCCATCGTGCCGCTGCGGTGGCGCGCAAGCGCCTTGAGGACTGCCGCTCGAGCAGCACAAGCCGGCGCCATGCCACCTCCGTCATGCATCGACATGGCAGCCGTCGGGCTTCGCGTTGGCGCCGACGACGATAGAGAGGGTAGAGTTCTCTCACGCCAGAGGCCCACATGACCGCATGGACACTCCTACTCGCCATTCTAGCCTGTACACCTTCGCCACCAGAAGCTGGGGGCAAGGGCCGAAGCGCCAGACAGGGTCAAGGCGCCCGGCCCGCGAAAGCGTCGAAGAAGGCTGGCAAACGTCCAGGAGCCAAGGCGCGTGGGCAGAAACAACGGATTATCCGGGGTAGCGGCTATCCCGAGCCGAGTGCACGCCCCGCCTTGACCACGCTCGATGATCTGGATGCCAACCAACCAGGCCTCGTGTTGCTCGTCATCATGGACACGCTTCGCTCCGACCGCACCCACGTATGTGGACACGACAAGCCCAATACGCCCGTGCTCGATGCCATGACGAAGAACCTCGGCTACAGCATCAGCTGTGCCGCAACCACGCCAGCGTCATGGACCCTCCCGAGTCATGCCAGCTTCTTTACGGGCGCTCCCACGTCCGAGCATGGGGTACACACCCATGGAACAGCCTTGGGCGATGAGTTCGAGACCCTGGCCGAAATCTATGCGGAGCGGGGCTACCAGACCGCATTCCTTTCGGCCAACCCCGTCTTCAGCAAGGCTGCGGGTGGGTTCTGGCAGGGATTTGATACGGTCGTCAGTGTGAAGGGACTCTCGAACCCCCTACGGGACGACACGTTCAATGATCACATCGGCAGACTGCTCGACCGACAGTCCAACCGCAAACCCCTGTTCCTCGTGGTCAATATCTTCGATGCGCATGATCCATACCCAGCCGTTCCCGGCGGGCTGGACTGGGCCACCCCCGCAGACGAGCTCGACCTGCATCCCCACACCGCCGACGCGGACAATCCGTACTTCCGGTTTGTCACGGGTGCGATGCCAGAAGAAGAACAGGGTCCCTACGTCGACACCGTTCGCAATGCGTACGACCATGCCGTCTTTGTCGCCGACCGCAACTTGGGCAAGCTGATGAAGCAGCTCGAAAAGCGCAACCTCATGGCCAAGGGTGCTCGCGTGTTGATCACCAGCGACCACGGCGAGCACCTCGGAGAGCATGGCCTCCTTCGGCATGGCTCCCATACCTGGGAGACGGTCACCCGCGTGCCGTTGCTCTACAAGGACAGCACCGCGACCGCGCCCATCACCCTGCCAGAGAGAATGAGCGCCACGACAGTGTTTGACCTGATCCGCGACGGAGCACTTCCCAAAGCGCCTCGGCTTGTCGAAGCCGCGACAGCGCACAACAAAGAAGACTTCAAGCCGAGTGCCAATGCCGTAAGCCTCTGGCCGTCGGCTTGGACGAAGCTGACGTGGGAAGACGGGACGTACAGCGTCCTCGACCTCACCACAGACCCCGGCGAGCTCAATCCCTCGTCCATGCCGAGTGACCACCCGCTCCGTGCCACACTCGATGCACGCATCAAGGAACACGAAGCGAGTATTCTCGAAGCCTTGGGTCGCGGTGCCGACCCCGACGTCATGGAGATGCTCCAAGAGGTCGGCTACGTCCAGTGAGCGCTACTCAACGATAAAGTCGAGCGTCTCCGCCGCACCCGAGACGGGCTCCGTCACGTCGAGCGCGACCTTGCCGACCTCGACGAGGTAGACGGTGTTCGTGGCTCGTGTGTAGACGGCCTGCTCTACATGGCTCAACACGCTCACATCCTGCAGGATGGCATCCTCGGGGGTTCCGCTCATGGTGACACGGATGTCGCCCATCAGTCGCTCCCCCGCATCGCTCGGAATCGGCAGTACGCTCACCTGTGTGCCAAAGGGCACGGCTTGACCGGGCACCACATCGCTGAAGCGCTCTTCGCTCGGGAATCGACGACGTGCGATCAGCTCGACTTCGGTCGGCGTCGCAAACTCGAGCGTCAACCGGTCCACGACATCGCCATCGAGCTCCGAGAACAAGGTGTAGACACCCGGGTCGGTGACCGTGACACGAAAGTTGGGCACCTCTTCATCCTCGTCATCCGACGTCGGCTCTCCGGGGTCTGTGAGCAGGGTCACGCCGCCCGGCGGATCGAACCGATGCTGCACGTCGTACAAGCCATCGAAGTCACGCGTCGCGCGCTCGAGTGTGCCCACCGAGAACACCTGTTCGTACCCCGTGACAATACGGTTCTCGGTGAGTGTGGCGTCAGACGGAATGAAGTCCGCAGCCAACGTATAGTCCAGGCGACCAAGCTCGCCGGTCGCGGAAGCCTGCCCGCCGCATGCAGCGAGAATCATGAGTCCGAGACTCACTCCAACCAGGCGTGTGGTGTCATTCATGTTGCCCTCCATCGTGTGCATCAACATGCGACCGGGAACCTAGACCCAAAACATCGAGCTGTGTGAACGACCTCAGAAAAATGCCAGCCAGACCGCTGCCGCCCCGAGAATCGCTCCCACAACCCCGCCTGCAACCCCGATCATCCACGGAGACGTCATCGATGGTGGTCCGGACGGTGCGTCGATGCTCACGGGGCGCGGGACGTCCGGAGCCGGCGACTCGGAACGTGACGGTGCTGGCATCGCTGGAGGTGCAGACGACACCGGCCCAGACATCGGAGTGGGAGGTGCGAGTGCAGGCTCCGAGACCGTTGGGACACTCGGTACTTCAGCAAGGGTCGCGCCAGCCTTCTCTGCCAGCTGCACCAGCTCACCGAGACGTGGTCCCACCGTGATGTCCTCGAGCGAGAGCGTAATGCCGAGGGTGGACTCCAAGGCGCGGTGAAGGTCCGTGGCCATCATGCTGTCGAGTCCCTGCCACGACAGCGGGCGCTCTGCATCGAGCTCGTCGGGCTCAGCCCCCAACACCTCTGCCGTCAGTGCGCGCACGAGGGCGGTGAGGTCTCCTCCAGCTGCCACGCTCGGCGAACGGCTGGGGACCGACTCGGATGTGACGGACAGCCCGCGCGCCTTCAGCAATGGTTCCATGGCCGTTCGACGCGCAAAGGAACTCCCCGCACCGAGGCTGGACCACACAAATTCCACCACGGCCACATGCGCGGTGGGTCCACCGACCAGGCGGTCCATCCAGCGCATCGCGTCTGCCGCACGGATGGGCTCGACGCCCCGCCGGCGCATCTGCGGCGCCAACGAAGACGCCATGCCGACGTCAGCCCACGGACCCCACGCGATGCTGGTCGCTGGCAACCCCGCGCTGCGCCGTGCAACGGCAAGCGCATCCATCGCTGCATTGGCTGCTGCATACGCCCCTTGTGCTGGTGCGCCCAGCATACCGGACACACTGGAAAACAGCACAAAGTGCTTCACGGAATGGGTCAGCGACGCCTCGTGGAGGTGGTGGGCTCCACGCACCTTGGCCGCCGCCACACGTGCCATCGCTTCTGGGTCGAGGGCATCGAGTGGACGATCATCGAGCACCCCGGCCGCGTGAATCACCGCGCCCACCGCCGTGCCTTGCGCGCGTAGGGCATCGAACACTTCGGAGACCTGGACGGCATCCGAGACATCACATCGCGACCAGCTCAGGCGCTCCTCATCCGTATTGCAGGACGCCATCCAGGCCCGGGCCTCTGCGCTGGGTTCAGACCGGCTGACGAGGCGAACGCGGCAAGGTCCCACGCTCAAGAGGTGCTCGGCGACCAATCGGCCAAGGGCCCCCAGCCCCCCGGTCACCAAGACCGTCTCGGCTGCGCCGAGCTGCCATCCCGAGCCCGATGCGGGTGCTGCAGCCAGCTGAAGCGTATGCGCCTCCTGCTGGGTCACCAGGACTTCGTCATCGTCGGCAAAGATCCAAGGAATCGCCGTATCCCACGATGCCTCTGCTACGTCGATCCATCGGTGCGGAGACGTACGCTCCAGACGGGCCGTACGCATCAGGCCGACCGCGCCGGCAACACTGGCTTGGGGTACCCCAGCTTCAGCACCCGAGGTCATCAGCACCATCGGGACATCGCCCGAGGCCTGGAGCACCGTCAGCAGCCTCGACGCCACCAGCTCATGGGCTGCACACACGACAACGGCATGTAGCGATGGCGCGCTCTTCACAAGCCGTGTCAGCGCGTCCTTGGACCCATCCCACGCGACGCCACCCTCGCCCACCACAAGCACATCGAGCCCCTTGGCCTCGAGCGCGTGCGTCAGTCCGGCGAGCTCGGCCCCCTCATTCAGCACCACCACCGAGCCCGCTTCGGGGATCGGGGCGGGTAATGATGGACGACCCGGCATAAGCGCAAACGCCAGGGGTCCGTTCACACCCTGCCGCTGGACGTTCGCCGCCTCAAGCTCCACCCAGCAACGCTGCCTACGAAACCGTGTGGTCGCAAGTGGCACGATGCGTCGCGCGCTGTCGGGTACCCATGCGCCAAGGTCGATGTCCAAGCCAAAGGTCCACGCCTGCGCCACGGACTCTACGACCTGATCGATGCCACGCATGCGATGCTGAGAGGCCAGCCATCGACAGCCCTTCACCTGCCGCCGGGCCATACCGGACAACACGGGGTGGGGACCGACCTCGATAAAGACCGTACAGCCCAGCGCGGCCACCTTCTGGAGCGCCTCGGCAAAGCGTACCGGCGACACCACATGCGTACCCCACTGTTCCGGGGTCAGCCCTTGAGGCACCACGTCTGCGGTCAGGTCACTCACCCACTGGCAGGCCTCGGGGCGTTGCCAAGTCACGCTCTCTGCCGCCTCCGTGACCGCAGCCACGGCAGGGGCCATCAATGGCGAGTGGAAGGCATGACTGACGGTCAGCATCTTCGCCGTCACGCCATGGGGCTCCAGCGTAGATGCGAGCTGCTCCACCGCCTCGGTGGATCCGCTGACCACCACGGCATCGGGTCCGTTCACCGCAGCGACGGCGAGCGCTTCCCGGACGTGGAGTTCGAGTCCGGCCATGGCCTCGAGCACCACCGCTTCGGACGCCCGGAGTGAGGCCATCGCCCCGCCCTCTGGCAGCGCCTGCATGGCGGCACCACGTGCCCGAGCGAACATCACCGCATCACGGAACGACAGCGCCCCGGCAATGTGCGCTGCCGCAATGGCACCGATCGAGTGACCAAGGACGGCCGTCGGTTGAATGCCCCAGGCCTGCCACTGGCGGGCCCACGCAATGGCACCCACCACCAACGCAGGCTGGGTCAGCCACGTCTGATGGATCTGCCCCTCGGGCGAGGCAATGGCCTCCCGCAGCGACTGCCCCTCAAGGGCGCCGAGCAGGGCGTCCGCTTCGGCCCACACTCCGGCGGCGACGGGGGCTACCGAGGCATCGAGTGTCGCCATCTGCGCATACTGGGAGCCCTGTCCCGTGAAGAGGAAGGCCACCGAGGGGGCCTCGTGCCCCGCCACGCCATCCCACATGGCATCGGACGCCCCGGCGAGTGCGGCCCGCAGCGACGCGGAATCCTCGCCCCAGGCCACGCGACGGAATCGCCCTGCCTGACGGGCCTGAGCGAGTGTCCACGCGACCGCATCGGCATCGTGTGGTGCGGCCGACATCGCCACGTCGCGGGATGTGGCGTCGAGGGTCTCGGCATGGCGCGTCGACACACCCCAGATCCGCCATCCGCGCGCCGCTTCAGGTTCCGGCGCCTCGTCACCGGGTCCGAGCACGAGATGGGCGTTCGTTCCCGAGAGTCCGAAGCTGCTAACCCCCACCATCGGACGTTCTGCGGGCCACGGCGCGAGTGTTCGAGGGAACTCGAGTCCAAGGTCTGCGGGGATCTCGGGGTTGAGCGCATTGAGGTGGAGATGCGCGGGAATCTGGCCCATGTGCCGAGACAAGATGGCCTTGGCGAGACCGGCGATACCTGCCGCAAGCTCCAGATGGCCAATGTTGGACTTCACGGAGCCCACCATGACACCGCGGGCGTGGTCACCGAGTGCTGCAGCCAAGGACCTCGCCTCGATAGGGTCGCCAAGGCGGGTGCCCGTGCCATGCGCCTCGATCACGCCGATCTCCGAGGCCTCAATCCCGGCCTCTGCCCATGCTTCGTTGAGCAGCGCCGTCTGCGAAGGCCCGTGGGGCACGGTCAAGCCGCTGGCGGGCCCATCATGGTTGATGGCGCCGCCCTTCAGCACGGCGAGCACACGACGTCCCTGAGCACGTGCTTCGCTCAGGCGCTGGAGCACAACCATGCCGGCGCCCTCGCCGCGGACGTAGCCATCTGCGGACGCATCAAAGGCCTTACACAGCCCCTCTGGAGAGAGCGCACCAAGCTGGGCCAGCCGGACCGTGCTGTCGCTCGACACCATCAGGTTGACGCCACCCGCGATCGCGAGCTCACACCGGCCCGCCAGCAGGTCACGTCGGGCCAGCTCCACCGTCACGAGCGAGGCTGAACACGCCGTGTTGATCGCCAGAGCGGGCCCGTGAAGGCCCAGCACGTAGGCAATTCGCCCCGCGGCAAAGCTCGTGTCGTTGCCCGGACCCGAGTACGGATCTGCCATTGCCTCGGCGCGATTCTGGAACCGAGCGTCGTACTCGCTGGCTCCCAGTCCCACATACACGCCGGTTCGGCCTCCAGAGAGTGTCTCTGGAGAAATTCCGGCCCGCTCAAGTGCCTCCCAGCTGACCTCGAGAAGCAGTCGTTGACTGGGGTCCATCGCCTCGGCCTCACGACGAGAGATCCCAAAGAACGCAGGGTCAAAATCTTCGATCTGTTCGAGGAACCCACCGCGGGTCGTGTAGGTCTTCCCTGGGGTGCGCGGCGTGGGGTCATAGAGACTGTCGAGCTCCGGCCACCGGTCTCGCGGCGCCTCACCGATGGCGCATCGCCCCTCGGAGAGCAGGTCCCAGAATGCCGGTACATCCTCGGCGCCAGGGAAACGCACACCAAGGCCAACGATCGCTATCGGGTCCTCATCGACCACGAGCGTTCGGTTCGGCACTGCCGCAGCGCTGTCGTCCGTCGCGACATCATCGAGCCAACGGCTCAGCCGATCGACCGTGGGATGATCGAACAAGACGTGGTTGGGAACCTCTCGCTGAAGGCGTGCCTCCAGCCGCTCACTGACCGTGACCGCCATCAACGAGTCGAGCCCGAGGTCGAAGAAGCCCACCCCGGGGTCGAGCGCGTCAGCCGCCATGCCGAGCACGCTGGCCACCACCTGCCGCACCGTCGACTTCACATCCACCGCTACCGCGGAGGGTGTGGCGTGCGGGGCGACCGCGGGTTCGGCCCTTCTTGGCGCGACGACGTCCCGCCAGAGACTCATCTCCCGTACCACCGAATGACGGCCCGCAAAGACTGCGAAGTCCGCCTCGACAACGGCCTGCGCACCCCCCGCGGCGACGGCGAGCGCCAACGCAGAGGCGCCCGCGTCCGGGGCGATCGGCAAGATGCCTTCGGCGGCCATTCGATCCAAGTGAGGTGTGGCCATGCCACCGCCTGACCACGGACCATAGTGCAGGGTGACCGTATTCACTCCCGGCAACGCCGCTGCCACGGACGCCATCGCCCCATTGGCAGCACCGTAGGTCGCCTGACCGGGTGCGCCCAGCAGGCTTGCTGCCGAGGACATCAGCACGAGGGTCTCCGGTGGGCTGTCCCCCCACGCCGCGGCCAAGGCCTGCACTGCACCCACCTTCGGCCCCCACACCACGTCGAGGTCGTCCGGGGTCTGGTGGCGCCATGCGCCATCTCGGAGGGCGCCTGCAGCATGGATGATGGCCGTCAGTGTCCCCAGCTCGCGAGCGGCTTCAATGGCGGCCACTGCGCCCTCTTGTGTCGACACGTCTGCCACGACAGTCGGCGTGTCGTCGGGCAATCCTGGCCCGACCCGACCCGACCGGGACGCGAGCATCACACGGGAACCCTTGGCCTTACACCAGGCTGCGAGGTGGGCGCCCACGGCGCCGGAACCACCCGTGATGAGCACCACGCCGTGAGGCCGCCAACCCGCTCGCACGGCCGACGCGCGCCGCAATCGTGGCACGACCGCACCCGCTGCCGTGATGCGGATCCAGTCTTCGTTCACCTCATCCAGCTGACGAGGATCACCCAACGCCTGATGTGCCGGCGACAAGTTGGCGTCGTCGCACTCGATGAGACGCACACGAACGCTGGGCTCTTCGAGTCGAATGCAGGCGAGCGCTCCCCATACAGCACGTGCCGATGTGGCCGGAGCCAGCACCACCCGAGGCGCCTCACCCAGGCCGGACCACCACCCCATCAATTCGCCGATCGCAGTCCGTGGGTCTCCAGACACCCGCAAGACGCCTTCGGACGTTGAGGACTCGGACGACCCGACGGCACCCGTGAGCGGAACCCACTCGGTGACCCACCGCGTGGCCGGAGGGGCCTCCCATGCGACAGCGCCATCAATCCAGTACGGTTCGCGCTGCCACGCCACACCGGGCATCGCCACACGCTGACGTGGAGATCCAGCCCAGAAGGCATCCGCATCTACACCGCTCCGAACGGCCTGAAGCGCTGCAATACTGGCATAGAGCCGCGCTTCGCAAGGCTGCCCCCTCCGCAACGAGGGGAGCGTGACCAAGCCAGCCTCGGGCAATGCCCGACGCGCAAGACCCGCGAGTACCGGATGTGGGCCCACCTCCACAAAGCACGTGATGCCCTCGCCCACCGCAGCAGCGATCGCGGGCGAGAACCGTACCGCTGCCCGGGCGTGATGGACCCAGTAGTCCACGGTGGAGATCTCGGGTCCTGCCACCGAACCCGACAGGTTCGACACGACCGTGCAGGTCGCCGGATGGAACGTGAGCCCAGAGATCTCGGCGCGGAACGCCTCCATCATGGGGTCCATCAGCCGGCTGTGGAAGGCGTGGCTGACCGTAAGTGCCTTGCATCGTACGCCGCGTCCCTCAAAGTGCTCGAGCACGCGCGTCACGTCTGCAAGGGCGCCGGACACCACGGTCTCGGTCGGACCATTGAGGCTTGCGATATCGACCGCTGCACCCAACTCCTGCAAGACCGAGAGCACGGCCTCCTCGCCAGCAAAGATCGCGCCCATGCCCCCGCCCGCTGGCAGCTGCTGCATCAGCCGTCCACGGGCCTCGACCAAGGTCAGCGCGTCCTCCAACGACAGCACGCCCGCAACATGCGCAGCAGCAATCTCGCCGACACTGTGGCCGAGCACCAAGCTGGGCACGACGCCCCAGCTCTCCCAGAGCCGCGCCAGCCCCACTTCTACTGCGAACAGCGCTGGCTGCGTCCATCCCGTTTGATGGACCGTAGCATCCTCCGCGTCAGCGAAGAGCACGGCCAACAAGCCTGAACCTCGAAGTTCCCGTAGACGCTGGTCGCAGGCATCGACCACATCCGCAAACACGGGGAACCGGTCGTAGAGTTCTCGCGCCATACCCGGATACTGGCTTCCTTGGCCCGTAAACAACAAGCCCACGGGTGGCAACACGGCACCTGTGGTGACCTGTCCCCTGCCGACCTCCACCTCGTCAGACCCCGTGACCACTGCATCGAGCCATGCCAGCAGGTCCGCCCGCGTGGACGCCACACCTGCTGCCCGGTGCGGCAATGCAGCACGTCCGACCCAGAGCGTGTAGGCCACATCCTCGAGCTGCCAGTCCTCGTTCGTTGTGAGCCAGGCCTTGAGCTGCCGGGCTTGCGCAACGAGCCCCTCCGCGGTCCTCGACGACAGCAACAGTGGGTGTGCTGCGCGCGGAGACGGCTCGGATACCACGGGTTCGCGTGATGCCAGCAGGGCGTGGGCATTGGTCCCCGAGAGCCCGAACGCACTCACACCACCGATGCGACGACGTCCGTCCGCAGAACGCCAAGGCATGGCCGCCGAGGCAATGTGGACAGGCCATGTCAGATCGAGGCTTGGGTTCGGGGTCTGGAACCCGACTTGGCCCGGGAAGCGCTCGTGTTTCATACCCACGACAAGCTTGAGCAAACCTGCCATGCCCGCGGCAAGCTCGAGGTGTCCTAGGTTGGTCTTGACCGAGCCAATCATCAACGGCCGAGCCGGGTCCCGCTGGCCGAACACACGCTGAAGTGCACCGACCTCAATCGGGTCGCCGAGCGGCGTGCCCGTGCCATGGGCCTCCACCACATCGACATCATCAGGCTGAAGACCTGCGTCATCGAGAGCCAGCTCCATCAAGCGACGCTGAGCTTCACCACTCGGGACGGTAAGCCCACCGCTGGTGCCATCATGGTTGGTCGACACACCAGCAACTTCGGCGAGAATGGGTAAGCCAAGCTCCTCTGCCGTCGACAACCGGCACATCAACACGAGGCCACCGCCCTCACCGCGAACGTAGCCGTCTGCGGCCGCATCGAACGTGTGACAGCGCGCCGTCGGTGACAAGGCGCGCAGCTGCGAGAGCTGGAGGGTCTCGTCGGGCGTGAGCATCATGCGCACACCACCCGCGAGTGCAAACCGAACCTGGCCCGCCCGTAGGGCATCACGACCGAGCTGGAGGGCCACCAATGACGACGAACACGCCGTGTTGAAGGTCAAGGCTGGTCCCTGAAGGCCAAAGACGTAGCTCACCCGACCTGCCGCAAACGCAGGGTCATTGCCTGTGCCCGTATAGGCGTCATCTGGACCTGGTGGACCGCTCGAGGCGATCAGCCTCTCGTAGTCATGTCCCCCCAGTCCCACATGAACGCTGACGCGCTCACCACCGAGACGATCCGGCGCAAGACCCGCCTGCTCGAAGGACTCCCATGCGAGCTCCAACAGCAGTCGCTGCTGCGGGTCGAGACGTCGCGCTTCACGAGGGGAGATGCCAAACATCGCGGGCTCAAACCCACGAACATCGTCGAGGAACGCACCTTCTCGAACATAGCTGTGGCCGGGCTTGCCCTGCTCGGGGTCGTAGAGGGCATCCGCATTCCATCGATCCGCAGGAATCGGCCCGATGGCCTGTCCACCCTCGTCGAGAAACGCCCAAAAGCTCTCGAGGTCGGCAATACCGCCAGGGAACCGGCAGGCCGCACCCACGAGAACGATGGGCTCACCCATAGGCCCGGTACCACCTGTCGACCGGACGTCCGGCGCCGAGAACAGGGACGAGCCCCAGGTGATGAGCGCGTCGATCGTGGGGTGATCGAAGGCCACCGTCCCCGGAACAGGTCGGCCGATACGCTGTTCGAGCGCTGCCGCAAGCCGAACCGCGAGAAGGCTATCGAGTCCAAGATCAAACAACCCCGTCCCAGCGTCGAGCTGGTCGGCATCCGACAACCCGAGCGTCTCCCCAACCGCAGCCCGAACCCAACCGGCCATGTGGTCCAACGCGTGCGCTGCGTGCTCATCCGGCGCGACGGGCACGGTCTCGGCAGCCTGCTCATCGGTGGGCCATCCAAACAGACTCTCGGAGCCGGGGTGCCGTGCGGCATAGGCTTCGTGGTCGAGGCCGGCGATCAGCACTTCTTCGGCGTCCAAGCTCAACGCCCCAAGTCCCCGCCTTGCGGCACCCGAGGGGTCGAGTGCCGTCATCCCCGCAGCGCTCATCGCTGCACGCATCTGATCGTTGGCTAGCCCGGCGCCCTCCCATGGACCGTAGGAGAGCAGCATGGCCGTCTGACCGGCTTCGCGACGGGACCGCACCACGCCGAGCAGCGCGGCATTGGCCGCGCCGTAGTTTGCCTGACCACCCCACCCCAAGCGACCGGCTGCACTGCCGAGCAGCACAAAGGCATCGAGGGGGTGATGCGTCAGCGCAGCCGCGAGATGTTGCGCTCCGGTCACCTTGGCAGACCACACCGCGTGCATGTCATCGGAGGTGAGGTGTGCGAGGCGTCGGTCCTGTGTTCGACCTGCCGCGTGAAGCACACCGTGGAGTCCTTCCTCCACCAACGATGCCGCGATGGCCTCAACCTGTGCAGCATCGGTCACATCGAGTCGCTTCCAGTCCACGTCTACATCCCGACGAAGGTCGGCGATCCAGGCGTGTTGTTCCTCGGATGGCTCCGTTCTCGAGCTCAGGACCACCCGCTCGGCACCCCCAGAGGCCAAGGCACGCGCAAAGGCTCGACCGACCGCGCCAAGACCACCGACAATCCACCACGTTCCTCGGATGACCGGTCGGCCTGCCAATGGCTGACGGTGCAACGTGCGCACCCGAAGACCAGCCGGCGTCTGGACGCGTTCGGCGCAGCCGTGGAGCGCTGTCAGGTCGCCGACCTCGTCTCCTTCAGCTGCTTCGAGGGTCCCGCCCCAGTGTGCCGCAAGCTCTACGCGCACACCACGCCACAAGCCCAACAAGGCCTGTCCCACGACGCTGGCATCATGCACCAACAGCACGCGCTCTCCGCGCTCCTGGGCATGAGCCAGCCGTTCGAGGCCCGCATCGAGCGCCATGTGTGGGTCGCGCTGTCCACGCGTGTCCCACACCGAGACCTGTTCGATCGCACGATCCGCGTGATCGTCCTTAAGGGTGCTGAACCATGCGGTGTCACGCGACCAACCGGCCTGCGCTGCCGGGTGTTCTACCTCGACCCAGTGCCGTGTTCGGTGCCATGCCGTGACAGGAAGACGGACGGATGGAACCTCGGGTGCGTCGACCCCGAGGTCAATAGGCAACCCTTGTGTCCACGCCTCGGCACGTGCCAGCGCAAGGCGCGCCTCTGTCGCCTCGCGGTCTGCGACATCGTCACGATGTGCACTTCCGACACCAAGAGCCGTGGGACGTTGACGACGCGTCAGTCCCAGCAACACGGGATGGGGTCCGAACTCTACGAATGCGGCGCCCTCCGGTGTGGCCGAGATGGCCTCCGCAAAGCGAACGGCGGATCGGACTTGCCGTCGCCAATAGGTCGGATCTGCCCAACACTGGGTCTCGGGTCGTCCGGTGAGGTTCGATACAATGGGTCGCGATGTAGGCTGCGCAGTCATCGCACGTGCGGCGGCCTCGACGGCATCGAGCGCCGGGTCCATCAGCCGAGAATGGAAGGCGTGGCTGACCGTCAGCAGCCGATGGCGAACCCCCTCATCGGTCAGCCCGGCGGCGATCGCGTTCAGTGCCTCAAGCGGACCGCTGACGACGCCGGAGCCCGGCGCATTGACTGCGGCGAGGTCAACAGCTTCCCACGCACCACCGGACGCTAACCGTGCCGTGAGCTGAAGCTCCGACAGGTCCACTGCGAGCATGCCGCCACCCGAGGGGAGACGACCCATGGCGGTGCCCCGTGCGCAGGTCAGTCGCATGGCGTCCTCGAACGAGAATGCACCCGCAAGATGGGCAGCGGCAATCTCACCGATGCTGTGGCCCACATAGAGCTCGGGCTCCACCCCACGGGCTGCCCACCAGCGTCCGAGCGCCACCTCAAAGGCCACCAGCGCGGGCTGGGCCCATTCGGTACGCCGCACAGCATCATCGTCCTGGGCCATGACCTCGAGCAACGACGTGCCGCGAAGGTCCTTCACCAGGGCATCGGCCTCGCGAAGCGTCTCGGCGACGACACCACCAGACGCAAGCCACGCCGTGGCCATCCGACCATATTGTGAACCTTGCCCCGTGCAGAGCCCGACAAGCACAGGAGGTGTCGGAGGTACCTGACGTACGCTCCCATCGGTGGACAGGAGCTGGTCAAAGGCCACACGCGCAGCCTCTCCGGTCCGTGCCACCACGGCTGCGCGGTAGGCACGATGGGCCCGACCGTGGGTCAGGGTCTGGACGGCCTGCGGTGCCGCGACCGTGTGCAACACCTCTGACAGACGCGAGATCTGAAGTGAGACACCAAGCTGCGTCGCCGACGACACGGGCCAGACGAGCGGTGCGCCAGTGTCGGACGCCGAGTGTTCACGACGGTCGGGCGGTGCCTGCTCGAGGATGAGATGGGCATTGGTCCCCGAAAGTCCAAAGCTCGACACCGCGGCACGTCGCGGTCCTGGTGCAGCCCAGGGCGTGCGCTCGGTGGGAATGTGGACGGGCCAGTCCATCGGAACGTCGGGGTTCGGTGTGTTCAGGTGAAGGTGGGGTGCCAAGGCGCCATGCCGAATGGACTGAATCGCCGCGATGGTTCCTGCCACGCCAGCGGCCAACTCCAGATGTCCGATGTGGGTCTTGATCGACGACACGGCGAGCGGCTGATCCGCCGTCCGGTCACCATAGACAGCCTTTACGGCCCGCATCTCGATGGGGTCGCCCAAGCGAGTCCCGGTACCATGTGCCTCGAGGTGACCAATGTCTGACGCCACCAATCCTGCGCGCTGCAGCGTCTCCCGAAGCAAGCGCTCCTGGGCCTCACCACTCGGAACCGTCAACCCTGCGCTGGGGCCGTCGTGGTTCACGCCGGTCGCGCGAATCACGGCCAGCACGGCATCACCATCTCGTTCCGCGTCCGCCAGACGCTTTAAGAGCAACATGCCTGCGCCTTCGCCCCGCGCATAGCCATCGGCCGACGCATCGAAGGTGTGGCACCGTGCCGTAGGCGACAAGGCCTTCAGCTGCGACAGCTCGACCGTCGTGTCGGGTGTGAGCATGAGGTGGACACCGCCCGAGAGCGCCATGTCACACTCGCCCTGTCGGAGGGCTTGGCAGGCCAAGTGGGTGGTGACCAACGATGTGGAGCATGCGGTGTTGAGCCCCAGGGTGGGCCCACGAACACCGAGTGCATAGGCCACACGACCCGCCGCGAAGCTAGGCTCATTCCCGGTGCCTGCGTAGAGGTCCGTCGTGACCGACGCGTCAAACCGACGGCCGTAGTCGCTGGGCCCAATGCCCACGAACACGCCGACGGCCGCGCCGGACAAGCGGTCTGTCGCCACGCCCGCGTGATCGCACGCCTCGATGGCCATCTCCAGCAACAGGCGCTGCTGGGGATCTAGACTGGCCGCCTCCACCGGCGAGATGCCGAAGGCCGCCGCATCGAACATCGCCAGATCACCCGCGTCACCTCGCAGGAAACCGCCCTCTCGAACATAGGCATGCCCCGGCGTTCCAGGAGTCGGATCGAACACGGCATCCGCCGACCAGCGCGACGCTGGCACGGGCCCCACCATGTCCTCGCCACGGCACAACAGGTCCCAGAAGGTGTCTGGGGTGTCTGCCCCGGGCACCCGGCACGCCATACCCACAACAGCGATGGGCCCCTCTTGGGGCACGACCGGCTGATCTGCATCACCCGCCACTGCCGCGTCGGAGGCCTCAAGCCACGCGGCCATCGCGTTCACATCTGGGTGGTCGAAGGGTGCCGTCGGCGGAATGGGTCGCTCGAGGGTCGTCGCGAGTGCGGAGGCCAGCGCCACCGCCAACATCGAGTCCAGTCCGAGATCGAAGAAGCCTCGGTCAAAGGGAACAGGCTCGGACCTACCGAGAACAGCCGCCACTTCCGCGGCAATGGCGCGCTTGAGTGCCATGCCTGTCCATCGCACCTTGACCGCACCTTCGTCCGCGGGTGCCGCGCCGAACAGTGTCTCCACCCTGGGACCACGGCCGGTCCGACAAAAGCGCTCGGCATCGAGGTGAATGTAGCCGGCCCCTTCGTGCCAGAGTCCCGAGAGTGCAAGGCTTGGCGCCAGCGGTTGAATGCCCAGCGCACGCAGCCCACGTTGGACGCTGTCACTCGCCATACCGATTGACCAAGGCCCGAAGCTCACGACACGTGCGGGAAGTCCTGCAGCACGGGCCTCGCCGACGCTCGCCTCAAGTCCCGCATTCGCCATCGCGTAGGCCGTCTGCCCAGGAATCCCGAGCCAGCCGCTGATGCTCCCCACGGCCAAAATATCGGCGACCGAGGTCCCCGACAGCGCGTCTACGAGATGCGCAAATCCCAAGACCTTTGGCGCCCAGGCCGACATCACATCTTCGGAGGTGACCTTCTCGAAGGGTGCGTCCGAGACCGTGCCCGCGGCATGAACAACGCCTCGCAGGTCGGGCCCGAGCCGTTCGACAGCGCTTCGCATGGCTGCCGCATCACCGATGTCGACCGACAGCACCTGTACGTCAGCCCCCGACGCCCGCAGGGCAGCCACCCTCGCCTTGGCAGCGTCGGACGGTTTGGACCGTCCGGACAACACCAGCTGTTTTACGCCCTGCGCGACCAGATGCTCGGCCACCTCGAGACCCACGGCCCCCAAGCCACCAAGGATCCACCACACACCGGTTGCGAGCGGTACCGCACGTGGCGCTGGAGCAGACCGCATGCGTTGCGCCTCTACCTGCCCGTCGACACACCGCAGATCTTGCCCACGCGCAGCCGCCATGGCTGCCCACACCAGCTCGGGATCCGTCTCTGGAGAGCAGGTGACGCTTCCCAGCCAACGGGCACCGAGCGCCAGGCTCGCCTGGGCCGCCAGTGCCCGTCCCGCTCCTGCTGCAATGGAATCAGAAGCATCGAGGATCAGCCCTGCCGCGCCAGCGGTGCCCTGCAGCGTTGCGAGCGCATCGGTCAGCACCGAAGCATCGCTGATCACCACCCAAGCCGGTCCCCCATCAGCATGGTCGACCGCACCCCGAAGGGCATCAGCCAGCCTACCCTCACCCATGATGGTTGCGGCCTCTGGACCTACACGGGAGACCTCCATCGCCTCCCAGACTTGATGCCAAGCGACCTTGGCGAGCGTACCGTCGGTGCCTGCACGAAGTGCCTCATGGGGGTCGTCCAGCCAGAAGCGCTTCATGGACCACGGCGTCAACGGCCAGCTCGCCCGCTTGCGAGGACCGCAGAGGCCCATGCCCCAGTCAAGCATGGCGCCCAGGACCACAGCCTCTGCCACGGCCAGCAGACCACGACTGGCCTCCACCACATGGGTACAGCGCGCGGCCTTCAGGTCTTCTGCGGTGCCGTGCGCCGCGGGCACCACGCCCCACACAGAGAGCACCTCGGGGTCACCCACGACACCAAGCTTGGGGCGGCGCCGAGGCTTTTCGCCCACGACGAGACAGGGATGGGATTCGCCGTTTCCGAGCGCCTCAAGGGCTTCGCTCGCCTGGCGTCTGCCCTCCTCGGAATTGTCGACAGCCACCACGGCCCGGTGCCGAAGAAGCGACCGCCCCATGGCGGCGGTCCACGCATGGTCTGCGAGATCACGCACACTGTTCTGCAGACAGACCGCAGCCCGTCGACCGAGCTCAGCCAGCGCGTCAGACGAATGCGCGGACAACGGTAGAAGAACCTGCGCCGGAGCCTCCACCTCGACCTCTGCAGGTGCTGGCGCCGGTCCTACGAGGACATGCGCGTTGGTGCCCGACATGCCGAAGCTGCTGACGCCCACCAATGTGCCCTCGCGAAGGGGTATGGCCTCGGTCGCGACGCGCAGCGATGTCCCCTCCAACTTCAGGGCAGGATTTTCGCGCGTGAAGTGCAGATGACGGGGCACGATCTGGTGCCGCTGCATCATGACGGCCTTCGCCAGACCCGCCAACCCTGCTGCGGTCTCGGCGTGACCCATGTTGCTCTTGATCGAGCCGAGCGTCACCGGCTCGGACGTCTGACCCAACACCTCTTTGAGCGCACGGACTTCGATAGGATCGCCGAGGGGCGTTCCTGTACCGTGGGCCTCAATGGCACCGAGGTCATCGGGTGTTGCACCCGCATCGCGCAGTGCGTCGCGCACCAGCTGGGCCTGAGCGGGACCGCTTGGAGCCGTGAGTCCATTGCTCCGGCCATCTTGATTGACCGCAGACCCGCGGAGCACTGCGAGGATCCGATCGTTGTCACGCTCGGCATCCGTGAGGCGCTTCAGGACAAGGACACCAATCCCTTCGGAGCGCACGTAGCCATTGGCATCCGCATCAAAGGCTTTGCAGCGCCCATCGGGCGACAGGGCGCCCATCTGGGAGAACACCATGGTCGCGTCAGGAGAGAGCAGCAGGTTGGCGCCACCGGCGAGCGCCACGTCACACTCCCCACTCCGCAGGGCACGCATCGCGAGGTGCGCAGCGACCAGCGAGGAGGAACAGGCCGTGTCGAGCGCAATGGCCGGGCCCGTGAGGCCAAGCGCGTAGCTGATCCGACCTGCGGCAACGCTCTGAAAGACCCCGGTACCCGCATACGGCGACTGCGCTGTAGGGTCTGGATTTCGGAGCGTGCGCTTCGACCAGTCCGACAGGGCCAGCCCCAAGTAGACGCCGGTTCGAGACCCCTCCATGCTGCCGATCAGGCCCGCATCCTCGAGGGCTTCCCAGGCGACATGCAGCAACAGCCGTTGCTGGGGGTCCATGGACAGCGCTTCGCGGTGGGAGACCCCGAAGGCATCGGGGTCGAAGCCATCTACCTGCTCGAGGAACCCACCCCACGACGACGTGACCACACCCGAGGCTCCGGGTGGTGCGTCTTCATCCAAGTAGCGGTCCAGGGACCAACGCGTAGCCGGCACGCGCGACACCAGATCGCGCTCTTCGACCAGCGCGTCCCACAGTGTCGATGCATCGACGATGCCGCCCGGGAGCCGCAGGCCCAATCCGACCACCGCAATCGCTTCGCGCGATGCAGACTCAAGCTCTCGCACGCGCGCTTTTAAGGTGCGTAGACCCTTCAGCGCCGCCTTCAACGTCTCGCGATCCGTGCCTGAACCTGCCCGACCGTCTTCGGTCATTCAATCGCCCCCACCTCGCGTGCGAAAGGTAGCACGATGCCAGGGCGACTTACATGACCTCGACCTCCAATATGCTGCCAAAACCACACCCATGACCTGCGGCCGCGTCATCGATGGTCCCATGGCGCCCACCTTGCCCTGTTGTCTGCAGCTTATCGCTACGTTGTACGGTATAGTCCCTCGTTGATATGCGTCTTCGACTGCGCCGGGGTCCACATGGTCAGGCAAAACCTTCTGCTGCTGGTGATCGCGTGCGCGTGTACGGCGAACGAAGACAGGACCGACACGGACCCCGAGCTCCCCGAGGCTGATGACGTGGTCACGCTCACGGAGGGCGGTGCCGTGACATGCGCTGCACCGCAATACCGGAGAAAAGAAGGCTATATTGTGCAAACCCTCCCGGTGGAGGCGTCGCCGTTTCCCTACCTTGGCGGTGCAGGTGCCGCGGTCGTCGACATCGACGGAGACGGCATGCGCGACCTTATCACGGCCACACGCTCAGAGGTTCAGCTCTACACCGCCGATGAGATGGGGGTGTACACCGGTCGCGTCATCGCCACTGTCGACGTCACCGCGCCGGCACGTGGATTGTTCGGGATCACCGCGTTTGACCTAGAAGATGATGGTGACATGGACCTCCTCGTGACAGGCCTTGGCACACGGAACCTGATGCTCAAGAACGATGGTGCAGGCCAATTCACCGATGTCGCCTACGAGATCGGACTCGTGACACCGCCCCTTCACTACAGTGCCGGATCCTCAGTTGTGGACTGGGACAACGATGGTGATCTCGACATCTTCATCTCCGGCCATGGATGGGTAAACGAGGCGCTTAATGCCTCCGAGCTCGGTCCAGCCAACCCGTCCTTCCTCTTTGAGAACCAAGACGGTCGCTATGTCGACATCGGCGGTCAGCTACCGCAAGACGTCCAGGACGCCTACACCTTTGTGGGTGGGTTCTTGGATGCGGACCGGGATGGCGACCTCGATCTCTACATGGTGAACGACTTCGGTGCGACACAAGTGCCCTGCAAGCTCCTCCACAACGATGGCACAGGCCAATTCACCGCCGACAACAACGCCTCCCTGATCGACGCGGAGATTGCCGGCATGGGCCTGGCCATTGGCGACTACGATGGTGACGGTGACGAAGATCTGGCCGTACCCGCCTGGGGCCGAAATGCCTTGTACCTCGACTCCGAAGGCGCCTGGTTTGAGGTCAGCTATGCTCGAGGGTTTGTCGCGGACTCGGGCCCGGAGCGAACCGTGGGTTGGGGCACCGAGATGGTGGACACGAACAACGATGGACGGATGGACCTCCCCACCCAGTACGGCTTTCTCGACACCAACATCGGCACGAACAACGGCCCGGACCAGTTCGACGCCCTGTGGTTGCAGGGTGAAGACCGGCGGCTCATCGAAGCCCCATCGCAGTGGCGGTTTGACGTCCAAGGCCGCGCCCATCGAGGCGCCGTGTGGGCCGACATCAATCGCGATGGATTTCTTGATGTGCTGCGCATCGGACTTCGAGGATCGGCGTCCTTGTTGACGTCGTACTGCGACACCAACGCGTGGCTCACCGTGACCCTTGAACAGCCGGCGCCCAACCGCAACGCGATCGGTGCCGAGGTCGAGGTCGAGCACAATGGCACG
>JBMHDG010000061.1:0-4151 GCA_049889515.1 Myxococcota bacterium
CCCAAGCCGGCCCCACCCGAGTCCGCCCACCGCAGCCCGCTCGCCGTGCTCGCCGGGCTCATTGTGGCCACGCTCATGGCGGCCGTACTCGTCCTGCTCGCCAGTGGACGTGAGCTGTTCTAGGCGCGTGAGGCCCGCGGCCCAAAGATGGCCGTGCCTACCCGCACCCACGTGGCGCCATAGCGCACAGCGACATGGGCATCTGCGCTCATGCCCATGCTCAGCTCCGTGAGCGCATGCCCTGCCGCTCGGCCTTGTGCCGCGAGGTGGGCGAGCTCTTCAAAGAAGGGGGCCGAGGCTTCGGGGTCCTCAGACCACGGAGGCAGGCACATCAACCCGCGCAGCCGAAGCCCCTGAACACCCGAGAGGGCTGCGAGCTGATCGGGGAGTGCCTCGGGCAGCACACCAGACTTCTGCGCCTCTCGGCCCACATTGACCGCTACAAGTGCATCGATGCCGTGGGGAGCACGGGCCACGAGCGCCTCAGCCTGCCGCACGGTCTCGAGCGCGTGCACGCGAAAGGCGTGCGGTGCGATGTAGCGCGCTTTGTTGGACTGCAGCCGTCCGATGAAGTGCCATCGCACGGGTTGACCCGACAGCGCACCGCCCTTGTCGCGCAGCTCCTGTGCGTAGCTCTCACCGAAGTCGCGCTGACCTGCATCGACCAGCGGCGTCAGCATCTCCAGCGGGTGGGTCTTGCTGACGGCGATGAGGTTCACGTCCGAGGGGTCGCGGCCCGCCGTACGGGTGGCCTCCGCGATCTGCTCCACCACCCGCTGGTAGCGATCGAGCAGGGCTTGGGTCACGCCACACCCCGCGCGCGCAGGGCGTCGAGCACAGACGCCATCGGAAGCCCCATGACGTTGGTCCAGCTCCCCCGCAGCTCGGCCACAAAGGAACCTGCACGGCCTTGGATACCGTAGGCGCCCGCCTTATCGTCAGCCTCACCGGTCGCGAGGTAGTCCTCGATCTCTTGGGTGGTGAGTGTCCGAAACCGAACCTCGGTGGTCACGGACCACGTGGTGCTCGAGGTGCCGTCCCGTAGGCACACACCCGTGGTGACCGCATGCCAGCCTCCGGACAGGGCCTCGAGATGCCGCCGGGCCTCGGCGCGGTCGGCAGGCTTGTCGAAGATCTGGCCCTCGTGATGCACCACCGTGTCGGCCGCAAGCACCAGCTCATCGGGTGCGCCCACCGCCGCCTTTTCGGTGGCCAGCCGCTCGGCATAGGCCACGGGCGGCTCGCCCTCGACGATGCGCTCATCGATGTCGGCCGGACGGACCGTGAGCGCCACGTTGCTCCAGCCCAAGAGCTGCCGGCGACGCGGCGAGCCACTGGCGAGGATGAGGGCCGTCATGCCTTCTTCCGACGTGCAGCCAGACGTGCTTTACGGCGCTCGCAGGCCTCCTCCCAGCGCCGCTTCTCGGCCTCGGTCTGTGGGACGAGCGTGGGCAGCTCGGCCCCCACGCCGGGCTCCTTGAGCGCCACAAAGGTCAGGTAGGCCGTCGAGGTGTGTCGACGCTCGCCCGTAAGCGGGTCCTCGGCTTCGACCCGAACCCCGACCTCCATCGAGGTCCGGCCCGCCCAGTTCACCATCGAGTGCAGCACGCAGATGTCGCCCTTGTAGATAGGCGCCTCAAAGGACAGCGAGTCCATGCCCGCCGTCACGACCTCGGACCGCGAGAAGCGCTGCGCACTCACCGCCGCACACACGTCAATCCACGCCATCACCTGCCCACCAAACACCGTGTCGAGCGCGTTGCACTGTCCAGGCATGACGATCCACGTCATTTCTGTCTCGGTTTGAACTGGATTAATTTCGGAGCGCGTCATGTTATCCTCAACACAGTCCACATTGGAACCAAGCCTTTGCCACGGTGAAGCACAGATTCGATCACAGGTTCTCGTAATGGCCTACCGCGACACACACACAGTCAACGAAGAAATTTTTCTGTACCTGCGCTCCGACACGCAGAACAACATCTGGCAGGTCCGCATCACGCTGCCGGACATTCCGCACAAGCCTGTCAGGCGATCCACAAAGACCACGGACAAGAACCAGGCCGTGCTGTTCGCCAAGCGCCTCGCCAACCAGCTGCGCCTCAAGCACGCCCAGGGGCTCACCGTGCCCCTATCGAGCTGGGATCAGATGTTTCAGGCCCACCTGCAAGATCAGCCAGCAGAAAAGGCACGCTGGCTGAATGAAACCTACTTTAAAAAGTACTTCACCACCGAACGGCTCCCAGATGTGGCCCAGCTGACGTCGGTGCACATTCGACAGTACTTCGGTTGGCGGGTCACCTACTGGCAGCAGCCCGAGCATGTCGCCCAGCTCAAGAAGCGCATGAATAAGACCGCACGCGGCTACCGAGGGTCGAACCTCCAAGAGTACCCGTCTGCCGCAACCCTCAGAAAAGAGGTGGCCTTCTTACGACGGTTCGCACGATGGCTGCATAACTATCGTCATCTCGATGTGGTGCCATCGATACGGCTCCCCAAGAAGGGAGAACCCGGCCACACGCACATCAACTTTGGCGACAAGGACAGAGGCTTCTTTGAAGCCCACGAGATCGAGACGCTGTTCACCACCCTCACGGAGATCCTCGCGCTGTGTGAGCGCCATCCATCACGACGGTCGTTGTCCATTCAGGATTGCCCGGACGCCAAACTTTTTGTGCGCTTCCCCACCATGACGCTTGACACCAGACCCCAAGGCAAGCTGGGCTACGTTCGGCTGTTGACGTGGGTCACCTTCCTCACCGAGTTTGGCGTGCGTCCCCAAGAGCTGCGTTGGCTGTCCCATGAACACTTCAAGCTTGACAACGATCGCCGCGGGAGGTCCTACGCTCTTCTCCACGTGCCAAGACATATTGCGAAGACCAGAAAGCAGCGCTCCGTGATCGCCCATGACCACAAGAAGGTCCGTGACGCAATAGAATCCCTCGCGCTGCAGAAGGCACGCATGAAGGTCTACCAGGCGCCGAGTGACCTCATCTTTGCCAGCACACGAAACCCCCAGAAGCCCGTCGACATCATGACCAGTTTCAAGAGGCTCTTGCTCAGGACAGGTCTCTACCACGACCCGGACAAGCGCTATCGGTCGTCCTATTCCCTACGTGCCTGGTACATCACCCACGCGCTGGAGGACCAGGTGCCCATCAATGTGGTGGCCGACAACTGTGGGACCTCCATCAAGATGGTTCATGAAGTCTACAACAATGTTCGGAACTGGCTCCACCGAGACCAGCTGGTGTCCAAGACCATGACCGCGTGGTGGGACAAAGCAGAGACCGAGGGCCGTGGCATGATTCCCATGAATGAACGGCACATCGCCAATCTGAACGCCATGCTCCTCGACCCGTACGCGCTGCTTGAAGAATAGGGGTCGTTCTATGCAGGGCAACTCGGGGCAGGTTGTGCACCTTGACCGTTGACTCGCTTACTGGACGCAGGGTACCTTTTCCCGGGCCGGTTTACATCAAACACCTGTATAGTTGGAGAAATCATGGTTTCACGTATGGTTACGGTTCTGGTCGCATTTCTCGCTTCTTCCGTTTACACAACTGACGCGAGTGCTTTTTGTTATAAATATTCGGTTTCCTATAGCCCAAGAGGAGAGCAGGGGTCCCGTAAAATCACTTATGCCGTAAGTCGGGAAGGCTTCTTTCAAACAACGGATTTTTATGACGCGATCAAGAAGCATGTTGAGCTGACTCTGGGTTTACCGACGAGTGTCAGCGCGAAAGGTGGCCGGACAAGTGGATCAACCTGCAGTAAGTCTGAATTGTCTGGCGTCGACGTTGTGATCTAGACAACACGCCAGTCTTCCTGACCAGAGCAGCTACCGAAGGCTCCGTAAGTCTTCACAATAGAGATCGACGATGCTTGGATAGGGAAGCGGATGAGCACCAGGGGCGCTACCGTGGATGGCGCCTACTGGCATGCCCCGTCCCTATCGTCATCTCACTGCGAATAGGACAGTTCCCGGTGCCAATTGGGGTTTCAAGCATCTATGTATCTGCATCGTTGGTGTTGTCGCGATCTGGCGAGGTTGAGGTAGTTTGAAGTTTTTTGGGTCTTTCGCAATGACCGACCTATTTACTGCGATGGACACAGACGACGACATCACACCCGTGCTCTACGCCACCCTC
>JBMHDG010000062.1:0-266958 GCA_049889515.1 Myxococcota bacterium
ACGAAGATGCCGGATGCGCCCGAGTAGGCGGTCGGAACGGCAGCCACCACGACGAGCACAGCCGCGAGCATCTCGGGCGGGAAGCCCCAAGGACGCAAGACATCCATGCTTCGCTCGGCGAGCTGGGTCTGCTTCAGCAGCATGCCTGCCCAGACGTACAGACCGACTTGGATGTAGAGGGAGGCGTGTTCGGCTAGCTTGTCGAGGTAGATCGCCATGCCGGACGGATGGTCGTCGAGCAAGAACCACGTGGCACTGATGATGGTGATGCCGACGTAGAGTGGGGTGCCGAGCAAGCCTTCGCTGATGCTGCCGCCGTCGGGCTGCAAGTCGGTCGGAGGCTTGGCGAGACGGATGAGGTTGATGAGCGCCATCAGACCCACACCGCTGACCCAGAGCCACGGGATCCATAGCGCCTCGCCCGTGGCGCCATCGCCCTGCAGCACGTCGATATTGGCGAGGCAGCTGGCGACGAGCAGCCCATTCGCGACCAGCTGGCCGGCGTCAGCGATCCGGGACCCGAAGTGCGTCTTGAGTGGCCGAAACGCGATGTGCTCACGGAACGTGGTCGCGGTGGCGGCGCACAACACAATGAGAAGAATGAGGATGAACTTTGCGTGCGAACGGCCCGTGGTCGTCCACGACGCGAGGGTGTCCTCCACGGCTGCGTAGGCCATCAGACCCGAGGTCTTCTTCTCCGCGCGCTCGGTCCACTGGGCATGTTCTGCCTCGCACTGCGCGCGCGCGGCGGCCCGTGCGGCAGCGGCGGCATCGGCCTGCTCGTCAGGTGCAGTGGCGGTCCCTGCTTCCGCGAAGAGGGCATCGAGGTCGACCTCGTCGCTCGGTGCCTCATCTTGTGCAGCTTCTTCGAAGAGGGCATCGAGGTCGACCTCGTCTGAGGCGGGTTCATCCTCATCGGCCTCCTCAAACAGCGCGTCGAGCAGGTCATCGTCGTCATTCGTGACAGCGGGCGCATCAAAGGCTGCGGGGTCACATGAGGGGGCAGGCTCATCGATCCGAAGGTCGACGTAGTTGGGCCAGATCTGGTCACCCCAGGCCAGCATCCTCCCGTGAAGCGCTTCTGAGGTCCCTTGCAACACGGTCAGGAGGAGAATCAGGACCGCGGGGAGCGTCGAGAGCCAGCGTCGCATAGGTGCTCCAGTCTACTCTTCGGTGGAAGAGGTCGAGGCGTCCTCTGGCACAAGCAAGCCATCGAGGAGACCGCCGAGGTCGTCGGAGACCTCAATCGGTGCCTCCTCATCTTCGGGGAGCTCGCCGAGCCGCCCAAAGGGCGTGCGGTGGCCGCGGGCCTCGGTCCAGATGCGGTCAGACTCATGTTGGACGAGAAGCAGGGCGTACATGTCGAGCATCGACCAATCCGGATCGCCGGAGACCTCGGAGGCTTCGCCCATGCTCCCAATGGCTTCGACCAGCTTGTCCCGTTGACCGCTCGTGGCTGCAGCCTGTGCCTTAAACGCGATGGCCAACCGGACACCAGCAGCTTGTCCGATGGCGATGCTCTCGTCGAAGGTTGCCCATGCATCGACATCAGCGGGGGCGGTCGGTAGCACCGACCAGACGGCAGCCTGGACGGCGTGGGGAACGCCCCACCACTTGCCATTGTCGAGGCAGCCCGCGTAGCGCGCCACGCGAGCCGGGACGTCCATGGGTACCCCTGCGCTGCCTTCGGCCACCGTGTCGTTGATGGCGGCGAGTACACCAGACGAGAGGCCGAGCAAGAAGCTGACTTCGTCGTCATCATTACGGAACTTCGGACAGGTGATCTCGGGCGCCGCCGGATCGACGCCGTCGAGGCCATAGGCGATCTCGAGCGCTTCGTACGCACCGAAGTACCGGCGTGCGGCGAGCTGTCGGACGCGCTTCTCGCGGATGCGAGAGTCTTTCGCGAGCTCGGGATCTTGGAGGTACATCGAGCGCGCCCGGTCGAGCTGCGCTTCCCAGACAGGACCATCGAGGCACATCCCGGACGCCATGCGGGTGGTCACGGTGGTCTTGCGGGCCCGGGGGCTGTAGTCGGCGAAGGAGCCGATGACCGCTCCAAGGCCGCCACCCGCACGACACGCGATGCCGACGTCGCCGGATCGCATCAGCTGTGGCACCACGTACCGGTCGCCCATATCGGCCGAGCTATTGCCGATGATGATGGCACACCCGTGGACGAGGGGGACCATCGTGAGCAGGGCAGTCAAGGGGCGCATCATTCCTCCGGCGGCGCCCCGTGATGCCATGGATGGAGACAATCCGCAACATCAGAACCGACGGTTCTGACGCGCGGGTCACTGTGGCACGCTACTCGACGTTGTCCGCGCACTCGGCGCGCGAAGCGTCGGCCTTGCAGCGCACCCGCTTCATGAGCTTCAGCATGGTGCCATCGTAGATGCCCTGATCACGCAGGCCCACACGGACCTTTCGCAGCAGCTGGTCGTACTCAGGCCGCGCTGACGCGGGAATATTCGTCCAGTACTTGGCATCGACGCGACCCTCGACAGCCTTCACGATCTTCAAGCTGCGGTCGAAGCCCTTCGCGGCATAGCTTCGGGCCCATGCGCTGAACTCGCTGTCAAAGCGGTCGCTGCGGGCCACCAGCTGAAGCGTGAGCTGGCTGATCGGGTAGTTGATGATGCCGCCACCACCAGCAAGACCGCGGTACAGCTCAAGGGGCGCATAGGCAGTAGCCGGCGCGTAACAGACATCCACGCTGCCGTTGTTGAACATGCCCGCAAAGGTTCCGATGTCGGCGCTGACCATCTGTGCGCCTACGGTAGACACCAGTGTGGTGGCGGCCTTGTCGAAGTCGAGCGTCGCAATCTTCTTGCCGGGGAGGTCGGCCTTGGAGGTCCAGTTCTTGTCTTTGACGTACAGGTAGACGGCGCCAGCTGGGAAGATGGCCATGACTTCATAGGCGCCGGCCTTCATCAGAGGTGCTGCGGAGGGTGTGCCCAGCAGCTGAACGGTCGAACGCAGGGTCTCGTACGACTGGATCGCGCCCATGGCTTCAATCGCGTAGGTCTTGACGCGAAACTGCCCAGCACGAACACCGGTAATGAGTGCGGCATCACACTTCTTGGCTCGGAGGTCGGCTGCAGCGGTGGGCTCCTCCGTGTACGCGACGAGGTCGAGGTTGTAGCCCTTCTGGAGGGCATCGGTCTGAAAGTCGGTCGCTGCTCGAAAGGCATCGCCACCTTCGCCTGCAGGGTCGTAGACGCAGATGGTCCGATCTTCGGCGGCAACTGCGGTGGTGGACATCCATGTAGCCAAAGCCAGTGAGACCACGGTGCGAATCATCGGACACTCCCTCTTGAGGGGCCCGAGGCGCTGCGGGACCCGTCGCGGCGTATAGCACATCAGACGGCGCAACCATTCCGCGGCGCAAAGAAATCCGCGCTACTTAAGGATACTCAAGGTCGTGAGGATGATAACCGCGACACCAGCTGTGCCGACAATCACGCGCGCGCCGATGTTCGGTGCGGCAAGGCCCCAGAGACCCAACCACGTGGCGATGTCGCCAATGATCTTCGAGACTTCGCTCTTTTCGTAGGGTGGGAGGTCGAGATCTTCGCTGGGCTGCACAGCACCATTGCAGTGGGGACACTCGGGCTCGGTACCAACAAAGTGGACGTCACATGCGCGACAGTAGGTGGCAGACATCTGCTTTCCGGGGCGGGGGACCAGACAAACCGGAGGTGACCGGTGCGTCTCTTCAGTGTACATGAAGATTGTAGGAACGCCTCGGAATCTGACAACGAGGCGCGTGTTTTCTTCGAGGGCGCACCGGTGTCAGCGTCGCTGGCGCCAAGGGAGAGGGCAGACCATGAAACTGCTAGTACAGGCCTCGTTCTTGGCACTGCATCCCACGGTGGACTCGCCCGAGGTGACCCATTGGCTCGGAATCCACTCCGAAGTCGAGGTTCTCGAGGTCGAGGGAACGCATGCTCTGGTCCGTCTAGAGGGGCGTCCGGCAGAACATCCCGTCGAGGGCTGGGTGGCGAAGGTCTACCTAGGCGAGGAGAAGCTGACGCCCGAACAGACCATGGCCCGCGCCAATGACCTGCGATTTGCCGAAGACCGCGTCACATGGCTGGAACGTGCGTTTGCCCTTGACCCCCGAAACCCCATCGTATGGCGCCAGCTCATGGCTGCGCGTCATCCAGGCCAGTCCCATGACCCGAGTGATGAAGCGGTAGAAGTCGCGGTGTGTGCAGAGGGTCGCGTGACGTACCTCGGCGCGCTGAATGGCACGGGCTTTACACCTGATCCCTATTGGGACGGCACACGCGAGCAGCTTCGAGACTTGGGGGGCCGCCACTGGATGCGCGTGACCGAAGGTCGCCTAGAGGTGGTGAGGGGGAGCCCGTTCGCGGCCGCCTTTCCCACGGAGACGTGGAACGAGTCTGAGGAGAGTGCGTTTGTACCGGGACACTGCGACACCATCTGTGAGGACCAAAAGAAGAAGATCTTGGGCCCCTGCGCTGTCGATGGCGATCTCTACGTCTCACGGCGTGTCGAGCCGCTTCAGGTGACGCCTTCAGACGCTCCGACGGGATTCTCGGGCTGGCATACCGACCCCGCAGGGCAGCGTGTCCGAGCGGTCGGGACCACCGTTGAGGCATGGACGTGGGACGACGTGCGCGCGACGTGGGGCGTGGTGGGGTCCCCCTCGTTTTCTTTCGACGCAGGGGTCACCAAGATGGATGACCCGGCGGGTGAGCCTAGCCTCGAGGCCACGTGGTTTAAGCCGGACGCATCGGTACGTCGGGTCGCTGTGGTACCCACGTTTCGGGGAGGACGGCATACGGGCTGGACGGTGGTTGTGCTCGATGCAGACAGCACATCGTGGAGTGCGATCGAGCTCTCGGGGTGGGGCTGCTAGTCATCCCGCCGGACACGTCCTCGCATTTTCTTGGTCGCGCCACGCTTCTTCTTGTCGTCTGTGCGCTTTCTCTTGGCCGCTCGAGACGGCTTGGTCTTTTTTCGAGGACGCGGCGGCAGGCGGCAGGCCTCGATGATCTGTGCGAGCCGGCGTCGCGCCTCTTCGAGGTTTTGGTGTCGTGAACGCTGACGGTCTGCTGCGATGACCAGCTCGCCCGATGCGGTCACGAGGCCGGGATGCGCGTCTCGGATCCGTTGCTTGGCTGCCGGGTGTAGGCGTGTACAGCCTGCGAGGTCGAAGCGGAGCTGAACCCGTGTCTCCGTCGTGTTGACGTGCTGTCCTCCTGCACCGCCCGAACGCGAGTACTGCACGGACAGCGCTGCGGCAGGGATGATGAGTCGATCATTGACGGGCAAGTCGTCCACGTGGGGGTCTCCGGGCGTCTTGAAGAGACGTAGCGTGGCAGCGGGACGCCTGCTGCTATGACGGGCAGCTGTTGGTCAGCGTGACGCGCAAAGCTTGGGTTTCGAGGCGGTCCGTCTGGCGTTGCGCCTGCAGAACGCCGACCGAGCGAGGGTGTGATGGCGGTCCGGGTTCACAGTGCGATCATCGAGGGGGTGGAGGCCGTCCCCATCGAGGTGGAGGTCGACCTGCTACGGCGCCTGCCTGCCATCAGCATCGTGGGACTGCCCGCCAACGCGGTACGAGAGTCCGCGGAGCGCATTCGCTCGGCGATTGGTGCATCAGGCATGGAGTTTCCACGCAAGCGCGTGGTGGTGAACCTCGCGCCTGCCGACCTGCCCAAGCGTGGATCGGCGTTCGACCTTCCGATTGCCGTCGGGGTCCTCGCAGCGGCCGGCGAGGTGAGGGCGGGCATGCTGTCGCGTGTCCTTCTGGTGGGCGAGCTCGCGCTCGGCGGAACGTTGCGACCCGTGCGCGGCGTCATCTCCTATGCGCTGTTGGCGAGGCAGTGCGGCCTCACCCTCATTGCCCCGGCTGCGAGTGCGCCCACCGCGGCGCAAGTACCCGGCGTCACAGTGCATGCTGCCGCGGATCTCGGTGCGGTCCTCGCACACCTGAATGGCGCGCAGGAGCTTCCGCTGGCAGAGGCAGCACCCACACGATCCGGGGGCTCCCGTCCCGATCTCGCCGATGTCAAAGGACAGCCTCTCGCACGCCGTGCCCTCGAGCTCTCGGCTGCGGGTGGGCATCATCTCCTCATGATGGGCCCACCGGGCTGCGGCAAGACGATGCTGGCGATGCGGCTGCCCGGTCTGCTGCCGGAGCTGTCGTTCGAGGAGCGCATTGAGGTGACACGTACCCACGACGCTGCAGGCCTGCTCCATGCCGGGCATCTTGCGGAGCGTCCATTTCGGGCACCGCACCACTCCGTCAGCACGGCGGGATTGGTCGGCGATGCCTCCCTACGCCCGGGCGAGGTCGCCCTCGCGCATCATGGGGTCCTCTTTCTGGATGAAGCCCCCGAGTTTCGACGGGGAGCGCTGGAGTCCCTGCGAGGCCCACTCGAGGATGGCGAGGTCCGCATCTGTCGCGCCAGGGGTGCGGTCAGGTACCCGGCGAGAATGCTGCTCGTGATGGCGGCAAATCCCTGTCCGTGTGGGTTTCGTGGGTCTGGACTGCCCTGCATGTGCACGGACCATGAGGTCGCACGCTACCGAAAGCGCCTGTCTGGACCCTTGCTCGATCGCATCGACCTGCACCTCCACATGTGTGCGGTCGACGCTTCGGTTCTCGCCCACCCATCGTCGGGCGAAGACACGGCGTCTGTCCGTCGACGGGTGATTCAGGCCCGTGACGGTCAACGTGCGCGGGGGCAGCGACGGCCGAACGCCCAGCTGTCAGCCAGTGAGTTGGCCCGTGTGGCAGCGATGACAGATCCAGCCCAAGCCACATGGCTCCAAGCGCTCCATCGGCTGCGCATGTCGGGCCGTGCAGCCGCTCGATGCCTTCGGGTCACGCGCACGATCGCAGACCTCGAAGCGTCCGACATGATTCAGCCTTCACATCTCGATGAAGCCTTGGCGTTTCGCCCGGGCATCGCTCATGCGGTCTAGGCCGCACTTCACTCCACTGGGGGAATGTATGGAACAAGGATTGGCACCATCTCACCGCGCTGCTGCGCTCTCGACCACACTCGCGTCGCTCGGCAAGCGCTTTGGGCAGGGGGTCGTGATGAAGATGTCCGAGGACAGCGTCACCGAAATTGAGGTGATCCCAACCGGATCGAGAACGCTCGATGGACTGTTGGGCATCGGAGGGTGGCCGCGTGGCCGCGTGGTGGAGATCTTTGGGCCGGAGTCCAGCGGAAAGACCACCCTCGCGCTGCATGCGATTGCCGAGTTGCACCGGCAAGGAGGCACGGCGGCCTTTATCGATGCGGAACATGCACTCGATATGGTCTATGCCCGAAAGCTCGGTGTAGACGTCGATGCACTGCTCGTCAGTCAGCCCGACAGTGGCGAGCAGGCCCTCGAGGTGACCGAAGCCCTGTTGCGCTCGGGTGCTGTCGATCTTCTGGTGGTCGATAGCGTCGCAGCGTTGGTGCCGAAGGCCGAGATTGAGGGCAACATGGGAGATCCGCACATGGGGCTGCAGGCGCGCTTGATGTCCCAAGCTCTCCGCAAGTTGACGGCCATCACAAATCGAACGGGGGCGACCGTGATCTTCCTCAACCAGGTTCGGCAGAAGATCGGCGTGGTGTTCGGGAACGGAGAGGTCACACCCGGAGGGAACGCGTTGAAGTTCTACGCCTCCATCCGTGTCGAGATCCGCCGCATTGGCAATCTGGCGAAGAACGGGGAGTCGATCGGGTCCCGCACGCGGCTCAAGATCGTGAAGAACAAGCTAGCGCCACCCTTCCGGGTCAGCGAGGTCGATGTGGTCTACGGACGCGGAATCAGTCGCGCGGCAGAGGTACTCGCAGAGGCTGAAGACCGAGGTGTCGTGTCCAAGAGCGGAAGCTGGTACGCCTTCGACGAAGAGCGGCTTGGCCAGGGCAAAGAAAAGGTCCGTGAGCGTCTGGAGGCAGAACCAGACTTGCTCGAGAAGCTCGAGCAGCGACTCGACGCCTAGTCGACGGATTGCTCCATGGTGTTTCCTATTTGGAAACACCATTGTTCTTTGTCTTCGAGTAGTGTGAGGCTGGAACTCGTCCACGAATTCGATGGTTATACAGATATGTTTCGGGCGTCGATGCTCGTGGGTACTCCCCGTTGAGCGTCACACCACGCGAAGGCGCGACAATGTCTAAAGGACGAACCGGAATGCACGATGGGTTGGGTGAAGACACTGGGTGGTGAGGCCCAGTGAGCCCGGAGCCCTCCCATGACACTTGCAGCCTTCTGGAACGAGACCGCTGGCGTGACTGCCGTTGAATACAGCCTGATGATGATCATCGGAGGCGGAACCATGTTCACGCTCTTTTCGGCGTACCAGCAGTCGCTCATCACGATGTTGGCTGCTGTGAATGACATCATCGCAGTGGTGCAGTGACGTCGTTCGCGCCCACGTGTTGACCCGAAAGCTGCCATATTGGCAGCTTTTTTTGTTTTGGAAGGCGCCAGTGTGGCGATTTCCCTACGCCCGCGAATTTTTTCTCCCAGGCCCTCAAGGTGGCGCGTCGAACAACCGTCTCCATGGATGGGATGACGAAGCGACACGCGATGCGCTTCTGGGGGGGAGAACGATGTACACAAGCTACGGACGTCGACGATCGGGAGTGATTCCTCTTGAGTACGGCCTGCTGCTGCTCATGGCAGGTGGCGCCATGTTCTCTACGGTGTCGCTCTACAAGGGGCTCGTGACGGACATGTTTGAGTCGGTAAACTCGGCACTCGCCGTCGACGCTGCACTCTAGAGGTCTCAGGCTCGGCACGGGTGCGACATTTTTGTCCGGAAATCGTATTATATTGGTTTAATCGGGTCTTCAAGGTGGTTCGTCGTGAGGGTGGGGCCCCGTGATGACAATGCCTGCGCACGGGATCGTGGTCCCGGGGTGCTACGAGACCCCAGATGTGGCGGTGCGACATAGATGTCGCGCTTTCGGGGATTGAGCGTCCGTGTGACGGGCGTGACCCCGAACTCATGATTTCAACTGTGTTGGTTTAACGTAGATAGTCGAGTCTTGGCACACAAGTTGTAGCTCGGGAGCCGGAGACTCAAAAGCTCGTCCCGCGAGGGGCCTGCCGCGAGAGGCGCCCACCATGCGTTACAACATGGTGGGCGTTTTTGCTGTGTGGTCGGTCTGGCGTCCTCGGAGTGTCGATGATGCGCGGGTGCAACCTAGATGAGCTGGAGCGCATGGCGCACGCTCGCGACCTCCAGCCAGGACGAACGCTCGAGATGTGGCAGGGGCGCGCTGACTCCGGGCCAGCTCTCGTTCGACGTCCGACAGACACCGAAGAGGTGTGGGCGGTCCTCAAGGAAGCCGCCGATGCGGGTGTGCAATGCGTCCCGTGGGGGGCAGGTTCGGGTGTCTGTGGTGCTTCCGTCGCGTCGCGGGCCCAGTGGTCCCTCGACCTCAAGCGCTTGGCCTATTTGGGTGATGTAGACGAAGCGACGTGGACCGTTGAGGTGGGCGCAGGTGTCTTGGGGCAACATCTCGAGTCGGCACTTGCGGAGCGCGGATGGACGTGCGGTCACTCGCCCTCAAGCATTGGATGCAGCACCGTCGGGGGATGGGCTGCTGCGCGTGGCGCGGGGCAGTTCAGCTCGAGGTACGGCGTGTTTGAAGACATGGTGGTGGGGCTCGATGCGGTCAGCCCAGCTCTAGGGCCGTTCACCATTGGGCTGCCGGGGCGCCATCGCTACCCGACGCAGCCGCTCGAGTGGCTGCCGCTGATCCTTGGTGCCGAAGGCCAGGGGGTCGTGCTGACCAGCCTTCGCATCCGCGTTTGGCCCCTGCCTCGCGCGCGGTGGTGGCGTGCGTACCGTTTTCCCAAGATGGATGACGCGCTCACGGGCATGCGTCGTGTGATGCAGGAGGAGCTCTGGCCCAGTGTCCTCCGACTCTATGACCCCGTGGACACGCTGATTGGTGGCAAGACCCGGCCACGGAAAGAACGTCGTGCGTCAGCGGCGCCCGGGTGGTTTTCCTCCTGGCGCGAGCATGCGCTCGTCAAGCCTCATCTCCTCTCGATGCCCCTCGCGCTTCCCCGTGTGATCAACGCCGCAGCGGGACAGCTCGCGGGTAGCAGTTTCTTGGTCGCCGGATGGGAGGGCGAACCCGCCTCGGTCTCTGCCCTAGCGGAACCCGGCCATCAGCTCCTGTCGGAGCACGGAGAGGACCTTGGGCCCGATCCTGCCGAGCGCTGGTTTCACTCTCGGCATGCCGTGTCCTACAAGCTGATGCCGTTCTTTGTGCACGGGGCCTTCGCGGACACGATGGAGGTGGCCTGCGCATGGTCACGTGTTCGCCCGGTCTACGATGCTGTCCGGCATGCGCTCCGCGATCTTGTGGTGCCCATGTGCCACATGAGCCATGCGTATCCGGAAGGGTGCAGCCTGTATTTCAGCTTTGCCGGACAAGGTGATCCGCAGCGCTATATCGCCACGTGGGATGCCGCATTGACCGCGGCAGTTGCTGCGGGGGCGAACACGACCCACCATCATGGCGCGGGCCGGCTGAAAGCACGCTGGGCCTCGGCCGAGCTTGGTGCGGCACGGCGCGGTTTCGATGCATGGCTCGATACGGTGGATCCTGCGCGTACCCTTCATGACCTCTCGGTGGAGCCCATCGAACTCCCGCCTGCACGACAGGGTTGGACACCCGAAGATGGTCTGGCCCGTACCGTTGTTGACCGACCCGATGCGTTGACGCATCGGCGGTGGCGCTGGGCGTCAGCCGCAGGACCCTTGGGCGCTGCGCGTTCGCCGTGGCAATCTGACGTCGTCGAAGTGCGCGGCTCGGTGGATGGAGAGGACGTGGTCTTGGGACGGGGCCCACGATCGGCGACCGGGCCGGACCTGCGGCGGTGGCTGATGCAACATGGCGAGCATGTGGAAGTCACCCTCGCAACCACGGACGATGGCGCCATGCGCCAAATGGTTCGGATCCCATGTGGCACCCCCTGGTCGGTGGCCTGTCAGTTGATGAGAAACGACTTCCGTCCCAGCAATATTTGGGCAGATGAACAGGCCCTCTATGTGGGCTTTCGCGGGGTTGCTGCGGAGGCGCTCTGTCAGGCGGTGCTCGACTGGTCGACGAAGGCGAGCGGGCTGATCGATCGTGCGGGGCGCGTGCCATGGACGGCGAAAGAACTTCCCGCAGGCGCGTTAATCTGGTGTGCGGATGACGATCCGCGTGCGTGTTGGGCTACGGCACAGGGCGTGTTTCGGCGCCCAGAAGAGGGTGAGACCGAGGTGGACAATGTCTGATCACGCAGCGGCAAACATGGGTGCGCTCGAAGTGTGTGCGCTCTGCCCTCGGCTCTGCCGTCATGCCTGTCCTGTCGCGACCGTGACGGGGCTCGAGGCCGCCGTGCCGTCGACGATGGCGGAGCTGCTCCTGCGTTCTCAACGGGGCGAGGTCGAGGCCACTGCGGTGTCCAACCTCTGTGTGAACTGCGGAGGATGCGAACGCGCCTGTCATATTCACACCCCGTGGAGCGAGGCCGTGCGCCCGTTCCAACAGAAGTCGTCCGTCCGGCCTGGGTTGGGACCGATCACGGGTAATGGCGAGCTGGTCGCCGTCATGGTGACCGATCGTCCTTGGCATGACGCGCTCGCGAGGCATCTGGGCACCGGCATCTCCGTCTGTCGGGTGACCCCAGATGGTGCGTCTGCTTCCCATGCCGAGCCTCCTCGGAATGTCCGTTGGGTGGTGGCCGATGGCCGCGCGGTTGATGCCGTACGCGAACACGTGGGGAGGAATGCAACGATCGTCTGGTTGCACCAGCTCGTCGACATCGACGCCCGCCCGTGCTGTCGCATGTCGGACTCTGGACGCCATGGGTGCTGCGGCCGTGGGGGACCGCTGGCGGAGGTCTTTCCTTCTGTGGCCGATCGCATGAGAACCTCATGGGACGATGCGCCCGACCCTCGGCCCGTTGCGGATGCGCGATGCGCATCGAAAAATCAAGCCTCGGTGGTGGACGTGTTTCTTGCCCGCATGGAGGAGACCTCTTGAGCTCGTCAGAACGCATCATTGGGATCGTCAACCCGGTATCGGGGGCAGGGCGTGCGGCACGGAAGCTCCGGTCATGGCTCCCGAAGCTCCACAAGGTGAAGGGTGTCACGCTGGAGTTGGCCGAGACCAGCTTCTCTGGTCATGCATCGCAGTTGGCTCAAGAGGCCATTGCCGACGGCTACGACAAGATCCTTGCCATTGGTGGCGATGGTACCATCAGCGAGGTGGTCCATGGGATCGTCTCGTCGGGTGATGCCGATGTCGCACTCGGGATCTTACCGTGCGGCACTGGAGGGGACTTGGCGCGGGGCCTCGGGGTCACGCCTGACCCAGTGCGTGCACTCTCTGCGCTGGCGTCGGGCCCCGTCCAGCAGGTGGATGTCATTCGTGCAGACTACGCAGTCCCTGCCGCTGGCGCATCATCACCCCGATTTGGCATCAACGTGGCCGGCGTCGGCATGGCAGGAGAGGTGGTGGCCTCTGTCGACCTGCGGCTGAAGGCGCTTGGTGGGACACTCGCCTTTGGTGCGTCGACTGTGGCAACACTCATGACCTGGACTGCGCCTGATGTGCGTGTGTCTTGGGTGGATGATGCTGGCCATGCGCAGGCATGGAGCGGGGTCTTGCAGAACCTCTTTGTGGCCAACGGCCGGGCTTGTGGTGGCGGCATGTGGATCGCACCTCATGCGAGCCTTCAAGACGGCCTGCTGGACGTGATCATTATCCCTGCGCAGCCGGTGCCGCGGCTGCTCGCGAACCTGCCTCGGCTCTACCGTGGGGCGTGGGAAGGCATTGAAGAAGTGGTCGTGGCACGGGCAACACAGGTCACGCTGGAGCCCATGAGCCAGCGCGTTCGTGGTGACCTCGATGGGGAGCTGTGCGGGAGTGCCCCGGTCTCGTTTACGTGTGTGCCCAAGGCCCTCGGTCTGGCGCTCCCAGTCGACGTGGGTTGATTGGATTCCAGGGTGATAGTTGACCGTTCACGCGTTCGGTGATGGCGAAATGAACCGACGGCGACGTCATTTCTGACGTGCTGCCATGGCTGTCAGGGTGCGCGTCTGGCACAAAATCTCGGAAAAGTTCGGTTTTGGTGTGCACACTCGATGGGGATTCGCTAGAAGCGTGGCGTCGCAAAGAAGGAACAGTCTGGTGACAGGCAAACATATTCCTTCTTTTTGGCATTCTTGAGCACGAGTCAAACGAACACCATCGGCATCCTGCGGAAAACGAGACAGCGCATGTCACCGACATGCGACGGTTCGATGAACGTACGACGTAGGTGGTGGGAGTGAGCGGGAGTGTTGAGGCAATGAACAAAGCGGATCTTACTGAAATCCTTGCCGTTCGCGCAGGTATTCCAAAGGTACGTGCTGCCAGCTACATCGAGGTGCTGACCGAGACCATCCGTGAATCGTTGGTTCGCGGTGAGAAGGTCACCATCTCTGATTTCGGTACGTTCAATGTTAGTCAGCGTCGGTCGTTCAGTGGGTACAACCCCAAGGACGGCGGCCCGATGAACGTGCCTGCGCGCACCATCCCCGTGTTCCGTGCAGGCAAGGGTCTCAAGGCTTCTCTCAACGCCGGGTGAGCGAACGCAAACCTGGGTCTTTATCGGTGCCATAGTGGCACCCCTGGAGTGGAAATGAACAAGGCAGATCTCACTGAGGTTCTCGCAAGTCGCGCCAACATCCCAAAGGTCCGCGCTGCGAACTACATCAACATCCTGACGGAGGCCATTCAGGAGGCTCTCGTCGGTGGCGACAAGGTCACGATCTCTGACTTCGGTACCTTCACCGTGTCCCAGCGTCGTGGCTTCATCGGCCACAACCCAAAGAACGGTTCGCAGATGGAGGTTCCTCCTCGTCGCATTCCGGTCTTCCGCTCCGGTAAGGGCCTCAAGAACGCCCTCAACTGATCGGTGTTCGATGGGGCAAGAGGGCGTGACCGCTCGCTTGTCCCGTCATGACAAGAAGGGTCGTCCGGTGTTGCCGGTCGGCCCTTTTTGTTTCTGTGAAGCGTGTGTCGTGGACGCAGGCACGTTTGTGACTACATTGCGCCGGACACGACGAGAGGAACGTCCATGAACGGAAAGATTGCGCACGGCACTAGGACACCATCTGATGGGGTCACCCGGACGCACACGGCGACCATGGCGGCGGAGGCTCAGTTGCCTTCCCGGTTTGGTTCGTTTCGTGTGGTGGCATTCGACTCCACGGATGGGCGCGAACATGCCGCCATCATCCATGGTGACGTTCGCGGTGCAGACGAGGTCGCCCTTCGCGTGCACTCCGAGTGCTTCACCGGAGACGTGATGGGGTCGCTCAAGTGCGACTGTCGCGACCAGCTTGAGGCCGCACTCAAGGACATTGCCAGCCGGCCATGCGGCGTCGTGCTCTACCTTCGTCAAGAGGGGCGTGGCATCGGTCTCGCGAACAAGATTCGGGCGTACGCGCTGCAGGATGCTGGTCTCGACACGGTCGAAGCCAATCATGCGCTCGGGTTTGACGATGATGAGCGTCGCTACGAGGTAGCAGCGTGCATGATCGAAGAGCTGGGCATCCAGTCCATCCGACTGATGACGAACAACCCCAACAAGGTCGCGGGCCTTCGGGAGCTTGGCGTAGATGTGCGGGGTCGCATTCCTCACGTCATGACCGCCAACCGGCACAATGCGTTTTACCTGCAGACCAAGCGGGCGAAGAGCGGCCACATGATTCCAGACGAGTCGTCGTCCTAGTCAGTCGACGCAGAGGTGCTGGGCCACGGCAAGCGTCGCAGCGACGGCTGTGGGCGTTCGAAGAATGTGATCGGCAACCTTGAGGTTGTGGGCGTTGTTCTCGTCCAGGAGGGCCAGCTCCCGCGGGCTCCAGCCTGCCTCTGGGCCTACACAGACGGCCCACGGTCCGTTGATCTGAATCGATGTTTCGTCGCCGTAGGGGTGTGCCTTGAGCAGCTTCGCACCCTCGAGGCGCGCGAGAGCATCCGGTAGTGAGCTGGCAGCATGCAGCACCGGAAGGCTGTCGCGTCTGGACTGTTGTCCGGCCGAAGAGAGAATCTTGGTCCACCGGTCTGCCTTGTCCTTTCGGAGAATAGAGTGTTCGGCGATGACGGGATGGATCTCGGAGACGCCGAGCTCGGTGGCCATCCGAAGCGCGAGCTCGGCGGCAGGACCCTTGGGAAGTCCGAGGACGAGGTGGGATGCGTGGCGATGAATGCCATGGTGTTCTGGCTCGGTCAGTCCCCGGAGCATCCAGCACCCGTCATGCGCTTCGAGTTGGGCCTCACATCGGTAGCCCTTGCCATCGAAGGCCTGCACGACAGCTCCTGCGTCCAGACGAAGAACGCGTGTGAGGTGGTGAGCCGATGCGGCGTCAAGCGTCGCAAGCGCACCTTGGGCCGGCAGTGGGGAAACCTGAACCCGTCTCATGAGCGGTTTACCCGTTGCCAGCGCGAGGCCACCCATTCGCCATCTTCCAGTCGCTCCACGCAACGCGCCCATCGCCCGATGCTCTCTGTCACGAGGTGCTCTCGTTCGAGCAAGACACCCGCGAGGATCAGGTCGTGCTGAACTACGGACTCGAGGGCAGGGGAAAGGGCGACGAGAAGCTCCGCGTAGAGGTTGGCGCACACGAGGTCGAAGCGCTCGCCGATGTCGGCCAGTGGTGTCGCGCTGAAGGTGACGCCACGGATGTGGTTATGGTGCGCGTTCGCGCGTGCATTCGACAGCGCGTCTTCGTCGATGTCGATGCCATGGAGGGTGTGCGCGCCGAGACGCTTCGCGGCGAGTGCGAGAATTCCTGAGCCCGTGCCCACATCGAGGACCCGGTCTGGCGTACGGTCCAGACGGCCAAGGAGGGTCAGCGCCCCTTTGGTGGAGGCATGGTGTCCAGTACCAAATCCAGATCCGGGCTCAATCACGAGGTCGCCAGGCTCGGCGGACCACGGCGGACTGATGATGAAGGGCCCACATGTGAGGCGGGGGAACGCATCGCGCGAGCTCTGTTCCCAGTCGACAGGCGCGACGGGCTGTGGCGCGGACACGGCCGTGTGCCGTGCCAAGTCGGTGAGAAGGGCCTCGGGGACCTCGGACTCAAACCAGGCCGTCACCGTAAGGACCGGGGCAGGCTCTGGCTCGGGACCCTCATCCCACGGCTGACGCGGTGGACGTTGATGTCCGGGGGCATCTTCTTCTTGAACCGAGGCCGCACCATGGAGCCAGAGCAATCCTTGGACGACATCCCACCGATCCCGCAGAACATGAGGCAACTGCAGCGCGACCCAGCCCTCGGGGGTTGTCACGGCTGACGTGGAGGGAGCGAGCCCTGCTTGTGTGCCTCGATGATGAGCGGGATGGCGCGTGTTCCTGCCTTGACCTCAACGAACGCGTCACCGTGAGCACCATAGAGGAACATGGCGGGAGTGCCCTGAATGCCCACCTTGTCGCCTGCGGCTGCATTCGCCTTGACGGTGTCAACGGTGGTGGGGTCGGCCATACATGCGCCGTATTGGCCGAGGTCGAGACCGGACTGCTCCGCCATCCGCTGGAGGTCTGGTTGCGTGAAGTACCCCTGATTGGTGAACATCAGGTGCGACATCTCCCAGAACTTGCCCTGTTTGTGCGCACAAACACCCGCCATGGCTGCATTGCATCGGAGATTGTCCTCGGTGGGAGTCAGCGCGTCGTTGCAGTTGCCGGACAGCGGGAAGGGCTTGAAGCGCACGGCCACGTCTGGGAAGGCCTTCACAAGCTGGGTGAGCTCTTCTTTGGCGACGGCGCAGTGTGGACATCCAAAGTCCGCCCACTCGACCACGAGGTAGGAGGCATCTTCTGATCCAAGCAGAGGCTCACTGCCATCCCACTCGACGGCTCCCTTGGCTTCGCTGTAGATGCGGCTCCAGTCGATCTGCTGGGCGTCGCCGTTTGAGACGGCGGCGGCAGCCTGCGAGACATCACCCTCCTGGGCCTCATTCCAGAGGTTCGATCCGATGGCGGTGGTGCCGAGGAATACGACAGCGAGCGTGGGGAGGCTCGACCCCAAGCTGCCGAGGCCACCGCTGACGACCGAGCCGAGGGTCAGGCCACTCCGAAGGCTCGTCCAGAGGAGGAGGCCATTGCAGATATAGATCGTGATGCACACCACGCACAACGCGCCAATCTCCACCGAGGCCCACGCCAAAAACGCACTGTATGCGAGGTTGATGATCGAAAAGAGGCCGTTGGTCTTGAAGAAGGTCTCTCGTTGAGCCTCGTCGGTTCGCGCGTTGTACGCGAGGACGACAAGTCCAAGGTAAAAGCCGAGGCCAAACAACGTGATGGGGAGGCCAAACATCTCGGAGTAGGCGGAGTTGTTGACTTTATCGCAGTCGATGTAGTCGTTGATGGTACATGCGCTAGGCCCGGCAGCCGCCGTGAACTTGCCGTAGAGCAGGTACGCGTTGCAGCCAGCAGCCACGGCTGCAGTGGCGAGCGCTCCCCAGACAAGGTCGGCCAAGATGGCGCCGGTGCTGGCGAGTAGTGCTGCAGCAAGCCATGCGAGGACGGCCCACGTAGAGAGGTCTGTGGAAGGTAGGACCACACCGAGCATGGCGCTGAGTGCTGCCGCCCCAAACAGGGCCCGTACAGTCGTGCTGTGCATTGTTGAACTCCCGGATTGTTCGGGTAGTGGATGCGCTGGATGGGGGCAAGCCGCAGAAACAGCTTGTCGCTATTGGCCGCGGCGTCGCAGTTCCTGTTTCGCCGTGCGCTCCTTCAGGGCGTGGCGCTTGTCGTGCAGCTTCTTACCCTTGGCGATGGCGATCTCCATCTTGATCCAGGACCCCTTGAGGTAGAGCCGCAACGGAACAACGGTGAGGCCCTTTTCGCGCGTGGCCTTGCGGAGCTTCGCGATCTCGCTCGGATTCAACAGGAGCTGACGTTCTCGGAGCGGCTCATGGTTGTTGCGGTTGGCCTGTTCATATGGCGAGATGTGGAGCCCCGAGATGACCGCACCTCTGTCGGTCAGCCGAACATAGGCCTCCTGCAGGTTGCCACGGCCAGCGCGAAGGCTCTTGACCTCGCTACCCAGAAGAGACAGCCCGGCTTCAAAGCGGTCTTCGATAAAAAACTCGAAGGACGCGCGCCGGTTCACGATCAGATCTCGGATGTTGTCAGCGCTCAAGGGACGTGCCTCGCTCATCAGCCGTCGTCGCCTATCTGTCTGCACTGCGGATGTCGAACCCGGGATGTGCGCCACAGCCCATGGGAATGGTGGAGGAGCGTGTCGTTTTTTTGGCGCGTACCGGGTGTGGAGATGTTTCCGCAAAAACCTTGGTTCAGAAGTACATATGAAGAGTACGACAAAGAAAGTGGATCGAAAGGGTATCAAAGTGGATCAAAGTGGTTGAAATAGGAACGGTGTGGGGTAGGGTGGATCCACGTGGAGGAGCGTGGCCACTCCTTCCGACGGTTGTTTGATGCTTGAAGTTCGCCGACCCTCCAACGCAAGTCTCGATGCAAAGGGACGACTCGCACTGCCTGCGGTAGTGCGGAAGGCGCTTGATGCGGCGAACATCGAAGAATTGGTCTTCGCCCCCCATGAAGAGTCGATCTGGGTGTGGGCTCCTGCGGATTTCAAGCGCCTCGAGAACGAGGTGGCTGGGGCGGACCAGTTCGATGAGTCCGTCCAGGACTTTGTGCATGGCTTCTTGGCGATGGCGGAACAGTCCCGTATCGACGGCGCGGGGCGCGTTCGGATCTCTGCGGACCTGCGGGACCTCGTGGGTCTTCACAAAGAGGTCAAGATCCTCTCGGTGCTCGACCGGCTGGAGATCTGGGACCGTGATGTCTGGATGGACCGCTACAAGGCTGCGCGTGCACGCGCGCCGCGTCGTACGCCGGGGCGCCGGTCGGCGGGGGAGGACTCATGAACACCTCCTGGCCACACTGGACGGTTCTTCGCGACGAAGTCGCCGACTTTCTTGTTCCCCAGCCCGGTGGCGTCTTCGTCGACGGGACATTGGGCATGGGCGGGCACACCGAGGCGCTTCTGGAGCGAGGTGCGGACCGCGTAGTGGGGATTGACCGCGACCCTGCGGCGCTCAGCATCGCGCGTGAACGTCTCGCAGCGTGGGGGGACCGTGTCACGATGGTGCATGGGACGTTCGATGCGATCTCCGAGCACCTGGCTGCGCTAGGCATCGCACAGGTCGATGGGATTGTGGTCGATCTCGGGGTGTCCTCCCTGCAACTGGATGAGGCCGAACGAGGGTTCAGCTTCCGCTCCTCTGGTCCAGTCGACATGCGGATGGACACAACCCAGAGTGAGACCGCAGATGAGGTGGTCAACACCATGGATGCCAAGGCGCTGGCGACGCTCATCTTCACCTATGGAGAAGAGCGTCACTCTCGGCGGATCGCGCGGGCGATCGTCGCTGGGCGACCGTGGACCGATACCGAGAGCTTGGCAGAAGCCATTGCGGACGCCGTCCCGAAGGGCAAGCCGGAGAAGATCCATCCGGCCACCCGAACATTTCAAGCGATCAGAATTCATGTGAACGACGAACTAGGACAGGTGGAGCGATTTTTGCCCGAGGCGGTCAATTGCTTGTCTTCCGGCGGGAGGCTGTCCGTGATAGCCTTCCACTCCCTCGAAGACCGTATCGTCAAACGCTTCCTCGCGTTTGAGAGCGGGCGCACCTCCCCGCGCGACGCCTACGGTCATCCCGTCTCCACTCCTCGTCTTCGCCCGCTGCCAAAGCTTGTCCGTCCCTCTGCCGACGACCCGAATCCACGTGCGCGCTCCGCAAAACTGCGGTGTGCTGTGAGGTCTTGATGCCAGCGCTGCTCAAACAACAACCGTCGGGCATCCGACCTGCTCCGTGGGCGACGGCGCTAGGTGCGGTGCTAGGGGTTCCCGCTGATCGTGCCCAAGAGCTTGGACCGCTCTGGCGCGTGGTCGTCTATTGCGTGACCTTGTTTGCTGTGTGTGCAACGAGTGCCATGGTGCAGGTCTCCTACGCGAAGCTTGAGCGACGGATTGAGGCCGAGCGCGACAGGATTGTGGTCCTCAAGGCGGACCTCGAACGGCTTCGAGCAGAAGAGTCGTTCCGACGTGGCGGTCTCTACCAAGGGCATCTCCGCCAGCAGCTTGAGCTTGGGGGCGGCCAGACCTTGACGGTTCCCGCCTCACCGGACCTCCCCGGGGAGGGTCGTTGACCGATGAGTCCCGCCAACTCTCACGAAATCTGTCGGTGCGCGAGCCTCCGGCACGGGTCCGTTCGCGCGCACGCTGGCGCATAACGCTCTCTGGGGGCGTACTGGGTGGGCTCCTCGTCGTAGCGGGTGTGCGCGGCATATGGTTGGGCGTTTGGCCCGGCGATCGCCTGCTTGAGTTGGTGGTGAATTCTCGGTTTGAGCGAGAGGAGATCCACGGGGATCGAGGACAGATCCTCGATCGCAACATGCGTCCACTCGCGATGTCGGTGCCCGCGCACCGTCTTGTGTTTGACCCGCAGGCCTTTCGAGACCTTGGCGGCCGCAGTCGTGAGCGCGCACGATCTGCCCTGGAGCACCTCGCGGAGCTCCTAAAGGTGGAGGACGCCCAACTGCATGACCTTCTGGCCGCGCCTGGACGGTACAAGGTCGTGCGAAAGATGGTTCCGCCCGCAGTAGAGAAACGCGTTCATGCGCTCTCTCGCGAACACCATTGGCTTCGGTGCGACCCGGACACGCGACGCTTGTACCCCGAGGGCGATCTTGCCGCACAGGTGTTGGGCTTCGTGAATCACACCGGTGTCGGTGCCACCGAGGGGGTGGTGGGGCTCGAGGTACAGCACCACGAGGCGCTCGCCGGAGAGTCGCTCGTCGGTCTGGACAAGTTCGGGATGGAATCCGCCTTTGACCGGCGCAAGCCCGAGGCAGTCGCCGGCAAGCATGTCGTGGTGACCCTCGATGCAGCGCTACAGCGGGTGTCAGAACAGGCGCTAGACCATGCGCTTGACGTGTCGGATGCCAAAGCGGCAACGGCTGTTCTGCTCGACGTCAACACGGGCCACATTCTGGCGATGGCCAACGCGCCGCGGTTCAATCCGAACCGCCGAGATGAAGATGTCACGCGCTACGAACGGAACCGCGCCATCGCAGACGCGATCGAGCCGGGGAGTGTGTTCAAGCCATTCACCCTCGCGGCAGCACTCGAAGAGGGCGTCGTCTCACTCAACGAGCGGATTGAGACCACATCCCCATACCGGCTCTACGACCGGAACATTCATGACGACCATCCCCATCCGGCGGTGACACCGTATGAGATGGTGAAGTTCAGCTCGAACATCGGCGCGGCAAAAATTGCGGGTCGTATGTACAAAAAGAGCCGAACGACCCTCGTTGACTATCTCCAGTCGTTCGGTCTGGGTCCGCGAACGGGCATCCTCCTACCCGGGGAAGCGTCCGGAAAGGTGGCACGTGGGACGAAGGGGCCGGGTCCCGTGGAGAATGCCACGACGAGCTACGGCCAAGGCGTCACGGCGACAACGTTGCAGCTGGCCGTAGCGACAGCAACGGTCGCCTCTGGTGGCATTCGGCGCCGTCCGATGCTGCACTGGATGACGCGCCGCACCCTGAACGACCAGCAAGACGACCGCGATGTGCGGTCTCCCGATCCGGGTGTTCGGGTCATGTCGGAGCAGACGGCGCAACACGTTCAGCGCGCCATGGCCATGGTTCTCGAAGAAGGTGGAACCGGAACGGCTGCCCGTGTGCCGGGATTCGACGCGGGTGGCAAGACGGGAACGGCCCAGAAGGCCAATCCTGATGGGCCTGGCTACAGTAAGACCCTTCGAATCGCAAGCTTCATAGGATTTGCGCCACTTGAGCATCCACAGGTGGCCATGGCCATCGTCGTCGACGAGCCGCGGTATGGCATGCACTACGGTGGCCAGGTCGCGGGTCCGGTGTTCTCGACGGTGGTCGAGGCGGCCTTACTCGGTCGCGGCTTGCAGCCGGCGCTGGATCCTGCATCCGCAGATCCGGATGCCGCGCCAGCGGATCCACCACCCGTCATTCTCAGCCCTATTACGCTCCTTGGCGAGCCAGAAGGTTGGGTGTTGCCTGACTTTAAGCACCGTTCGATCCGTGATGTGTTGGCCAGTCTGCAAGGGCTCGGTTTGGACGTCCAGATCAAGGGTGGTGGTCGTCTTGTCTCACAAGCCCCGCCACCCGGTGCGCGTGTGACGAGTGGAGACGCCGTCTCCCTCGTGTTTCAACCCTAGGCATCTGCGCGTCGCCCCTAGGCGTCCTGCGGTGTCTGTCCTCCATTTCATCTCTCCCCACTCCGCGCTCGACAGCTCGGTCCCCCCCATTGTGTCCACTCCATCTTCCCCGATGGATCCACAAGCCGTGTCCACCTGTCGGATCCGGGCGGCCAGTCAATCCCCGTTGGCTGGTCGCCCACCCTTCGCTGGGCTACGGATTTTGTGACCCGAGCGTCCCTCCCGCAGCGCATCCGCCGCTGCACCTTTCCCCCCACACTTCACTTGGTAGACCCATGATTCTCACCGATCTGGTGAAGTCAGTACAGCCCGTGTCCATGCACGGGGATCTGACCCTTGAGGTGGATCACGTGGATCGTGACACCCGACGTGTCGGACCGGGCGGACTATTTGTGGCGATCCGAGGTGCGCGTGTTGACGGTCATGACCTTGTGGACACCCTCGACCCCTCCGTGGTCGTGGTTGCAGAGACGCCGCCTCCTGCGGGCACCCAGCGGACCTGGATCCAGGTGGCGGACACGTTGCAGGCACTTCCCAAACTCGCAGCGCGTGTCGTCAACGATCCCAGCCACACCCTTCCCGTGGTCGCGGTGACAGGCACCAACGGTAAGACCACTGTCACGACGCTCTTGGCTCAGCTGGCCGACCAGCTGCAGCTGGGTGGTGGGTACATCGGAACTGTCGGCAGCGCAGCGAGAGGACAGCGCCTACCGTCGACCCTCACCACGCCCGAAGCCCCCGAGCTGCATCGCCTGTTGAAGCAGATGCTGGAGCGTCAGGTAGCGGTAGCGGCCATTGAGGCGAGTAGCATTGGCCTGGTGCGACATCGCCTCGATGAGACCAGGGTCACCCTTGCCATCTTCACAAATCTCGGGCGAGACCATCTTGATGCTCACGGCACGGTGGAGCGGTATGCAGAGGCCAAGGCCTTGCTGTTTACCGAGCTGCTCCGTCCTCAAGGAGGTGCACCTCGCGCGCTGATGTGCGCGGACGATCCGTGGTGGCCAAAGATGAACGCACCCGATGACCACTGGACGTATGGCTTTGCACCTGCTGCAGACGTGAGCGTGCGTGAATGGACGACGGATCCGGACGGGTCTGTCTTTACGCTCCTGACCCCATCCGGCGTCGGCACCTTCCGGTCCTCACTCGTGGGGCGCCACAATGTCCAGAACCTCGCAGCGGTCGTGGGCGCTGGGCTCCTGCTTGGGTGGCCGCTGCAGGCCATGGTGGAGGCGCTGCCGGCTGTTCGTGGTCCCGCGGGACGCATGCAAAAGGTGGCCAATGACCGGGGAATCCTTGTCCTGGTCGACTATGCGCACACGCCCGATGCGCTCTCCGCTGCCCTCGCCTCCTGCAAGACCGCCGGGAATGGGCGCATCTGGGTGGTGTTTGGGTGTGGAGGAGACCGCGATCAAACCAAGCGGCCCGAGATGGGTCGGTGTGCCCTTCAGGCCGATCGGGTGGTGTTGACCTCGGACAACCCACGATCTGAGGATGCAGCGCAGATTGCTGCGGACGTCCTTGCAGGTCTCGGCACGCAGGTGTCCCGCGTACATGTGGAGCTGGACCGAAGAGCTGCCATCGCACATGCGCTAGGTGGTGCCAGTGCAGGGGATGTGGTGCTCATCGCCGGAAAGGGCCACGAGTCCACGCAAGAGATTGACGGTGTCAAGCACCCCTTTGACGATGTTGAGGTGGCCCGATCTATCCTGGAGGGCCGATGAAGTTCTCGCTGGCACAGGTGCTGGAGGCCACCGGTGGTCGTCGCTGCGGTCACGGCGATGTCGTCGATAATGTGCCCGGACCCGTCACCACCGATTCCCGGACTGCAGTGTCTGGCGACTGGTTCGTGGCGCTCGTCGGTCCACGCTTCGATGGTCATGACTTCGTCGGTTCGGTCTTGGCTGCAGGAGCACACGGGGTCATTGTGGAGCGGATGGTGCCCGATGTTGAAGGGATACAGGTTGTCGTCGAGGACACCACACGTGCCCTACAAGATCTCGGCAGGGCTGCACGCGCACGTCTTCGGTGTCCGGTCGTTGCACTGACCGGCAGCAACGGAAAGACCACAACCCGTGCGATGATTGCCTGTGCAGTAGCACCCCTCGGACATGTTCATCAGACCCAAGGAAACTTGAACAATCACCTTGGTGTCCCATTGTCGTTGCTGGCGGCACCCGAAGATGCGGATGTGGTTGTCCTCGAGATGGGCACATCGAGTCCGGGCGAGATCGCAGTCCTGCGCGACATTGCGACGCCGGACGTACGGCTCGTGACCAATGTGGGTGCAGCCCACCTGGAGGAGCTCGGTGGCCTCGATGGTGTGGCGGTCGAGAAGCGCAGCTTGTTCGATGCGGTCGGTCCAACCGATACGCTTGTGGTGAATCTAGATGATCCCCGTCTGCAAGACGCGCGGGGGCCATGCACCCTGACGTTTGGGCAAACCAAAGACGCGACTGTGCAAGTGGTCGAGGCGACGCCGATGCCAGCACGGGGCTGTACGCCGGTCACCCTCCGGGTACGTGATGAGTTGCTGCAGCTCAAGGTGCCTGCGGTGGGCCATCACATGGCGATGAACGCGGCTGCGGCTATCGCTACGGCACTTGCTGTCGGCGTCTCGCCTCAAGATGCGGCACGCGCTGTCGTGGCCTACGAGCCGGTCGGCCGCCGGATGCGTCCCACGCGGGTGGGGGGCATGCTGTTCCTCGATGATGCCTACAATGCCAATCCCTCCAGCATGAAGGCATCGCTCGACGTGCTCGCCGCACATGAAGGCAGGCGAGTGGCCGTGCTTGGGGACATGTTGGAGCTCGGTCCCGAGGAGCTGGCCTTCCACAACGAGGTTGTGGCGTATGCATGGACGTGTGGCGTCGATGCCGTGGCGCTTCATGGTGAGCGCATGTCACAGACTTCGGTCGTTGGTCCGAAAGGCATGCCCTGCTGGGTGGAACACGACCCGCAGCTGTTGGCCGAACGGCTCGCAGCTTGGGTCCGCGAGGGCGATGTCCTTCTGTTTAAGGGGTCCCGTGGCGCGCGTGTAGAGCGTGTCATGGAGGCTCTGATGGCCGCGTTGTCGCCGGCGACGAATGGAGCTGATTGATGCTGTACCACTTACTCGTGCCACTCTCGGATGTGCTTCCGGGTGCCAACGTCTTCCGATACATCAGCTTCCGAACCGCGTGGGGAATGATCACGGCGCTGGCGATCACCTATTTGGCATTTCCCGCGTTCATTTCATGGATGAAGCAGCGAAAGATGGACCAGATCATTCGTGATGACGGTCCGGAGTCTCACCGCCTGAACAAAGTGGGCACACCCACCATGGGGGGACTGTGCATCCTGCTCGCCCTCGGCCTGTCGACGCTGATCTGGGCGAGACTCGATGAACCCCTGGTGTGGATTGTCCTCGTCATTACCCTCGGGTACGGCGTCATTGGCCTGGTCGACGACTGGAAGAAGGTCATGGAGCAGTCCACCGATGGCCTGTCCGGCCGGTGGAAGATTGTGCTACAGGTGGCCATTGGTGGCGGGGCGTTGGGTGCCGGCTACCTCACGGGCGCAGTCGAGCCAGTGCTGCCGCTTCCGTTTCTGAAAGACGTGGTGATCGACTTCCGTGAGCTCTGGGTGGGGGCGCCAGATGCACTAGGTTGGCTCTACATTGGGCTCGGCTTGTTCATCCTCGTGGGTACCTCCAACGCAGTGAACCTGACAGACGGGCTCGATGGCCTCGCCATTGGTCCCGTGATGACATCTGCTGCCACGTATGGTGTCCTCGCGTACATCGCTGGAAACGCGAACTTTGCAGAATATCTCGACCTTCCCTATCTCCCGGGGGCAGGGGAGTTGATCGTGTTTGCGATGGCGATGGTCGGGGCTGGTCTCGGGTTTCTTTGGTACAACGCCTATCCTGCGTCGATCTTCATGGGAGACACCGGGTCTCTTGCCTTGGGTGGAGCGATTGGTGCGCTGGCCATCTGTACACACCACGAGCTGTTGCTTGTGTTGGTGGGGGGTATCTTCGTGCTCGAGGCCGTGAGTGTCATCCTCCAGGTCGGCAGCTTCAAGATGACCGGAAAGCGTGTGTTCGCCATGGCGCCGATTCATCATCACTTCGAGAAACGTGGATGGTCGGAGCCGAAGATCATCGTCCGGTTCTGGATCATCAGCATCCTGCTCGCGCTCGTGGCCCTGTCCACGCTGAAGCTGAGGTAGATGTGGACCTCCTCGGGCAGATCATTGGTGTCGTAGGCTTGGGAATCTCCGGCCAAGCCATGTGCCGGTTGGCACAGGCGCGTGGTGCTCACGTGCGCGCCGTGGACACCAGAATGGGTGTGTCTGTCCCCGAAGGCGTGGAGGCGCATCTCGGTCGTCTCGATGGATTCTCTCTGGACGGACTCGACCGGCTCTTGGTGTCGCCCGGTGTCCAGACGTCGGGTGAGGTGTGGTCTTCGTGGTTGTCCACGGGCATTCGCGTCTCGGGCGAGCCGAGCTTCGCGCTTGAAATCCTGACTGCACCCCTCATCGGAATCACCGGAACGAACGGCAAGTCATCGGTGACCCAGTGGACGGGGGACTTGTTGGCTGCCGCTGGTGTGGATGCATTTGTCGGGGGAAACCTGGGTGTGCCGCTCTCTACACTCGCACGGCATGTTCTCGAGGGGCGGGTCATGCCCGAGGCCCTCGTCGTGGAGTTTAGCAGCTACCAACTCGAGCGCGCGGAGGGCATTCGTCCTGTTGCAGCCGCTTGGTTGAACCTCACGCCCGATCACCTTGCCCGACACGGCACCATGGAGGCCTACGCGCGCGCAAAGGCTGGCCTCTTCCGGGAGCAAACGGTGGCTGACCTCGCGATTCTTCCCGACCACGCGCCCCTCGTCGATGAGGCCATGCATGGGTGTGGGGGTGCGAAACGTCTTCGCTGGGGCGCCGAGATCCGACGTGAGGGACGCGTCGCAGCGGTGGAACTCGCCTCGCAGCGCATCACCATCGGGCTTGAGCATCTCGGTGTTCAAGGTGCCTTCAACCTCGACCATGCGGTGACCGCAGCCACGCTGGCGCTGGGATGGGCCCGAGCGGTGGGCGACGCCCGTGTGACCCCCGACGCACTGACAGCAGCCATGGCGGAGATCTCTGCGCTTCCGCATCGCATGCAGGTGGTGCCCACGTCAGATGGCGTGATGTGGGTGAACGACAGTAAGGCGACCAATGTGGCTGCAGCCGCCGGCGCCATTGGGGGCTTGGAGCGCACGGCGGTCGTTCTGTTGGGGGGCGAGCCCAAAGGCGATGATGTGGGAGAGCTTGCGCCGCTGCTCCATCGGCACCGTGCGGTGATTTGTTTTGGCGCTGCGCGTGAGGCGTTTCAGACCCGCCTCGCCTCGTGTGGTGTTCAAGCCCATCAGCGGGTGTCGATGCGAGAGGCGGTCATGCTCGCACGTGAGATTGCGCAGGCGTCCGATGCGATCTTGCTCAGCCCCGCATGCGCCAGCTTTGATGAATTTCAGAACTTCGCCGCCCGAGGAGAGTCCTTTGCGGCGCTGGCAAGAGGAGAGGCCTGATGGACGGGTCCATCTACCGTACATCCCATACGACGAATGAACTTCGTGTCGGCATTGATCTCACCTTGGTGTTTGCGGTGACCGCATTGATGCTGATGGGGTTGATCGTCATTGCGTCAGCAGGCGAGGTCGCTGCGGCCGAGACATCCGGCTCCATTCAGCGCATTCCCCACGAGGGACTCCGCAACTGGCTCACACAAAATCTGTGGTTCTGGCATGTGGGCAAGCAACTGTTGGGCTTGTTCCTTGGTGCCGCGGGCGGAATGGTGATTCTACTCGTGCCGCGTGCGCGGCTCGTCAGCTGGGCGTATCCTGCCTTCTTCATTGCCATTGGTCTTATGTTGCTCGTCAATTCACCACTCGGGGTGTCGGTCAACGGTGCGACCCGCTGGATTGATCTCGGCGTCATGCGCCTTCAGCCGAGCGAGTTTGCGAAAGTCGCATTCGTATGGGGTGTGGCCAAGTTTCTCGGTACCAACGAGGGCAAGCTTCAAGATGACTCCTCGGTCGTCCTGCTGGCCTTCGTGGGGTGGATGATGATGGTCGGTCCCGTCATGCTCCAGTCGGACCTTGGAACGACCGTCGTCATCACCGGGCTTCTTGCTGTGGCGCTGTTCGTGGCCGGCTTGGCGATGGAATGGATGGTGGCGTTTATGCTTGTCGCTGGGCTCTTGGTCCTGGTCATGATCGCCATGGAGCCGTACCGCCTTGCACGTATTCTGAGTGCGTTTGATCCTTGGTCGGACGCGGATGGAGCGGGGTACCAGATCATCCAAGGATGGGCAGCGATCGCGGAGGGTGGATTCTGGGGCCGCGGACTCGGTGCGGGGTGGGGGCCAAGAAACGTCCCGGAGGCGCACACGGACATGATCATGAGCATCGTGGGAGAGGAGCTCGGGTCTGTCGGCTGGGTCTTGGTGTTGGGGCTGTTCCTCACGCTCTTGTGGCGTGGGATCGACATTGCACGCCATGGGCGAACCCTGTTTGACGTACTGATGGCAGGCGGGATGACCGTGCTCTTGGCCGCGCAAGCCTTCATCAACCTCGGTGTGGTGGGCGGCATCTTGCCGAACAAGGGCCTGGTGCTTCCGTTCTTGAGCTACGGTGCGTCGGCCGCCATTGCGCACACCTTTGCCATCGCAGTTTTGCTCCGTATCGGATTGGAAAACCACCGCGCCATTGAAGCATCCGACGCGATGCTCGGCGGAGACGAACCCCCTCGATGGAGTGCCTGATGTTTCGCGGAACCGTAAAGACCATTCACTTCGTGGGTATTGGTGGCATCGGCATGAGCGGCATTGCCGAGGTGCTCCTGACGCTTGGGTTTGCAGTGACAGGCAGCGATCTTCGCGAGGGGGAATCCGTGCGGCGGCTCCGTGCGCTGGGGGCGACGGTTCACATCGGACATACGCCGGACAACCTTGGCACGTCTGATGTCGTGGTGCGGTCTACGGCTGTTCCTACCTCCAACGTGGAGGTTGCAGCAGCGCTTGACAAGGGCATCCCGGTGATTCGGCGGGCGGAGATGTTGGCCGAGTTGATGCGGCTGAAGCACGGCATCGCCGTTGCAGGCTCGCATGGAAAGACCACCACCACCTCGATGCTCGCTGGCGTGTTGGGGGCAGCAGGACTCGACCCTACGGTGGTCATTGGTGGGAAGCTGGACAGCCTCGGCGGGACAAACGCGCGGCTTGGGGCTGGAGAGTACCTTCTCGCTGAAGCCGACGAGTCGGACGGTACCTTCATGCACCTCACGCCGACGGTCTCGCTCGTGACCAATATCGATCCCGAGCATCTCGACCACTACGGCGATGAAGAGACGCTGGAACGTGCTTTTGTGGCGTTCGCGAACAAGGTGCCATTCTACGGATTCGCCGTGTTGTGCCAGGATCACCCTACGGTTCAGCGGCTGATTCCCGAGGTTCGACGCCGGGTGGTGACCTACGGCGTGTCCCGTGCCGCAGAATACCGTGCGTCCAAGATCCGGACCGAGGGGTTGGTCACGCGTTTTGCGTGCTTCCACCATGAGCAAGAGCTGGGGGAGGTGGCACTTGGCATGCCGGGACGCCACAACGTCGTCAACGCGGTGGGGGCCGTGGCCGTCGCGCGAGAGCTGGAGGTTCCGTTCCCGATCATTGCCCGTGCACTCAATGGATTTACGGGCGTGCAGCGACGGTTTACCGTCCGTGGTGAGGCCAAGGGCGTCCTGGTCGTCGACGACTATGCGCATCATCCCGTGGAGATTGAAGCCACGCTTACAGCTGCCGAGTCAGGGTTCCCGGAGCGTAGGATCATCGCAGTGTTCCAGCCCCACCGATACACGAGGCTGGAGAGTCTATTCGCCGAGTTCTGTGGTGCGTTCAACCGCGCAGATACCGTGCTGGTCTGCCCCGTGTACCGTGCAGGGGAGACTCCCATCGAAGGCTGTGACCATGTGGCGGTCGGAGAGGCGATGCGCACACGTGGCCATCGAGGAACGCTGGTGGTGGATTCCCTCGACGAAGCGGTCAGCGAGATCGTTGCGTCCTCACGTCCCGGTGATCTCGTGGTGACGCTGGGGGCGGGCGATGTCCATAAGGTGTGCGCGGGTGTGCTGTCGTCGCTGGAGGCCCAGTGATCTCGGTCTCTGAACTTCCCGAAGGGGTGTCGGCCTGCGTGGCGCATGCGACCGCAGCCTGGATGCCCCTGCGATCCGGGGGGCCCTGTGATGTGTGGTTGGTCGCACACGGTCCCGGCTCTGCCGCCGCCGCGGACAGCTGGTGTAGAGACCAGGGGCTGAAGCGAACATGGCTCGGAGCAGGAACGCGCACGGCGATCCGTGATCGCGGGGTCTCGGGTGCGGTGCTCACCCTTGGTCGCGCGTATCAGTCTGTTGAAACCTGCGATGACGGTTGGCGGTGTGGAGCAGGTCTCCCGATGGCCGTCTTGGCGTCACGCGTCAATGCGCACAGTGTGTTTCGGAACCTCTTGTTCATGCCGGGGACGCTCGGTGCGAGTGTGATGCATGACGTTGGCCCAGGGTCCGGGTGGTCGCGTTTGGTCGCTGGCGTTCGGGTTCTCTCTCGCGGACGTGAGGTGGAGCTCTCACTCGAGGAGGCGCGACGTCGGCGTCTGACTGTGTTGAGCGTCATTCTTGAGGACCAGAGCGTGGAGCGTGCCGTAGAGCCTGTCGCCCCTGCCGGATGGTGGACCGTTGACGGTGGCTCGGTGGAAGAAGAGCTGCGGCGTGCTGGACTCGCGGGAACCCGATTGCGGGCCGCAGCGCTGCCTTCGTCAGAACCCAATCGATTGGTCAACCTCGGCGGTGCGACTGCACGCGACCTCGAGATGCTGCAGGGCTCCATTGAAAAACGGCTTCATGAGCTACGTGGTGTGACCTTGGAACCTCGTGTTCGATGGCTTGGGAGGAAGGGCTGATGAGCGATGCAACCCGGTGTCGAGTGGCAGTGATTTGGGGTGGCCCCTCCAGCGAGGCCCATGTCAGCGAGAAGACCAGCCTTGCGGTGGAAGCTGCGTTGCAGCGAAGAGGGCATGACGTGGTTCGGCTCGAGCTTGGGCCTGATCTGGCAGAATCCCTGCGGTCGGGTGGGTTTGATGTGGCATGGCTCGCCGTGCATGGACCGTATGGTGAGGATGGGTGCCTACAAGGATTGCTGGAGATCCTTGCGTTGCCCTACACGGGTTCAGATGTCCTCTCGTCGGCCTTGGCGATGGATAAACATGCGACGAAGCGGGCGCTGCGCGATCACGATGATGTGGTGATGGCTGCGGATAAGTGGGTCGATAGCCTGCCCGAAACGCTCGACGGATTTCCGCTGCCGTCGATCGTCAAGCCGACCTGCGGAGGGTCCACCATCGGCATGACCGTGGTCCAAACGACCGACGCCTTGCGTGAAGCCATCCAAGACGCTTTGACGTACGACGTGGGTGTCTTGGTCGAGGCGTTGGTGGTGGGGCGCGAGATCACCGTGGCTGTTCTCGATGGCGAGGCACTGCCGGTGGTCGCGATCGACCCGGCTGACGGATTTTTCGACTTTGAAGCCAAGTATACCAAAGGAAAGACCACGTATACGGTCCCGGCCGATGTGTCGGATGCCGTGGCGGCATCGGCCCAGCGCGCAGCGGTCGCTGCGTATCAAACGCTGAAGTGTCGCGGCCTTGCCCGTGCAGATTTTCTTGTGAACGAGAACGATGAACCTGTATTTCTCGAGATCAACACCTTGCCTGGAATGACGCCGACCAGTCTTTCGCCAATGGCGGCCGGCGCCGTGGGGATCAGCTTTGACGAGCTTACCGAGCGCATCATGTGGTCGGCACGGTGTCGGACCCGAAGGCTCGTCAGAGGCGAGGAAATCTGACGGGACACCGCTTGAATTCATGAGCGGGTTTGGGTAAAGTAACGACCTACCCGCGGTGGTTTCTCTACCACCCACCCCTCCCGCCTCTCGGCCTCCTTATGCTCTGGTTTCGTGTCACAGCATCGCTGTCGCTGCTGCTCTGCGTCGTCGCCTGGTTCGCGTTCCGACCAGACCTCGTGGTTGTGGATCGTGTCGAGTTTGTCGGGATGCACCGCGCGTCTCCACAAGCGTTGCGGCACTTCGCGAATTTCGAGAACGGCACAACGCTCTGGTCGGCGGATGTCTTGAAGGTCGCCGAGGGCGTTCAGCGTCACCCATGGGTGAGATCTGCGAGTGCCGAGAAGTTTCTCAATGGGCGGTTGGTCATTACCGTTCGAGAGCATGAGCCCATGGCGATCGTCGCACTACCCAATGGGTTGTTCTACGTCGATGCCTTCGGTGAAGCCTTCTTGCCAGCGAGCACCGATTACCTCGATCTTCCGATTATCACTGGGCTGTTTGATGCGTCAGACCCAGATTCCCGTGTGACAGAGCTGGCATTTCGAGATGCGCTTTGGCTTCTGGACCACCTCGATGATGAGCAACTGGTGCCTAGGCACATGATCTCCGAGGTTGGCTGGAGTCCATTTCGAGGCTGGACCATCCGCATCCGTGGCGCGGGTCCGGGTAAGCAGGAGGCTCGCCTGCTGTTTGCGCTCGGCGACTACGAAGCCCAGCTCGACAAGCTCCGCATCGCGTTGCTGAGACCTGATGTGGACTTCAACCATTCGATTGAAGTGGACCTTGGCGTGAAGGGGCGGGCGATCATCCGTAAGCTCGCGCTTTCCACCTCACTTTCCTGTTCTAGGTCACCTTTAGACCCCCTCGCATCATACGATGCCCCGTGTGCTTCCCTCCTCGCAGTGCATTCCTCGCACCGCGACCCCTCCTTCCGTTCCAATCCCTGGAGAATCCAATGATCGAGCTCGTCGACGAAGACGTGCCGAGCGGCGCAACCATCAAAGTCATCGGTGTCGGTGGCGGTGGCGGTAACGCTGTCAATACAATGATTTCTGCCGGTCTTTCTGGTGTGGAGTTCATCGTGATGAACACCGACGCCCAAGACCTGCGTCGGTCTTTGGCCCCAAGACGGTTTCAGTTGGGTTCCCAGCTGACCAAGGGGTTGGGTGCGGGGGCGAATCCGGAAGTGGGTCGTGAGGCCGCGCTGGAGGACCGCGATCGCATCGCCGAGTTGATCGTCGGCGCCGACATGGTGTTCGTCACCGCCGGTATGGGCGGAGGAACGGGCACGGGTGCTGCTCCGGTGATTGCCCAGGTCGCGCGTGAATGCGGCGCACTGACCGTGGGTGTTGTGACCAAGCCCTTCAGCTTCGAAGGGAAGCGTCGTCGCCGCCAGGCAGATGAGGGTATCGACGCGCTGGCGGCAAATGTCGACACCCTGATTACGATTCCAAACCAGCGTCTCATCACAATGGCGTCCGACCGCACGAGCATGCGCGATGCGTTTCGGTTGGCAGACGAGGTTCTGTTGTCGGCGGTCAAGGGTGTGAGCGACCTGATCAACTACCAAGGCGAAGTCAACGTTGACTTCGCAGATGTGCGCACCACCATGGCCGGCAAGGGTGTCGCACTGATGGGTGTGGGCATGGCGAGTGGTGAGCACAAGACCGTCGAGGCGGCGACTCGCGCGATCAGCTCTCCACTCCTCGACGAGGTCTCGATGACGGGGGCGACCTCCGTCCTCATCAACGTGACCGCCGGTACGGACCTGACGCTCTACGAGGCCCACGAGGCACTGACGCTCGTCCAAGAAGAGGCCCATGAAGACGCCCAGGTCATCTTTGGCTGGGTTGTCGACGAGTCACTCGACAACGAAGTGCGTGTCACCGTGATCGCGACAGGCTTCGAGCGCAGTCAGGTGGTGGCACCGAAGAGCGCAGAGCGTCACCTTGCGGAGATCGCAGTGGGTGGCGGTCGTGTCTCACGACAGACCCCGGGCCGTGCGCTGCATAGCGGTATGACCCGCATGTATGACGACTACGACATTCCAACGTTCTTTAAGAACGCAGACTGATTGCGTGGCGTTCGCGGGGGCAACTCTCGCTTCGCTACGTTTCGGTCCTCACGGAAGCCCAGGCTGGTAGGCCTGGGCTTCTTGCTCAATAGCGGTCTCAATGCGTCGAAGAGCTTCTTCAAGTGCGGCGCGTGAGTCGCCATGCCAGCCGATTTGCTCCACGTAGCCAAGACCGAGGTCGTAAAAACGCCGGGCTTTAAGGCGCTGCGCGAGAGCTCTCTGCTGGAGCTCCTGCTCATAGATGGCGGACTGGTTGCTCGTCAGGCGTGGCCGCGTCGAAGAAAGCAAGTCTGCATGAAGCGCTTCATAAGACTGCCCAAGACGTAAGAGCCCCTCGGCGATGAAGACGGGCTCGGCCAAGTCCACGGTGGCGGAAAGCTGCTGTTCAGCGATGGAGAGGAGGGCACCGCGCTCTTGCATAAGCCGGATGGAGTTGCGGTCCGGACCGTCCAGCGTGAGTTCATCCGCGTGGCTGAGGGCCCAGCGCCAGAGCGACGCCCGGGCACGTGCCGCGTACCAGCTGATCGCTGGGGACTCCATCGCAGCGATGTCCTTGGAAAGACGCTTGGTTCCTCGGCGAAGGTTGCCGGATTCGAGGGTCCACGCGGCGTCGAGGAGCTTAACCTTGGCGCGATCCTCGGCGTCGAGCTTTGACCAGGGCCTCAGCTGCTTTAGGCGCTTGCGGGCTTCCTCGGGTGCACCGAGCTCGGCGAGCGAGATCGATGCGCGAAACGTTGCATCGTCTGCGCGGGTGGTGCCGGGGTAGGCATCTATTAGGGCATCGAAGGCCTCGACCGCTTCGGTATGTGCATCGTCGAGCTGGAGGGTGACGCCTTCAAGGTAGGTCAGTTCGTCTGCGGGTGCCCCCACTTCGTGGCCTTGACGTGCGATTGACCGTGCACCCTCAAGATCTCCGAGGGCGATCCGGCGCCAAGCTTCTGCGACCAAGGATCCGGGTTCGCGGGACCAGGTGGGTGCGACCGTGGTCTCCTCTTGAAGCTGCGACGTTGCGGGGGGCTCTTGTGCGATCGCCGTGTGGACGGCGCAGAGCATCAGACAGATCCAGGACATGTGTTGCTCCAGTCCAACCCAAGGACAGCGGGGGCCGGTAACGTGTTCCCCCGTCCATAAAGAAAAAAGCCGCCCCCGAGGGGGCGGTGCCGGCATCGCCGTGTGGGTTTGGTGGGGACCCCCTTCTCGATACGGAAGGGGGGCTTCATGTTCATCGCTTCTGGCTTCCCTTGCACAAGGGCGTGCGCTCCACGATGAGGGACGAATCCCGGAATACAATCACGAGGGGGACACTCTCACGCTCCCAAGCTCGAACGGGCCAGCTAGAAGAGTATACGCGACACGTCGGGAATCTGGGACACGGATTGTCAGCATCACGCCGTTACGGCAGGAAGGATAGGGTGGTTTTGGCGGATACCATACTTGTAACCTACATGACAGTGCTGCTTCTGTTGGCGTCGAACGGACTTCATCGAGGCTGGTTGATCGCAGCCTTGCGTCATGCGCCACCGGAGCTCCCGCGGGCGCCAGACTTTCAGCCGCGGGTGACTGTCCAGCTTCCGCTGTTCAACGAGCCTCTGGTGTTCCACGACGCCATCATGTGCCTCGCTGATCTTGAGTGGCCCCGGGACCGTCTTCAGATTCAGATTCTCGATGACTCCACCGATGGCACCCAAGACCAGACGCGCGCGCTTGCCGATCAGCTCCAAGAACAAGGCATAGATGTGGAGTGGCGGCATCGTGTGGACAGGAGTGGCTTTAAGGCAGGAGCCCTCGCGGCGGGAATTCCCACGGCAACCGGGGAGTATATCGCTGTCTTTGACGCAGATTTTAGGCCTGAACCCTCGTTTCTCCAAGAGATGATGCCGAGCTTCCTAGACGCAGAGGTCGACGTGGTTCAGGCGCGCTGGGGGCATCTCAACGATAAGACCGACGCATTGACGGCGGCACAGGCGACGCTGCTCGATGGACACTTCATGGTCGAGCATGCCGCACGGTTCCGTGCGGGCCATTGGTTCAACTTCAACGGAACGGCTGGTATCTGGCGAAAGACGGCCATCGCGAAGGGGGGGGGCTGGTCGGGAGATACCCTGACCGAAGATCTCGACCTTTCGTACCGCACGCAGCTGGCGGGTGGCCGGTTTGTGCTCCGTGATGACGTGGTGGCACCTGCTGAGCTTCCTCCCAATCTGATGGCATTTCGGTCTCAACAACATCGATGGGCCAAGGGAAGCCTACAGGTGGCACGAAAGCTCATGGGTCCGATCTGGTCCAGTCAAGCTTCGTTCTCGCAGAAACTTGAGGCGAGTACCCATCTGTTGGCGAACCTCTCTCATCCGCTTGTGGTGCTATTGGCCATGTTGCTGCCCCTCGTCCCATGGTCGAGGAGTCACACCTCCATCTGGATGCCACCCGGCATGGACATCGTGGTGTTGGCCTTCGCAGTCTTGCCGTTCGTCGCCTACTACGGTGTGGGAGGGTGGCGCTCGAATCCCGAGGACCCTTGGCGTCGTTGGCGTGCTTTGCCCGCGGCTCTTGCGCTGGGCGTGGGTATGAGCGTGTCCCAAGCACGAGCCACGCTCCAAGGGCTCGGCGGTCCGGTCGGCGAGTTTGTTCGTACGCCAAAAGGTGGGCTCAGTGATGCGGCCCGTGACGACGCACGTCTGGGGCTTGAAGCCTCCCTGGCCGTGTGGAGCATCGGCGGTGCACTCTGGAACGGACTCGAGGGCTATTGGGGCAGTGTGCCCTTCATTGTATTGTTTGCCACTGGATTCACCTGGGTGTCATGGCGTGGGGCCGAGGAGCGTTTGGCGGCGCGTAGGTCATAGAGGAGGACGCCGGCGATGGGCAGCCACGTGGCGGCCCAGAGACCGTCAGGCTCGTGCCAGCTGCCGCCGTGAGCGAGTGACGAGAGCACGCCGTACCCGGCGAGCAGCCATCCAGCCGTCAGCATGAGCGCCGTTCGCTGGAGCAACGCGGCAGGTGCAAGGAGCCAGAGGGCATACCAAGGATGCGCGGTGGGACTGAGCAGAACAAATGCGAGGGCGCACCACAGCCAGGTGTGCAGTGCCGAGGGGGCCCGCGCCCATGCACCACAGACGGCAACAAGCCCGAGACCCATCAAGACAGGGCGTGTGGCCGTGTGGAACCAAGGGTTGAGAAGGCCGAATAGGGCACCATTGAATGACCAATGTGCCGTGTACGCGGCGAGTGAGCTCCCACCCGACATGCCGGCCTCAATCAGCGGACCTGACACGGTGGCGAGCAAGCCGACCGCGATCAGGGCGCCGCCGATAGATGTGCGGCCATGAAGCACACGTGGCAACCAGAGGATGGGCAGCAGCTTCGTTCCGGCTGCGAGGGTGGTCAGTCCAGCGCGCCAACTCGGTGGGAGTACGGCTGCTGATGCTGCCATCGCGACCGCTATCGATTCGAGGTGACCGTTGTGCGCGGACTCTACGATAACCAGGGGGTGGAGTGCCCAGATGATGGCGGCACTACGATGCCCTTGAGTCCACCACAGTGAAACCACAGCGAGGTCCGCCACGATGCAGAAGGCTTGAAAGGTGGACGGGGCTGGCACGCGGGCGATGAGGCTAAACAGGTACGTCGCACCCGGTGGGTAGATCGACGTCATGTCCGAATGGTTGACGTGTGGTGTGAGATGTTCAAGCCCAGCGTCGGCATGCGATGGCGCGGTAATAAAGGGATTACCACCATGGTTTAACAGATTGCCTTCGACCACATACCTGTACACGTCATCACTGAGAAGTGGGTCACCTCCAAGGAATGCGAGACGGCACAAGACGGCGGCTGCCATGAGTGAACCGAAGGTGACGCGCGGAGGTCGGAGGCAGACCGCAAGGTGCCACACAAGCATCAGGGGAACAGCGTGCGACATCTCTGCCCGGTGCGAGGCGCTGATGGCGATGAGGGCAACGCTCCATGCCAGTACGAGGTAGAGAAAAAGGCTTGGACGGGGTGTGATGATGGGTGTCCCTCCGACGGCAAGCGATTAGGACGATGTGGGGCGCCGGAGGACTCCTGTCATGAGAGCTTGTCCGCGTCAAAAGGAGTCCATGTGATGCGTGCGACGATGATGGGCTTGAGCCTCTCCGTATTTCTGCTTCCAGGGTGTGCGGCATGGATGGCCAACCAAGGGGCAACGGCGGAACTACAACTGGGGTTTGTCGCCGCAAATCAGCGGGCCGCGCTCGCCGAAGCTGAGCTTGAGTCCGTCCGCGAACAGGTGGCATCGCTCGAGGCGTTGTTGCGGGATCAAGGGCTCGGGCAGGCCAATGGGCTTGCCTCTATCGACCAGATGATGCGTGATCTCGCAGGACTACGTGGACGTGTCGAGGAGCTGGAGTTTGCGCTGAACACCATGAACAGCGACTTCACCGCCTACCAGCTGTCGCAGGAGTCACGTCAGCTGCGCGATGAAGCGCGGCTCCATCAGCTGGAACGATTGTTGGGTGTCAGTCCTCCCGCATCAGGAACTGGAGACAACCTTGGGGCGGGGGACGCCACCTCTGCTCCGGACACTCCGCCCGAGGGGGGGGCTTCGGCGCCGGCTGGGGATGGAGAACCAGAATCAGGGGCGGGGGCCGACGAAGGGCCAGCTGAAGCGCTCACGGCGGCGGACAAGCTCACGCTGGCAGAGTCGCGCATGGCCGACGGTAATCAGGTGGCGGCTCGGGCCATTCTTGAGGCGGCCATCACCACGTGGCCTGATGATCCGCTGTTGTCGGTCCTGCGCTACCGCGTCGGTGAAACACTCTTCAATGAGGCGAAGTGGAAAGAAGCAGCCCGGGCATTCCAGTCTGTCACGGACCAGCACGCCACCGACCACACATGGGCATCGATGGCGATGTTGAGAATCGGTGAGTGTTTCGACGAGCTGGGCCGGCCGGATGGCGCCCGCACCTTTTACGATGGTGTCGTACGTAAGTATCCTGACACCGAGGCAGCGAGACTCGCGAAGCAGAAGTTGGGGAACTGAACGGGTGGACGGCCGGAGCGGAACGGTTAGACGCTTCGAAAAGCACCCAACGACACTGTAGGGGGCGGCCTTCGGGCTCGCTCCTTTTTTTGTGCCTACGCCATAAACGCTGGTCCGTTTGAATGTCCTACGAACTCCGTCAAAAGCTCCGAACGCTCCTTGAGCCATCTATCGATGGTCTCGGGCTGGAGTTGGTGGCCGTGGAGTGGATGGGCGGACCACGGCGAGGGACGCTTCGAATCAGTGTCGATCGGGCAGGCGGCGTGAGTGCGCAGGACTGCGCGATGGTATCCCGGCGTATTTCACCTATTCTCGATGTCGAAGACCCCATCTCCGGCGCTTACCAGCTGGAGGTCAGCAGTCCGGGGATGGAGCGTCCGCTCCAGCGGATCGAGGACTTCGAACGCTTCAAAGGGTACCGTGCAAGAATCCGACTCGAGTCAGGACTCGCACGGCGACGCTACACGGGACGCCTCCTCGGTGTCTCTGGCGCAGACGTCTTGGTGTCGTGTGAGGGCGAGGAGATGTGCCTGCCTCACGACAGCATCGAGCGCGCACACCTGCTTCTTACGCTTGACGAGTACGCGGCCATTGGGGCGCGTCAACCTGAACAACCTTCTTCTATGACCGAAGCCACCGAACGGAGGCCTGACCATGATCACCAGTGATATTGCACGTCTTGTCGACACCATTCACCGGGACAAGAACATCCCTCGCGACGTTGTGATCGGGATTGTGGAGTCGGCCGTGGAGGCCGCGGCCCGTCGCATCTACGGCATGGCCAAAGACCTTGAGGTTCAGTACGACGAGGACGCCGGCGAGGTCAACATCTACGAGTTCAAGATCGTCGTGGAAGAGGTCGAGAACGAAGACGTGGAGATCTCGCTCGAAGAAGCGCGTGAGGATGACCCCGACGTGCTCGTGGGCGACTCACTTGGCTTTATGGTTGAGCGAGATGTGGCGGACTTGGGTCGAATTGCGGCGCAGACCGCTAAGCAGGTCATCATTCAGAAGATTCGCGATGCGGAGCGCGAGCTGACCTTCAATGAGTTCAAGGATCGCAAGGGCGAGCTGATCACCGGTATTGTGCGTCGCTTCGAGCGTGGAAACATCATTGTGGACTTGAACAGGGCCGAGGCCATTTTGCCACGTCGGGAGCAGGTCCACAGCGAGACCTATCGGCCGGGTGACCGCATTCAGGCCTACGTGCTTGACATCACGCGAGCTGCGCGTGCGAGTCAGGTCATTCTGTCCCGTACCCACGACGGCCTCTTGATGAAGCTGTTTGAGATCGAAGTTCCAGAGATCTACGAGGGCATTGTTCGCATTGAAGCCTGTGCACGTGAGCCAGGACATCGTGCGAAGATCGCAGTGTCGAGTGTCGATCCAGATGTGGATCCGGTCGGCGCCTGCGTGGGCCTTCGCGGGTCTCGTGTTCAGGCGGTTGTCAATGAACTGCGCGGAGAGGCGGTCGACATCATCCCTTGGCATGACGATCCGGCACGTTTCATCGTGCATGCCATCGCACCGGCGAACGTGAACCGTGTGTACATCAACGATGAAGCGCACACGATGGAGCTCATTGTTCCCGATGACCAGCTCGCGAGAGCGATTGGTCGTCGGGGCCAGAACGTACGGCTTGCAGCGAAGCTCACGGGCTGGCGGATCGATATTCACTCCGAGAGCAAGCACGAAGAGATGCTCGAGGCGGCTCGGATGGAGATCGCACGCATCTCCGTGCTGGATGAGGACCAGGTGGACCACATGCTCCGCGCTGGATTCCAGTCCGCCCAAGAGATCGCCGATGCCGAGGCTGGTGAGGTTCAGTCCATTCTAGGTGGCACGGAAGACTTCGCGTTTGCTGTCGTTCAAGGCGCCGATGCGGTCGTCGAAGCCCTCATCATGGAAGAGGCCGAGCGTCGTCGCGCAGACAGCGCGGAGTAGCTCTTGGCTCGACGGACGTGCATTGTGAGTGGGGAGCCTCTCGGTCCTCACCAAGGCATTCGTTTGGTGTTGGGACCGGACGGTGCGTTGGTCGTCGACACCAAGGGCACGCTGCCTGGGCGCGGTGCTTGGATTCGTCCTCATCAAGATGTGCTGCGTCTGCTGCCCCAGCGCATCCGGCGGGTGGAAAAGAAGCTCGGCATGCGAGCCTTGGATCCTGCGCGTCTGGTGGAACAACTCCGCGCTTCAGTTCTCGCTGGGTGTATGCACGGAATTAGCTTGGGCGCAGCCGCAGGTCGGGTCATCGGTGGCCAGGAGCGTGTAGCCGCTCTGGCTCATGATGGCGCATTGTCATGGATGGTCCTGTCCCGGTCGTTGGCGGCTAGAACACTCGAGAAGATGCGGTCGGTTCATAGTGACGAAAAGACCGTGATTGTAGACATCTCCCTTGATGAACTCGGACGTCGGATGGGTCGGATGCCCACGGGCGTCGTGGGTGTCCTCGGTGGTTCGGCGACCAAGCCCCTTAGAAGGCAGTTGCGCCGGCTGGTGGACTTGGGTTAACGGCCCCCCGCTGGCGTCCGGATGATCCAGGCCCGTCAGGAAGCGCGTCAGTTTCGCGCTCACGGTTCGTGTGACATGCCCTTAACGGGCAGCAGACGTGCCTTACCGCAAAGGAAACAATGGCCAAGAAGGACCTCATCGAACGAATCTCTCGCAAGCCCGGTGCCGCGCGCACCGAGGAGCCCGCTGGTGCGCCTGCCGCAAAGGCAGCGGAGTCTTCGACGAGAACGCGTGTGAATCGTCGCGTTATCCGTCGCCGACGGCGAGATGAGACTCCCGAAACGGATGCTGCAGCGTCACCGACCGAAGATTCGGGAGCGCGTAGACGGCCAGCGGTACGACGCCGCGCGGCAGAAGCAGAGGCTGCGCCAACGCCAGCCGTTGAGCCAGATGTGGCCGAGGCGCCTGCTGTCGAAGCGGCTGCGGCACCGCCGGTCGCTGAAACCCCATCCGCAGAGGCCTCCGAGCCAGCCACCGAAGTGCCTGCAGCAGTCGAAGAGGCACCGGCTCCGGCCTCGGCACCCGTAGAGGCACCTCCAGCCGAGAACGCTTCGGCGGATGAACCCGTCGTCGCAGCATCGGAGGCGTCCCAAGAGACGGCTCCGTCCGCTTCCGCGGACGCATCCAACACGGCGGCAGAATCCGGCGCCCAAGCGGGATCCGAGACCGCACCGGAAGACACCAGCGACCCAAGTCTTCAGCGTATGTTCCCGAAGCTTGGCTCTGCGGTGGTCGCATTGCCACCCGGCTACGACCCGACGCGTCCGAATCCTGCGCCTCGAGCGAAAGACGCTGCACCGCAGCGCCGATGGGGGGCCCCGGCCCAGCCCGGGTCCGGGGGAGAGTCCTCGGACAGTGGTCGCCGTCGACGCCGGCGGGTGGCCAGCGGTGGTGGTGGCGGCCCATCTGGCGGCTACGGAAGGCCGCGCCCAGGCCGTGGTCGTCGTCGCAAGAGCTCGGGACCCAAGGTTAGTTCTCCGCAGCCGAAGGCACAGAAGAGAAAGGTCCGCATCGACAACGTCATCTCCGTGGGCCAGCTCGCGCATGAGATGTCGGTCAAGGCTGCCGAAGTCATCCGCAAGCTCATGGAAATGGACATGATCGTGTCCATCAATGAGATGCTTGATGTGGATACTGCGGCCGTCATCGCCTCCGAGTTTGAGTACGAGGTCGAGAACGTCGGCTTCCAAGAAGACGACTACCTGCAGCACTTCGGTGAGTCTACCGACGAAGAGGCCGGTGAGCCGCGTCCGCCTGTCGTCACCATCATGGGGCATGTTGACCATGGTAAGACCACGTTGCTCGATACGATTCGAGAGAGTCGGGTGGCGTCCGGCGAGGCTGGTGGCATTACCCAGCACATTGGGGCCTATCAGGTGAACGTGGGTGAGCAGCTCATCACCTTCCTCGACACCCCGGGTCACGCGGCGTTTAGCAACATGCGCGCTCGTGGTGCACAGGTCACAGACATCGTGATTCTCGTGGTGGCTGCCGATGACGGACCGCAGCCGCAGACCGTAGAAGCCATCAACCATTCGAAGGCCGCGGGTGTGCCGATTATCGTGGCGGTCAACAAGTGTGACAAGCCAGGTGTCAACCCCGATACCGTGAAGACAAAGCTTGGCGAGTACGAGCTTATTCCCGAGGACTGGGGCGGTGAGACCTTGTTTGCCAACGTGTCAGCGTTGAAGAACGAGGGCATCGGTGACCTCCTTGAGCTCGTCCTTCTCCAGGCCGAGATGCTCGATCTTCGGGCGACCGAAGACCGCTTCGCGGAAGGCATCGTCATCGAAGCGAAGCTGCAGCGCGGTCGTGGTCCGGTCGCGACGGTCCTCGTTCAGAAGGGTACGCTGAAGACTGGTGACCATGTGGTCATGGGTGAGGCCTTCGGTAAGGTCCGCGCGCTCACGGATTTCAAGGGCAAGAAGCTCAAAGAAGCGGGCCCATCCACGCCCGTCGAGATCTTTGGACTCTCGAGCCTGCCACGGACTGGCGATTTGCTATCGGTCGTGGAGAACGAGCGGAATGCCCGTAAGCTTGCCGAGCACCGTGCGAGAGCCGCGAAAGAAGCTGAGATGGCGAAGAATCGCCGTCGTACGCTCGAAGACTTGCGCGCGATGCAAGACCAGACGCAGCGGAAGACCCTCAACCTGGTCATCAAGACCGACGTGAGCGGTTCACTTGAGGCGCTCAAGGCTGCAGTTGAGGCCATCGACGTCGAAGAGACCGAGGTCCGTATCCTTCACGCGGCAGTGGGCAACATCTCCGAGTCTGACGTCAGCCTCGTTGCGGCCAACGAAGGTCATCTGTTTGGCTTCAACGTTAAAATCGATCCTCGTGCTCGAAAGGCGGCGGACGAAGCGGGTGTCAAACCAGAGATGTACTCCGTGATCTATGGCGCGCTCGACCGTGTCGAGGGTCTCCTCAAGGGAATGTTGGAGCCGATCTACGAAGAGCAGCATCAAGGCAGTGCCGAGGTTCGTGCGACCTTCAACATCTCTCGCCTTGGCACTATCGCCGGTTGCTATGTTCTCGAAGGCAAGATTGGTCGAAACCATGGGGCGCGCCTCTACCGAGACAACCAGGTCATCTGGGAGGGCGATGTCAGCACACTCAAGCGCTTCAAGGACGATGTCCGAGAGGTAGCCTCCGGGTATGAGTGTGGTGTCGCGTTGAATGGGTACAACGACATTCATGTCGGTGACGTGATTCAGACCTTCGCGATGGTCGAGGTTGCTCGCGAGTAGGACCATGGGACATTGGTCGCCACCTGCTCGGATTCCATTTCACGTAGGCGTACTTCGGCTTCAGGTCTCGGTGCCGGGGCTTGGCAATGCCCGAGGTCATCAGCGGGCCGCCCAAGCACTGAAAGACCGAATCCGAGCTCGGCACAACGTGTCGTGCGTGCTCTTGGTCGATCCGGAGTCCTCGTCTTCGGTCGTCATGGTGGTGACCGGAGCCGCGGCAGACCCGATGGTGTTGGAGCAAGTGCTCTCGCGCGTTTCTCTCCTTGTGAACTCCGATGGACGTGTCATAGTCCATGACGAGTGGCGAGAGCTGCGCCGTGGGGACCATGTCGAGTCCATGTGGGCATCCGAGGAGGACGCGGATGACTGGAGATGAATCAAACGAGCGACGATTTCGAACGCCCGACGACCCACGCTGGCAGGTCGCGATGGTCATTGCCCTCGCCTGTGGTCTGTGCTTCTTATTGGGATGGTACCTAGGAAACGTCTCTGCATCTCATGCCGAGGTGGGTCGCGCCGCGCCGGCTCGTGACCTTACCGAGGCTGTACCGGGTGAAGCGCTTCTTCAGATGGTTGCTGCTGCAGAGTCGGTGCGCGGCGCCGTGGTGGGGGACGACATCTTCCGACACGATGAAGGGCATGACCTGGGTGCGAGGGGTGTGCCAGACCGTGCACCCGATCGAGCGGGTGTAGACGCTAGCCTCTCTGGCCAACACGCAGAGCTTCCGCCAAACGAAGGTGGGTTTGTGCCGGGTACGGCGGCGCTGGTGCTCGACGCCATGGCGTCTCGGGAGGAAGCCGCGCGCGCTGCAGATGCGTTAACGGAGGCCGGACTGGAGGCTCGGCTTCTCTCGCGGCGCATTAATGGTGAGAGCGACTGGAGGGTTTCGCTGGGGAGTTTCACAAACCCTTCGGCCGCAGAGGAGGCGAGAGATAGCCTCATCTCCCAATACGCGACGGTCTTGGCTCCCTTCGGGACCGTTTCAGTGCTCGAGCTCTGAACGTCGGGCACTAGCGGAAACGTGGGGACACGCGCCATTGTGGCCCTGCAACATCAGGCGTAGAGCATCACCGATTTGAGGTGATGCATGCGTGTAGGCTCGTTCTGGTCAGGGGCTATGACGTTCGCCAGACGAGGTGAACTCTCGCGACTCTCATCGCTCTACGGTGTGCTGTCGCCTGATGCAGATCTATCGATGGGCGACCTCTTGCACGCTGGCATACCGCGGGCGCGCGCCGAGGCATGGTCGCGAAGTTTACCGAAACACACCGCAGGCCGGGCGGTGGTATATGGCTCTGCGGCGTATCCGCGCCTGTTGGAGCGATGTGAACGGCCACCTCCGGTGCTGTTTGTGGAGGGCGACGCCCACGTCCTACAGCGGCAGTGTGTGGCCATTGTTGGAACGCGTCGGTGTTCCGCCTATGGCGCCGCGATGGCGAGAGAACTGGCGCATCACTTTGCTCGGGCCGGCATCGTGGTCGTAAGTGGGTTGGCGTGGGGCATCGATGGTCATGCCCACCGTTCAGCGTTGGAGGTGGGACACACGGTGGGGGTGTTGGGCCACGGTCTCTCGACAACCTCCCCGAGGCGCCACGAGAGCCTCCGTCGAGCGTTGGTCGATCGTGGCGGCGCAGTGGTGACCACATGGCACGACGATGTGTTGCCGCAACGGTATACGTTTCCCCAGCGAAACCGGTGGATTGCAGCGTTGGCACGGTTGGTGGTGGTTGTTGAGGCCCCTGTACGGTCTGGCGCGCTGATCACGGCACGAGAGGCAGCCAGCTTGGGTGTGGATGTGGCTGCAGTGCCTGGGCGAAGTGGTGACGCACGCTGCGGTGGTTGCCTTCAGCTGCTGGCGGAAGGGGCGGATCTTGTGGAGGAGCCTCGTGCATTCGTGGCGCGCGTTCTTCACACCGTAGAGCCGCCGTCGGAGGCCGCATGGATGACAGCGCTCATGAGCGATGCATCCGTCTCTCACGTGGCGCGCATCGCAGGCTGGAGCGTGACAGCGCTGCTTGTGAAGTTAGGGGAGATGGAGCGCGATGGGCAGATCAAGCGATTACCTGACGGGCGTTACGCGAGGTGTTGAGCGATGCATCCACGTCGAATCCAACTCGGTGGAAAGGCAGCAGGATTTTTAAACTTGATGCTCGAGTACGGGCACATCGCACCCGAGGACATCACGCGCATCGTTCATATGTCCACGCCGCGCACGCAACCGGGGCAACGTCATGGCACGTTGAACCAAGCACACGTGAGACGCGCGACCGCGAGCTGGCTATTTTCTATCGCGCCGGAGACAGCGCCACAGGGCCTGCTGGATGAGGACTGGCCTCTGTTGTTCTCATGACGGAGCCGGTCGACGCACTGATAGAGGCCTATCTCCGAGCGCTCGTCGTCGAGCAAGGGCGTTCGGCATCTACCGTGCGTGCGTACCGTCGAACACTGTCCGCCTTTCATGCCTGGCTTCAGCAGCAGTCAGGAGATGTTCATGAGCCGACGAAAGTTATGTTTCGTGGATTTTTGAGTCGCATGGGTCGAGGTCGAAAGCCTCCGACCATCGCGAGGCATGTTGCGGCACTTCGTGGATTTTACGGTTGGGCCCACCGGCGAGGGCACCTCGTTCACAACCCTGCCGCCACCCTAAAGGCACCCCGTATTCCACGAACAATGCCGATGGTGCTCTCGGAAGTGAAGGCCGATATCCTGGTGGAATCCCAACATCTCTCCACGCGTGACCGCGCCGTGTTGGAGTTGCTGTACACGTGTGGTCTTCGGGTAAGCGAGGTATCTGCGCTGAACAGGATGGATGTCGATCTTGTGGCTGAAGTCATCCATATACGGGACTCCAAGCGCGGAAAGTCTCGGCGCGTGCCGCTCGGGCCCACGGGGGCGAAGGCCATCAGAGCGCATCTCTCCGAAACCGAGGCATCCACCACTTGGTGCTTCTCCAACGCGCGCGGCGGTCGGCTGCAGCCGCGCTCCGTACGGCGTGTCGTGGAGCGGCGCGGTCGGGAAGTGGGCATTGCGGGACTTCATCCTCATGCGCTGCGTCACAGCTATGCGACGCATCTGCTCGAAGCCGGGGCAGATCTACGAGGTATTCAAGCGCTGTTGGGGCACGGGAGCTTGGCCACGACGCAGCGATACACCCACGTGAGTACGGCACACTTGGCCGAAGTCCATCGTCGTGCGCATCCACATGGCAAACGTCGCGATGGCGGTTAAGGAGCGCCCGCCGGGCCGCTAGCTCAATGGTAGAGCATCCGACTTTTAATCGGGTGGTTATAGGTTCGAGTCCTATGCGGCCCACCATTTTCCTTGTATGCTCGCTTTTCCGGCGTAACGTGGCAGGATCCCAAGGATCCACTTGACCGTACGGAGTCGGTGAGGCACGAAGAGTAGGGAGGCTACATGAACGACGTCCAAATCTTTGAGGTGTCGCCACGTGATGGTCTTCAGAACGAGGCAACGTTCGTGGCCACCGAGGACAAGGTCGCGCACATCGAGCGCTTGGTCGCTGCCGGTGTGAAGGACATCGAGGTGACGTCGTTTGTACGTCCACGGTGGATCCCTGCGCTCGCGGATGCCGAGGCCGTGGTTGAGCGGCTCCCCATGGTCGAAGGCGTTCGCTATTGGGGGCTGGTGCCCAACCAACGCGGTTTCGACCGCGCGCGATCGTCCGGTATCTCAAACATCTGCACCTTCCTGTCTTCAAGCGAGACCCACAACGCGAAGAATGTGAATCGCACCATCAATGAATCCGTGTCTGCGGTCTCGCGTGTCATTCGTTCGGCGGCCGACGAGGGCTTGGGCGTGCGCGCTTACATCAGCACGGTCTTCGGATGTCCGTATGAAGGAGATGTGAGCGTTGAGGCGCCCCTTCGCATCGCTCAATCCATGTTGGATGCGGGCGCCGATGTGGTTGTTCTCGGTGATACGACTGGAATGGCATTGCCTGAACAGGTTCGGCGCGTAATCGGACGGTTTGCGGACGCAGGTGTGGATCTCGGTCGTGTGGCGCTACACGCCCATGATACGCGCGGTACGGCCCTCGTGAATGTCTTCGCAGCGTATCAGGCGGGTATACGACGCTTCGACGGTTCGGCAGGTGGTATCGGTGGGTGTCCCTACGCGCCTGGAGCCTCCGGCAATGCTGCCACGGAAGACCTTGTGTATCTGTTCCATGGTCTGGGGCTGTCGACAGGCGTTGGCCTCGACGAATTGGCGGCAGCAGCGACGGAGATGGAGGCGCTTCTCGGTCGGGCGCTACCGGGCCGGTTCTTGGCGTGGTGGAAGGGGCAGCGTAACAGCGACGCCAAGTGTGAATCGGCCTGATCAAGAATGGCTGATCCACGTTGGATTCTTCGCGCGTTGTCGGGCGCCTATGAAGGCCGGACGATCCCGCTGGAGCTGGACAAGCCTCTGCTCGTCGGCAGATCCCGTGGCGATGTGGTTCTCGATGATCCGCTCGTCAGCGGTGCCCATTGCCGCATCGTTTCCCGGCGTGGACGGTTTGTGGTTCAGGACTTGGGGAGTACGAACGGAACATCCGTGGATGGGCGTATGGTCCAAGATGCCACCCTAGACGCAGGTATGGAGATCGCCGTGGGTTCCACGCGGTTCCTGGTCACGGTGGTCTCGGCGGCGGAACCCAAGGCATCCCCGACACGCATGCCATCGACGTCGCCTGTTGCTGCACTCGCGTCACCGGAGATGCCGAGCGCGTCGGACGTTGTGGCATGGTTGTGTGCCGATGAGTTGGATGTTCAGAACAGTTCAGCGCCGAAGCTGTTGGGGCAAGCGCTGCACGTACCTCTTGGCTTAAACGGGTTTTTGGAGGTGGTATCTGGGCCGGATCAAGGACGTCGATTCCCGCTTGGCCCCGGCACCATGACGATAGGCCGTAAGGCTGGCGATGTGCCGTTAAACGATGCCGAGGTCAGCCGAAAGCACGCCTGCGTGGACCTGTTTGGACACGACATGGTCTTCTTGCGAGACTTGGGCAGCACGAACGGCACCTTCTACAATGGGCGGCGTCAGCGCATGGTCCGTCTCAATGTCGGGGACCACATCGGTGTAGGTCGGACGATCCTCACACTCAAGCTTGAAGAGTTGTCCTAGAGCTGTTTCTCCCACCCCTTCAGTGGGGTGTCATCTCGCTCTACCAAGAGGACCTTTTCTTGGTGAACAATGACTTGGGCGCCAGCGTCTCCCGGCACCGCACGAAGGTGGCGTACTTGGGTGTACTGCACATCTGCTTTCACGCCCTCGGCCCATCGCGATTTGCGGAGAAGCAGCTGTGCGGCCGCAAGCAGTGTTTCGAGGGCAGGAGGGTGCGTCTTCGAGCCGTCGATGACGAGATGCGCACTCGGAAGTTCCCGTAGATGCATCCACACGTCATAGCCCTTCGATGCTCCGAACACGAGACGTCGGTTTGTCTTGCGGTCGGTGCCGATGCGGACCCGTTGGCCCCCCGGTCCTGTCCATACCTCCCATGCCGCCCGTTCACGTCGCTCCCGCTGCGTTTTTTGGGGCAGTGCGACCCCCTTACGCAGCGTTCTCAGGTCGGCGAAGCCAGCGGACTCAAGGGCGGTCAGCGCCTCTTGGTAGGCGTGTAAGAGAGACTCTGTGTGTTCGATTCGCTGGACGATACCCGCTTGCGCATCCTCGAGCCTTCTGGCCTTGTTGTAGAGCCGGTTCATGGCTTGTGGAGCAGTTTCACCGTGCTTGAGCGCGAGAGACCACGTCCGTTCTTCATCATGAACATCGGGAAACTCGATGGTTCCCGAACGCTGGCGAAACGTATGTAGCCTCACACCAAGGCTATCCGCTTGGGCCCGCATCGTAGCCACGAGGTCCGTCCGCTCCAGATCTTCGTTGAGCTTGGATAGCAGCCGTCGCTTACGCTTTTGCTCGCGACGAATGTCCTGACGAAGCTGCTTGCGTGCGGTGTGCAGACGCCATTCGCGAAGTTCGTCCTCGAAGTAGGTGGTCGCCGCTTGTAGCCAGCTTGGCTGCTCATCATGGGGCTCGAATCGAGGTGCGCGTGGGGAGTATGGTGGGCGCACCACGGCGCCAGGCTCGGCAGGCCCCTCTAGGCCGGCGAGACAACGGTCCTCCTCGAAGAGCCAGACGCCGCCACCAAGAAACACCCGACAATGAAGGCGGAGCCGTCCGAAGCTGAAATCTACGATGCAATCCGAGGGGTCGACGTGGATGTCGAGAAGTGAACCGGTGAGTCGTGACCGAAGAAGGCCCTGAAACGAGAACGGTTTCTTCGGGTTTTTCGATCGACTCGAGCAGAGGTGTATCCGCGCAACGGGACGAACCTCGATCAGGAGCCGTGTGCCATCCGTGAACACCAATTCGAGTCGGTGTCGGCTTGGCTGTCGCATGTCGCTGACCCGCTGGCCGATGCACCGTCTGCGGAGCTCTTCCATGATGTGCATGAGCTCGGAGTGGTAGATACTGGTGGGGCAGGCGGTCATGACTTGCCATTGGGGGACAGGTGTTCTTGTGGATCATAGCCGCTGCCGTGGCAGCGGAGACTGTCTTTGTATCTGCGGAGCTTCCTACGCAAGACGAGGCACAGCTTGTCGCCAGCGAAGCAGCGGATGTCGGCCTCACGGGAGAGGTGGTACGAACGTACCTGGTAGGCACTGGCTGGCGTTGGGTCTTTCGGTCTCTCCCCGCTGATGATGGGTTGGTCGCAGAACTCGAGCGTCGTCTCGGTAAGAGGGGACTCGCGGGACCGCTGTCCACAGTTTCAGCGCAAGACTTGCGCAGCACCCATGAGATCATCCGGGCTGTCCTTCGTGCCCACACTGGATCAGACGGTCAGAGATGGGACCCGGCGGGGTCGGTACGGTTTGAGTTCACCCGAGCTATTCCAGGTCGTGGGTCGTTCTTTCACGTGTACCGGCGTGATGGCAAGGACGTAGAACTGAGAATTCGGGATGGTTCAGGAACGACGTTGCTTCATTGTGGTGTCGTGAACGGGGTGCCCTATACACAGACTGTCGCGGCCGAAGATGTGTTGGTCGAGCGTGTGGCGAATCTCATGCGCCGCTTTTCCCCCGAAGTGGTGATTGGAATTCCGATGAGATTGGCCGCAGGTGATGCAGATGCACTTGAAGAATTTGATGCGATGAGGCCGGGCGGTGGCCTCGTCCGGGAGGGGCGACCCGGCATTGCACCCATGGCGATTCTCATCGATAAGAACACGGATCGCGTGGCGTGGGTGGCGGTGGGGGAGCGTGAGACACTTCAGCGTCGTAGGTTTCAGAGTTGGCAAAACACACGGCGCGGAGTTTCGTTTCCGGGAGAGGTCATCACATGGCGCTCGGATATCGAGGTTGAACGCTTGGAAATATCGATGCTCTCGCTCGATGTTGGGACACGCCTGATGGTCGACGCGATAGGTGACGATGAATAAGCGTTCTGGTGCTTGACATGCGCTATCGGCTTGCTTAAAGACGCGGCCGCCGGTCGAATAGGTCGGGTCCGCTGGCGTAGCTCAATTGGTAGAGCAGCTGATTTGTAATCAGCAGGTTGCGGGTTCAAGTCCCTTCGCCAGCTCTTTTTGTTCTCTTTCTCATCGTCAATTCTCGGGGGGGTTGCCCGAGGGGTTAAAGGGGGCGGGCTGTAAACCCGCTGGCTTAGCCTACGTTGGTTCGAATCCAACACCCCCCACTCTTTTTGTGTCGTTGCCGTAGGCGCGTAGCGCATGCGACAAAGGCCTAACCAGTTGCGGTTCTGCCGCATTTTGCGGGAATAGCTCAGTTGGTAGAGCATCAGCCTTCCAAGCTGAGGGTCGCGAGTTCGAGCCTCGTTTCCCGCTCTTTGCCCATATAGCTCAGTGGTAGAGCGCATCCTTGGTAAGGATGAGGTCCCCGGTTCAAATCCGGGTATGGGCTCCATAACTTGCCAACAACCAAACTTTTCAACCGGCGGTGCGTCTTCGGACGCGTCCCCCGCCCGGAGCACGGAGACACTACGATGTCCAAGGAAAAATTCGAGCGGACCAAGCCTCACGTCAACATCGGTACCATTGGCCACGTTGACCACGGTAAGACGACCCTCACTGCAGCCATCACCAAGGTTCTGTCGATCTCGCAGGGTGCCACTGCGATGAACTACGAGGACATCGACAAGGCGCCGGAAGAGAAGGCACGTGGTATTACGATCAACACCGCGCACGTCGAGTACGAGACGGAGAACCGTCACTACGCTCACGTGGACTGCCCAGGCCACGCCGACTACATCAAGAACATGATCACCGGTGCTGCCCAGATGGACGGCGCGATCCTCGTCGTGTCCGCGTCTGACGGCCCCATGCCACAGACCCGTGAGCACGTGCTCCTCGCGCGTCAGGTGCAGGTGCCTTACATCGTGGTCTTCATCAACAAGGCCGACCAGGTTGACGATGAGGAGATGTTCGAGCTCGTCGAGATGGAAGTTCGTGAGCTTCTCGAGACCTACGAGTTCCCAGGCGACGATACGCCAATCGTGATTGGTAGCGCGCTTCTCGCCCTCAACGAAGACACCGGCAAGTACGGTATGGATCGCGTCCTCGAACTCATGGCAGCTGTCGACGAGTACATTCCTACGCCAGTGCGTCTGACCGATCAGCCATTCCTCATGCCTGTTGAGGACGTCTTCACCATTCAGGGACGTGGTACGGTTGCAACCGGTCGTGTCGAGCGCGGCGTCATCACCGTCGGCGAAGCCGTTGAGATCGTCGGTATCAAGGACACCACCGAGACCACCATCACTGGTGTGGAGATGTTCCGTAAGCTGCTCGACCGCGGCGAGGCAGGCGACAACGTCGGTCTTCTCCTCCGTGGCGTGAAGCGCGAAGAGATCCAGCGTGGCCAGTGTATTGCCAAGCCTGGTTCGGTGAAGCCTCACACGAAGTTCAACGCCGAGATCTACGTCCTCAAGAAGGACGAGGGTGGTCGTCACAAGCCATTCTTCGCTGGCTACCGTCCACAGTTCTACTTCCGCACCACCGACGTGACCGGCGCAATCACGCTGCCTGACGGCGTCGAGATGGTCATGCCTGGCGACCGCATCACCATCGATGTCGAGCTCATCATGCCAGTGGCAATGGAAGAGGGTCTTCGCTTCGCTATCCGCGAGGGTGGCCGAACTGTCGGTGCTGGTGTCGTAGGCTCCATCATCGCATGACCGTTCGGGCCCGGCGAAACAGCCGGGCCGTCGTTGCCACTCAAGGGTAGCGAACCGCGCAGGGAAGCTTGCGAACCGGTCGCTACCCATTTTCACGTAGAGAAAGCAGCCAGATGCGTCATCAGCGATATGTCATCACAGCATTTGTACTCGGAGCGATTCTCATGGGGATCGTGTTCCAGAACGCCGTCATCTCCATTATTGGCGTGATGGACGTTCCAGACGAGCGCATTGCCGGTATGGTCAACGTTTCCACACTCAGCGGCTTGGTGGGCGGGGCAGGTACGTTCTTCGGACTGCTGCGGCACCGCGATTCGGTACAGTTTACCGACGAGGTGGTGGGCGAGCTCCGTAAGGTCACCTGGCCATCCTTCGACGAGACGCAGCGTGCAACGACCACGGTGATTATCACCACACTCTTCGTTGCTGCGCTCCTCTACGTCTACGACAACATCTGGGCTTATGTGGCCAGTCAGTTCCTCTTCGTTGAGGGCTAGGAACACGTCGTTGCTCATCTGTTGACCGACACCTTGGGTAGTCACCATGAATTCCATGAAGTGGTATGCAATCAACACGCTCTCCGGCTCTGAAGCCAAAGCTATTCAAGCTTTGGAACAGCGCTGGAAGATGCACGAGCTTGAGGACCGATTCGGTCGCGTCCTCTTGCCATCCGAAACGGTGATCGACCCGAAGACGAAGCGTAAGCATACGCGACGGTTCTTCCCGGGGTACGTCCTTGTAGAAATGGTGCTCGACAAGCAGACCTACTACCTCGTGAAAGAGACGCCGAAGATCATCGGTTTTGTCGGCGGTTCCAAGAACCCGCCTCCAGTCCCAGAGAGCGAGGTGGAGCGCATCTACGGGTTGGTCCGAGAGGACGATCCCGAAGCTCCAAAGCCGGTGCTCGACTTCGAGATCGGCGAAGAAGTTCGTCTCACCGAAGGCCGATATGCATCAATGCGCGGGCGCATCGATGAGATCAACGATACACGCGGCAAGCTCCGGGTGATCATCAACATGTTCGGCCGTGACGTACCGACGGAACTTGGGTTCCATCAGGTCGAAAAGCTCAACGAAGATTGAAAGCCATCCTAGGCGGGTAGGAGAGTCCAAATGGCCAAGAAGGTCACCAACCAGATTAAGCTGCAGATTCCCGCGGGTCAGGCGCGTCCAGCGCCCCCGGTCGGTCCAGCACTCGGCCAGGCCGGTGTGAATATCAAGCAGTTCTGCGACCAGTTCAACGACCGCACCAAGCCACAGGCTGGTGAGGGTCTCGTGATTCCTGTCGTGATCACGGTCTACAGCGACCGTTCGTTCACCTTCGTGACCAAGACGCCGCCTGTCGCCGTGCTTTTGCTGAAGGCAGCAGGGCTCAAGAGCGGCTCGGGCGAGCCCAACCGAAATAAGGTGGGTTCAGTCACGATGTCGCAGGTAGAAGACATTGCAAAGACCAAGATGCCAGACCTCAACTGCAGCAAGGTGGAATCCGCCATGGCGCAGGTGATGGGCACTGCTCGGTCTATGGGACTTACCGTCACGGAGTGACGGTTTCACCGGCGGCCGCAGTTTGGGGGAGGGGAGACCCGTTAACCCCAGCTGCCGCTGCGCAGAGCACTTCCGAGTAGTTCTGCAAACGAGAGGACATTGGCTGGAATCACAAAAAGAGCAGCAGCGGCGGCGGAAGTCGTCGACTCTGCGCGTCGCTACACGCTCGATGAGGCCGTCGGTCTTATCGAGAAGGTGGCGACGGCGAAGTTCGACGAGTCTGTCGACATCGCAGCGAAGCTGGGCGTGAACCCTCGCCAGGCAGATCAGATGGTGCGTGGCGCCATCAGTCTGCCACATGGTGTGGGTAAGGACGTCCGCGTGGTCGTGTTTGCCGAAGGCGCTGCAGCAGATGCTGCACGTGAGGCAGGCGCTGACTTCGTCGGGTCGGACGACATCATCGCTCGAATTCAGAATGAAGGTTGGGTGGACTTCGACAAAGCTGTCGCAGTTCGCTCCATGATGGCAAAGGTTGGACGCCTTGGTCGGGTGCTGGGACCGCGTAGTCTCATGCCTAATCCCAAGAGCGGAACCGTGGTGGCGCCAGATGACGTGGCGTCCGTGGTTCGTGAGGTCAAAGGTGGTCGCGTAGACTTCCGTGTGGAGCGTGCAGGTATCGTGCATGCGCCCGTCGGGAAGGCAAGCATGTCGGCAGACAAGCTTCGTGACAATATCCTTGCCTTGCTCCGTGAGTTGATTCGGCTTAAGCCCGCGTCCGCCAAAGGTGCATATGTCCGTAGTTTGACAATCAGCACCACGATGGGCCCGGGTATTCGGCTTGATCCGAATGAGGCTGTCCGTCTAGCAGCCGAGTCCCGGTGAGGTGATCGATGAATCGAGCACAAAAGGCTGAATTCGTTGAAGAGATGCGGGGGGCTTTCTCAGAAGCACCTCTCGTCATTCTCACTGACTTTAAGGGTTCAACAGTCGCCCAGATGGACGCGTTCCGTCGCTCTGCCGAAGAGGCTGGCGCCGAGTTTCGCGTTGTCAAGAACACCCTCTGCCGTATTGCGGTGAACGACACGGACCTTGCGGGTCTGGCCGAGCACTTCAAGGGCAACATCGGGGTGGTGTTCTCGGGTGAGGACCCCATCGCGGTGGCAAAGTTCTACCGTTCACAGGTCAAAGAGAACGACAAGCTGGTTGTACGGGCCGGCTACTTCGAGGGCGACGTCCTCGATGCGAAACAGGTCGATGCCGTCGCCGACCTGCCGAGTCGTGAGGAGCTTCTCGCGAAGCTGTTGGCGACGATTCAAGAAGGCCCACGTCAGGTGCTTGGAATCCTCCAAGCCCCAGCGCGAGACCTACTCTACCTTCTCAACAACTATGCCGCGGAGCTGGAGAAGAAGGGCTGATCAGCCTGGACCAGTTCGCAATTTTTCCCTTTGGAGTGTACAATGTCCGTTTCCATGGACCAGTTCGTCGATTTCGTCAAGAACCTCAAGCTCTCGGAGGTCAAGGACCTCATCTCGACCCTCGAGGACGAGCTCGGTGTGTCCGCATCCGCACCCGTCATGATGGGTGGTGCCATGCCTGGCGCCGGTGGCGGAGAGGCTGCAGCAGCCGAGAAGACCGAGTTTGATGTTGTGATGACCAGCTTCGGCGCCAAGAAGATCGCCGTCATCAAGGTCATCCGCAAGATCACCGGTCTCGGCCTCAAGGAAGCCAAGACCATGGTCGAGGAAGTCCCTGCCAAGGTCAAGGAAGGTGTCTCGAAGGAAGACGCCGAGACCATCAAGGCAGAGCTCGAGGAGGCTGGTGCATCCGTCGAGGTCAAGTGACCTCTTCACGCACCATGTTTGCTGTCGGCTAGTGCCGACAACGCCACCCAGGGGCGGTCCGGGCTTTTCCGGGTTGCCTCTGGGTTGGCGCGCATGGAAGCAGCGTTCTGTTGCTTCTTGTTCGACGCTCACCCTCAACATGTTTGGGGATGAGTGACCGCGGGTGGCTGGTTGACGGCGGCCCGCAAATCTGGTGCCCCCTGGTCCGGGGTGTACCAACCCGACAGTTGTCGGGACAATCTGCTTGTCTGACACCGTCAGCATCCGGAGACATAGATGTCGAAGCTGCTCGCTAGCAACTATCGGTACCGGCGCACCTTCCAGAAGTACCCTCGGGTCGTGGAAGTCAACAATCTCATCGAGATTCAGAAGCGTTCGTATGACCTGTTTCTTCAGCCTGGAAAGACCGCCGAAGAGCGGGAGGCTGTGGGTATCCAGGGCGTATTCAACAGCGTCTTCCCGATCGACGATTTCTCCGGACGGGCGTCGCTCCAGTTCGTGTCGTACGAGCTCGAGCAGCCGAAGTACGATGTCGATGAGTGCCGTGAGCGCGGGTTCAACTTCTCGGCACCCATTAAGGTCACGGTTCGCCTCGTGGTCTGGGATGTGGACGAAGAGGGCAAGACCCGTACGGTCTCGAACATCAAAGAGCAGCCCGTGTACTTCGGGGAAATCCCGTTGATGACGGAGAACGGTACGTTCATCGTGAACGGAACCGAGCGCGTTATCGTCAGCCAGCTCCACCGGTCGCCCGGCATCTTCTTCGACAGCAACAAGTCGAAGACCGGCGCGTCAAAGCAGATCTTCTCGGCCCGAATCATTCCGAATCGCGGCTCGTGGATCGACTTTGAGTTCGACACCAAAGACATCATCTATGTTCGGATCGACCGTCGACGGAAGCTCCCCGCAACCGTCCTTCTGCGAGCCCTCGGCTACGATAGTGAGTCGTTGCTCAATTATTTCTACGACGGCGAGACGGTCATTCGTCGTGATGGAGGGTGGTTCAAGCGGACCACAGCGGACCTACTGTTCCATCAAAAGGCCACCGTGGACATCGCGGACGCGGACGGCAAGGTCATCGTGCGGAAGGACAAGAAGTTCCTGAAGAACATCCTTCGTAAGATGAAGAAGGCCGGATTGATTACCACCGAGACCATTGAGGTAGATGGCTCTACCCGAGACGTCGATGTGGCCGAGATCCCGATTCGTGAGGAGGACCTCGTCGGCCTTGTTTCGGCCTACGATATCGTCGACATGAACACCGGCCGCATCTTGGTGGAGTGCAACGAGGCGCTCACCGAAGAGTCTGTGGCGACGTTGCTTGGCCACGGCATCAACGAACTTGAGACCTTGTTCATCGACAACCTCATCGTGGGGTCGTTCCTTCGCGATACGCTTCTCGTCGATAAGATCGAGTCCACCGAGGAGGCGATTCTCGAAATCTATCGGCGCCTCCGCAGTGGCGAGCCACCCTCGTATGAAACTGCGGTGCAGCACTTCGAGAACTTGTTCTTCAACCCAGAGCGCTACGACCTCTCCCGCGTGGGGCGACATAAGCTCAACCACAAGCTTCAAGTCGGTGTGCCGCTCGATCAGACGACGCTTACCCGTGACGACATTCTTGAGGTGGTCAAGTACTTGATCGACCTCAGAAACAACAAGGGTACGGTGGATGACATCGATCACCTCGGGAACCGACGCGTCCGCGCCGTCGGTGAATTGCTTGAGAACCAGTACCGGGTCGGTCTTGAGCGCATGGGCAAAGCGATCAAGGAGCGCATGTCGTTGCAGGAGATCGAGGCGCTCATGCCCAATGATCTCATCAACTCCAAGCCGGTATCGGCGGTTGTGAAAGAGTTCTTCGGCTCCTCACAGCTCTCGCAGTTCATGGACCAGACCAACCCCGTCTCCGAGATCACCCACAAGCGTCGTTTGTCTGCCCTCGGACCTGGCGGTCTGACGCGCGAGCGTGCTGGCTTCGATGTGCGTGACGTTCATCCTACCCATTACGGCCGTATTTGCCCGATTGAGACACCGGAGGGTCCGAACATCGGTCTGATCGCCTCGCTGTCGACGTACGCGCGAGTCAATGAGTTTGGGTTCATCGAGACGCCTTACCGTCGCGTTGTTGATGGAAAGGTCAGCAACGATGACGTTGTATTCTTCGACGCGTTGGATGAAGAACTCTCCAACAACGGTGGGTTCCACGTCATTGCGCAAGCGTCTGCAGAACTCGACGCCGACGGAAACTTCACCACCGATACGGTGTCGGCACGAAAGGGCGGTGAGTTCACCATCGTCGACCGCAACCAAGTCTCTCTGATGGACGTGGCCTCTAACCAGATGGTTTCGGTGGCGGCATCACTCGTGCCGTTCCTCGAGAACGACGACGCAAACCGCGCACTCATGGGCTCGAACATGCAGCGTCAGGCTGTTCCGGTCGTGCGTACCGAAGCGCCTCTCGTGGGCACGGGTGTGGAGCGCATCGTCGCTCGAGACGCTGGCGTGACCGTGACGGCGCGACGCGATGGCGTGGTCGAGTCTGTCGATGCGTCCCGCATTGTGGTCCGCGTCGACGTAGACAGCGATGAGGTGGGTGCCGACGTCGACATCTACAACCTCACGAAGTTCCAGCGGTCCAACCAGAATACCTGCATCAACCAGAAGCCCGTGGTGGTTCCTGGTGAGCGGGTTGAGGCCGGTGATGTCATCGCAGACGGCCCCGCAACAGACTCTGGAGAGCTCGCGCTTGGGCAGAACCCCGTCGTCGCGTTTATGCCTTGGGGTGGCTACAATTTCGAGGACTCAATCCTTATCTCCGAGCGGCTGGTGCAGGAAGACTACTTCACCACCATCCACATCGAGGAGTTCGAGCTCGCTGCCCGTGACACCAAGTTGGGTAAAGAAGAAATCACCGCTGACATCCCGAATGTCGGCGATGATGCTCTTCGAAACTTGGATGAGGCAGGAATTGTCGCGATCGGATCTGAAGTTCGCCAGGGCGATATCCTCGTCGGTAAGATCACGCCGAAAGGAGAGACCCAGTTGTCCCCGGAAGAGAAGCTGCTTCGCGCGATCTTCGGTGAGAAGGCTGGCGACGTTCGAGACACTTCGCTCCGCGTTTCGCCCGGAGTCGAGGGTATCGTCATCGGCGCACAGGTCTTTTCTCGTGAAGGCGTCGAAAAGGACTCCCGGGCCCTCGAGATTGAAGCCCTCGCGGTACGCCGCATTGAGCGCGACCGCGGTGAGAAGCTGCGGACCATCAAGGAGTCTGCATTCCGCCAACTCGCGAAGATGCTGGATGGTGTCACGGCGACGGCTGACATCGATAACAGTGCGGGAACGGTTGTCATTCCTGCAGGTGAGGCGTTCACCATCGATCGCTTGAAGGAACTTGGGATCGACTGCTTCGATAAGATCGGCGTCGAGGATGCGTCTCTGGATGAGCGTGTCTGGAAGCTGACCGAAGAGATTCGTATCAAGGTCGACGAGATCCACGAGCGCTATCGCGCGAAGGTCGAGCGGCTGAAGAAAGGTGATGAGCTTCCACCCGGCGTCATCAAGATGGTCAAGGTGTATGTGGCCATCAAGCGAAAGCTGTCTGTCGGCGACAAGATGGCCGGACGCCACGGAAACAAGGGTGTCATCTCGCGCATCTTGCCTGTCGAGGACATGCCGTATCTCGCAGACGGTCGTCCAGTCGACATCGTCCTCAACCCACTTGGCGTTCCATCACGAATGAACGTGGGACAGATTCTCGAGACCCACCTCGGTTGGGCAGCACGAGGCATGGGTGAGACGATTGGCCGGATGATCGAAGAGCACTACGATGTGGAGTCTTTCCGGACCTACCTGAAGGCTTGCTTCTCCAGTCAGAAGGACGTCCTTGAGTTCTTGGAGAAGGCCGACGAAGAGCAGCTGCGCAGCTTCGGCGCGAAGTACACCGGTGGCGTGACGCATGCCACGCCGGTGTTTGCTGGTGCGACCGAGGATGAAATTCGTCAAGCGTTGGTGGTGGGTGGCCGCGAGACCAACGGACAGACCATTCTGTTCAATGGCCTCACTGGCGATGTGTTCCACGAGCGGGTCACGGTCGGCATCATGTACATGCTGAAGCTTCACCACCTTGTCGACGACAAGATTCATGCCCGTTCCATCGGTCCATACAGTCTCGTGACGCAGCAACCGCTGGGCGGTAAGGCCCAATTCGGCGGACAGCGTCTCGGTGAGATGGAGGTCTGGGCGCTTGAGGCGTACGGTGCCGCGTACGGACTCCAGGAGTTCTTGACCGTGAAGTCCGACGATGTGGCAGGTCGTACGCGGATGTATGAGTCCATCGTCAAGGGCGAGAACGTCCTCGAGGCTGGTCTCCCTGAGTCCTTCAATGTTCTTGTGCGTGAGATGCAGGCCCTTGCTCTCGATGTGGAGCTGATTGAGGACAAAGAAGTCCTTCGCTGGTAATTTCCCGCTTTTCTTGATTTTCCCGCCTTTTCAAAGGTCTCGCGTCGCAGGAGTCAGCTGTGAGAGAGATGTACAACCTCTACAAGAAGCCAAAGAACCCACTCAACTATGTTGCGGTGAGGGTCAGCTTGGCATCGCCCGAGAAGATTCGTAGTTGGTCACATGGTGAGGTGAAGAAGCCAGAGACCATCAACTACCGGACCTTCAAGCCGGAGCGGGATGGCCTGTTCTGCGCTCGTATCTTTGGACCAACCAAGGACTATGAGTGCTTGTGCGGAAAGTACAAGCGGATGAAGTTCCGCGGCATCACGTGCGAGAAGTGTGGCGTGGAGGTCATCGAATCTCGCGTTCGGCGTGAGCGTATGGGTCACATCGACCTGTCTACGCCCGTGGCACACATTTGGTTCCTCAAGAGTCTTCCAAGCCGTATTGGCAACTTGTTGGACATCTCGCTCAAAGAGCTCGAGCGGGTGCTCTACTGTGAGTCCTACATTGTGACCGACCCAGGTGAGACCACCCTCGAGCAGGGCGCGATTCTCGCTGAGGAGGACTATCAAGAGATGGTCCAGACCTTCGGGTGGGGGACATTCGACGTGGGCATGGGCGGCGAGGTGGTTCGTGACCTTCTCGCTTCACTCGACGTGGTCGCGCTCGGTGATGAACTGCGCACCGAGATGAAGGAGACGTCCTCTGCAGCCCAGCGCCGTCGTATCGCAAAGCGTCTCAAGATCGTGGAGGCGTTCCGCGACTCCGGAAACCGCCCAGAACATATGATGCTTGAGGTCGTTCCGGTGCTTCCACCGGACCTCCGTCCGCTTGTTCCGCTTGAGGGCGGTCGTTTTGCGACGTCGGATCTCAACGACCTTTACCGTCGGGTGATCAACCGAAACAACCGCTTGAAGCGTCTCCAAGACCTCAACGCGCCCGAGATCATCGTTCGAAATGAGCGACGAATGTTGCAAGAGGCGGTCGATGCCCTCTTTGACAATGGCCGCCGCGGAAAGGTGTTCACTGGCCCCAACAAGCGGCCGTTGCGTTCGCTCTCCGACATGCTCAAGGGCAAGCAAGGGCGGTTCCGTCAGAACCTTCTCGGCAAGCGCGTCGATTACAGCGGACGGTCCGTCATCGTTGTTGGACCAGAACTACGGCTTCATCAGTGCGGACTGCCAAAGAAGATGGCGCTCGAGTTGTTTAAGCCCTTCATCTACAACAAGCTTGAAGAGCGAGGCTTGGTCACGACCATCAAGGCCGCCAAGAAGATGGTGGAGAAGTCCCGCGAAGAGGTGTGGGATATTCTTGAAGACGTGATTCGCGAGCACCCCGTCATGCTCAACCGAGCGCCGACGCTCCACCGTCTCGGCATTCAGGCCTTTGAGCCTGTCCTCATCGAGGGTCGCGCTATCCGCCTGCATCCTCTTGTGTGTACAGCGTTTAACGCTGACTTCGACGGTGACCAGATGGCCGTTCATGTGCCGCTGTCCATCGAAGCCCAGATCGAAGCGCGCGTGCTGATGATGTCGACCAACAACATCCTGTCCCCAGCGAACGGTCGCCCGATCATTCAGCCATCTCAGGATGTCGTGTTGGGTAGCTACTACATGACGCGAGCCCGCGCGTTTGCGAAGGGCGAGGGTCGTGTCTTCCAGAGCCCCGATGAGGTTGTGGTTGCTCACAACGCTGGTGATGTAGAACTCCACGCGCGTGTCCGGGTCCGCATGCCTTCGCGGCCCTTGGAAGATCGCTTGGTGGAGCATCTTGGTGACTTGATGGACGCCCATCTTGTTGTGGGTGTGGACTCCGGCGGACAAGAAGAAGTGTGGCACCTGCATCGTGGACACGTTGACCGCCACGCGCTTGGTGGTGTGGTCCCCATGGGCGAGTTCGCGGCGCTTGGCGGTGACGGATTTGCGTACACTGGAGACGGTTCAGAGGTGCCCTCCGATGCATCTCTCGCGTTGTCGATGCAGCATCTCTTGGGTGATGCGGGCCTCATTGCGGGCTCGGTCGATGCCGACCTCGTCTTCGGTACGGGTCATGTGGCAGAGTCAGCAGATGCCTTTGATGCCGCGAGTGGCATGGCTGGTCGGGTCAAGGCGGGCAAGGCTACGGTCATGACCTTTGAGGGCTTGTCGGCCTACGTGTACGAGTTGCCCGAAATTCGTGGGGCAACCCGTGTCGTGGCGTCGCTTGTGCCGACAGTGGATGCGGCTGACGGTGCGATCAAGATCGATGCGCGTGTGCGTGTGGGTCTGCGGCTCCGACAATTGGCTGATGCGGTTTCGGGTTTGCGTGCAGCCTACAAGGACACGCTGACGCTCGTGGTGGCACCAAGTGGATTCTTCGGCCATAAGGGCCAGGTTCCCGTCTGGACGCGTACCACGGATGAAAACGTGGTCGAAGCACGCGGTGAGACAGTCGATACGACGGTGGGTCGCGTGCTGTTCTACAGCATTGTGCCATCCGAGTTGCCATTCGCGCTCGTCGACCGAGCCATGTCCAAGAAGGCGCTTGGAGAGGTGATTGATAAGTGCTATCGCGTCGCAGGTCCGAAGAAGACCGTCCTGTTCGCGGACGCCTTGATGCGACTCGGGTTCCAGATGGCCACACGCGCTGGCGTGTCGATCTCCATCGGCGACATGCGAATTCCCGAGAAGAAGGCCGAACTCCTTGCACGCGCGCAGGCGCAGGTGAATGAGACGGACTCTCAGTACAACGAGGGCCTGATTACGAGCCGCGAGAAGTACAACAAGGTGGTGGATATCTGGTCGAAGGTCACGTCCGAGATCTCGGATGAGCTTCTGCGTAGCCTCTCTACCGAGGTGGTCACCGCAGATGACGGCCGTGAGGAGACCCAGCCAGCGTTCAACTCGATCTACATGATGGTCGATTCCGGTGCACGTGGTAGCCCCACCCAGGTCCGTCAGCTCGCTGGTATGCGCGGACTGATGGCGAAGCCGTCTGGTGAGATCATCGAGACGCCGATTACTGCAAACTTCCGTGAGGGTCTGACGGTCCTTCAGTACTTCACGTCTACGCATGGTGCCCGAAAGGGCCTGGCGGATACCGCACTCAAGACAGCGAACTCCGGTTACCTGACGCGTCGTCTCGTCGACGTCGTGCAGGACATGATCGTGACCGCGGTCGATTGTGGGACGCCTCATGCGCTTGAGGTCGGCTCGTTGATCGAGGGCGGCGAGGTCATCGAGCACCTCGGCGAGCGAATTCTCGGTCGCGTAGCCTCCGAGGACATTGTTGACCCGTACTCCGATGAGCTCTTGGTCGGAGCCAATCAGATGATCGATGAAACCGCCGTGGACAGAATCGTGCAGGCTGGCATCGATCGCGTGCGTATTCGATCGGTCCTTACGTGCGAGATGCGATGGGGCGTGTGCTCGCATTGCTACGGTCGAGACTTGGCCCGTGGTCGGGTGGTCAACATTGGCGAGGCAGTTGGCGTGATTGCCGCGCAGTCAATTGGTGAGCCTGGTACGCAGTTGACGATGCGTACGTTCCACATCGGTGGTGCAGCCTCGTCGACGGTGGCCCAGAGCTATCTTGAGCTTCGCACCAGCGGTGTGCTTCGATACACCGACACGCTGCAAATCGCGAGTGACCGCGATGGCAAGAGCATCGTGATGAGCCGAAACGGCGAGGTCATCGTGGAGGACAACAAGGGTCGCGAGCGTGAGCGCTATGTGGTTCCTTACGGTGCCAGCCTGCTCGTCTCTGATGGGTCGAAGGTCGCGGCCAAGACTCGAATTGCACAGTGGGACCCATTCAACCTCCCAATTCTCGCAAACGTGTCTGGTACTGCACGCTTCGAAGACCTCGAGGATGGTCGTTCTGTCCAAGAGGAAATTGATGTGACGGGCCTGAGTCGCATGGTCGTCACGGACTACAAGGACACCGACTTGAAGCCGCGCATCGTCGTCTATGACGAAGCGGGGACACAGCTTGCTCGGTACTTCTTGCCCGTCTCGGCTTACATCATGGTGCAGAGCGACTCCGACATTGCAGTCGGTGACGTACTCGCCAAGATTCCACGTGAGACGACGAAGACCAAAGACATCACGGGTGGTCTGCCTCGAGTAGCAGAGCTGTTCGAAGCCCGGAAGCCGAAAGAGGTTGCCGTGATCACCGAGATCGACGGTACGATCTCCTTTGGTAAGGACACCAAGGGCAAGCGCCGAATTGTCGTGACTGCCGAGGATGGCACCACCGAAGAGTACCTGATTCCAAAGGGCAAGAATATCACCGTCAACGAAGGCGACTATCTTCGTGCTGGTGAAGCCCTCATGGATGGCGCTGCGAACCCTCACGATATCTTGAAGATCAAGGGTGAGGCCGAGCTCGCCGCGTACCTTGTTGACGAAGTGCAGCAGGTGTACCGTCTCCAGGGTGTGAAGATCAACGACAAGCACATTGAGGTCGTCGTTCGTCAAATGCTTCGTCGGGTCAAGGTCCGCGAAGTTGGCGATACCGACTTCCTCGTCGATGAGGTCGTCGAGAAGCACAGCTTTGACGAGGTCAACCGACAGATCATCGCGATGGGTGGTTTGCCAGCGTCTTCGGAACCGCTGTTGCTTGGTATCACCAAGGCATCGCTATCTACGGAGTCGTTCCTCTCTGCAGCAAGCTTCCAAGAGACGACGCGCGTGCTTACCGAGGCTGCGATTAAGGGTTCGGTTGACGGTCTTCGCGGATGCAAGGAGAACGTCATCATGGGCCGTCTCATCCCTGCTGGTACGGGCTTTGCAGCCTACAGCAGCTTGGGATTGTCCATCGCAGACGAATCCGAAGCCCAAGGGTCCGAAGCCGCTTCCTGATTGCTTGACAGCGCCTGTCCAAACGTATAAACGCCCGGGGTCCAGCGGCATGTCTGCCGGTGGACCCCCAATTATGAGGATTTCATGCCTACCATCAACCAACTGGTGCGCAAGCCGCGAAAGAAGGTGCTTCGCAAGTCTTCAGCGCCAGCACTGAAGAACTGCCCGCAGCGTCGAGGCGTCTGCACGCGCGTATATGCTACGACCCCGAAGAAGCCGAACTCCGCTCTTCGTAAGGTCGCTCGCGTCCGTTTGACGAACGGCATGGAAGTCACGTCTTACATCCCCGGAGAGGGACACAACCTCCAGGAGCACAGCTCGGTGCTTATTCGTGGTGGCCGTGTCAAGGACCTTCCCGGTGTTCGTTACCACATCATCCGCGGAGCCGAGGACACACAGGGCGTGAGCGCCCGTCGTCAGGGTCGCTCCAAGTACGGCGCTAAGCGCCCGAAGAAGTAGGTTCAACATGCCACGTCGTCGCGAAGTACCTAAGCGTCCAGTCCTCCCCGATCCGCGGTTCGGTGAGCCACTGTTGACCAAGTTCACCAACTGCTTGATGCGGGACGGTAAGAAGTCCACTGCAGAGCGAATCATTTACTCTGCAATGGACATGATTTCCGAGCGGACGCATGAAAACCCCATCATGGTGTTCAAGAAGGCCGTGGACAACTGTCGCCCCATGGTGGAAGTCAAGTCGCGCCGGGTTGGTGGTTCTAACTACCAAGTGCCCGTGAACGTGCGTCCAGAGCGCGCTGAAGCGCTGGCGTTGCGTTGGCTCATCAACTTCTCACGGAAGCGTAGCGGTCGTTCGATGCACGAGAAGCTCGCGAACGAGCTGATCGAGGCGAGTCACAACCGCGGCGGCGCAATCCGCAAGAAAGAAGAAGTGCACCGTATGGCGGAAGCCAACCAAGCCTTCGCACACTACCGCTGGTAAACGGGGTTTTCTAGACTTTGGGCTGGCAGGCTAGTCCATCATCCACTAATAGGCGGGGGCTTCGACGGTGACGTAGTCACGGTCCGAACGACCGCCATTTTCGCGACGCCACCGCTCGTGACGCGCGACGGCTCAACCATGGGAATCAGATGAGCTCCAACGACAAGATTCGCATCCGATTGAAGTCTTACGACCACAAGCTTCTCGACAAGTCCGCCCACGAGATTGTTGAGACTGCCCGTCGTACTGGTGTTCAAGTTCGGGGCCCTTTTCCTCTTCCCACAAAGATCGCTCGATGGACGGTTTTGCGTGGTCCACACATCGATAAGAAGTCGCGTGAGCAGTTCGAGCGTCGTACGCATCACCGCCTCCTCGACATTCTTGAGCCAACCCAGCAGACGGTCGACGCGCTGATGAAGCTTGACCTGGCTGCCGGCGTTCATGTCGACATCAAGCTGACCTGACGTCCGAAAGAGGTACACCATGTCTTCCGAAACAGGCTTCTCCACGGTCAAGGTGTTCAACACCAGCAACGAAGCAGTTGGCGAGTGCAATCTCCCCAACGGCATCTTCGCTGCACCCGTAAAGCAGCACCTCATTCATGCGGTCGTCCGCAAGCAGCTGAACGCTCGCCGTCAGGGTACCCACTCTGTGAAGCGACGCTCAGATGTCAGTGGTGGTGGTCGTAAGCCCTACAAGCAGAAGGGTACCGGTCGTGCACGACAGGGCTCCACGCGTTCGCCACACTTCCGTGGTGGCGGTGTGGTTTTCGGTCCAACGCCTCGCTCTTACGACTTTAAGGTCAATAAGAAGGAGATGAAGGCGGCACTTCGTGGTGCACTGTCCATTCGCATGGCCGCCGGGGACCTCGTGGTTCTCGACGAGGCAGCGTTTGATGCGCCCAAGACGAAGAATATCGTCTCGATGCTCTCGGCGTTTGACCTGAAAAGCATGTTGTTGGTCGCTGGAGACGGCGCCACGCATGCAGCGCTGTCAGCCCGTAACCATCCGAAGGTCTCGGTGGTTCGCGCAGAGGGCCTCAACGTCTACGACATTCTTCTCCGCAACAAGCTTGTGATGACGCGCCAGGCGCTGGATGCAGTCATCGCTCGTTTGGAGGCATGAAATGCGTTCCATCGCAGAAATTCTTGTTCGACCGTTGACGACTGAAAAGTCGACAACGCAGCTTCCAACCGACTCCGAGTATGCGTTTGAGGTTGGCATGGCTGCCAACAAACTCGAGGTCAAGCAGGCCATTGAGTCCTTCTACGCTGTCGAAGTGGCAGACGTCCGCACGCTAGTGGTGCGCGGAAAGGTGAAGCGTCACGGTCGCCGATTTGGCAAGCAGCGAAACTGGAAGAAGGCCTACGTCCGCCTCAAGGACGGCCATTCGATCAACCTGTTCGAGGCCTGAGGACTACCATGGGTGTGAAGAAGTACAAGCCAACATCTGCCGGTCGTCGCGATATGACCGGGTCTGACTTCGCCGAGATCACGCGGTCGCGTCCGGAGCGGTCCTTGGTCGTCGCGATGTCCAAGAAGGGCGGCCGGAACAACCGCGGGCGGATCACCGTCCGTCATCGTGGTGGTGGCCACAAGCGTCGTTACCGTCTCATCGACTTCCGTCGCGACAAGGTGGGCGTTCCCGGCAAGGTTGCGACGATCGAGTACGACCCGAACCGAAGCGCTCGGATTGCCTTGATTCACTACCTCGATGGTGAAAAGCGGTACATTCTGCATCCCCTCGGCCTGAAGGTTGGGGACCAGATCATTACATCTAACGATGCCGACATCATGCCAGGCAACTCGATGCAGCTCGAGGCTGTCCCACTTGGTACCCATGTCCACAACATTGAGATGTCGTCCGGACGCGGTGGACAGCTCTGTCGGTCTGCAGGTTCCTACGCTCAGGTCATGGCTAAGGAAAAGGGCTACGTTCTGTTGCGACTGCCTTCCGGCGAACTTCGTCAGATTTGGGGCAAGCACCGGGCAACCATCGGCCAGGTGGGTAACCAAGAGCATGAGAATATCGTGCTCGGAAAGGCAGGCCGTACGCGCTGGCTTGGCCGTCGTCCCCATGTTCGCGGCACCGCCATGAACCCTGTCGATCACCCGCACGGTGGTGGTGAGGGACGCTCGAAGGGACGTCACCCGGTGACCCCGTGGGGACTCCCGACCAAGGGCTACCGCACACGAAATACCAAGAAGGCTTCCAACAAGTTCATCATCAAGCGCCGTAACCGCCGCTGATCAGGGAAGATTTACATGCCACGTTCAATCAAGAAGGGTCCTTTCGTAGATGGCCATCTTCGTAAGAAGATTCAGGTCGCACGAGAGACGAGCAGCAACCGGGTCATTAAGACTTGGAGCCGTCGTTCGGCGATCACGCCAGACATGATCGGTCTGACCTTCGCGGTCCACAACGGCAAGACGTTCATTCCAGTGTTTGTGACCGAGCAGATGATCGGACACAAGCTTGGCGAGTTTGCACCCACCCGTACGTACCGTGGCCACGCCGCGGATCGTAAGGGCAAGGTCCGCTGAGGTTAATGATGGATAGCAAAGCAGTGTTGCGTTTCGCTCGCGTGAGCGCACAGAAAGCTCGGTTGGTCGCGGACCTGGTGCGAGGCATGGATGTGCCGGACGCGGTCGAGACCTTGGCCTTTACACGCAAGAAGAGTGCACCAATGGTGCGGAAGCTCATCGAGTCGGCAGTCGCAAACGCGGGTGTCCTGGCCAAGCGTGACCAGAGCGCCTTCGATGAGGATGAACTCTTCGTGAAGGACATTTTCGTAGATGCGGGCCCAAGTCTGCGTCGCTTTCGACCCCGTGCTCAGGGTCGAGCCACTCGCATTCTCAAGAAGACCAGTCACATCACTGTCGTGCTTGGCACCCGCTAGGAGAAACCATGGGTCAGAAGGTACATCCAAACGGATTCCGGGTCGGTATCACCCGTGGTTGGGTCTCCAACTGGTACGCCGAGAAGAACTACAGCACGTTTGTGGCTGAAGACATCAAGATTCGGAAGTTTATCCGTTCGCGTCTGAACGCCGCTGGCATCGCCCGCGTCGTCATCGAGCGAACCGCTGCGAACATGGCGAAGGTCTATGTTCACGCTGCAAAGCCAGGCATCATTCTGGGTAAGCGTGCAACGGGCCTCGACTCGCTTCGGGCAGAACTTCAGCAGATGACGACGTCTGATGTGTACGTCAATATCATTGAGGTCCGCAAGGTTGAGCTCGACTCGACCTTGGTGGCAGAGAACATCGCCCAGCAACTCGAGAAGCGTGTCAGCTTCCGCCGTGCGATGAAGAAGGCCATGACGCAGTCGCGGCGTGTCGGCGCCAAGGGCATCAAGGTGATGTGCTCGGGTCGTCTCGGCGGTGCAGAAATGAGCCGAAAGGAATGGTACATGGACGGGCGCGTGCCGTTGCACACGCTCCGCGCGGACATTGACTTCGGCACCGCCGAAGCCAAGACGACGTTCGGTATCATCGGAGTCAAGGTTTGGATTTTTAAGGGTGAGTTGCTTCCTGGTGAAGCTGCAGCCTGATCGTCCGCCGCGGTTTCCGCGGTTGACACAGTCGAACGGAGTTCGTCATGCTCGCACCAAAACGTGTGCGTCGCCGTAAGGTTCAAAAGGGTCGGATGACCGGGCTGTCCTATCGTGGCAGTGAGGTTTCATTCGGCGACTTCGGTCTTCAGGCGACTACTTGCGGTTTCCTCACGTCACGGCAAATCGAGGCAGCGCGTATCGCCATGACTCGTCACATTAAGCGTGGCGGTAAGGTCTGGATTCGCGTCTTCCCCGATAAGCCAATCTCAAAGAAGCCTGCAGAAACTCGAATGGGTAAGGGTAAGTCCGGTCCCGATCATTGGGTTGCAGTCGTGAAGCCGGGGCGGATGCTCTACGAACTCGATGGCGTCGACGTCGAGCTTGCTCGCGAAGCCATGCGGCGTGCGGCTCATAAGCTGCCTGTTCGCACAAAGTTTGTCGTTCGTTCTGATGAGGTGATCTGATGAGCAGCAATCTCCAGGAATCCTCCGACCTTGAACTGGTGACGGCACTGATGCAGGGGCAGTTCGACTTGGTTCGGACACGGTTCAAGCATGCTGCCGGCGCGCTCGAGAACACGTCGGAACTTCGTCGGTTGCGGCGGGGAATTGCGCGCGTCCAGACCGAGCTCCGTCGTCGCGAGCTCGCGCAGGGTATGTCCAAGGACGCCCTGCTGCTGACACATCGCGCTGATGTCGTCATCGAGCGCGAGCAGGCCGCGAGTGAAGACTCGAGCGGGTTCCTCGAAGGCTTGGTTGACAAGCTCGAAGACTGACATTAAACGTCGGTCGCTTATCGCACGGCACCGTTTGGCGGCGGGCCGTGTTTGCTCTTGATGAGTCCTGCGTTGCAGGAGACCCTTGAGAGTCTACGCCAAGACTTAACCATGGCTCTCCGTGTGGGAGGAATCAGTGGCAGATTCTGCAAATAAAGGCCGTGTGCTTGAAGGACGCGTCGTCTCCAACCGAATGGACAAGACCGTCACTGTCGAGGTCACTCGACTCACGAAGCACCCTCGTTACCGAAAGTACATCTCTCGTCGCAAGACCTACAAGGCGCACGATGAGGACAATGCATGTCAGATGAACGACCATGTCGTCATCCGAGAGAGCCGTCCGATTTCGAAGCTGAAGCGTTGGGTCGTCGTTGAGCGTCGTGAGGCCTGATAGGCCTCCAGGAGGATTCAAATGATCCAGGTAGAATCTGTCCTTGACGTGGCAGACAACTCCGGTGCGAAGCGCGTTAAGTGCATCAAGGTACTCGGTGGTTCCAAGCGAAAGTATGCGCGACTCGGTGACATCATCAAGGTGGCCGTTCGCGATGCGTCGCCAAATGGCAAGGTGAAGAAGGGTGAGCTTGCACGCGCAGTCGTCGTGCGGACCAAGAAGGAGCTCCGTCGCGTTGACGGTTCTTACATCCGGTTCGACACCAACAGTGCGGTTCTCATCAACAAAGACAACGAGCCCGTAGGCAGCCGTATCTTCGGTCCGGTCGCGCGCGAGTTGCGTGCGCGACGGTTCATGAAGATCGTCTCGCTAGCACCAGAAGTTCTCTGAAGGACGAGGAAGACTATGTCCAGGAACAAGCTCAGAATCCATAGCGGTGACACCGTCAAGGTCGTCGCGGGACGCGATAAGGGCAAGATCGGGAAGGTGCTACGCGTCATTCCCGAGACCCGACGCGTCGTCGTCGAGGGCGTGGCCGTTGTTACCCGTCACCAAAAGCCAGTCGGTGAACAGCCCGGTGCGATCATTCGCAAAGAGGCCAGTATCGACATCTCGAATGTCGCATTCTGGGACGCTGCCGCGGGTAGCGTCGTGAAGGTCGGCTTCGCTGATGTCGAGGGTGCCAAGGTCCGCGTCAATCGCAAGACTGGCGCAGCGCTCGATGCGGGAGGTGAGGCATGACCTACGTGCCACGCATGAAGACCCGGTACCGCGAGGAGGCCATTCAGGGCCTCAAAGAGGAGTTCAACTACACGAACCCCATGCAGGTGCCAAAGCTCCTCAAGGTGATCATCAATACGACCACCAAGGACGCGGTTTCCAATTCCAAGATTCTGAACTCGATCGCCGAAGAAGTGACGTTGATCGCAGGTCAGAAGGCAGTCATCACGAAGGCCCGTCGGTCCATCGCGACCTACAAGCTTCGCGACGGCATGCCATTGGGTGTGCGCGTCACGCTTCGTGGCGACCGCATGTGGGAATTCTACGACCGGCTTGTGACCCTCGCCATTCCACGTATTCGCGACTTTCGCGGCGTGAGTGCGAAGGCATTCGACGGACGCGGAAACTACGCGCTCGGTATCACCGAGCAGATCATTTTCCCGGAGATCGAGTACGATAAGGTTTCTCGAATCACCGGTATGAACATCAACTTTGTGACCTCAGCCCAGACGGATGAAGAGGGACGTGCTTTGCTGCGCCTCCTCGGAATGCCGTTCGCCAATTGATGGGTAGCGTCGCGCTACTTCCAGTGTATGTGGAGGGTCAATCATGACCGACCCGATTGCAGACCTGCTGACGCGGATTCGGAACGCTCAGACTGCCGGTCACCCCAGTGTGATGGTGCCTCGTTCCAAGGTCAAGGTCGCCATTCTCAATATTCTTAAGAGCGAAGGCTTCATCGAAGGCTACGTGGACGACCCTAGTAAGAACTACCAGGGTGTCTTGAAGGTCTTCCTTCGGTATGACGACGCTCTTGTTGGTTCCATCCGAGGCTTGACCCGGATCAGTAAGCCCGGCCGTCGTGTGTACGTCGGCAAGGCTGACGTTCCTCGAGTTCGGAATGGTCTCGGTATTGCCATCCTCACGACCCCACGTGGTGTGTTGACGGATCGCCAGGCTCGCCATGCGGGTGTTGGTGGCGAAGTCATCTGCCACGTGTGGTGACGCAAAGGGAGCAGTTATGTCCCGTATTGGAAAGAAGCCGATTGCGGTTCCATCCGGTGTCACGGTCAACCTGTCGCCCACAGAGGTGCGGGTCAAGGGGCCGAAAGGTGAGCTCTCTATTGAGATGGCGGACCTGGTAGCGGCGTCGCTTGATGGCGAGACCCTTACCTTCACCCGAACCACGGAGTCCAAGACGGCTCGTGCGAATCACGGGCGGATGCGTGCGATGGCCGCGAACCTAATTCACGGTGTGACCGCTGGGTTCTCGAAGGTTCTGGTTGTCGATGGCATTGGTTACCGGGCCGACGTTCGAGGCAAGAACCTCGTGTTGAACCTCGGGTATAGCCACTTGATCGAGTATGCGATTCCTGCTGGTGTGGACATCTCCGTCGATCGTGACAACAAGGTCACCATCACCGGAGCGGACAAGCAGCAAGTCGGACAGGTCGCCGCAAAGATTCGGTCCTTCCGTAAGCCCGACCGCTACAAGGGTAAGGGCGTTCGCTACGATGGTGAGCACATTCTTCTCAAGGCCGGCAAGTCGGCGTAATCGAGGTTCTCTATGTCTAATTCCAGCAAGAAGGTGGCATCTCGTATTCGCCGCCGGAAGTCGATTCGGAAGAAGATTCGCGGCTCTGCCGCTCGTCCACGCCTTGCAGTGTTCCGGTCCGCGAAGCACATCTACGCACAGGTCATCGATGATGATGCCGGCGTAACGCTGGCATCCGCCTCGTCGCTCGGCATTGAAAAGACCGACGATGAGGGCGGCAAGCTCTCGGTCGCCGCTTCTGTCGGTGAGCTCCTGGGCAAGCGTGCGCTCGAAGCGTCCGTGTCCGCTGTCGTGTTTGATCGCGGTGGATTTCTCTACCATGGCCGCGTTGCCGCGCTCGCAGAGGGCGCCCGCAAGGCCGGACTTCAATTCTAATTTCGCTTTAGGAGGCCGCGATGGCTCGGATGAACCGCCGTCGGCGCAAGGATGAGGACTCCAACCTCATCGAAAAAGTTATTCATATCAATCGCGTTGCGAAGGTTGTGAAGGGTGGTCGCCGCTTCAGCTTCTCGGCCATCGTGGTCGTGGGTGATGGTGAAGGAAACATTGGTCTCGGCTTCGGCAAGGCGAATGAGGTTCCTGAAGCCATCCGAAAGGCAAGCGAGCGCGCGAAGAAGGGGCAGATTTCCGTACCACTCGTGGGTGGAACGCTCCCTCATGAGATCATCGGCGCCTTCGGCGCTGGTCGCGTGCTCCTCAAGCCTGCGTCACCTGGTACTGGTGTCATCGCCGGTCCAACCGTACGCGCGATTCTTGAAGCTGTCGGCTGCACCGATGTGCTGACGAAGAGTCTTCGGAGCAGCAATCCACACAACGTGGTCAAGGCTGTGTTCGACGGTCTCGGTCGCATGGAGAGCGCCGAGCAGTACGCGATCCGCGTTGGGCGTGACCTGGATTCTGTGATGGCGGACTACACGGTCCGCCACAGTGTCCCACAGGCGTAAGGGGGAACAAATGAAGCAGATCACGGTAACGCTGCGCCGGTCGACGATTGGCGCTACGCAAAAGCAGATCGCGAACGTCAAGGGTCTTGGCCTTCGAAAGATCGGCGATTCCCGCACTCTCGAGAACACGCCCGCAGTACGCGGCATGATCAAGAAGGTGATTCACCTGCTTGAGGTTTCCGAACTCGCCTGAGTTCGGGGAGGCACATATGGCAAACGAGCTTTCAGAATTGAGCCCAAACGAGGGCGCTCGCAAGAACCGCATGCGTGTGGGGCGTGGCGAGGGGTCCGGCAAGGGTAAGACATGCGGACGTGGCACCAAGGGTGCCAAGTCGCGGTCCGGCTATACGCATCGCGCCTACTTCGAGGGCGGGCAGATGCCTCTGCACCGCCGTCTTCCGAAGTTCGGCTTCCACAACCCGTTTTCCAAGGACTTTGAGACGTTGAATGTTTCGAAGCTCTCCAGCTTGGATGCCGGTACCGTCGTAACGGCGGCGCTACTTCTTGAGCGAGGCATCATTAGCCGCATCGGGAAGCACGGCGTGAAACTCCTCGGTCGGGGAGACGTCGGTGTGGCGTTGCAGATTCAGCTCGAGAAGGTCAGTGCTTCGGCAAAGGCTAAAATCGAAGCTGCAGGCGGCTCGGTGTCTGACCCGGCGGCCGGCGGCAACGCTTGAGTCAACACTCCTGAAACTACGGCGGGCACGTGTCGAACATCTTCAGCGAGATTTGGGAAATGGAGGACCTGCGGAAGCGGGTCCTATTTACGCTCGGTATGCTCGGTGTGTACCGCATGGGCATCTTCGTTCCCGCACCGGGTGTCGATCGACAGGCGCTTGCGGATTTCGTGAGCAACCAGGAAAACACCCTCTTTGGGCTGTACAATATGTTCTCTGGAGGCGCGCTTGCCCAGTTTAGCGTGTTCTTCTTGGGCATCATGCCGTACATCACGGCATCGATTATTATGCAGCTTTTCGCCGAAATGCTCCCTGCACTGAAGCGAATCAAAGAAGAAGGGCAGCAAGGTCAGAACCGCATCACCCAGTACACGCGCTACCTGACGATCTTGATCTCGATTGCGCAGTCCTCGGCCATGGCCGTCGGCATGGAACAGATGCAGTTCAACGGCAGCATGGTGGTCATCACTCCAGGTTGGGCCTTCCGGGCGATGACCGTGCTGACGATGACGGCCGGTGCTTGCTTTGTCATGTGGTTGGGTGAGCAGATGACCGAGCGAGGCATCGGAAACGGCGCTTCAATCATTATTACGTGCGGCATCATTGCTGGACTACCAGCAGGGGCGACTCAGCTTTACCAACTGGTCAACATCGGCGACATGGTTCTGCTCGAGGCAGTCATGCTTCTCGGGTTCATGTTCATCGTGATCTTCGGTATCGTCTTTATCGAGCGTGGCCAGCGGCGCGTGCCTCTGCAGTACGCCAAGCGTGTGATGGGAAGTACGGTGTACGAAGGTCAGACGACCTACCTTCCCCTGAAAGTGAATACGGCGGGAGTCATTCCGCCGATCTTCGCGAGTAGCTTGTTGATGTTCCCTGGCACAATCAGCCAGTTCTTGCCGGACAATGCGGCTGTCAATGCACTTCAGGACGCGCTGTCCTTCGGGTCGTGGCTCTACAATGCCGTCTATGCAGTGCTCATCGTGTTTTTCGCGTTCTTCTACACCGCGATCACGTTCAATCCAGAGGACGTGGCAGACAATCTGAAGAAGCAGGGCGGCTTCATTCCCCGTGTCCGGCCTGGTCGCGAGACAGCAAGGTACATTGAGTGGCTGTTGACGCGACTTACGGCTGGTGGGTCGGTGTACTTGGCTGCCGTGTGTGTGTTGCCGACCCTTCTTATTGTGAACTTTAATCTTCCGTTCTACTTCGGTGGTACTGGGCTGCTCATCATTGTTGGCGTGTCCCTCGATACGGTGGGCCAAATTCAGGCACAGCTGAGCACCCGGCACTACGATGCCGTACCCGGACCTTCGGGCGGTCGCGTGAAGGGCCGGCGTCGCCAATTGGGAGGGCAGGGCCCTTTCGTTTGATCGCAGGAATGAGATTCGTCCTTGAACAATCGGCCCCAACGCACTAAACGCGGGGGGTCAAACATCTCCCGCCTCGGTGGGAGTCCATTTTTTCTTGCCGTTTCTTGCGGCAGTTTCATGAGAGGCACAACGTGGCACGTATCGAAGGTGTCGACCTTCCGCGGAATAAGCCTGTTTGGGTTGCGCTCACCTACATTTACGGGGTGGGGCCAGCAATCTCCCGGCAGATTCTTGAGCGGACCGGTATTGATCCGATGACCCGTGTTTTCCAGCTTTCCGACCATGAGGTCGCTCGCATTCGTGAGACGCTGCAAGGCAACTACGTGGTCGAAGGTGAGCTCCGTAAGGAGGTTGCCATGAACATCAAGCGGCTTTCGGACCTCGGCGCATACCGTGGTTTGCGACACCGTCGTGGCTTGCCCGCGCGTGGTCAGCGTACGCATACCAACGCACGTACGCGAAAGGGCCCTCGTAAGGCCATTGCCGGCAAGAAGAAATAACACCACTTTTCGGAGTTCGACATGGCACAGCGCAAGACGCAGAAGCGTCGCGTCAAAAAGAATATCCCGACCGGCGTGGCCCACATTCAGGCAACGTTCAACAACACCCATGTCACCATTACCGACCCGGTGGGCAACACCGTGTCTTGGTCGTCGGCTGGCGTGGTGGGGTTCAAGGGGTCTCGTAAGAGCACACCGTTCGCGGCCCAGCTCGTGGCTGAGGACGCGTGCCGCAAGGCCATCGATCACGGCATGAAGGCCGTGGGGGTGTTCGTGAAGGGTCCAGGAACAGGACGCGAGTCAGCGCTCCGCGCTATCGCTGGTTCCGGTCTCAAGATTACGGAAATCCGCGATGTTACGCCGATTCCTCACAATGGTTGCCGCCCGCCCAAAAAGCGTCGGGTCTGATCCACACTGCCACCCGTGGACGCTACGGCGTCAGAAGGGGGCTTGGGAGCTATCATGCAAGAATCTGTCTACGCCAACTGGCGCAGTCTGATCCGTCCACGTCGTGTGGAACGCGATCACCGGTGCACCGACACCTACGGTAAGTTTGTCGTTCGTCCCCTTGAGCGTGGGTTTGGAACGACGATCGGCAACAGTCTTCGGCGCATCCTCCTGTCGTCGTTGCAGGGTGCATCGATCACTGCCATTCGTATCGAGGGCGTTCAGCACGAGTTCTCCTACATTCCCGGCATCATCGAAGACGTCACGGACATCGTGTTGAACATCAAGGGTGTTCTTCTGCGCACGTCGGCGATGGAGAAGGTGAGCGGGCACATTAAGGTGTCTGGTGCGCGCGGCGAGACCGTGGTGGTCAAGGCCGGTGACTTCACCTTTGATGCCGACTGCGAAGTGCTCAACCCAGAGCATCCGATCGCGACACTGACGGAAGACGGCGTGTTCGAGGCGACCGTCACGGTCAGCACGGGCAAGGGCTATGTACCTGCAGCGCAGGTGAAGGAAGAAGGCGCCCCCCTGGGTACCATCCCCGTCGACGCGATCTTTTCGCCGATCAAGCGCGTGCGCTACACGGTCAACAATGCACGTGTGGGCCAGCGTACGGACTACGACAAGCTCACGTTCGAGGTTTGGACCGACGGCTCGGTCGTTCCCGAGGACTCGGTGGCTTACGCCGCTAAGATCCTGAAGGAGCAACTCCAGATCTTCATCAACTTCGCCGAAGAAGATGAGCCAGAGCCAGAGGATGAAGGGCCAGAAGAGGAAGAGTTCCCCGAGGCGCTGTTCAAGCGCGTCGATGAGCTGGAGCTCTCCGTTCGTTCCCAGAACTGCTTGCAGAACGCCGGAATCGAGTACATCTACCAGTTGGTGGAGCGCACCGAGGCGGAGATGCTCAAGACCAAGAACTTTGGTCGGAAGTCGCTCAATGAGATCAAGGAGATCCTTGCAGATCTCGGTCTCTCCCTGGGCATGAAGCTACACAATTTCCCAAAGCACAAGGTCGGTTGAGTCCTTCCTCCCGACGATGACCCTGCATAGCGGTGCAGGGCTGGAGATACCATGCGTCATCGCAAGACAGGCCGTAAGCTCGGTCGTAATCAGTCAGCTCGAAAGGCTATGTTCCGCAACATGGTCACGTCGTTGATGGAACACGGTCAGATCCGAACGACCGAGGCAAAGGCGAAAGAGCTCCGTCGCTACGCTGAGAAGGTGATCACCATCGCCAAGCGTGCGCCGGACGATGCCGCTATTGCTGCCATGAGCGGGGACGATGAGGCGCGTGCCAAAGCGGCGCGCGTCCATGCCATCCGTCGTGCGCGTCGCTGGGTCAACAACGCTGGTGTGTTGGGCCATCTCTTCAGCGAGCTCGCGCCACGCTATGCAGACCGGAACGGCGGTTACACGCGCGTCATCAAGGCTGGCTTCCGTCCGGGAGACAATGCATCGATGGCTATCATCGAGTTGGTCCAAGATGGTGATGCAGCCGTCGCGGCAACCTCAGATGACGCTCCGGTCGTTGTTGACGACGCAGCGGATGCGGCGGCGTCTACAGGCGAAGAGTAGGCCCTATCGGCCTACGGGTCCGCTTGGGCTGCGTTCGTGCTATGTCTGCCGCGCCTCGCGCGGCATTTTTTTTATGTGGAGCACCAGTGGAAACCAGCGAGCAGCTAGCGGCGTTTGAACGCCACCTGCAAGAACGCGGGCTGAAGCTGACGGCGCAGCGCCGTGTCATTGTGGAGTGCTTCTTTGATGGCGCAAAACATGTGTCTCTGCTGGAGATCCTCAACGAGGTGAAGGCTGTGCGGTCAAGTGTGGGCTACGCCACCGTGTACCGCACCATGCGCCTGTTGACCGATGTTGGCCTCGCGGTCGAACATAAGTTCGGTGATGGCGAAGCGAGATTTGAGCCACGCATTCCAGGTGAACATCACGACCATCTCATCTGCGTCACGTGCGGTAAAATCGTGGAGTTCGAAGACCCAATTATTGAGGCGCGTCAAGATGAGGTCGCCATCGAGCGTGGGTTCGATGTGGTCTCCCACCGCCTCGAGATCTACGTTAAGTGTCAGCCCGACTGCGTCCAGAACGACGCGGGCGTTGCTGAACACACTGGAGCCAACTGAACCATGGCCATGTTCTACCCCTTTATTGTTGCGCTGCACATCATCCTATGTGTGCTGCTTGTGCTGATCATCATTCTTCAACCCGGAAAGGGTGGAGACATTGGGTCTGCCTTTGGTGGCGGCGGTGCTGGGAGCGCGTTTGGTCCTCGGGGGCCAACCAATGTGCTTCAGCAAGCTACGACTGCTGTTGCAGTCCTGTTCATGTTCACGTCGATCTCGCTGGCATGGTTCTCTTCACGTGACGTGCTCGCGGGCGGGTCTCGTGACGACCTGCTGGAGCAGCTCGCTGCGGAACAGGTCGAGGCGGATGGAGAGGCCACGGAGCGCGAAGGTCTGGAGGGCGACGATGCAGCGTTGCCGGAGCCAGCATCGGAGCCGGTAAGCGAGCCGGTGGAGATGAGTGAGGGCGATGAGGCGGTTGCGCCCGCGGAGTAGGGTTGAGGCTACCCTCGTGATGCTTGGATGACGCGCATCGTCGGGGCTCAAGTATCGGGGTGCGACCCCCACGTGGTGTGGAGTGGCTTGGTTGCGTTAGCGCGCGGCAGCGGCACGCGCGATCGCGGCAAAGCTCTCGGCGGTGAGCGACGCCCCGCCCACCAGTCCGCCATCGATGTCGGGCTGTGCAAACAGCTCTGCAGCATTGTGGGGCTTGATGGACCCGCCATACAGCAGGCGGATGCTGTCCGCGACACGCGCGGAACAGTGGTCGCGAAGCCACTGTCGCACCCAAGCGTGGGCATCCTGGGCTTGCGATGGGGTGGCGGTGACCCCGGTGCCGATGGCCCAGACTGGCTCGTAGGCAATCACGATGGCCATAAGCTGGTCCTCTTCGAGGCCCTCAAGTGCGGAAGCCAGCTGTCGTGTCAGCACAGCTTCGAGTTTGCCGGATTGCCGCTCCTCAAGGGTCTCGCCGATGCACAGCATAGGTAAGAGGCCTGCACCAAGGACGGCTGCTAGGGAGCCCGCGAGATCACTGTCACTCTGATGGAGCTCGGACCGAACCTCTGAATGACCGATGAGGGCCCAGGTGCACCCGACCTCCCGTGCCATGGTGGCGCTGTTCTGTCCGGTATGTGCCCCATGGTCGTCGGCATGGACCATTTGAATACCGACATCGATCCGGGAGGCGTTCAGAACCGCTTGTGCGGAGGAGACGGACAGCGCGGTGGGAAACACGGCAAGGTCCACATCCTCGACGTCGAGCAGCTGGTCGAGGATGCCCAGCGCGAGGGCTGTGGCTGCCTTCGGGCCCTTGTGAAGCTTCCAGTTACCTGCCACCATGGGTCGACGGTTCATCGTGCCTTCTGAAGGACCTCAAGGCCCGGAAGTGTTCCATTCTTAAGAAACTGGAGAGAGGCGCCGCCGCCCGTGGACAGGTGACTAATACGGTCCGCGACATCAAAGGTATTGGCTGCGGCTGCGCTGTCGCCGCCACCGATGACGGTGTAGGCCTTGGATGTGGCGAGGGCCTCGGCCACTCCCTTGGTTCCCCCAGAGAAGGATGGCCACTCGAAGACGCCCATGGGACCGTTCCAGAAGATGGTCTTGCACTCCGCCAGCACGCTGGACCATGCTTCGATCGTCTGGGGACCGACGTCCAGCCCCATCCATCCATCTTCGATGGCTTCGACGACACGTGGTGCCGCATCTTTGGAAAAGGTCTCCGCTACGACATGGTCGGTGGGGAGGTGGATGGCGCAGCCACGCGACTTTGCGTCCTCTAGGATTGCGGCTGCAGCATCAAGCTGATCCTCTTCGACCCGACTGGCGCCTACCTCTTCGCCACGTGCCAACATGAACGTGTAGGCCATCGCGCCACCAATGAAAATGTGGTCTACGCGCGTGGCCAAATCTTGCAGAAGTCCAAGCTTGTCTGACACTTTGGCGCCACCAAGCACGGCCCCAAAGGGGCGGGAGGGCGTATTGGTCAACTTCCGGAGTGCGTTGACTTCTGCCTCGACCAAACGTCCTGCCGCAGAGGGCAGGTGTTTGGGGATGCCGGTGATGCTTGCGTGCTCGCGATGCATCGTGCCAAAGGCGTCGCAGACGAACAGGTCGGCGAGCTGCGCGAGAGACTTTGCGAGGTCGTCATCACCCGCCTTCTCGAGCGGATCGAAGCGTAGGTTCTCCAGAACGATGATGGCCGTCTGGGATTGCTCACGCACTAAGGCAGCCACTTCATCGCCACTGACATCGTGGCTAAATACGACGGGGGCGTTCATGAGTGTGGCGAGGTGCGCTGCTGCGGGCAGCAGGCTCATGGACTCGACAGGTTTACCCTTTGGTCGTCCTAGATGACTGGCCAAGACCACTTTTGCGCCTCGCTCATGCAACCAGGTGATGGACGGCAAGGCGGCTCGGATGCGGGTGTCGTCAGCGACCTTTCCGTCGGCCAAGGGAACATTGAAGTCTACCCGAACCAAGACGGTGCGCCCTTCGACGTCGAGATCATCAAGAATGTTGAGGGTCGGGGTCATTGCCCGCCTCCTACCAATCGCGTCAGGTCAAGCATACGGTTCGAGAAGCCCCATTCGTTGTCGTACCAGGAGATGACCTTTACGAGGTTACCGCCCAGCACCTGGGTCATGGGCGCGTCGATGATGCTGCTGTGGGGATTGCCAACGATATCCGAGCTGACGGGGAGGGACTCGTCGTACGCCAAGACGCCCTTGAGGGGACCGCTTGCGGCATCACGCAGGATCGCGTTGACCTCTTCTACCATGGTGTCTCTACTTACCCGCGCCACGAGGTCGACGAGGCTGCCGTTGGGTGTAGGAACGCGTACGGCCATGCCGTCGAGCTTACCGGCAAGATGCGGAAGGACAAGACCAATCGCTTGCGCCGCACCAGTGGTGGTGGGCACCATGTTGATGGCGGCGGCTCGTGCACGTCGGAAGTCACGATGTGGGGCATCGAGCAGACGCTGGTCCATCGTGTAGGAATGGACCGTGGTCACGAGGCCGTGTTCCAGACCGAGCCCATCGTCAAGCGCCTTGCAGAGGGGCGCAAGGCAGTTGGTGGTGCACGATGCATTGGAGACCACCACATGCTGTTGGGGGTCAAACAACTGGTCGTTAACCCCCATGACGATGGTGGCATCCACTCCCTTGCCTGGTGCACTGATGATGACCTTCTTGGCACCTGCATCAACGTGTGCCATCGCTCGCTCGCGCGTGCGGAAGACGCCCGTACACTCGAGCACGACGTCAACGCCCATGTCGCCCCAAGGGATGGACGATGGGTCTCGGATATCTGATGTCGATACGTTCTTAGTTCCAATTTGAAGGCCATTATCGGTGGCCTTCACATTGTGAAAGGCGCCATGAACCGAGTCTTTGCTCAGCAGATGAGCGAGCATGTCGTCGGAGGTCAGGTCGTTGATATGGACGAACTCAAGGTCGGTGGAGCCCCACCCGGCGCGGAGGACGGAGCGCCCAATTCGGCCGAAGCCATTGATTCCCACGCGAATTGCCATAATGTTCTCCAGAGCGTCGAAGGCTATGGGGTGCAGGCGTAGCAGGTTCCATGTGTTGGGGCAAGAGCATCAATTGCGGCCGAGGTGTCCCGTTTAATGGCCTTGTAGCGCAGTTTGTTTTGGTTGGTCTTCATGGCAGTGCTCATCTCAAATGTTCCCGTTTTGGCGTCCGACGCCCCCGATTTCGAGGTCTTACGCGACCGCCTTGGACTGGGGCATGACCATGTCTTGGGATGGCGCTTGGTCAAGAAGAGCCTGGATGCCCGGCAGAAGGTGCCTGTATGGAGGGGGGTCTATCGGCTCGAGGTCCACGACGAAGATGCCCTCCTCGCGCGCCATCGGGGGGTTCGACGCTGGACGGAGCGTGACGATGCCCGCTATGGCGAGGCTACGGCAATTGACCCGGTCCCGCGGCGATGGGAAGCAGGCCATCATGTGGTGGTCGTGGGTGCGGGGCCTGCAGGGCTGTTCGCGGCGCTTTTTCTCGCAGAGTCAAGCGCTCGGGTGACGCTCCTCGACCGTGGTGGGCCGGTGAGGGACCGCGTGAAGGCCGTGAATGGCTTCTGGCGGCGTAAGGTCGGGCTCGATTCTGAAAACAACCTCCTGTTTGGGGAGGGGGGAGCTGGGACCTTCTCCGACGGTAAGATCTATACGAGGCGTCGTGATGGCGACATCGGGTACGTGTTGAGGCGGTTCGTCGACTTTGGCGCCAAGCGGGACATCCTGAAAGAGGGATGGGCTCACCTCGGTACGGATCAGGTGAGGGCGATGTTGCCCCGGTTTCGTAGCCGACTCGCCGAACTCGGCGTCGATGTACGGTACCATTGCGGGGTGACCGACCTTGTGGTTGAGGCGGGTGAGGTTCGAGGTGTGGTCACGAGTGACGGCACCATCTTTGGCGATGAGGTGATCTTTGCGCCGGGACATTCCGCACGCGACTCTGTCCGGATGCTCGTGGAGCGGGGCGCCGCAGCAGTGTCCCGTCCGGTTGCCATTGGGGCAAGAATTGAGCACCCCCAGACGGTGATCGATGAGGCTCGGTACGGCCGTGCGAGAGAGACGCTTCCTCCAGCGAGCTATCGGCTGGCGCACGATGATGGCGCGGGACTCAAGGTCCGAACCTTTTGCATGTGTCCAGGTGGCATCGTCGTTCACGCGTCCAACCAAGACGGTCGGGTGGTCGTGAACGGGATGAGCTTCGCTGCACAGCGGGCGTTTTGGGCCAATAGCGCGGTCGTGGTTGAGGTGGAGCCAGAGGCCTTCGGCCATGATGGACCCTTGGCCGGCTATGCATGGCAGGATGAGATCGAATGCCGTGCGTTTGAGCTCGCGGGCTCATCCCACGCGGCACCGGCACAGCGCGTGGTGGACTTCTTGGCTGGACGTCGGTCCGAGGACCTTCCGAAGACGAGCTATCCGTTGGGGATCACTTCGGTGGACCTTCATGATGTCCTGCCGGAGGCGGTCTGCAACGGGCTTAAGCGCGGACTTCAGGAGTTTGAACGAAAGGTACCTGGTTTCGCAGGGGATCAAGCCGTGTTGATCGCGCCGGAGACGCGAACGACCTCCCCGATTCGCTTCCTAAGAGATGATGGGGGTCAATCTACGACGATCCGCGGGCTCTATCCTACGGGCGAGGGAGCAGGGTTTGGAGGCGGTATCGTGTCCTGTGCCCTCGATGGTATCCGGGCCGCACGCGATATCGTCCAGCGGTACGCTGTCGAGCGAGATTCCTGACGAGCGGTACCCGGTTGCCTGAGCATGAACGCCTCCGTTGACCAACAACGGAGGCGAAAATGGAGCGGGTGATGAGATTCGAACTCACGACAGCCACGTTGGCAACGTGGTGCTCTACCCCTGAGCTACACCCGCATGCAGTGGAGCGGGTGATGAGATTCGAACTCACGACAGCCACGTTGGCAACGTGGTGCTCTACCCCTGAGCTACACCCGCACGACTTGCATTGTAAAGAGCATGGAGCGGGTGATGAGATTCGAACTCACGACAGCCACGTTGGCAACGTGGTGCTCTACCCCTGAGCTACACCCGCAAAAGGCCCCGCCGGGGTAACCCGCCCACCTCACGTGTCAAGCGTGGCTCCGCATCGATTTGCGCCGCCCAGCTACCCTTGCACACGAGCCCGTATGGTCTTGAGCCACTGCGTCAGCGCGTCATCATGGGGGTAGGCGAGGGCATCGTCGACGAGCGCTTCAAGGTGAACGCCGAGTTGCTCGCGCGTGGCCTCCCACGATGTATGAGGGGCGTCGAGCGCAGTACTGACCGCGCTCCAGCCCTCTGCAGAGTCGGGCTCGTGAAGAAGCAGATCCGTGTTCAGCGCACCTGCACCGGTTCCGAGAAGGACATCGGCAAGTTCCATCATCGCCCACGGATACCGCACAGTCTTGCGACCAAGATCCATCCCATCGAGGGCGCGATCCATCGCGATGACCTTCCAGAGCGCAATGTAGGGGTCGAGTGTGGGGGAGCGTCCAGCGAGCTGGGAAAGATGGGAGGTACGACCTGGTACAGCACAGGGCAAGCCTTCGCATGCACGCTCATAGAACAACAGGTGGTCGGAGAGCACTGCCGTCCAACGACCCTCGGCCGACCCCGCGAACGGTAGTGCGGCGTCGAATGACTTCGCCAGTGCGTCACGAATAGGCCTCTCGAAGCCCATCGATGTACGAATGTCGGCCCGAGCGTCGGCGTAGGCGGCCTGTTCATGGTCACGGTCTGCGGCGGCTCGCTGCACGGCGAGCCTCGTGGCCACCATAAGGTACTGCAGCTCGGGGGTCGGGTCCGTGGTCTCGGTGGTGGCAGCCGCTCGGATCAGGCGTGCTAGGCGTTGTTCGCGGACACTGTCATAGAGGGTCGACTCGAGGGCTTCCGCGACCGGCGTGAGGGGGGCCTCCGTCAACAGCCACGATCTCAGAACCTCACGCTCACCTAGATGACGCAGCACGTTCACGGCGGGTGTTCCAGCACTGGCAAGGGGCCAAGCGGCGTCGTCATCCGCCCCGTTCCCGTTACCCGGGACGATCGGGGTAACCCAAGGTAGAAGCGTAACTGTCGGGTCACCGCTGGCCTGCGTGGCGATGCCATCTTCGAGCTGCTGAAGGCGGTATCCCGCGGTGAGCACGGCACCAATGCGTCCGCGGTATCTGGCTTGCAAGTAGGAGAGATTGACGGCGTTAATGGTACCAGAAGACTCCAATCCAGCGATGTCCTGCTGCCATCGTGCGAGGTCTCGTGCGTCCTCAAAGCGGGCGAGCGTCTCTTCTGCGAGAGGTCGTGCCCTTCGCACGAAGGGGTCGCCGTGTAGGACTTGGGACAACACGTCGACGTAAGACTCCGGTGCACCGGTGGGCTCGGTCACTTGTTGGGTTCCGACGCCTTGCCATGTTCGTGCGGTGCGTCCGCAGCCAAGCATCAGGCCGAGCGCGGCGATTCGAAGCCACAATGACATCAGGCAGGCTCCTCTTCCCATGCATCGCGTAGAAGAGCGAGATTGCCGCCGATGTAGTCAACCCATGATGCCGCTGTCGCAAGCGTAATCATCAACATGGTCCACCATGGCACCTGCGCGGCCACGTTGGCCACGTCCCCGGTACCCAGCTCAGCGACAAGCAACGCCAGAAAACAGACCTGCGTGCCTACACCCTGAACAATGGCCTTCACCTTACCGGATGTTCGAGCGGCCATCACGACCCCACGGACGGCCGCGATGCTTCGCAGGAAGGAGATAGAGCTGTCGCGGTAGAAGATGACCAAGATCATCCAGAGATCTGCTTCGCCGATGGCGTAGAGTCCGAGGAACAGTGTGAATCGACAGAAGGCATCTGCAAAGGGGTCGAAGAGCTTTCCGAAGGACGTCACGACTTTGTAGCGGCGGGCCATCCAGCCGTCGGCGATGTCGGTGAGCTCGAGAATCAGGGCCAGAACGACGGCTGAAATGGTGCCGGTTGCCGAGTCCATCATCAGTGCCATCACGGTCAGGGGGGCGAGCGGCAGCCGCAGGGCCGTGATCAGATTGGGGGACATCGGAGGTTGGTACATTATTTCCTCTCGAGGAGAGCTCATTGAGGCGCAGGCTGACGTGGGCCAAGGAGGACGTAGCCAAGTGCTGAACCGATAGATAACGCAAGGCCGATACATCCAGTGACCACGCCGACCGTGGGCCAGTGAACTTCTAGAAACGGTCCATGGAACAGGAGCAGTCCGAGCGCGGTGCCTTCGAAGCTCGCGGTGAGCTGTCCCGCCACGCTGGCGGGCCATTCTAGACCGCGACGCCGCGACAACAGCCACACTGCAGCGACGATGGCGTGGCGGAGAAGGCTCGGCCAGACAAGCCACCATGGTGCCCATCCCCGAAGGCCGAGGGCTACCCACGATAAGCTGTAGAGCATCTTGTCCGCCAGGGGGTCAAGCAGGTCGCCCCAGCCCGACGGTGCGTTCAGCGTGCGCGCAAGCCAACCATCGATAAGGTCGGTCAGGGCAGCAGCGGCGAACAGCCCGAACGCGAGGCCCTCACGTCCGTCTGCAAAGAGCAGGCACCACGCCACCCCGAGTCCTGTGACGCCTCGTGAAGCCGTGAGTAGGTGTGGCAGGATACGGAGCACGGGAGCCCATGGGATGAGGGGAAACGGATGACGGTGCACACGGATGTGGTGGTACTCGGTTCGGGCGTCGCTGGCCTGTCGTTTGCGCTTCGGGCCGCACAGTTTTGTCGTGTGGTGGTGCTCACGAAGGACAAGCCCGAGGAGTCAAACTCCCGCTATGCGCAGGGCGGGATTGCTGCTGTCTGGAGCGAGGACGACAACTATCAGAACCACATCGAAGACACATTGGTCGCGGGCGCTGGACTGTGCCGTCCGGATGCGGTGGAGCTGACCGTCCGCGAAGGACCCGACCGCGTGCGTGACCTCATTGCTTGGGGCGCGCGCTTTACCAGGGATCACGAAGATGCGAGCCGGTATGACCTCCATCGAGAGGGCGGGCATTCCCACCGTCGCATCCTGCATGCCGATGACCTCACGGGCGCGGAGTTGGTCCGCGCGTTGACCAAAGCGGCGGAGGAAGAACCCAACATCACCATGCTCGACCACCACATGGGCATCAATCTGGTGACCCGACACCGTCTTGCGCGTCGACAACAGCGGGTTCCACCCGCCGATGACCGGGTGCTTGGCTGCTACGTGCTCAATCAGCACACGGGAGAAGTCGAAGTCTTTGCGTCTCGATTTGTGGTGCTCGCCACGGGTGGTGCGGGCCAGCTCTACCAATTCACGACAAACCCCACGATTGCGACGGGCGATGGCATGGCTATGGCGTACCGGGCGGGCGCGCGCATGGCCAATATGGAGTTTGTGCAGTTTCACCCCACATGTCTACACCATGAGCGCATCAAGGGATTTCTGATCTCCGAGGCACTTCGGGGGGAAGGGGGACGTCTCGTTCATGCCAATGGGCAACGCTTCATGGCTGCCTACGATGATCGCATGGAGTTGGCCCCGCGCGACGTGGTGGCGCGAGCCATTGACGCTGAGCTCAAGCGTCGAGGGCTGGATTGTGTCTTTCTCGATATGACCCACCTTCCGGAAGAGGACCTGAAGAGCAAGTTCCCCAATATTTATGCGACACTGCAAGAGGGGGGCATCGACATGGCCCGGGACCCGATCCCCGTGGTGCCAGCAGCCCATTACTTCTGCGGGGGGGTGCAGACGGATCTTGAGGGCCGGACATCGGTGCCAGGTCTCTTTGCCGTGGGGGAGGCGGCCTGTACCGGTCTGCACGGTGCAAATCGCCTAGCGTCCAACAGCTTGTTGGAAGCGCTGGTGTTTGCGGAGAAGGCCGCCGACGTCATCAAGGCGGGCCTTGCCCAGAGTCCTGACCCGGTGTCGCTACCCCCATGGGAAGTCGGTGCGGCGGTGGACAGCGATGAATTGGTGGTGCTGAAGCAGGTGAGTGCCGAGGTTCGTTCCTTCATGTGGAATTACGTGGGTATTGTCCGAACGCATCGACGTATGCAGCGGGCACGTCGCCGCATTGCGCTCGTTCGTGAGGAGATCGAGTCATACTACTGGGACTTCAAGATCACAGGTGAGCTGGTGGAGCTCCGAAATCTCATCACCGTGGCAGAGCTGGTGGTGCAGAGTGCGCTGCGCCGGCGGGAGTCTCGTGGTCTCCACACCACGCGCGAGTATCCGGAGGCGGACCCGAGGTTCCTTCGAGATACGGTCATCGAACGACAGTTCTGAGGCCTGTCTGCTACGTCAAGAGGAGGTGTCGCTACGCTTCTGAAACGGCAGCACATTGGTGGGCAGCGTCGGGGCCTGATCGAACAGGTGTCTCGTGTGCTGATAGCCACACAAGGCGCACGTCTCTTCTGCGACAACATAGACCAGACGACCCGGCTGTCGTTGGAGCATGAGTCGCAGCGAGCGATGGCGACAGGACGGACAGTACGCGGCTGCGGAGGTGCCGCCATGGACGCAGGACAGGGTGTTGCTACAGGTTTGGCAGGCCAAGACGTCGTACGTCCGTTCGATCTCGCCGTCATCTTCGAGGGTCAGCCATTCGGTCATACAGGTCGGACAGGCATCACCGGATGGGGTGCCGCGGAGCAGGACCGCCGAGACCAGAAACACGGCTGCGGCCAGCAGTACCACCAAGAGGAGGTTCACGGAAGGAGGTCCTCGAGCGTGGCCCCTGTTCCCACCAATTCACACATGGTAGCCGGGTCTTTGGGAACCGCCGTGCTGAGGACGTCGGGTGCCCCGTCCGTGACGAGGACATCATCCTCAATGCGGATACCACCAAAGCCCTGCCAAGGATGGAGGGCTGTGACATCGAAACAGTCTTTGAAGCGGTGCAGGAGCTCGGTATTTCGGAGAATGGCGGGCACAATGTAGAAGCCTGGCTCTACGGTAACGACCCATCCGGGCTCGAGGGGGAGGTCCAAGCGCAGGTAGCGTGTGCCGAAGGGCTCCGGACGGCCTTGGCCGGGTGGATAGGCGGGTAGGTCCCCGAAGTTCTCAAGGTCATGAACATCCATGCCGAGGAGGTGTCCCATGCCATGCGGGAAGACGAGCGCGTGAGCGCCTCGTGTCACGGCGTCCTCGACCGAGATATTCGACAGCAGTCCTTCGTCGAGCATGAACTGCGCGAGAACCCGGCAACCGGCGTCATGAACTTCACGGTACCGTACGCCGGGCCGACAGGCAGCGATGGACACGCGCTGGCTCTCCAAGACGGCATCGTACGCCGCGCGCTGACGCCCGGTGAAGGTCCCCGACACCGGCCATGTTCGCGTGATGTCTGCTCCGAGACCGGCAAACGGACCGTGGGCGTGCTCGCCTCCACCGTCGAGCAACACCATATTGCCATGGGTCAGCACGCCGTCGTGCGCGTGGTTGTGGAGGACCTCACCGCGCTGGGTGAGAATGGTGTCGTAGCCCAACGCAAAACCCCGTGCGTTCAATGCGGCGCGAAACAGCGCGGCGAGTGACCGCTCGGACCGCCCGGCGACGGTGGCTCGCATGCACATGGTGTGCGCGTAGGCCGAGACCGTGGCGGCCTCACGCATGGCGTCAATTTCTTCGTCGGACTTGGTCCGCCGCATCTCGATGACAGCGTGAACGAGGGCCGGATCACCGTGGCGTTGCCCAAAGGCGAGGTCGGCCCCCGTGAGGGCACTGGCCTGCTGGTTGACGATATGATCAGCGATGGCAAGTGTAGCTGGCGCGCTGGACGCGACATCGGCGGCAAGCTGTTTTGGTGGTGCAACACGGTCAATGCCTAGCCGCGCGGCGACGGCTTCATGGCGCTCCATGTCGCCGTGCCACAACGGGTCGTCGGGATGCTGCGGTGCAATGTAGAGTGTGGTGCCGTGCTCGGTAATGAGTGCTGCCACATCAGGAATCGCTGCGCCGATGTAATAGAGAAAGGTGCTGTCCTGTCGGAAAGACACGTGATTCATGGGCAGGTTGCGTGCCCGCGTACCGGTGCCCATGAGGAGGACAGGGCGCGCGACGCGGCGCATCAGCTCGGCACGGCGCGCGCGAAGGCGGGCGGATGTCGTTGTCATCGGATCCCCGTTGAGCTCCACTGGAGCGACCCACTTCCGTAGCCACTCCCCACATGAAACTCCAGTGTTGTCGGTTGAGAAACGGTGGCGTCGAAGCGCGCAACCCAGAGCTCATTCCAGAGGTTCTTATGCGCAAAGAGGGCCTCTTGAAGAGAGTTGGGGCGTCGTACGCGGTGCACGGTCAACAGCGGCTGCTCCACACCATCAGCGACGAGACGAAGTCGCCAAGCGCCGTCATGGTCGCCAAACTTTGTGTTGGACTCGATGTCAGATTCCGCGGTGAAGACGATCTCGTGGGTGTTCGCCATCGCTTCGGCTTGCCGCTCCCTAAACCCTGCGGCATCCGAGTCGGCGTCACCGAGCAGGCGCGCGCGTTCTTGCTCGAGGACGCCACGAAACGTAGGGGACAGGTAGGTTCCCCGGAGGCGCAGCGCCGTTCCTAGACTCTCTTGAATCACAAGCTTGTCGGTCCACTGATCGAGCGTCTTCAGGTAGCTTGCGCGAGGGTTCTTTGCGCACGCCGAGAGTGCGAGGGCAAGGGAGAGCAGAAGTGCAGTGTTGCGAATTGACATGGTGGGAGTGTACTCCGAACCGCGTTCCTTGGCTCGCGTTGTGCGAGTGCTGTGCGACGTGCCGGTCTTGGCGTTATGGCGAGAGGCCTCACATCGGAGGCGCAGATGCTCCAGCAGAATGTTCCGCTCGCCCTAACCTTTGACGACGTCTTGCTGGTGCCTCGAGCGAGTGAGGTTCTGCCATCCGATGTAGACGTCAGCACAACGCTCGCCGGCTTGCGCTTGCATGCCCCATTGTTGTCGGCCGCCATGGACACCGTCACCGAGGCCAGAACCGCGATTGCCATGGCCTCGAACGGTGGACTCGGCGTGGTGCACAAAAACCTCCCCATTGCCTCCCAGGCAGAGGACGTGGCGCTCGTGAAGGAGGCCGAGGTGGTGTCGGGGGGACCGATTCCGGCGGCGCTAGACGCGCGGGGGCGCCTGCTTGTCGGAGGGGCTGTAGGCACGGGTGCGGATGGTGTCGAACGGGTTGCTGCATTGGTGGATGCGGGTGTCGACATGCTCTTTGTCGACACGGCACACGGTCACAGCCTCGGCGTGCTTCGCGCTGCTGCGAAGATCAAAGAGACCTACCCTCACATCCCACTCGTCGTCGGAAACGTGGCGACACCGGGTGGCGCACGCGCATGTTTTGAGCATGGTGCAGATGTCGTCAAGGTAGGGGTTGGCCCCGGCTCTATCTGCACGACCCGAATTGTAGCGGGGCACGGCGTGCCGCAGCTGACGGCCGTTGCGGAGTGTGCAGCGATTGCTGAGGAGTTTGGCCGACAGATCATCGCAGATGGCGGCGTGAAGTCTTCGGGAGACCTTGCGAAGGCCATCGCGGCCGGCGGTCATGCGATCATGCTGGGTTCTATGTTCGCCGGCACCGACGAGACCCCCGGCGAAGTGGTTCGCGTGGGTGACCGCCGGTTTAAGAACTACCGCGGGATGGGGTCCGTGGAGGCGATGGAGCAGGGGTCGTCTGACCGATATTTCCAAGATCGTCGTCAGCAGCTTTCCGGGTCCCAAGCGAAGAAACTCGTGCCGGAGGGCGTTGTGGCGCGCGTCCCTGCCCGGGGGCCGATTGGCGATGTGGTCTACCAGCTTGTCGGTGGGCTTCGGTCGGCCATGGGCTACTCGGGATGCGCCAACCTCGAGGCGATGCGTCGAGATGCACGGTTTGTGCGCATCACGGCGGCGGGCCTGCACGAGAGTCATGTCCACGACGTGGAGATGATCGCCGAGTCTCCAAACTACCGCGGCCGGTAGGTGCGGTCAGGCGTGAACAGCGTCGCGTAACGCCGCAAATGCATCGAGTGCTTCCGGATTGGCCAGGGCATCACGGTTCGCGACGTCTTCGCCAAGCAAGGTCCGACGCACGGCGATCTCGACCTTCTTGCCACTGAGGGTCCGTGGGACCGCGTCGACGACGTGAATGGAGCGCGGCACGTGACGGGGGGAGGCCAGCGCACGGATACGCTTCTTGATGGCCTGTTCCAGCGAGGCGTCGAAGGTCACCCCTGGCTGCAGTGCGACAAAGAGGACGACACTCACATCGTCATCCGCTGTGGGAACACCCACAACAATCGACTCACGGACTTGGTCCATGGATTCGACAGGACGATAGATTTCAGCCGTCCCGATGCGAACTCCTCCAGGGTTGAGCGTCGCGTCAGAGCGTCCATAGACGACGATGCCATTGTTCGACGTGATCTCGATGTAGTCGCCGTGACGCCACACCCCCTCATAGGTCGAGAAGTACGCAGCGTGGTACCTCTCTCCGTTGGGGTCGTTCCAGAAGGCGACGGGGCGGGACGGGAAGGGAGCTGTGCACACGAGCTCGGCTTTTTGACCACGAATGGGCTGACGGTCATCGGACCAGGCATCGACCGCCATACCGAGGCCACGACGCTGGATCTCACCTGGGTAGACGGGGACCGTCGGCACACCGAGCATGAAGCAGGAGACGATGTCGGTACCTCCGCAGATGCTTGCAAGCTGTACATCTGGTTGAACCGAGGCATATACCCAGTTGAAGTTGTCGACCGAGAGCGGCGAACCTGTGGACAGCACGGTCCGTAGCCGCGACAGGTTGAACTGTTCTTTGGGGCAAAGGCCTTCTTTCTCGCACATCGATAAGAACTTGGGCGAGGTCCCAAAGACCGTGACGCGGTGTTGCTCGGCCATCTCCCATAGCGCAGCTGCACTTGGATACGCGGGGCTACCATCCCACAAGACGATGCTCGCGCCTGCGGCCAGCCCGCTCACCAGCCAATTCCACATCATCCAGCCCGTGGTCGTGAAGTAGAAAACGACATCACCGGGCTGAACATCGGTGTGTAGCCGGTGCTCCTTGAGGTGTTGCAGCAAGGTGCCCCCAGCGCCATGGACGATGCACTTGGGGACCCCTGTCGTACCGCTGCTGTAGAGAATGTAGAGCGGGTGATCGAAGGGCAGGGGGGTAAACGTGGGGAGAACGTCGGGACCGGCGAGTGCCTCGTCCCACGCAATCGCGCCGGGGATGCCCTCCGTGCATGTCGCAGGGTCGACCACCCCAACCATGACAAGGGCCGTCAACGAACCAGAGAGTGCGTCCGCGATCTGGGCAACGCGGTCACGGGTGTCGAAGGACTTTCCTCCGTAGTGACTGCCATCTGTTGCGACCAGCACCTTCGGGGCAATCTGGCCAAAGCGGTCGAGGACGCCCTTGAGTCCAAAGTCCGGACTACTGCTCGAATAGATCGCACCGATGCTCGACGCCGCAAGCATCGTCACAAGCGCTTCAAGCCGGTTGGGAAGAAAGGCGGCCACCCTGTCTCCTGCTTCGACGCCCTGCTGCAGTAGAAACCGCTGCATGGCCCCAACGTGGGTGCGCAACTCGCCCATCGTGACTTCACGAGGCGCGGCGTAGCCCTGGCCGCAGGCGATGACAGCAACCTTGTCGTCAGGCCCTTGGAGGAGATTCTCTGCGTAGTTCAAGGTGGCGTCCTTGAACCATGTGGCGGAGGAGATGTCGTGGCCTTGGAGAATGACCGAGGGCTCCTGATGACGCACAACGCCGAGAGATTCCCACGCGAGCTTCCAAAAGGACGCTGGATTCTCTACAGACCACGTCCAGAGCTGGTCGTAGTTCTCAAGCGTCTGGCCTGATGCATCTTCTGCCTGGGCACGGAACCGTGTGAGTTGTGCACGGGCCACACGGGCATCAGAGGGGGTCCACAAGGGCTGAGACATAAAGGCTCCTGAAGCTGGCATAGGTCGTACCCGACCTGCGCTTCAGGAGCCAATGGTAGTCTTCACAGCCCGTCATCGACGGGTTGATACCAGACTATTGGTGCTTGACGGCCTTGCGAACCTTGACGAACCCACCCTTGGGACCAGGGACGCTGCCAGCGAGGAAGAGAAGGCCGCGCTCTGCGTCAACCTTAGCGACCCGGATGTTCTGCTGGGTGACCTGCTCGCTGCCCATATGACCAGGCATCTTCTTGCCCTTGAGGACGTGACCTGGGGTGAGGCGCGTACCGATGGAACCACCATGACGGAAGAACTCATGGGTACCGTGGGAGCGGATGAAGCCTGCGAAGTTGTGCCGCTTCATGACGCCTGCGAAGCCCCGGCCCTTGCTGGTGCCCGTAATGTCGACGATGTCGCCCTCGGCGAACACATCATCTGCCTTGATGACATCGCCAGCGCTGTACTTACCAGCGAGCTCGGCGGTGACACGAATTTCTGCGACGTGACGGGGGGCGGCCTCAAGTCCTGCCTTCTTGGCATGACCGAGCTCTGCTTGGGTAGAGCGGGAGGTCTTTTGCTCACCGATACCGAGCTGGAGTGCGTAGTAGCCATCGTTGGTGTCAGCCGTCTTGACCTGAAGTACGGTGCATGGACCGAGGTTGACGACAGTTACACCGGTGACGTCCCCGTCCTCGGTGAAGAGTTGGGTCATTCCGACCTTGTGGCCAATCAGGCCTGGCATCGAGTTTGGCATGTTTCCTCCGCATAGGACGCGCGTGGCGTCGTACGGGGCGCACGTGGCGCCGTTATTAAAGCCACCGAAATAAGGCTCGGCGGGTGCCGCGACGGGCAGCCGCGCGGGCTTATCTCATCTGGCTGGATGCGTCCACTGGGAGACGGCTGTTCCCTGCCTAGAAGGTGTACTTCAGGTACCCAGTGATGGACGTACCAAAGTCCACTCCGATGGCGTAGATGAAGTCTGCGTCGACGCCGATGCTGAAGTGGGAGAGCTTGGTGTAGTACTCGAAGGTAGGACCGACAAGGATGACCGGATGCGGGCTGTCATGAATCGCAGGCCGGAACTGTGGGCCACCCCACGCCCCGCTGTTCGAACCGCCAGTGCCGACGACCTGCTCATCGTAGGCTGTTCGCTCGAGGAGAAGAGGGGTCAACATGACGCCGCCACCGAGGCGAGCGCCGATACCAAAGCGACGAACGGGATAGAAGCTGAACTCACCGGCGAGAACGGCGCTGAAGGTGTACATGTCGCCTTGCGTGAACGCAGACGGGTCGACGACCTGTGGCTGAACGTCGTAAGACAGCCCATTGTGCATTGCCTGCTGGAGGATGACCTCGAAGCCTGCACTGGTCGTAGGCTTATCGAGAAGGTCTGCACCAAAGGTGACAGCCAGCGTGGTTCCGGGCCGTAGGACTTGGCGTCGTGCGCCAAGGTAGATGGTGGACCCCACATTGGACTTGAGGAACCAACCGCGTTCGATCTCTCGCACAACCGAGGCGTCTGTGTTTTCGCTCTGGGCGAGGGCGGTACCCGACGACATCAGTCCGGCGAGCATCAGCGGCAGAATGCGCTTCATGGGGTCCTCAAGGCGCTTGTTTACACTATGGGGTTCATAGCATGGTGATGCAGCGCGTCACCAGTCGAGAAGTTGTGCGGAGTTCGCACGAGCCATTGGGTCGGCATGTAATCGATCCCAGTGGCGGAGGTCGGACAAAAAAAAGGCCTCACACCAATGGGTGTGAGGCGCTCTCATCCCGGCCGATCAGCCTGGGGAGAAGATGAATGGGTAGGAGACGATGACGATACCGCCACCCTTCGGCTCTGGGAACTGCATCTTGTAGAACCGGCTCACGACGCAGCTATCGACACCCTTACCGACCGTGCTGGACTTCACGCTGGCCTTGGAGACCGTACCGTCCTTCGCGATGGTGAACTTGATGACGATCTTACCGTTGAGTGTAGGGTCCTTCTGCAGCTCGCGCTGGTAGCAGTACCGAATCTGGGCCATCTTGCGCTTGATGACGGCGTCAATGAGACTCTTGTCGAGTGCACCCATGACGATGGGGTCGCCCGTCGTGGCGGAGATACGTCCGGAACCCTTCTCGCCGAAGGAGCCGCCGCCCTTACCGAAGCCGCTGCGTCCGGAACCCATGCCCTTGGTGCCGAGGCCGCCCAAGCCGGATGCGGTACCACCGCCACCCATGCCCGAACCGCGGGACCCGAGACCACCCGCACCCATCTGCACACCCTTGGCGCCGATAGCGCCGCCGATGCCACCGATGAGGTCTGCATTGAGCCCAGAGGAGCCGAAGCCGCTGTTGGCACCCATGTCATCGAGTGCACCAAGAACACCAGCGTTCTCGGCGACTTCGCGGTCGAGCTCGGACTTCTGGATCTCTTTCTTGTTGCCCTTGGCCTCTTTCATCTTGGCCTTTTTCTTGCCGACCTTGCCTTCTTCCTTCTTGGCCTTCTCGCCCTCTCCGGCGTCGGGGTCAGCTTCGGGCTTGTTGTCAGCCTTGGGCTTTTCTTCTTCCTCTGGCTTCTCGACGCGAAGCTCTGCGAACCGGTCTGGGATCTCGTTGAGGTCCGTCTCACCCGGAGGAGGCTGAAGCGCGATGTAGATGGCGGTCAGGATGCCCAAGAAGCCCATGACGAGGTTGATGCCGAGAAATGGGTAGTCGATGCTGTCTGCGAGCGGTGCGACCACCTTCTTTCCGGCGGCGACCATGTGCGCGACGTAGGTCATGCCATCGACCTCTACGACAACACGGACACCCTCTTCGACATTGACCTCGAGGATCTGGCCAGCCTTGCGCATCTTGCCTGCGGCGAGGGCCTCATCAAAGGTGTGACGACCAGCGTCATCCTCGATGAATCCACCCCAGTGCGCGTCGATCCGTGCGACGTAGCACGAGCCATCCCACACGAAGAGGCTGTAGTCCACACCACCGGGCAGGCTGTCCTCGGGAATGTAGAAGTCATTCCGGAATTGTGTCTCAACATCCGACCAGATGGGAGGGGATGCTCGGAGCGGACCAGCGAGGTTGGAAGGAATCCAGCCCATCTCGACGCCGAGCAGAGACCACTTCCAGCCGATCGAGGCGCCAATGGTCACCGCGGGCCCAGCCTTGGCGTAGTGCTTGGTGTCAAGAAGCGCATTGCCCCAGATCTGATTGACCTCAAGGACCTTGGGGGCCTTGGGGTCAATGCCCAGGTTGGAGTCACCGGAACCGGAGCGCATCACCAGCTCCATGATGTCCTCGTGAGGGACGGTCATGAGTGGTTCGCCAACGGTGTCGTCAGAAGAATTCATTGCTGCCATTGCGGCCTCGGTTGCAGCCGGAACATCTTTCGGCCGCACGTCGATGGTGGGGGTAGTGTTTTCGGGCTCATCGAAGATCACCTCGATGCGCAGGTCACCTGCGCTGAAGGCATCTCCGGAAGAAAGGGTCTCGTTGCTGATTTTGGCGCCGTGGAGCAGGGTACCGTTCTCGGTGCCGAGGTCCATGAGCTGCACGCTGCCGTCACTCGCGATGCTGAGTGCGGCGTGAAGTGGACCCAGGCTGTCGTCTTCGACACGAAGCGTGGCATGCTCGGCCGACCCGATGGTGATGGATTGCTCCTGAAAATCAGTCTCGGAGACGAGATCGCTTCCGCGGTAGACGCGAATTCGGATGTTCAGAGAGGCATCAGCCATGATGGGGAGGTCCTGGATCTAGGGAAAGTGCGGTGATTACTTAACTTCGTCTACAGACTGCTTGATCTCTTCCGAGAAGTCTTCACGAAGGCGAATCAACGGATTGAAGTCTGCCTTCTTACGGTCAAGGAGGAGTGCACCAGATGGCTTGACGAGCTCACCGGAAACATCTACGCCTTCGAAGTCGATTTCGGTTCGCGCCTTGTACTTGATCTGGCGTCCACCGTCTTCGTCCTGGGCGAACGCCGTGGTGGGAACAAGGGCGGAGGCGAGGAACGCTGCCGTAATCCATGTACGCATGTGGATGCTCCTTTGGCTCAAAGGCTCGTAGTGCGCAACGAAGTGTTTCGCACGTAGTCTGCTTCTCAAGATGACGCTGAACAACCTTTTTCGGGTCATGTTCCCGTCAATGGGACTAGACCGTGACGTTTAACGTTGGTTCCGTATCCTTGGTCAACAGGAGGTCAGGGGTTTTCGGGAGGCCCTCGTCTCTGCGTTTCAGGAAGGGCAGAGCAGCGCCGAGACACCTGCGCCACATGGACAAGGGTCCGTGTGCGTGGAGAAAACGGCGCTACAGCGCAAAGTTGCTACTCCTCGGCACCCTCGGCACCCTCGGCACCCTCGGCACCCTCGGCACCCTCGGCACCCTCGGCACCCTCGGCACCCTCGGCACCCTCGGCACCCTCGGCACCCTCGGCAGGAGCACCCGTGGCGCACCCGGCGATGGCTTCGTCGAGCATCGGGATGTAGTAGTCATCGAACATGGACTTCATGTCCGTTGCCATCTCGGTGTCTTCAGCGCCGATGACCTCGATCGCAGTCTCGATCATCATGCCGACTTCCATGGTGAGCTCTTCGGTGAGGCAGTCCATGTTTGCATCAAGCTTGGCTTGTTGCTCGATGACCACAGCCTCCATCTCACCCAGCAACTCGAGGGCACGTCGACGACGCTCTTCCTCTTCGCGCTTGCGCTCGGCCTCGAGACGCTTGCGCTCCTCTTCTTCAGCCTTGCTACGCTCGACGGCTGCAATGCGGTCAAAGACCTCGTGGCTAGGGGAGAGCTCACCCGCGTGGGCATCTACGTAGGCCTGAAGATACTTGAGCGCCTTGGTGAAGTCCTTCAGGTAGACTTCGTTGACGGTCGCCGCATTGAAGTAGGCGTCGCCGTCTTTCTTGTTGGCCTTGATCAGGTCGTCATAGTGCTTGATGGCTGTGCCCGAATCACCAAGACCTCGCACCGCGACCGCGAGACCAAGCTTTGCATCGCGGCTGGAAGGATTGCGCTCGAGCGCAGCCGTGAGGCAGTCGCTGGCCAGCTGGTAGTCACCAGAGTTGAGCGCGATGAGACCGAGGTTCATGCTCGCTTCAAAATGCTGGCTGTCGAGCTTTCGCGCCAACTGGAACTTCTCGATGGCCGCCGGAACCTCACCGTTCTGGAGGTGCACAACGCCCATGTTGTTGTAGATGTTCGGGTCGGCATCGTTCAGCTCAAGTGCCTTGTCACCCATGATGGAGGCCATGGAGAGCTTGCCCTGCTTCAGGTAGAGGCCGGAGAGGGAGCGATAGACAGCATCATTGTCCGGGTTCTTACGAAGAACCTCACGACCCTGCTCAAGTGCTTCACCGGGGCGGTTGTCGGCAATCAAGGCGTCCATGTAGTCGGTGGCGAGCTGTTCATTGCTCGGGTCTGCCTTAAGGGCCGTATCGAATGCCGTGGCGACTGCAGCCGAGTCTCCCGCTGCCCGTGCGAGGCGCACGTAGCTGTAGAGCGCCGCTTCGTATTTGGGATCGGCATCGAAGGCCTTTTTGTAGTGCATCGATGCCTTGTCGTTCTGTTCGAGTCGCTCGGCGACCCATCCAGCGTTGAACGACGCCTTTGGGCCTCCGTTGAGCTCATCGGCGCTCTTACGGAAGAACTCGTATGCAGCCGCCCAATCGACGTTCCCCTTTCGATCGGGTGTGGTCGCTTTGACGCCTTCGGTGAAGTTCCACGTCGGGTCTGTGGCAAGCGCTTCGAGATCAACGCCGCCATTGTTCTTGGGACAGCCGGTCAGGAGAGCGGCGCCCATGGCAATCATCAGTGTGTGTCGCAACATGGTGGTCTCCTCAGCGCTCGGTCTCGAGGTCGTAGGCACGAACCTTCTCTGCAGTCAGCCCAGGTTCTGGAATGGTCTCGACCAATCCAGGGTAGTCCTCGGGGCGAAGACTTCCGAGACGGCGCGTCGCGTAGGCGGTGTTGTCGTTGTAGAGGTTCAGTTCGTAGGACTTCTCGAGGGCGAGCTTGTACGCCTCGACAGCCTTCTCCGTGAAGACGTATCCCTTGTCCTCAAGGGTCATTCGATAGATCTCTTCTTGGTCCTCGGTGAGGTAGCTCGGCGTTGGACTCTCGATGAGTGTCTTCGTCATGTTCTCATACGCGCGACCGAGGGACACAAGGGAGGCGAGTGCCCATTCACCCGCACCCGTCTGGATGATCTCGGTGTAGGTGGCTTCGAGCTCCACTCGCGCCTTGGTCTTGGCCTGCAGGCTGTCTTTGAAGGCCTTGTCTTCACGCTTCTGGCTTGCACCACGGCCGGCACCCTTGAGTACGAGCGCTTGATACGCGGTGATCTCTGGCTTGCTGACCTCGTACATCATCTCTGCGGCAAACTGCGTGTGGACACCCGGTGCCAGACCACCATCGGTGAGCTTCTTGAAGAGCTTGATGGTGGAGGCGTAGTGCTTCCGGGCCTCGGAGACCTTGCCCTGTGCCAACAGCGCGCGTCCGTAGTGGAGACGAGCAAAGAAGTTCATGTCGGTCGACAGGTCCTTCGGACCCTTGCTGTAGAACTGATTGAAGGCCTTGGCGGCAAGCTCCCACTGCTCTTCGGTCTCGTAGATGTTGGCGATGGTCAGGCGGGTGTCGAGGCCACGCTCATCCTTCGGGAACGCGGTGAGGAAGGTGTTGTAGCGGTCTACGCCACCCTGCCAGTCACCGAGTGCATTCCGGAACACTGCTGCGGAGTAGAGCGCCGCTGCAGCCTGCTCGTCCATCTTGGCCAGTGTCTCGTCGTCAGCTTTGGCCTTGACCTTCTTCTCTCGCTCCTCTGGGTAGAGGGACCAAAGCTGGTCATAGTAGTTGGCAGCGATATCGAAGTCGGCCAAGCGCTCGTAGTCGAAGCCGAGGGCTGCGACTTGGCTGTAGTAGTACTTGGTCTTCGGACCAAACTTCTCATCGTCGATGAGGATGTGCCGGATGCGCATGGAGTCCGCAACGCGGTTGACCTGGTAGTAGTACGCCGCGGCATTGTTGAGTGCGAGATCGGAGTTCTTGTAGGTAGGGAACTCCTCGTAGAACGCCACAAAGCTGTCGGCGGTCTTGCCCTTGTCGCCGTTCTTCTCAAACTCTAGCTCGATGACCTTGAAGGAAGAACTCGCGTACAGCTCGTACATTTCCTTCTTGAACTTCGAGGACCCGAGGTCCTTCTGGTCGTAGAAGGCCTTCGCCGTGTCGCGGAGGGAGAGGTACTCTTCGCGGACAGCGAGGGCGTCGAGAATGAGGTTGGCCGAGAACTCGGCGTTTCTCGACTTCGGCGACATGTTGATGACCGCCCGGAACTGCTCGGCTGCCTCGGTGAAGTGGTAGCGCTGGTAGAGCAGGAACGCGGACTTGTACGTCGCGATCTCCACCTTCTTATCGGAGGGGTAGAGCTCGGCATACTGTCGGCAGGCTTCGATAAGGCGCTTCTCCCAGTCGCTGAGCGGCTGAGGTTCGACGTCCTTGGTGACCTTGACGGCGGCTGCCTTAATCTCACCACCGCCGGCCTTCTTCACCATCTCTTCAGCGGCGAAGATGGCGGACTCCGCGCAGAACCGAGAGTGCTGGCCCTTGGGGTCCATCTTGACGACAGTCATGTACTCGTTGAATGCACCTTCGTACATCTTACGGTCGTAGAGAAGCTCTGCGAAGTCGTAATGCACGTTGTAGGCGTTCTTGTTCTGCGAGTAGTCTTCGAGGTAGACTTGGTACGCCTGAATGGCAGCCTCGTACGCAGCACCCGCGCGAGGATGGCGGGTCTTGTCGAGCTGGCGCGCTTCCTTGTTGAACTCTGTCGCCGTGCGGCGGAGAGACTTCTCGATGGCATCGTCGGCGTCAGCCTGTGCCTCGGGGTTGCTGGCATTTGCCCGCCACCACGCACTGGCTTTCCCGTACTCGGTCTTCAGGCGACGGATCTCATCGAGCACCTTGTCCTTTTGACCCATCTTCCGGTAGGCATCGACGATCTCGTTCTGGTAGCCGGGATTGTCGGGATGGGCAGGGGTCTCCATGATGAGTCGTCGGTAGGTGTCGACCGACTGGTCCCACTTTCCTTGCTCGAAGTAAAGTCCCGCAAGACGCTTGAGCATCGACCGGATGAGGTCTTTTTTACCCAGCTTGGTGAAGTAGTCGTAGGCCTCGTCCATCTCGCCCGCATCAGCGAAGAAGCGCACGAGGTCCTTGAGGGCCTCTTCCTCAAGACGAATCTTCGAGGAATCACCCTCGCTGTTCTCCATAGAGAAGGCGACAACGGCCTTCATGGTGTCGATGGACTTGCCGTAGTCTTCGACGTTGTAGTAGCACCACGCCAGCTTGTACATGGCGTAGGCGTACCGGTCGGATTCCTTGAAGTTGGTGGCCTTCAGGTAGGCGCGCAGTGCAGGGAAGGCTTCGTTCTTCTCGAAGTAGTACTCTCCGATCAGGACGTACCCATCGGCGACGTAGCGTGAGGTCGGGTAGAGCTTGACGAGCTGCTTGAACGCACCGAGTGCACGCTCTTTCTTGTCCATCTCTTGGTAGGTGGAGCCAAGGAAGAAGGTGGCTTCGTCTGCTCGCGCGAAGCGTGGGTAGTGCTTGAGAATCAGCTCGTAGAGCTTGACGGCTTTGCCATACCAATCAAAGGAGGTCTTGTTGTCCGGCTTCATCTTGTCGCATTCATCGCCGGTCTCGGACCGGTTGAAGCATGCGTCAAACGCTGCCTGGAAGGTCTCCATTTCTTCGAAGTAGTCGGCGCGACCCTGCTGGTAGTACAGGTCGGCGAGACGAAGCATCATCTCTGCCTTTCGGTCACCGTCGTCGGCATCTCGAAGCAAGGCGCGCAGGCGATCCATCGCCTCACGTCGCTTGGCCTCGGCCTCGGCGCGTAGTGCCGTGTTTTGAACCTGCTCCTCGGACACGTCGTCGAGCGACAGGGCTCGACGCTCGTCCTCGGCGGCATCAGCAGTAGCAACACTGAACAGCGCGAGGGCTAGGGAAAGCCCTAGCCCGGCGCTTCGAAGGTTGCGGTAGGACATGGTGCACTCCTCCGCGAGCAATGATGGCGTCACTTGCAGGCGCCTTGCTCGGTGTAGCGATAGTAACCGAGCTCATCGCGCCAAAATTCCCCGTTAAAGGGCCAGTAGATGACATCGGTTTGGGTTGCGAAATCGATGGGAGCCTCATTGAGGCTGTCAGGCTCGGGATTTGCGAGCTGGTATTCATAGTCGACACGTTGGGCATCGACGACCTCGAAGCGCAGAACATCAGCGTCTTTGAGGAGGCCATCAACGGTACGGTACTGTTGAAGCATTGCCTGCAACAGGTACTGACCGGCCTTCCGCTTGTAGTTCTGCATGTCGCGGCGGATCTGATTTTCGAGGTCCTTGCCGATGCTATTTCGCCAAGCAGCTTTCTGCTCGCCGATGAGCGCGAGGTCCTCATTCATCATGTCCATATGACGGATCATGGCGGCGAGGTCGCGTTGCCGAAGAATGCGGGTGAACATCGCCGCCGGGATGGCGGACTCACCAGCCTGTGCCCCGAAGTATGCGTCGAAGGCCTGGTCGGAGAGCTTGCGCCCCTCGGCCGTACGGTACTGGTCGATGAATGCCCGGAGCTCGTTGCGGACGGGACGGTACTCGGACTCAAAGATCGTCAGCAGACGCTCAACCTCGGAGTACTCGCAGTAGCTGAAGTACGACAGCGCCTTGAGGTACTCAATCTCGGGAATGAACTCCACCTCGGTGAAGTAGGGGCTGTCGACCGTGAGGAGAAGTCCGAGGGACTCGTTCAGATCCTGCTGGTAGAAGCTGGTCCATGCTCGCTCGAAGAGGGCGGTCGGCCAGTAAGAACTCGAACGCTCCACCATGTTGTAGTAGCGCTCCGCGTCGTCCATGCGCTGCAGACCAAAGTAGATGCGCGCGATGTTGACGAGGGACAGGTCCTTGAGGTCTTCGAGTTCACGCACGAGACGTGGGTCATCGACGGGAACCTTGGCCTTGATGACCTCTTGGTACGCGCGGACAGAGCTCTTCAGCTTCTCACGCTCAAAGTTGATGACACCTTCGAAGTATCGCGCACGCGGGAAAAGCTCATGGCCGTCTGGCACTTGGCTGAAGTGTGCTGCTGCCTCGGACAGCTTGCCGTCCTCGTAGGACTTGCGCCCCATAAGGTACTCGAGCTGTGCCCGGTCGCCTCGGGGGTATTCCTCGGGCCGAATCTTACCGACGATGCGGCGAAGCTCGTAGTCGTTGCCGGTGTAGTTGGCGATGGCAGCGACACGTGGGAGTGCGTACTTGAAGAGGGGATTACGAGGGCCCTTCTTCACGACCTCCATGTAGTAGTGCTGAGCACCTTGGAGCGTACCCAGTCCCTCGAGCGACTTGGCGAGGTAGTACTTGATGACCGTATCTTTCTGGGGAAACGCGTTGTCTTGGAGAAGCTCGAAGAGCCCCTGCGACGCGGAAAGGTACTTCTTGGCCTTGATGTCGGCACGGTAGCGGTCGATGACACCTTCGTCGACAGGCGGGGCATCATTGAGGTCTTCGAGGTCACCACTTCCGAGGGACTCGGCCTCATCAAACCGGCTGCGCGGTGCTTCTGCGGGCTCGTCCATCGTCGGAGGAGGCGCACTCGCTGCAGCGAGGCTGCGGGCCTTCTCAACGACAGTGGCGGGGGCGCCCTTGCGCTGGAGACAGGCGACGTCTTCGCTGGTCATGGCGCCACCACTGCTCACCATCGTGTCGATCACGACGCTTGCGGGGACGTTGTAGTCCAGCATACCCATGATCTCATCGCAGCTCATGGCCAGAGCGGAACCTGGAAGCGTGAGCCCGATGAGGGCGCTAAGCTGTACGAATCGGTTGCGAAGCATCACTTGGCTCCCTTTCCGAAGAAGAACGACACGCCAGTGCTGAGCGCGATGTTGTTCTTTAGCTCAAGCCGAAGCGACTCGAACGTATTGATGAAGGTCATCCCGCGTCCTTCAAACCGTAGCGCCACTGTCTTGGTGAACGCGACGCGAATACCGGCGCCGTAGGACACCATGGGGTGGACTTGATTTTGGGTCGCGGTCGCGAGCGCATCTTCCGTGAGGTCGAGGAGTGCGAGGTCGTCTTGCGTCCCTGTCGCACCGATACCAAGAGAGCCGTAGATGTCGAAGATGATGCTGTTCTCGCCGACAGACGCCACCTTGCCGTAGAACACGGAGTAGTTCAGGTTTGCCGTGGCGTGCCAGAGCATGCGGCTGATCTCTGGGTTGACCCGGTTTTCCTCAAACACCTGTGTGGTGATGGACTTCCAGTCGCCCCGGCCGAAGTTCGGCATGAAGGAGCCTTGAATCTCCAGCTGGAAGATATCGGTGAGGTGGTAGCCCAAGCCCGCGCCGAACTGAATTCGACGAATGAACGGCTCGTTGGTGATGATACCGACGAAGGGCATCGCCTCGACGCGGCCGAGCTTGAGGAAGGGCTTCCGCTGAAGGACCTTGATGACCTTCTTCTTGGCGTCGGGAAGCTCGACCTTCTTGGTGCTCGCTTCAACATCGGTCTCGTTCTCGAGCTCGCGCCGCTCACGACCGATATCGGACTCACCGCTGCTGCTGGAGCTCTCAGGCTCGTCGCCGAGGAGATCGCCAAGGTCTTGGGCGTATGCCGTGTCGCTGGCGCCCATCATGACGACGGCGAGGAAGGCGACGAACAATCGTGCTGTGTAGGTCATGGTGTCCCCCTCAGAAGTCGTACAAGCGCGGCTTCATGCGCGGGAAGAAGATGGAGACGCCAACGCTGGCGAGGAATCGGTTACCGAGCCTCAAGCCCTGCGGTGGGTCGTTCGGGTTGTAGATCGGCTTGTCATCCGGGAAGAGGAAGAACTTGCCATCGATCTTGATGGCTACCGACTGCGTGATGAAGAAGTTGCCGCCTAGGCCGATGACCGGTGCCGGACGAACCTCGGTCTGCTCTGGCGCGCCAGAGTCACCACCGAGACGGAGGAAGCTCGACGTCGAGGCGTTCGTGCCTTCAGGGTCACGGTCTGCATAGTATTCGGACTGCAGCACCATCCCCATGCCCAAGAAGCCGTAGACATCGAAGTTGAGAACGGTCTCACCGAGGACGTTGATCTTGCCGTAAAGCGGCGCCCAGGAGATGCCGAAGGCGGCGGACAAGGTGACCTTGTCGAGTGGCTGCCGGAACTCGGTCTCACCGGCCCGCTCCACGAGAACGGCCGTGAGCGACTTAAGGTCGCCTTCTTTGGCATCGGGCGCGAAGCCAAACATGCCTTGCACGGAAAGCGTCTCGGTGAAGTGGTAGCCGAACGACAGCGATGGCGTGACGCGACGCGCGAACGGGTTGTTGGGAACGATACCGACCGCGGGCGCGATCTCGAAGCGATTTGACTTCAAGAAGAACCGGTTGCGGACTGGGTTTTGTGGGCTTTGCCCGTTCCTGAAGGCCTCAAGGGCTTCAAGCCCGGGGGGCTGGGACGTTTCTTCTTCGGCGGCGCCGATGCTGCTGAACATCAGGCCGATTCCGAAGATCAACGCGCGAAGTGGTCGCGTCATCCGAGCATCTCCGATGGGAGGGAAGTCAAATAGGGGACAGCGCCCCTGAGGACCCGGACTTGTAGCATGCGGTTGCAGCCAGCGTCTGTCCGGGTGCGCGAATCTTACACGGTCTTGGGATAACGCAAGGTTGATTCCCAATTTATGGCAGCGGGACCCGTGTCAAGGGTTTGTCGGGACTTCGAACACGCCCCAAGGTGCTGCCGGCTAGCGGACCTGCCACGTTTGCTCTATCCATGAAATTCCGCCTCTTCGGTCCCGAATGACGGTCCACCACGTCCCCGAGGCACCCGACGCTTCGGGCGCGATCCAGTCCACCTCGGCGTTCGGGTAGAGCGTGGCGTCCTGCAGAAGCTCACCACCATCGGTGTACCAACGAAGGTAGGGCTCTTCGACGCGGTCTTCGGTTTCACCCTGCGGATTGATGTAGGAGTAGACCTCGACCGCTCCGGTACCGTAGATCGCGCCGAGGCGATAAATTTCGCCACCGTCAAGGAGCACGGGACCACGCTGCGGTGGCAGTGTGATGCCATCGAGCTGGTAGCCGTCGAGTTCAGGGTTGGCGTTGGGGCTAGCACTCGACGATACCCGCAGCCGCTTGTAGGCGACCTCGACCTCGTTGAAGTCGAACTCGGCGTCATCGTCGGCGCTCAGAACACTGGAGGGGAGTACTGCCGCTTGAACGAGCACGTAGACGCCCTCGAGGGGATCTTCGACGCCGTCAAGCAGGTCTGCTGGTGCCCCGTAGCGAGGCGCAAAGCCAGGCTCGAAGCCGATGACCCCCAGTTCGTCGAGCGACGTTGGGTCGAGGTTGGAAAAGTCGGCTTCGGCGTCGAGACCACAACCGAATCCGATACCTCCATCGTCTTCGGGCGGACACGCGATCCAGACGGTGACCGGCGGATCTACAGGGTCTGTTCCGACGATGAGCGCTTCGAATGTGGCGGCCTCGGTGGGAAGAACCTCGGGCGGATTGGCGCGAATGGCAAGGATGCGTGCACGGTCGACGAGCCACTCTGGGGACAGATCGCCCGGCTTGGTGAACTTGTCGTTGCCGATCGGGCATGCGCCGAGCAGCACGGTGAGGGGGATAAGATGACGTTTCATGGGAAGAACCTCACCTCAAACCCAAGGTTTGGAATAAAGGGCAGTCCGCGAAGATAGGCGAACTCCGAGTAGTCGTAGTTGTAGATGGTGGCCTCGGGATTCACGCCGCGAATCGCATTGATGAGGTCGAGGTAGGCATCCAGCTGCCACGTCCGGAAGGTCCATGTCTTGTCCACACGGAAGCTGGTCTGAACAAAGGTCGGTAGGCGCTGGCTGTTGGACTGTCCGATCGCGAAGCCATTGTAGAAATCGCCATCGACGTCGTAGATGCCTGCATTTAGCGGGGTCTCGGGGTTTCCGCTCACGACCTGAATCTGGGTTGAGAGGCCGATGTCAAACGGCAGGTCGACACCGCCCTGCGCGCTGAAGATGTGAGGTTGGTCGAAGTCGAAGGGTACCCACTCGGCATCGGGGCTGCTCCGGCGGAACGAGCGGGAGAAGGTGTAGGAGATCCATCCGAAGAAGGGACCGGTCTTGTTGTGGCGAAGAATAAGCTCGAATCCCGCAGCATAGCCCTCACCCGCATTGGTGAACGGCTGCGTGCCGAAGCCAGTGAAGTCGTTGCTGAACTCTACGAGGTCGCTCATGTCTCGGTAGAAGATGTCGAGGTCCCAGGTAAATGCGGGGGTGACTCGATGTTCAAATCCGAGTGAGCTGTTCCAAGAGCGCTCTGCGAGAAGATCAACTGAGGTTCCGAGACCCACGCTCTCGAAGGGCTGCGGGGGTTGATGGTACAAGCCAGAGCTGGCCTTGAGGGTTCCACCGTCGAAGACTTGAAGCCTTGTGGCAAGGCGCCCGTCGAAGGAGCCAATGTAGGCGGGCTTGATGTCGGCATCACCCGTGATGCCGCCTTCATAGGTGTAGATCGCGCCGTTGTAGCGGATGCCCGGGGTGATTAACCATCGATCTCGGTCCTTGAGAGGGCGGAGGTTGGCCTTCAGGTAGACCTCGGGGGACCATGCTGTGCCGCGGCCATCAAAGCCGACGGGGTCGCGCTCAGCGAGCGGATCGTTGGCATCGGCGAAGCTGATCGCGGAGTTGAACTCGAAGCGGTAGGTCCCGCCAATAAAGTCCAGTCCAGGGACAAGCTCCACGGCATCTGTGGGCTTCCAAGGCGTCTCGAGACGGACCTGTGCAACGACATTCGTATTGGCGAGGCCGAACTCCTGACCAAGCCCGAGCTCATTGATGTCGATGCCGATGCTCGGTGTCATCTCCAGCCGGAAGGTGTCCGAGAAGTCGTGCGCGTAGCGGAGCGCGATGCGATGCGACTGGTACTTGGTGGTGAGCGCCCCTTGTTGGTCGGGGTCGGTCCCTTGAGCCACGTCGCTCGGTGAGGCCGCGTACAGCAGGTCATCGAAGCCGTAGACGAACAGCGAGAGCTCGTCATTGTTGTCGAGCGTTGGAACCCACTTGGCTTGGTAGTCCCAATAGCGAGGGCGTAGGGTGATGTCTTGGCCCTGGGTCAGCAGCGGGATGAAGGCATCGATGTAGGAACGGCGCACGCCAGCCGCAAAGCCATGCTTCTTTTCTTTGCCGAGCTGGCCCTGGAAGAAGACGTTGGTATCAAGAATATCGGTCGACCACGTGAGCTTGGGATCACCGAACTCGGTCTTGGTCTTGACGTCGATGACGCCGGCCATGGAGCGGCCGTACTGCACACCGTACCCGCCGGGAAGGTAGTCGACGCTGTCGACAATGTCCGGTGCCAGCACGGAGGTCGTACCGGTCAGATGGTAAATGATCGGGAGACGGATACCGTCAACGTAGACGGCGCTGTCCTCGGGATTCGCACCCCGGATGATGAGGAGACCCGTTCCGAATGGCGAGCGGGCGGCGCCGGGGAGGGTCTGGATCACCTTCACGGGGTCGCCAAACGTCCCCGGGATGCGCTTGACTTCTTCGATCGTCAGGGTGCGTCGGGTGACTTCCTGCTTTTCCTCTTCGTAATATGCGACAGCCTCGTTGGACCGATAGCTCACCGCACGAAGCCAGAGGTTGGCCTCCGTCACTTCGCCCTGGACGACGGGCACCGTCTGCTGAAGCTCGACGTGCTCGGGATGAAGCACTTTGAGCGTCCACACGCCCGGGGGAATGTCGGTGAGCTCAAACCGGCCCGTGCTGTCGCTTCGGACAGACTGTTCGAGCTCCACCACGACGACCGTGGCATCTGCAAGGTCTCGTCGGGTGCCCATTTGGCGCAGGTGACCGGTCACAGAAACCAGCTCGGCGGCTTCCGGATCGGCTTGCTCGGGCTCTAGGGTGAAGCTGTAGGCAAACTCGAACATCACCCCGATGGGGCCAGCTTCAGTCTTTGCGGGCGTGAAGGTCATGGCCTTGACGGCTTCGAGTGCAGCTTCGTCAAACCCGTGCCCTGCCGGCGTGGTCACCACGGCATCGAGGACCGTACCGGTCTCATCGAGCTCAATCAGTAGGGTCACCTCACCCTCGAGACCGGCCTCGCGGGCGGCGTCGGGGTAGGGCGCCTCGATGTAGCGATCAATGGCGGGCCCTTGAATGATGGGCAGCTCATCGGGCGGGGTGTCAGCGCTCGGCGGATCGGCAAGCTCGGTCTTGGGAAGTGTGAAGCTGTATACGAACTCGAAGGCCACGGGCACGGGGCCGGAGGCGGTTCGGGCGGGTGAGAACCGCATCTGCTGGACGGCCCGCATGGCCGCGTCATCGAAGTCCTGCCCCGCGGAGGTCAACACCTCCACGAACTCCACTTCTCCGTTCTCGTCCAGCTCAACCACAAGAGCAACGTCTGCCTCTTGTCCCAGACGCAGCGCGTCCTCCGGGTAGTCCGCGACGACGTTCTCGAGCAGCTCGGGAAAGGCCACAATCGGCTCGTCGGCGGGGACGTCGGTGGCATCCGATGTCGCCTCTTGGGCAAAGCCGGGACCCGAGGTCATGAGCCCTAGGATCGGAATGAGCAGAAGTCCATGGTTCGTCATGGGAGGACCTCATAGCGGCACGTGAACGGGACGCCCTTCACGGAGACGGTCTTGCCATCCCGGGTGCCTGGTGTCCAGCGCGAGAGACGCACATCGCGTGTGCATGCAGCGTCGGCCAGTGGCGCCAAGCTTCCCACAACCACGACGTCGGAGACACGGCCCTCGGCGGTAATGGTGAGCTCGACATCGACACGACCCGTGATGCCAGCGGCCTTGACCTCGTCGACCTTCAGCAGCGGTCGTCGCTTGAGTTTTGGGGTTGTTCCAACAGATTGATAAGGAATGAGCGCCGTCTCCGTGGCGTCATCGAGGTCCATGGTCTCGTTGGTGGCCCGTGTAGCGGTGGTGGTGCCTGCACGCACCGTAAGCCCCGTGTTGGCACCCTCGGCGAAGCTGCTGTTGGACAGCCCCTGCACAATGCGCCGCACGGGCTTTGCTCGCTCGGGTGGCGGTGTTTCGGCAGGCGGCACTTCGTCAGGAAGCTCCTCGAAGTCGATCTCCTCCGGCTCCGGCTCCGGCTCCGGCTCCGGCTCCGGCTCCGGCTCCGGCTCCGGCTCTGGCTCTGGCTCTGGCTCTGGCGGTAACTCTTGGACCACCATCTCGACCCAGACAGGTGCCTCCGAGGGCGGGGGGGGCTCGAGCTGGGCGGCACCCGCCGCAAGTGCACCGTGGCCCGCAATGCTGAAGAGCACGGCGCCTAGGAGGACAAGGTGGCGACGGTCGTCGCGTTGTTCAAGAGCGGCAGCACGCATGGGCTTCAGGGTGCCGGAGCTTGGGCAGGGTCCGGGCCGATCGCGTTCACCTTGTCGATGTTGATGGCGAACCGTGCGATGCCGTTGGACTTGACGAGGTCCATGAGCCACACAACTCGACCATGATCGACGGCCTTGTCGGCAGAGATGAGGCACACCACGTCGTCATTTTCGGCTTTTGCAGTCTTGAGGGCGCTGACGAGGGCATTGGTAGACACCGCTTCGCCATCGAGCAAGAGCGCGCCGTCTTCGAGCAAGGTCAACCCCAGACTCGTCGACTCTGTCTTCTCACCACTGGCGGCGTCCGGAAGATTCACTTTCACGGACTGCTTCACGATGGTTGTTGCAGTGACCATAAAAATAATGAGCACGACGAGGATGATGTCGACGAACGGCGTGATGTTGATGTCTGCGATCACATCGTCGTCATCGCCAAAGTTAGCTCCCATGCTTCACACTCGCCGTCATGCGGGCAAGGACCTGGTCAGCAAGGCTGCTGGCACGAGCGAGGCGCGCTTTGACGAGCCCTCGGAAATAGTTGAACAGGACCACGGCGGGGATCGCAACGAGAAGCCCGACGGCAGTTGCCACGAGGGCCTCCGAAATGCCCGACATGACTGCGGCAGACCCTTCGTCGGTGTCGAGGGCGAGATCCTGAAACGCCTTCATGATGCCGAGGACCGTGCCCAACAATCCGATGAATGGTGCGTTGGAACCCACCGTCGCGAGAAAGGACAGGCCGCGTTCCATCTGCAGCTTTTCTGCGGTGGCCACGCCGGACATCGCCTTTTCGGCGGCTTCGACATTGGCGTCGCCGAGGGCGAGTGCAGCCGCCAGAATGCGGCCCTCCATGCCGTCGGCGGTGGCGAGTCCTGTCTTGAAGCGATCCACATCACCATCGTTCAAGTACGCATTGACCGCGTCGGCGAGGGCGGCGGGAGACGAGCGATGGCGCTGGAGGTAAAACCAGCGCTCTACGGCGATCGCGATGCAGCCTATGGACAGGATGATCAACAACCAAAGGACCCACTCGGCGCCAAGCAATGCGAACGCCACCATGCCTTCTTCGAGCATCTGTTCTCCCAGAGCGCGCGTCCGACATAGTCGGGTCGGGGCCGGCATGCGACGCTTTGCTGCAACTCTCTACAAATCGAGGAAACCCACAGCAGAGAAGCCCCGAGCGTGGGCTCGGGGCTTCGAAAATGGAGGCGGCAACCGGATTCGAACCGGTGCATGACGGATTTGCAATCCGCTCCCTTAGCCACTTGGGTATGCCGCCGAGGGACGGCCGCACATAACGAGGCGGCGAGGCCCGTCAAGGGCACAAAGAGATTGGTGTGGCGCCTGTGTGGCGTCCATGCGGTATGGGAATGTCGGAAGCCGTTTTGGTGTTCGCCACCGCTTTGGAGGTCCAATTGAGCAGAAGTCGGGCCATGCTGCGTGTCGCGGTTCGTGGGGTCTTGGGTCTCTCACTGCTTGGCTCTGTTGTGGCGGGGGCGGCCTACTGGGACCAAGTGGTGCGTCAGCCTGGCGAGCACATCAGCGAAGCCTACATTCTTGGCGTCATCGCGAATGAGACGCCGGTGACCTACCGCGATGGTGTCACGCGCCTTGGGGTGTTCTTTTCCGATGAGCATCGGACCTTCGTCTCGTATGAGGAGCTTCCTACGGCATACGTGGCGAGTATCGTGGCGGCGGAGGACGGTGCCTTCTGGTCGCACCCTGGATTTTCAATCAAGCACATTGTTCGGGCGATGGTCCAGAATCTGAAGGCCGGACGCTTGGTCGCAGGTGGGTCGACCCTGACCCAGCAGACGGCAAAGAACCTTTACTACCGCCCAGATCGGTCGCTCAAGTCCAAGCTGGAGGAAGCGGTCAACGCCCTACGGTTGGAGCACCACTTTGAGAAGCGGCAGATTCTCGAGTTCTACGCCAATCAGTTTCATGTGTATGGAAATGGCCGGGGTCTCGGAATCGCGGCTCGGCACTTCTTCAACAAAGAAGTCTCGGAGCTGACGGTCCTCGAGTCGGCCTTTCTGGCGGGACTCGTGAAGTCCCCGAGCGCATATGATCCGTTCATCGGCGACAGTGCGCGCCAAGCACGTGCCACGGAACGCGCGCACGACCGTACTCGGTATGTGTTGCAGCGCTTGCTGGATGAGGAGGTGTCCAACTTGGTGCCGCCGACGGAAGGGCTCTCGGCCGAGCAGGCGATGGCTCAACGTCAACAGGTGCTCGACATCCGTGATGAGGCTGCACGACTCCTTAACGACGGGTTTTCGCTGGAGTTTAAGCGGGGTGAGTTCCGGTTTGAGAGCTCCGTGCTCGTCGATGAGGTCGCGCGGCGCTTGGGTGAACCACCGTTTGACCGTGTGCTGGAAAATGCCGGTATCGATGATCCATCGAAGGCGGGCCTTACCGTCGTGACGACGCTGGATGCAGAGGTCCAGCGTGGCGCGGTCTACGCACTCTGGCACCACCTCACGGAGGTGGGGCTGCTGCTCGAGGCGCCTGGGTTGAACGCGCTTGTTCGTGAGGGGCGCGGCCCGCGCTATGCACCACGCCGTCGTCTACAGGAACATGGGTTCTACCTTGCCACCGTCGTGGGGCCGGTTGAGGTGGAGGGGAAGACATGGTTGAACATAGATATCGGGGGTCAGGAGGCCGTTGTTGACCGAGACGGTCTTGTGCGAATCGCGGTTCATCTTGCGCGAGGTGAGGCGAAGTCCAACGCGCGGAAGGTCAGCACGCAAGAAGTTGATGCGGTCGCGAACGACCTTCCGGCCGGTGCGACGGTCTGGGTCAGCGTTCGAGAGCAGGGACCCGACCGACTGGTGTGCGACCTTGAGTGGCGGCCGACGCTGCAGGGGGCGGTGTCTGTCCTTCGCGAGGGTCAGGTCTTGGCCATGGTCGGTGGCAACGACAATCGCAACTTCAACCGGGTGGATGCACCGCGCCAGATGGGGTCCACGTGGAAGCCCGTGGTCTATCAGGCGGCCATGACGCTCGGCTGGGACCCCGATGACCTGTTGGACAATCGACGGTCTGTGTTCGGCTACTCGACGACCCACTACTACCCGCGGCCCGATCACACCCCCCAACCCGAAGTGTCCATGTCGTGGGCCGGTGTGAAGAGTGAGAATGTGGCGAGCATCTGGCTCCTCTACCACCTTGTGGACAAGCTCGGTGAGTCGCAGTTGCTCGCGCTCGCCAAAGAGCTTGACCTGCTGCAGCGGGAAGGGGAAGTGGAGGAGGACTACGCTCGCCGCATGCAAGAGGCTGGAGTCCTCGCTACCTCCGGTCGGCGGCGAGAAGCACGCTATCTTCGTGCACGTGCGGAGATTCTCGGCACGCCGGCGGGACTGGAGTTTCCCGGCGATGAGCTGGGGGTGCAGTCGCTGGTCTATGGCTGGGGATTTGGCGCAGAGCGCGCGCGTGTGGGCGTGGACGCCGAGAAGCAGCGCGCGCTGGATTGGTCGTGGACGACCGTGCGGCAGACCGCAGAGCGATGCCGTGCGCAGGTGGGATTGCTGGAAGAGGGGCTGGGTTGGGGCGAGATACCATCTGGTCTTTCGCTGTTGTCGATGGTGCCACTCGAGCCGGGACAGACCACGCTGCAGCTGGCGTGTGGCGAGGTCCCCGAGGGCTACGTTCCCGTGGGGCCCGACGTCTTGCCAGTCGGTGGAGGGCTCGAGGGTCTGAACCGCGCAGAGCGCCGCAGCATGAGACGTGACGGGGGAGCTTGGCGCATCGATCTGCCGACCATTCAGCTGGACGGTCGCCTCCACCTCGGAACGGTTGACGCGCTGCAGAGCGCCATCCAACGTCAGGAACTGAGCGAGGAGTTGTCGGGTGGCGTCGAGCTGTATTCGCCACAGAACCTTATCTATCACCAGGACTTTCGTGTTCTTGTGGCCCTGCGTTACGTGGTTCGGATGGCGCGTCAGCTGGGGGTGCAGACCGCACTTGAGGAAGTGCTCTCGCTTCCTCTTGGGGCCTCGGAGATCACCCTCGAAGAAGCTGCATTGCTCTACCAGGGACTGACCACGGGGCGGTACTGGTCCTTTCCCGGCAAGGGGCCTGACGGTGCAGCGTTTGAGGCACCATCGGCTCCGACCCTCTTGATCGCACGCATTCTCGATGTGGAGGGCAGGGTTCTCTATGAAGCTACGCCCGAGAGTGAGCGGATTCAACCCGTCGATGTCGCAGCGATGACCACAGACATTCTGGCAAATGTGGTTCAGTATGGTACCGGCCGACGCGCCAAGAAACTTGTGAAGCTCGGTACTGCGGACCTTCCTGTCTATGGCAAGACAGGAACGACCAACAGCTTTCGAAATGCGGCCTTCTCTGGGGGGGCACCCGTACTGGCGTCGGAGGGTATCCGCTATGGGCGAGCCCTGACGGTGTCTGCCTACGTGGGCTACGATGACAATCGCAAGATGACGAATGGCCGCATCTCCATCGCCGGCGCGAGCGGTGCGCTGCCTGTCTGGATGGACACCCTGCGCGCAGCGCATGGTGCAGATGTGCTCGGAGAGCCGACCACGGCGTTGCCTCCGGATGGGGCATCGTGGCCTTGGCCATCGGTCGATGGTCTTGAGCGCCGCCCCATGTCGCCCATGGGCGAGTTTCTCGATGCGACGGGTGGGGTGCCCGTGGTCGACGAACTGCTGTCGGCGGGGAGCGTCCTTACGCGTGTCCCTCAACCCCCAGTCGTGGTGCCCACGCACACGGAGCGCGACCTCCGCGTGGCGCCGCGCATTCGGATGCCGGGGATGGGGAGAGGAGGCCGCCGCGACGGGGGCGTCTGGGATGTGTTTGAGCGTCGACGCAACAAAAAGAAAGGGCCGCCGTCGGAGTGATCCGAGGGCGACCCTAGCCTGCGTAGCATGAAGAGCGCTTACTCCTCGCTGCCGGCATCACCTTCTTCGTCAGCCTTCGCCTGCTTCTCCTCGCGCTTGGCACGGTCCTTCATCAGCTTCTTGTAGGCCTTCGGATCGTGCTGCAGAAGAAGCTGGTCAGCCTCATCCGACCAGTCGAAGAGCTCGTACTCGATACCGGCTTCGTCGAGCATGGGCCCAACGGTATCGGAGTCGCCAACCATCGTGATGAGCGCTTGGTCAGCACAGCCCTGCATGAGTCGCTTCATGCGTGGCCCGTCGACACCCGCGAGTGCCTTGGGTGCGTCCTCCACAAACGACCAGTCCATGTTCCACGTGATGGGCTTCATGAGCATGTTGCTCACCTGGCTCGCGGACTGCGCGCTGACACCAAAGCTACGCACAAGGCGGAGCTTGGCCTGCTTGATGAGGTTGTCGTCGAACTCACCATTCTCGGCGTTACGCGCCAACTCCATGAAGGTGTTGACGGTGAGCGGTGCGCCGACGTTGACGGAGAGGGAGTTCATGACCAAGAACCCAAACCCATTGGCGTAGGACTGGCTGCCGGCGTACGCGCCGTAGGTCACACCATGCTTCACGCGGAGGGTGAGGAAGTTCTGGTCCGAGAGCATCTTGGCCAGCACCTGTCGTGCCGCCTCGTCCTCGGGAGACTCAATCTTCTGAAGCGGACAGAAGAGGTTGACATTGGTCTGTGTAGAACCTTCGTCCTCGAAGAGCACGACGCGGGGCTCACGCTCGACGGTGACCTCGCCAGGGAGCGCGATCGGACCCGTCTCGACGCCGGGCGCGGCGCGCCAGTTACCGAAGTGCTCATTGGCTTGCGCGATGACCTCGTCAGCGTTGACAGGGCCCGCCACGAGCAGGGTGGCGTTGGATGGCTGCCAGCGGCGCTTGAGGAGGGCATCGATGTCGGAGGTCTTGGCGCCCTTCATCACATCGTAGTCATCCCAGTCGGGCGAGTACCCGAGCACGTGGTCACCGAAGAGGTGCTCGTTGCGGATGCGGTTGATCCAAGCGTTGACCGAACGCCACGAGCGCTTCAGGCCACTCCGGCCGTTGCGGGCAAAGTCAGCCTTACCCGCCAGGTCGGGCTTCATCGTGTCGATGTGCTCGCGCATGGACCAGAAGGCGCTGCTGATGTTGCCGCTCGGTCCGCTGATGAAGACATACTCGTTGGTGGTGCCACCAGAACCGCCCATGGTGCCAGCGAAGGACAGCGCATCTTGGATGGCGCCAGCTTTGAAGACACCCACGTTCGCGCCGTAGCCTGGGTAGTTGGGTACGGGGTTGAAGCCGGTGGCCATCATGCCAAGTGGTCCACCGTGCGCGTTACCGCCGCCGATGACCAGCGTCGCCTGCATGAGTGGCGCCTCGCCTTGAGGCATCACAACGATGCGCATGCCATTGGCCAGCCGCACGTCACGGAGCTGGGAGAAGTCGGGCTTAATGGCCTCGGCTTCGATCATCTCCTCGGTGACGGCAGACAGATCGTCGGCCAAGGTGACGTCGTCGCCACGCTGCGCACCATGGTAGTTGGACTCGCTGTTGTCGGTCTCGATGTCGTCGTCAGGAATCGGGTTGAGGACGACGAGCGCAGCGCGCTTCCGCTTGAGGTACTTCTCGGCGTACTGGGCAACCACGGCAGCGTTCGCTGTCATTGTGTCGTTCATCTGAGCCGAGTGGGCCTGGACGGTACCGGTGAGGTGTGTTGGGACGACAATGTCCTCGGCACGGCCACCGAAGACGGCAGAGATGGTGTCGAGCGACCCGAGTGTCTGGGAGAGGAACTGCATCTTGGCGCGTGAGAAGTCACGTTGGAAGATGGGCTGCATCTCCATGTTGTAGATGGTGGCCATCTGATCGGTGATCTTCTCGGCGATGCGAACGCCATCGATCTTGCTGTTCTGAAGCTCGGCGTAGCAGAGCAGGGATGAACCATCGCGTCCCGGCTGGTAGAAGCAGCCGGCACCGCCCACCCCGTACTCGCCACGAAGACCATTGCTTACGGCGTAGTTGGCGACGAACGACATCATTTGGAAGTTGACATCGTGACCCCGGAAGCCTGGTGGGAGGGACCACGCCGCGAGGGCCACGCGGTCATCGACAGGCGCGTCGTAGATGCCCGGCTCCGCATCACCGAGTGGTGGCGGCTCGGGCAGGTCACCACGCTGGATACGAATCTTGGGTGGCATCTGAACATCGAGCAGCTGGTCGGGGTTCGCGGGATCTACCGCGCCGTAGAGCCAGTGTGCACTGACGTTCTCGTCAGGCTCGACGAATGGGGTTCCGGCAAGGGACATACCAGGGTTCTTCGGGTCTTCCATGTAGGCATCGCGCGGGTAGCGGATGATGTGCTCCTCGGTGAGGTCGGGATGGAGCAGGGAAGGCTCGAAGTTTGCGAAGACGTAGGAGAGGGTCTCCTTGGGGTCAGTGGCGATATCGCCGACGACCATGAGCGTCGTCGTGTCGGCGCGGTAGTAGTCCTCGGTAAACTTGGCGATGTCAGCAAGCTTGATGTTGTCGAGCGACCCGTGGGTACCGATGGTCATTCGCGCGTACGGGTGCCCCTCTGGGTAGAGGTGCTTGTTGATGTAGCGGAACATCTCGCCGCCGCCGTTCTCCATCCGCATACGGAGCTCATTTCGAACGACCTCGCGCTCCACCTCAATCTGCTCCTCGGTCACGGCGCGAACGGTGTCCGTGAGCCGCAGCGACTCGAGCTTCATCAAGATGTCAATCTTGTCAGAGCTGCAGACCGAACGGTAGTCCGTCCAGTCGTTCCGGGTGGTGGCATTGAAGGCGCAGCCCAAGTCTTGGATGACTTCCATGATGGGGGGCAGGTCGCCGTGCTGGCTGCGGAACCAGGCGTGCTCGACGAAGTGGGCGATGCCTTCTTTTCCGACGGGGTCATCGGTCGAACCGTGGTCGACCACCGACATGACGGACACGATCGGGTAGCTGTTGTCGGGCTGGAACAGCACCCGCAGTCCACTCGGGAAGTTGAAGTCGTAGGAGTTCAGGTCGAACTCCGGCAGGTTGACGCGCATGCTCGGCCGTGCGGCTCGAACCTTTGGGGCAACCGTGATGGACTCGGAAGGTGGGGCAGCAAACGCCTCATGGGAGCCGCCAACGATAGACGCAGGCAGAAGCATGAGCGATGTCGTAAGAAGGAAGCGCATACGCAACTCGCTTGTCTTTGGCCCGAGGGCACAGGGAGTCGGGATTATTAGGGTGTTGGCGCACATCGTGCCAACACATGCTGTCAAGGGATCACCACAGTCCGGATGAATGGACGCATGTTAACGCTGCAGAGACCCGATTCCATCCCTCGGGTTCTTGGGGGGCCGGCGTGGACATGATGGTGCTGATGGGATTGTCGGCCGTGTCGTTCGTGGTCTGTGCCATCTTTTGGTACGCCATCGTCGCGCCTGAGACCCTGCGGGCGCTCTGGTTCGACGCTCCGATTGGTACCGGAGAGAACGAACAGCCGCGCGAGTACACGGGCTTACGATGGGCGTTGGGCGCGCTCGTCGTGGTGACGGGGGCTGTCTCGGGGTGCGCCGCCACCTACCTCGCGTTGACGTAGCGAGGTGGAAGGTGGTGGCTCGGGGCGGACTTGAACCGCCGACACCACGGGTATGAACCGTGTGCTCTAACCAGCTGAGCTACCGAGCCGAGCCGGCGCGGTCTAACACCAGTGAATCGGGTGTCAACACCCCACATGAGCTTGAGGGATGAACACTGCCACTTCGGCGCACACCAAGAGTATGTGTGGGAGGGCAGACATGTCAGAAGCCTCGCTCAAAAGCCTGTGGACACGCGGAACCTCGGAGCCCGCTCGGCGGCGCTCGGTGGGGTTCCTACAGTCGCTGCCGGTCTTGTCTCGAACCGCAGCCACGGACCTCGGTGAGCTTGCAGCCAGCGTGGATGTGCGCGGTGTGCGGAGGGGAAGGCCGGTGTGGTGTGTGGGAGAACCCGCGGCGCACGTGGTGATTGTACGCTCGGGCGTGGTGCGCTTGTCGGTGCAGCGGCAGGGCCGGCGTGAAGCCACCATTGGGTACTTCCCTCGCCGCACCATCATGGGATGGGAAGGCATGAGTCGTGGGCGGACGCGAACCACACGCTGTGAGGCGTGGGAGGATGCTGTCCTCTGGACGGTCCCACAACCGGCGTTGGTCGCCTGGCTTCAACGGCACCCGGACCAGCTCGCACCGTGGTTGGCGCTCGGGGCTCGCCGAACCTCACACCTGTTGCAGCGCTTGTCGCTGATGACGGTTCGGCATGCCCCGGTCCGGCTCGCAACAGCCTTGCTCGATCTCATCCCCCAGTTTGGCGTTCGTGATGGCCCGGAGATCATCGTGGACCTGCGCATGACCCATCGTGAGCTTGGTGCGCTGATCGGTGCGACCCGCGAGACGGTCAGCGTGGCGATCGACACGTTTCGGAGACAGGGGCTGATTCGTACCGAGCCGCGTCGCATCGTCATTCTTCACGAACACGGGCTGCGAGAGGTTGCCGATGCACGGTGAGTGAGTTGTGATGCGTGGGCGTGGCGGCGTCGAACGGCTATGCGGCGTCATGCCCAACGGTCGGTGCCACCGCCGTGTAAAGGAATGCCAACATGAAGCTCTATCGCGCAAAAGTTCCGGTCATCGCACAAGAAGCCATTCAGCGGCTCATTCTTGAGGGGCACATTGACGTGGAGGAGGCCCGCGTAGAGGAGGCCGAGAAGGACCTCATGTCCATCATGGAGAACTACCTCCGCCAGGATCAGCGCATTCGGGAGCGCGTGAAGGACACCATGAGTCGTGGGAACATCCCGTACAACGAATATGGTCGGACTCGATCGCGGATCAGCGAGCAGATGAACCATCCCGTGGGGGATGACGTGGAGCGCTTTTTGGTGCGTCAGTTCATCGAGATGCTCCTCAATACACCCAACGTGGACGAGGTCTACGCCGAGGATAAGGTCATTCATCGCGAGCTGACCGCGGTCCTGCTCTCTCATCATGTCGATGAGGGCGCCATTCGAGACGCCGCCAGGGAGCGGATCAAGAACGTTCGCGAAGGTACTGTTGAGTACGAAGATGCCCTCAACCGTGCCGTGTTTGAAGAGAAGAAGCGTCGTGGTCTGATCGGGCTACGCACGGCTGAGCGGCAGCAACGCCGTTGATCGCATGGCCCTTGGTCTTGGGGCTCTTCGCCTGCCAGGGCAGTGTAGAGCCGTCCGACGCCGAGCCACCTGCCGTGGCAGCGTGGGTCCCTCCGCGCGAGGTGCGTGTTCAAGAGCGTCTGATGGGGGTCGAGGGGCAGCCGTCCATGACGCTCTCCTTCGCGGGTGTCGGGTCTCTCTACCGCCGCTTCTTTAGCGAAGATGCCTTGGTCGAAGAGCTGTATGAAGCCTTGCGTGTGTGCATGTCCGAGGACTTTGAAGTGCTCGTGACCTACAACGAGCGCCTGGCGCAGGGCCGCATTGTGTTGAGAGCGCCCGCGACAGGCCTCGTGTGTCGGCCGACGTGGGGAGAGCGTGAGTCTGTGGATCTCGCGCCACTCGCTCCGGTGGGACGTGCGATGACCACACTACGTGACAGGGTGGCAGAGGCCAAAGATCTCCGAATTTACGGGCAGTTTAACGTGGGTGTGTACCTCACGGGCACCGGTGGTTCGGTCGGACTCTGGGCGCGGGGGGGCTATCCGACATCAGGAGAGCGGTGGGCACCTTGTGTGGGCCTCAATGGCCTACAAGAATGTGATACCCACGACGCAAAAGACGGGCTGACCAGCGTGCGCTTGGTCAACCCGTCTTCGCGGCGACGATTGGGTGAGGCGCTCGCCATCACACCGCGCCGTTGAGGAGCTCCTTCAGCCGACGCTTCACGCGTGAGTGGAGCTGGCTGACGCGGGACTCGGTGACACCGAGTGCATCTCCGATCTCACGGAAGCTGCGGTCCTCGTAGTAGTAGAGGCGGACGATTTCGCGGTCGCGCTCTGGAAGCTCCTTCATGGCTTCGAAGATGAGTCGGCGAAGGTCGTTGCGGTCAGCGTTCTGCGACGGTGTGGCGTCGTCCGAAGCCAAGGTGTCTGCAATCTCCTGATCGGTGTCGTTTCGACGCTCCCACATGGAGACCTGGGTGATGACCTGTGAGTCACGCTCCATGGTGTTGAGGCGATTGAGGTCGACCCCGAGGGTGGCGGCGACAGCGCGCGAAGAGTTGGTGCCCTGGGCTTGAACCTGTGCGCGTGCCTGCTCAATCTCGCGGTTGCGTGCTCGGACGGTGCGAGGCACCCAGTCCAGCTTGCGAAGGCCATCGACGATGGCGCCCTTGATGCGGATGGCTGCGTAAGAGGTGAACGACGCGAGGCGCTCGTCATCGAAGCGAGTCGCTGCATCAATGAGGCCCATCATGCCAATGCTGACGAGGTCATCAACCTCAACGGAGCTTGGGTAGCGTGCGGCCATGCGGTGAGCGATGCGCTCCACGAGTGCGACATGGTCGAGAATCAGCTGGTCTTTGGTGGTCGTCGTTGCTGCCATGGTGTCCTCCCTCATCCCGTCTGGGGTTGAAGCAGGCACCGTGCCAAACACACTAATCTAGGTATAAATACCGTTTTGGGGATTTATGGCCTGTAGAGGTGTCTCATTTTTGAACCGTCTCATCGGGGGGACTCTTTTCCGATACGGTTTGTCCATCGCGGGTGACCTTCCGGATGCCGAGGGCCTCTCGTTGTTCATCCATGGCATTGAGCTTGGACATGAGATCGGTAAGTCCGACATTTCTCTTGAATTGCTTGCCTTCGAATCCCCAGAGTCGGAAGCTAGCATAGCCGTCAAACGCCTCATACCACTGAAAGTGGTCACCGAGGAATGCGGTGAACTCCCATCGGGTGGCAGACTCACGATCGATGACACCAAGGGTTGGAGGACGCGCTTCTTTGGGCATCCACTCTGGCAACCCCTCTTCAAATTTCTCTGTTCGGCGGAGCTCTCGTGCGCGAGCTTTGTCGGACAGCTCATCCCATGGCCGCTGGTTGTAGAGGGAGACGGCATCTCCTTCATATTCGACAGCAAGCCAACGACCATCGGGGTGTAGGCTACCCCTGACCGCACGCGGCCACCGCTCGAGCTCGGTCTCATCGGTCACATGGTAGAGCACAATGCCATCGTCCACACCGACGGTGAGGATGTCTTGTCGGCGGTTGTAGGTCATGGACTGGGGCGTGACCGTGAGCCACGGAAGTGGTTCGGTGATCTCTCCAGTGCGTGTGTCGAGTTGCCAGAGGCCGACGCGGCCTTCTCCTCGTGTGCCCACAAACCAAAACTCATGCGGCGCACGTCCGGTGGCGGTGTCGCCAATCTCTGTGAACCCAGGCATCGGATGGTGTGTGATGGTTCCCGCGACGGTCTGAACCGCCGCTGGCTCCTCCGCGTCCACCGCCAATTCCGCGCGGACCGGAATATCATAGATGGCAAGCCGGATTCGCTCGTCTGGGGCGTCAGGGTCCTGAACGGGAACGGCGAGCTGTCGCGCGGTCAACCATGTCGCCGCCGCGACGGGTGTCGTCGTGGGGATAGTTCGGGTGGCCTTGTTCGCGGCATCCGCATCCATCACGTGGGGTGTCATCAAGAGCTGGAAGTAGAGGTGCAGTCCAGAAGGGGCCCACCGGTAGGCGGTAAACGTGTTGTGGCCACAAGGACGGAACGCAAGCTGCACATTGTGCTTGGAGGCCAGAAATTTGATCTTGTCCTCATTACACGTCGCGAAGGCCTGTCCGACATTCTCTTGTAGAGACGTGGGCTGGGAGGACGAACCCGAGCAAGCCAGCTGACTGGCAATCAGAGATGCCACTAGGAACAATCGCATTGAGATCCTCTCGGGTTCTTTGGACGAAGCATCCGACGACGTGGCCATAGCGTGATGGACTTGTTTTGGAAAAGGACCAGCCCTGGATGGAGAACGCAGTGGTGATGAAATCGATGTCCCGATGGAGTGCCCTCGCAGTAGGGCTCGTCGCAACGGCATGTGTGCCGACGTGGGCAGATGAGCCCACCGTAGAGGTGCGTACGCCCGAGCCCACGGTCGAGCTGGCGCCTGATACGCTTACGCTGCCGGTGCCGATTGCCGCAGGGTCAAGCTTTGGGCTGTTGATGTCCCGCCATGGAATTCCCGAGGCCGCCGTCCGCGAAGCGGCCCTCGACCTCTACAATCTTGCGTTGATTCGCAGTGACCGAGAGCTGCAAGTGACGTGGTCTGATGGGCAGGCCATGCCCACGATGGTTCGGTATGGCGTAGATGAGGATCACCTGCTGCTGGTTGAGCGGGAGGACGACGGGTGGTCGGCTCGCATGGAAGAGGTGGTCTACACCGGCGCACTCGAGCGCATACAGCTCAACCTTACGCCGTCGCTCTGGCAGGCAGGTATCGATGCGGGACTACGAGGTGAAGACCTGGTTCGGCTCGCCGAAGTGTTCGAATATGAGGTCGACTTCAACTCGGAGCTGCGTGCCGGAGCCTCGTTGTTGGTGGTTGCGGAGCAGATGAGCGCGCCCAAGCGCCGATCGAAGTTGGGCGCCATTCATGCGGTTCGCCTCACGAACGACGGTAAGGTGCGGGAGGGCTATCGGTGGGCCCAGCCCGGCCCCGGCGGTCGGGAGGATGTCGGGTACTACCATGGTGACGGCTCTGGCATGAAACGTGCGTTCTTGAGGTCGCCCCTTGGCTTTATGCGGGTGACATCCAAGTTCAATCCCAAGCGCTTTCACCCCGTGCTGAAGAAGCGACGTCCTCACAACGGTGTAGACTTCGGGGCGTCCACCGGTACACCGGTTCGAGCCGTGGCAGACGGTGTCGTCACGATCGCCGGCTGGGGCGGCGGACACGGCAATTGGGTCAAGATTCGGCATGATGGGGGAATCGAGACCTCCTACAGCCATCTCTCCAAGATTTCCGTCCGTAAGGGCCAGCGCATCTCGCAAGGGTCCAACATCGGAAAGGTGGGGTCGACCGGGCTCGCGACCGGCCCACACCTGCACTTTCAGATGTGGAAAAATGGGCGGTACGTCGACCCACTCAAGGCAGCGTTGCCGATGAGTAGGCCGCTGGAGACGAAGCAAAAGCCGGCATTTCTCAACGCGGTGGCCCACTGGTCTGTGCAGCTCGACAGCGATGGGCCGGTGGTGGCACGCTCCGAGTGATCACGCTTCTGCGGGTGGCATCCAGAGGGTCTGGGGAGTCAGGCCTAGGGTGGCGAGTGCAGCGCCGTAGCGTTCTTCGACGGGTAGGCTGAAGACAAACTCCGCGGAAACTTCCGTCCACAGCCAAGAACCGTCTTTCAACTCCGCCTCCAGCTGGCCTGGACCCCAGCCGGCGTATCCAAGGCAGAGCTCCAGCCGCTCGTGCTTGGCCATGAGTTCTTGAAGCACATCCATCGAACGGGAGATGCCAATCCCTTCGTCGAGCAGCCAGCCACGTTCGGCGTCAATCTCAGCGAGCGTGAGTACGGTTCCGGACTGCTCTTCGACCGGGCCTCCCCACCACAGCTTTTGCTGACGGTAAGGCTCGGTATCGAGGTCATCTGGCAACTCCAGCGACTCCAACATGTCGTGGGGCATCACCTTATTGATGACCACGCCGAGCGCACCGGTCTCGTCGTGCCGCCAGACCAACACCAGCGTCCCTTCAAAATAGGTATCCCGCATCTGCGGGGAAGCGATGAGGAGGGTAGGCTTCACGTCAGCTCGGAATGCCAGCTTCGGGGCGCATACGGAGCTCTGGATGAGCGCCGGTTCGGACCGTGTCCGCTGTGATGATCACCTCTTCGAGACCCTCGATACTCGGGACTTCGAACATGATGTCGAGCATGACGGCCTCGGTCACTGCGCGTAGGCCACGTGCACCGGACTTTCGAGTCAGCGCCTTCTCGGCAATGGCGATGAGGGCATCCTCCGAGAAGGTAAGCTTGACCTTCTCGAACCGGAAGAGCTTTTGGTACTGCTTGACCAGCGCATTTCGCGGCTCTGTCATGACGTGAACGAGGTCGCCGACCGCGAGGGGACTCATGATGGCCTGCACAGGAAGGCGGCCGATAAACTCGGGAATGAGGCCGAACTTTGTGAGATCTTCTGCCGTGGTGCTCTTCAGGAGACGTGTGTCCTCGACCGAACCTTCGGTGCCTCGTGCTTCGGCGGCAGCGAGGGGGTCTTCTCGGAGGAATCCTACGGACCGGCGGCCCATCCGCTGCTCGATGATGCTCGCGAGACCCTCGAACGACCCGCCGCAGATGAACAGAATATTGGTGGTGTCGATCTGGATGGCGTCGTTGTTGGGACCCTTGGTCTTGCCCTTGGGTTGGATGTTCGCCACGGTGCCTTCGAGGATCTTCAGCAGCGCTTGCTGAACACCCTCACCACTGACGTCTCTTGAGACACTACTCGAGAAGTTCTTACGCGCGAGCTTGTCGACCTCGTCGACATAGATGATGCCGCGAACCGTGCGCTCGACCGACTGGCCGCTGGCTTGGTAGAGATTGGCGACGATGTTCTCGACATCTTCGCCGACGTAGCCGGCCTCGGTAAGTGAGGTGGCGTCGGCAATCACAAACGGCACGTCGAGGAACGAGGCGAGGGTGGACGCCATGAGTGTCTTGCCGGTGCCCGTGGGGCCGATGAGCAGCACGTTGGACTTCTGAACTTCGACGCCGGAGTCTTCGGTATTGGTATTCGCCTCGAGACGCTTGTAATGGTTGTAAACGGCCACCGAGAGACGTCGCTTCGCGGTCTCTTGTCCGATGACGTAGTTGTCGAGGTGTGCCTTGATGTCAGACGGGGAGGGAACCGTGCCCTTGCCCCACGCCATGCTCCGCTGCGGGGCTTTCTCACGAATAATATCGAGGCAGAGTCGGATACACTCGCTGCAGATGTACACATTTGGACCCGCGATGATCTTCTCGACCTCGCGCTGCGACTTGTGGCAGAACGAACAGGTAAGTCCGCCCGGATTCTGATACTTCGGCATGCCATCCTCGACGCGCTGATCAGCGGTCTGTATTCCTATAGAGGCTGTAGCCCTTGGCGGCAACGCCCTGCCACACATCATCGGTGTGACGAATTCCAATCCGCTGTTGGATCCCGTGAGCTTCCGTGTTGGGATAGCGTAGTCTTGAGGAGACGCATGTCGGAAGCAGAAGATCCCTATGAGATTCTGGGCCTCAGCGCCGATGCGGATGAAGCAGCCATCAAGAAGGCGTTTCGGAAGATTGCGCGTAAGTGCCACCCAGATGTGGTCGGCGATGATCCGGTGGCGAAGCAACGGTTTATGGACGCTCGCAGGGCTTATGAATTTCTGACCAACGACGAGGCTCGGCAGGCCTATGACGACGCACGTGAGCGTGCCGAGGCATTCTTCAAGCGCCGAGCGGCACGGCGCGCTCGAACCAAAGAGGCGTCACACAGCAGGTTTTCCCGTCATGTGAATGCGGGAGGTCCACGAAACACCACCCGACGTGTCGATGGACAGTCGAGGCGGACAGCCAATGGACGTTTCCACGTTCGTGGGGGGCAGGCGGAAGGTCCGGTCGACTTGAATGACCTCTTTGGCGGCACGGGTGACTTCGATTTTGGTGGTGGAAGCCCAAGGTCCCGTCGTGAGGATCCGGCGCGCGCACCACGCCGTGGCGATGATGTGGCCGTCGAGGTCGAGGTGCCGTTCCGAACCGCGCGTGATGGGGGCGCCATTCCCGTGCGCTTTGATCGCTTGACGCGGGCACCCCGTTGGGTCGCGGGGGATGCTTGGCCCGGAGTCGAGCCTGGGAAAGCGACGGTGGATGTCACCATTCCCATGGGTACACGCCATGGTGGGGTACTCCGCATCCCTTCCGAGGGGGATGCAGGCGCCTACGGGGGACCATCTGGTGACCTCATTGTGCGCGTCAATCTGGTGGGGCATGCCGCCGATGACGTGAAACACGAGGCGTCTGGGTCAACGACCGAGCTGGATGTACGCGTGGGGGTCGGTACCGCGCTGCTCGGTGGCATTGTCAATGTCTCCGGCCCCTCGGGGCTGGTCAAGGCTCGCATTCGGCCTCGGACCAGCAGTGGAACGCGGCTGAAGCTCCGTGGTCGAGGCGCCTACCAGGCTGACGGCACGCGCGGCGACCTCGTGATTGTGGTGCAGATTGAGGTCCCGGAGGACCTCTCAATGGACGTCCTCGAGAAGCTAGAGTCGTTGGTCAATGACCATCCCGAGTTGCTCTGATCCGCGCGCACTGGGCGTCGATCAACCGCGCAATGGGAAGGTGACGTTCATGGGCCTCGCGCGACGCTTCCGTCAGCAAGGCCAGCGCACCGCCGACATCTCCATCGTGGTCGAGGAGCCGTCCGAGGAGAAGACGGCCTGTCAATGAGGTCTCGTGGTCAGCGAGCGTGGCCGCCCGTGAGATGAGGGTCTCGAGCTGCTGGCAGGATTCCGCTCGGTCGGATTGTTTCAGCCCGTCGAGGAAGCAGAGGTAGAGGTCATTGAGGTAGATGCCGCGGGCCCAGCCCGTCTCGCGAGCGATCTCCCGCGAACGCTTGAAGGCCACTGCGGCGCGGTCATGCTCTCCATGCATGAAGTACACGTCACCAATGTTGTGGTGATTGACAGCGACGCCGTGACTATAGCCGATGCCTTCACGAACACGGAGTGCGCGACGGAAGCATCGGATGGCCTCGGTGGGCTGGTCGCGCCAGGCGTGAACCAGACCCAGGTTGTTCAAGGCGCGACCCTGCAGAATGCGATTGTCGGCCCGTCGTGCAGCATCGAGGGCTTGCTCCAACAGCGGGGCGGCATCCTCCAGTTCACCTGTCTTGAGAAAGACATTGGCTTTACCGATGAGGCAACGAGAACGCGCCTCATCTCCGATGCCGGGTGTATGAAGCGCTGCCAGCCACGATTGTAGCGACCGTGTTTCATCGCCCATGGCGTGTGCCAGAAGCGCGTTGGCCTCATGAACCTCCAGCTCGAGGAGCGGGTCATCCATCCGAGCAGCGGCAGATCGAGCAGCTTCCAGATGAGCCCTCGCTAGGTCTTGGCTGTCCTGATGCAGGTGGTGTCTGCCGAGCTCAAGATGAATGCGGGCCTGAAGACCAATCAACCCTGCGTCGCAGGCAATGTCGAGTGCGACCGTGAGACTCGATCGTCCCATGCTGGCATCACCCTGAAGCATACAGACCACACCGAGTCGGTACCGTAGGATGGCTTCGCCCTCGGTCCTTGCATGGTAGGTCTCTGGCACGGGGTCGGCGCCCTTGAGCCACGTGAGGCCGCGTCGGTAGGTTTGAACGGCATGGCCGAGGGCTTGATGGGCTTCGTGCTGTTGGCCTGCCGTGTAGGCGTACCGTGCCGCATCGAGCGGTCGGCCTCCTTCGCCGCAGTGTGTGATCAAGGCATCGAGATGGTCCATGCGGTCCTGTTCCTCCCAGGACTCCAAGACTTCTGCGATCATCGCGTGATGGGCCCGGCGCTGCGCGGCCAAGATGCCGCCGAGTGTGGCGTCACGCATCATCTCGCTCACGAATGTCCAACGGTCCTGTTCATCGGTGCGCGCAACCAGCTCCCGGCGTGCGAGGTCGGTGATCAACGGAACCGGATCATCGAGACCCGCGACTTCGGCAAGCAGGCGAAGCGAGAAGGTCACCCCGATCACGGACGCAATCTGGAGTGCACCTCTTGCGCCTGCGGGGAGGTCATCGAGTCGCGCGGATACAATCGAGGCGAGAGTCGGTGGCAACGCTTCTGGAGCTTCGCCGCAGAGTGTGGCTGTATCGTCAACGATCACGAGGCGGCGCTTCGACTGAAGCCACCGCACGAGCTCCGTGACGTAGAGGGGATTGCCGTGGCAGAGGCGTCTCACCATGGCCATCAAGGTGTCATCAGCGAAACTGGCACCAGAGAGTCCAGCGACAAGGTGGGTCTGCTGGCTCGGACTCATGGGACGGAGCGGAATGGCGCGATGACCCGTGAGGGCTGCAGGGACTTCCTCGCCGACCGAGAGGAGCAGGAGCAGTGGCACACTCTTAAGCTGGTGGGCAAGACGGCCGAGGTGTACGAGGTGTTCTGCGGTGAGGAACTGCATGTCATCAAGGCAGATCAGTGTGGGTCTGTGGCTGGCAAGTGTCCGCCACACGGTGCCGACCGCTTCCCACACGGCTGCATTAGGAAAGGTGCTGTCCTTGACCGAGCTGGCGAGGCTTCTCACCAGCGCGGCACAGGCATCACCTCGGACGCCCATGAGCTTGAGGCGATCGGTCGCGCGATCGATCTCCGCCCGGGTGTGAAGTTCCTCGACTTGAAGGAGCGGAAAGAGCAGCTCGCGAAGGCACGAGAGCGGACGGCCTGCTTCGCGCTCGCGGCCGTAGAAGACCGCGACGCCGCGTCGATCGGCAAGTGCCGAGACCTCGCGGAGGACGCGTGTTCGGCCGCATCCCAGGGGTCCGTGGAGGATGACCGATGCACCTTGGCCATCCTGCAAGGCCTCAAATCCGGCAAGTACGCCTTCGATCTCATCGTCGCGACGAATCCAAGGACTGGCGGATGGTGCCCAGGTCGCGCGTGTCTCCAGTAATCGATACGTTCGAAGCGTTGTGCCATTTGAACGCTGAGTTAAGGGCGGACCCTGCTCGGTGTCGTGACGGTCATCAAGGGCATCCCAGACCGCGCGACTGACGAGGATCTCGTTGGCGGATGCGGCCATCGCCAGACGGGTGGCGAGCCGGAACGTATTTCCGCGTGGCGAGGTCCGGTGCCGCGTGCCACCACCGCCAACGGTGACATCCCCCTTGTGAACGCCGATGCCAAGGGCAAGCTCTAGGCCGCTCTGGGTGAGCTCGTCGGTACGTCGAAGGAGGCTCTGCGCACACGCCACGGCGCGAAGCACGTCATCGCTACGGGTCTTCTCGAGGCCGAAGACCAGGGTCACTTGTTGGTCTTGGGTTCGGAGGAGGCGCCCACCATGTTCGTCTGCGACGGCCCGAACCCAGCGCAGCCAGTGAAGCTGACGAGAGAAGGTCGGCCCAGGCTCCAAGGTCTCGCTGATCTGGGTGAAGCCGTCCACATCGATGACGACGGTGGAGAGGTGACGCCGGGCCGCCGGAGGGCTGCTCTCTTGAACGACATCCGAATCGGTCTGAGTCGCTATAGTGACCGGTTCGCGCCGGTGCAGCGTGGGATGGGCGAGGTCATCCGCGAGACGCTGGAGGTCCACATCTGCGGGGTTCTCGATGGACGCTCTGGGCGTGATGTGCTGCAGCCAGTCTGCCAACAGGTCGCGTCCCGCGCGCAGCCGCTGTTGGTGAAGCCAGACACGAAGGTCTTCCTCGAACTCGGACGCGTCGGCATATCGGTCGTGGACAGAAGGCGATAACGACTTCTCAACGATGGCTTCGAGGCCATGTGGAGCTTCTGGCCAGTGTTCTCGAAGTCTGGGGAGCGTGTCAGAGTCCTCGGACCTGACCGGCCGCTTACCCGTCAAGAGCTCCCAGAGGACCACACCCGCGCTGTAGATGTCGGTGCGCGGGTCGACGGGTTCGCCGCGCGCTTGCTCCGGACTCATGTAGCGGGGCTTTCCGCCTTGGGTGCCTCTATTTAAGCCGCCATGCTGAACCAAGTCCGCGATGCCGAAGTCCACCACTTTGACCTCTCCCGTGAAGGTGAGAAAGACATTGTGCGGAGAGATGTCCCGATGGACGAGTCCGGCGCTCTTTTCGGATGAGCCGCCGGCATGCGCGTAGGCGAGGCCGCGAGCCAGTTCTGCCGTGATCCAGACGGCAAGCTCGACAGGGATACGTAGGTCTTCTGACCGTAACCGACGCTGAATCTGATTTAGATCGTGGCCATGCAGATGCTCCATGGCGATGTACCACGACTTGGCGACACGCCCGAGTTCATAGACGGCGACGAGATTGGGGTGATTGAGGCCGACACCAACCTTTGCCTCTTTGATGAAGAGGTCGACGTAGTGAGGGTCAGCGGCATGTTCATCCCGAATTTTCTTCACAACAAGCCGCTTCTCGAAGCCTGCTGCTCCGAATGCGCGGGCAAGGAAGACCTCGGCCATCCCGCCTGAACCGATGCGGTCGAGCAGCTCGTATCTACCAAAGGGCTTGGGAAAGGCCATCGACGGTCCTAGGTGCTTGCATCGAGTGCAAGTGCGATGACCTCATCGGCCGTGTCGACCAGATGGAATGCGACGTCATGGCGAACATCGGCGGGGAGATCATCGAGGTCGGCCGCGTTCTGGCGTGGGAGGATGACCGAGGTAATGCCCGCACGGCGTGCGGCGAGAATCTTCTCTTTCACACCACCGACGGCCAAGACGCGTCCACGAAGGGTGATCTCTCCAGTCATCGCGAGCTTCGGACGCACGGGTCGCTCGAGGAGCCGTGAGGCAAGCGCGGTCAACATGCTCACACCAGCGCTCGGACCATCTTTGGGGATGGCGCCTGCAGGGACATGGAGATGAAGCAGCTGCTCAAAGACCCGTGCGTCCAGACCCAGCCGCGAATGGTTGGCTCGAATCCAAGAGAGGGCAGCTTGGGCCGACTCCTTCATGACATCGCCGAGCGAGCCTGTCAGCTTCAAGCCCTCGGAGCCGGGCATGGACAGCGCCTCGACGAAGAGGATGTCGCCGCCGGCAGCCGTCCATGCAAGGCCGATGACGACGCCCGGCGTATCGTCTCTGTCATCGAGTTCTTCTCGGAAACGTGGGGTGCCGAGTAGACGCGCCACCGCTGCAGCCGTCAGGCGCTTGGGTGCGGGACCGCCGCTCACGACCTTTCTTGCCACCTTACGAAGGAGCGCGGCCAGCTGCCGGTTGAGATCTCGGACACCGGCCTCCCGCGTATATTCGCGAATCACGCGGGTAAGGGCGCCGGCATCGAGGCGCAGCTGTTGTGGTGCAAGCCCATGTTCCTGCGCGAGTCGTGGGAGCAAAAACTGTCGTGCGATCCGCGTTTTTTCTTCTTCGGTATACCCGGGGATCTCGATGACCTCAAACCGGTCATGGAGGGCATGGGGAATGGGGTCTTGCAGGTTGGCTGTGGCCACAAACAACACATTTGAGAGGTCAACGCCCACATCGAGGTAGTGGTCGACGAACGACCCGTTTTGTTCGGGGTCGAGGACCTCGAGCAACGCGCTTGCAGGGTCACCCCGAAAGTCATTGCCCAGCTTGTCGATCTCATCGAGAACAATGACGGGGTTGTTGCTGCCCGCGCGGATTAGGGCACGAACGATGCGGCCTGGCATCGCGCCGATGTAGGTGCGGCGATGTCCTCGAATTTCGGCCTCATCCTTGATGCCACCGAGGCTTAGACGCGCGAACTTACGTCCCATGGACCGGGCAATGGAACGACCGAGGCTGGTCTTTCCAACGCCAGGCGCTCCGACGAAGCACAGCACCGCGCCCTTGGCATCGTCACGGAGCTGTCGGACCGCCAGGTACTCGAGGATCCGTTCCTTGACCTTTTCCAGGCCATGATGGTCTGCTTCAAGGATCTGGGTTGCAGCCGCTAAGTCAGAGACATCTGGCGTGGACGTTGACCATGGAACCTCGAGCAGGGTCTCAAGCCAAGTGCGCGCAATGTTGTACTCGGAGGAGTCGGTGGGCACTCTTCGAAGCCGCGTAATCTCACGTTCAGCCTCTTTGCGGGCGTCATCTGGCAGACCGGCGGCTGCGACACGCTCGAGAAATCTGTCCGCCTCGGCCTCGCCACCACCCTCACCGAGCTCGGCGCGCAAGGCCTTGATCTGCTCCTTGATGTGGAACTCTTTTTGATGCTTATCGAGGGCGGTCTGGACAAGACCTTGGATGTCAGCCTGGATCTTCTGCCGTGCGATAGCCACCGAGAGCTCGGCAATGAGAAGCCGAAACCGCTCGGTGAGCGGTGCAGTATCAAGGAGCTGGAGGCGAATCGGCCAGCCGAGCTCCAGGATGCCACACATCTGGTCTGCGAGGCGCTCCTGCTCCTCGGGCGTAGAGATCAGGAGGTCGTGGTCGGCCTCGGTCATGCCGGTACCCAACAGCCACTCTCTGTGGAGATGACTGGCCTCTGCGGCGAGGGCGGCGACCATGACAGGGTCTTCATCGGGTGGATTCAGGTCGTCGACTTCGACGATCCATGCGCCACTCGACGGGTCGACCGCAAGCGGAGACACGCGTCGAACCCGCCGCATGGCCTCGGCGAGGACTCGGATGGTTCCATCGGGGAGGTCGACAACCTGCTCGATATGGAGCTCAATCGCCGTCTCGCAGAGGATGGCCTGTCGGGGGTCTTCAACGGCAGGGTCATGCTGAACCACCATCACCAGCGGCGTGCCCGTATCGACAGCGAGATGTACGGCTGCGACGGATCCGGGACGACCGACAGGAAATGCGCGGATCATCCCAGGATACAGGACAAGTCCTCGGGCGGGCAGGGCGAGAAGGGTAGCGGGCACGGGCGCTCCAGTGAAGCCGTGCCGCATTACCGTGATGCTACGCTGAAGACAAGGTTAGCGTGCGATTGTCCGCATCTTTTCGGTGGTGGGCGCTACGACACCGCGCTCGGTGATGATGGCCCGAATGAGATGAGCGGGGGTCACATCGAAGGCGGGGTTGTAGCAGGATGACGTGGATGGGGTCAGTCGAACCCGCTCAAACCTTCCTTCATCGGACCAGCCCCATGCATAGGCGACCTCATCTTCGCTTCGTTCCTCGATGGGAATGGACGCCCCGGTGTCACATGCCATGTCGATGGTGGTGGTGGGGGCTGCGACGTAGAAGGGGATATTGTGGGCGGCTGCCAGTGTAGCTTGGGTGTAGGTGCCAATCTTGTTGGCGACATCGCCATTGGCGGCGATGCGGTCGGCACCAACGATCATCGCGTGTACCTGGCCGCGCTGCATGAGGTGGCCCAGCGCATTGTCTGCGATGACCTGGTGCGGCACCCCTTCTTGACCGAGCTCGAAGGCGGTGAGTCGTGCGCCTTGTGAGCGCGGGCGTGTCTCGTCCACCCACACCGAGATGTTCTTGCCCTCCCGATGGGCCGTGTAGATCGGGGACAGCGCAGAGCCCCAGTCGACGAAGGCCAGCCACCCGGCATTGCAGTGGGTGGCAATGGCCATGCCTGACGCAAAGAGAGGAGCTCCATGGCGTCCAATGGTCTTGCAGCTCTCGGCATCATCATCCGCAACGTCTTGTGCGGCGGCACGGGCGGCCGCACGGGCCTTCGCGGGGTCATCGCGCTCGGCCTCGATCGCAGCAAGTACGTGCTGGATACCGAAAAATAGGTTCTGCGCCGTAGGACGTGTGCGGGACAGGCGGTTGGCGGCATGGGTCACCTGCTCAAAGAACTGGGCATCGGAGGCTTGAAGGGCGGCCTGGGCCATGCCAAACGCTGCCGTGGCGCCAATGGCACCTGCACCACGGACGATCATGGTCTCGATCGCGCGTGCCGTGCTCTCCACGTCGGTACATTCGTAAAAGCCAAACGTGTGGGGAAGGCGCGGCTGGTCGATCAGGATGACCTTGTCATCTCGCATCGTCACCGTGCGGTGGTGGGTGCCGTCGATCTTCATGAGGGGACTTCCGGGGTCGTTGGGGGGTCATGTGCCGATGGTCCTTCGGGATTCTCCGTGGACACATCCTTGGGTACCTCATGGGGGGGTAGGAGGGGCCCGTGGGGCAACTCACGCATGCGGGACAGGTGTTGATGGTCTCGCAGCCACTGTTTCCACGCGGGCGTCTTCCCTCTACGGGCCTCGCCCTTCCGAAACCGGAACCCACCCAGGTAGTTCTCCCGCCACCACTGCATAAAGTCTCGCTCGTAGAGACTGCCATCCGCCATGTGTTCGTAGAGCTCTGCTTCGAACTCTCGACCACTGACCCAGTCAAAGCAGCGCACATCTCGACCGTTCCAGTGCAGATATTGCGCGCTCGCGAAGGTCCACGAACCGCTGTTGGCGTAGGTGCCGTTCGCCTGGCGCACCACACCTGGGACGTGGGAATGCCCGCACAACACGAAGCGATGTTTGCCCTGTTGGGCATAAGTCATGGCCGGACGAAAGATGCCCATGCTGTCGCCTTCATTGCCCCACGCCCAGAAGTTGGCGTTGGCGCGCACTTCGTCCTCCGAGGACTCTTGGCCGAGCCAGGATGCGATCGTGCACCACGCCAGTGCGAGCCAGATGATCTTGTGTGCGAGCCAGAACACAAAGCGATTGACGGGATTGTAGAACTCGTGGAGCGGCAAGCGAATCCATGCGCCGAGCCACCGCTCGATGGCATGGTGAACCTTGGTGTGCATGTCGGCCTCATAGAGGTCGGTGCCGATGTAAGGATCGAACTCGTAGCCATGACACACGAGTACTTCGTCACCGATCTCTAGTGCGTCGCACACACGGAAGTTCAGCACATCGCGAAAGAGCGTGAGGTCCATGTCGTGGTTGCCCACCACGTAGAAGAGCCTGCCGTTCCTGCCGAGTCGTGAGAGCGCGCCTAGGAGGGGGCCGTGAGCACGGAGCACACGGGACAAGGTCCAGGCCTGGGCGAAGTCGATGGCGTCACCGTTGACAATCAACGTGGCTCCGTCCCGCTCTACACGCTCAACAAGCGCCATGAGGTAGCGATCTTTTCCGAAGAAGGCATCAGATGGTGTGCCATCACCGAGATGCAGATCGCTGATGATCCAGACGTTGGTCTCGCGTGGAATCGTCTCAATGCGGCGATTTCGGGACGCATGGGGTCCGGGCGGGTACATCGACGTCCTAGGGTCTTGGTGGGGCACGCACAGCATACCGGGTTGCTTGCCGGATGTGGGCCCTGCGTTGGAGGATGTGTGCCATCACGGCGTAGCATTTCAAGAACAGTGGAGTTTGTGGGCAGCTTCCCGGGGCCGGTTCCCGAGACGGGTCTGCGTGAAGTTGCGTTCGCCGGTCGGTCGAATGTCGGAAAGAGCTCCATGCTCAATGCGCTTCTCGGGACAAGAAAGGCCGCACGCGTGTCCTCCACACCGGGCCGCACGCAGGCCATCAACCTGTTTCGGGTCGGGGGCGCGCTCGCCATCGCTGACCTTCCCGGGTACGGCTTTGCGCGTGTTCCCGATGCCGTACGTGAGGCCTGGAAACCCATGATCGAACGCTATCTTGGCGAACGTGACGCGCTGCAGCTGGTGTTCTTGCTCGTGGATGCACGACGTACGCCGCAAGACATGGATCTTGCCCTGTATGAGGCGCTGGTAGAGGCCGACATCCCGGCCCGTGTCGTGGTCACCAAGGTCGATAAGCTGAAGAAGCATGAACGAAAGCCAGCATTTGCGAAGCTACGGGAAGCGTATGGGTTACCAGCTGGCCAGCCCATACCGTTCAGCGCAAAGTCCAACGAGGGCGTCAAACAACTCTGGGCCATCCTCAACGATGTGGTGAGCTAGCAGGGAGCCATCGTGCCGAGAAAGAAGCGAAATACCTACAAGCGGGGCGATCAATTCACCCAACGTGCAAAGGACGAGGGATTCAAAGCGCGCAGCGTCTACAAGTTGGCCGAGTGTGACCGCCGGTTTCGGGTGCTTAAGCAAGGTCAGCGGGTCATCGACCTGGGGTGCTACCCCGGTTCATGGTCGCAGTACGTCCTCCAGCGTATCGGGCGGCCAGGAACATTGGTGGGTGTGGACTTCAAGGCACCAGAGCTGCCACGTGGCCGTTGGATTGCCCGCTCCGTGATGGAGGTCACACCCGAAGAGTTGTTGGAGCAGCTCGACGGACGTGCCGACGTGGTTCTGTCCGACATGGCGCAGCCCACAACCGGCATTGCGCTTACGGATCACGTCCGACAGCTTGTGCTCGTGCGCAAGGCGCTGGAGCTTGCGGTGGCTACTCTGGCGCCCGGTGGGAGTCTGCTCGTCAAGGTGTTTGACGGCGAAGAAGTACCGCAGCTGCAAGCCGATATTCGAGCGCACTTCGGCCGAACCCGCCGCATTCGACCCGAAGCGGTACGGCAGGTCAGCCGCGAGTTCTACATCCTCGCTATGGGGTTCAAAGGGGCCAACACCCCAACCTGATCAGGCCTTGGACTCTGCGTGCTCGGCGGCCCACATGGCCAGCGCGCGCACCACCTGTCCGGTGCCACCTGCGGCATAGTGGTTGCTCGCCTTGTCGGCGAAGGCGGTCCCTGCGATGTCGAGGTGAGCCCACGTCACGTCATCACGCACGAAGTGACTCAAGAAGAGTGCGGCGGTGATGGAGCCGGCGGGACGACCACCGACGTTCTTAATCTCTGACCAAGTACCCTTCAGTTGACGGTTGTACGGCTTATGAAGTGGCATCCGCCACATCAGCTCGCCGGCCTTGTCCGACGCATCCAAGAGACCCTGCGCCAGGGTGTCGTCGTGGGAGTACATCGCGGTGAAGTCGTCACCGAGCGCGATGATGCACGCACCCGTGAGGGTCGCCATGTCGACGATGGTGCTCACACCGTCGAGCTCGGACGCAAGAATCAGAGCATCGGCCAGGATCAGGCGGCCCTCTGCGTCTGTGTTGTGGATCTCTACCGTGACGCCGTTGCGGTACGTGAGGATGTCGCCGAGCTTGAAGCTGTTCGCGGCACACATGTTCTCGACGGAGGGCAGGAGACAGTCCACGGCGATGGGGAGTCCGAGTTCTGCAATCGCGCCGAAGGCAGCGAGTGCCGTCGCTGCACCGCCCATATCGCACCGCATGGTCTGCATCGCTGCGGAAGGCTTGAGGGACAAGCCGCCGGCATCAAAGGTCACGCCCTTTCCGACGAGCGCGATGTGATCGACAGCGTTGGCTGGCCGGTATCGCAACCAGCTGAGGGTGCCCGGACGGGTCGAACCCTGACCGACAGCGATGATGCCCACAAGACCTTCTGCACGGCACTTCTCGAAGTCCCAGACGTCTACCGACACCCCAGGGATACTCTGGAGCCGGCTTGCTGCTGCAGCGAGAGACTCGGGGTAGAGGTCGGCCGGCGGCATGTTGACGAGGTCACGGGCAACGTCCTGCCACTTGGACATCGTGAGGGCACGGGAGACGGCATCGACGCGCCCTTCGCCCGCTGGCAGTCCGACAAATGTGAGTGTCTCGAGTGCTGGATGTTGTCGTGCGGCGGGCAGGTGCTTGTCCCAGCGGTAGTTGCCGGCGCGTAGGTGGACAATGAGCTCCGAGAGTGCAGCACTGTCGATGGCTCCGAGGTGCAGGGCCACATGCGTGGCCTTGCGACCGCGTGCGAGACTACCAGCGTGGCGCGCAGCCTCAAGCAAGGTCTCGGTCGTGGCATCAGTGGTTCCCACAACTGCCACGGCCAACGCGTTGATGGCTCCCATAGTCGGCACAATCTCGAGCGTGCCAGCCTTGTAGGAAAAGGACTGCTGCGCGAGGTGCTCGGTGAGGGCACCGGCGAAGGCGCCGAGGACGTTCAGGTCCTCTGCGGAGGAAGCGCCCACCACCAACAGGTCGGCATCAAGAGTGGCAAGGTCGGCATTGGGGAAGAGAATGTTCACGTGGGCTCCTAGAACGCATTCGCAAGGGGCCCGCGTCACACGATCTCGTGGTTAGTTCAAGCTGCTGTATGTCAGAACCGCGCCGATAATGAACATCGCTCCAATGGCGGTCAGCAGCGTGAGTCGGTCCGTGTTGAGGCTTTCTGCAGCATTATCAATAAATGACTCAATGGACGCGAGGGCTGAGCTGCCCTCATGTCGAAGCGTGGGGAGTTCGTCGAGTCCCTCGTGTTGCATCGATGGGGGAGAGAAGTCGAGGCTTGGTGGTGCCGGAGCAGGGGGGGGGTCGGGCTCTGCAGCCGCGGGAACTGATGGCACCGACGGCACCGAGGGGGGCATCGGCGTGGGCTCCAGCTCAATGGACGGCGGGGGCATCTCTGGCGGTTGAATTTCGGCGGGAGCAGGAGAGCTCATGGCCGGTGCAGGAGAAGGGATCGCGCGTGGCGGTAGGGTAGGGTCGGGCGCTAGCGGTACCGGTAGCGCCACGCCGGCGGAGGATGCAACCGCCGGGCCGGGATCAATGCCGGGGTCAGTGGGCGGCCGATCGGCCACGGGCTGTGGTCCGAGCACGCTGTCATTTGCATCGTCATCGAGATGGCCCAGCCCAAACGCCAGCGGAATGACCTCTGCCGTGGCATCTGCGTTGAGGAGTGCGGGTTGGGAGCCAGGGTCTGGCAATGGAACCGCTGCGTCGCGTCGCTGTCCCCACGCGGATGCGACTGGGCGGGGGCCTGCACCCTCGGGTGCCGAACGATGTTCGGGGGTGAGCAGGAGCGGCGCCGGTGGTGTGTCGAGGGGAGGCGCAGGTGGCATGTAGCCAGGCGCAGGCCGGACTTGGAAGTGGCCCTCGCTGACGCGAGGACTTTCGTCAGCACCCTTGATGGCAAAGGCGACCCGGGCTGAGTACCGCCCCGGGGGAACCTCTGGCAGCGCAAAGTTGAACCGCCATCGTCCGGATGGATACCGCTTGACGGTGAACCGAGAGCCCTTCACGCGGATTCGACCGTCGCCGGGCGCATCGAGGTCTTTAAGGTTCACGCCGCAGGCGATGTCCTCGTGGGCCGTCACGCCCGCTGTCGTGCCGACATTGACGCTAAATTCGACGGGTGTGTCCGTCTGAAAGACCTCCTGGTTGGCATCGGGCCCAAGCATGATGCGGGACACGGACTCGACCGCTGGATGAATGAGGTCTTGGACGCTGCTCAGCCGCTGGAAGAGCTCACCTGCCGTGAGGAATCGATAGGGTGGACTTGGCTCGGTCTCTGCGGAGAGCCCGCGGTGCAGGAGCTTGCCGAGCTGCTCTGTGGCGCGGGCCGCAAACCGCTTGCTGGCAGCCTCGGTTCTGAGGCGGTCCGATGCTTTGTCTCGCGTCTCGGCAAGATCGACCCGCCCGAGGCCTTCGAGTGGGGGAGCGACGGTCCGTGTGGCCGCGGGTCGGGTATTCCAGCACGCTTCGTAGAGCATGGCGCACACGGCCCATGTGTCCCAACCTTGGGTGGGATGCGCGGATGTTTTGGACTCTGGAGGCCCGTATCGCTCTCGAACAAGACGACCTTCTAGCGCTGCCCTGACGGGCTGGAGTGCGGGCACGAGGGGATTCGCCATCACGACGGGCTCATCTTCGCGGACCAGGACGTTGTCAGGCCGAAGGTTGCCATGTGCTCCGTGTGCATCGATCTTACGCAGGATACCGCACATCAGGTCGATCACGCCGCTCAGCCCAAGGCCATTCTGGATGGCCTCGGAAAGCGTCGTGTAGGCGCCGTCGAGCAGGACGCCGCGGGTTCCCTCTGCTGTCTTGACGCCGCCTACCAATGGAGCGCGCGTCGCGACATACACCGCAGACACCTCGTCGGCTGCGCGCTGACATGCCGCGGCGAGTGCCGTGGCGTCGGGAACGTCGGCGAGGTCTTGGGGGGTCAGAGACAGGTACAGTGTTGCGAGGCCGTCTTCGGTGCCACGCGAGACCATCCATGTGGTGCACCATAGACCGGGTGGGCCAGGACGCAGTACGGTCCAGGCCTGACCTTCTTCATCAACGATGACGTCGCCAGCCTGCATGTCTCGAACCCTCGTGGAGTGGCCGCATCGAGCAGCCGAACCTCTTCGTGGGGCGATCGTAAGCGATACCCGGTCCAGCAACTGACCGGGTTGTCTGCATGAACGCTAGGGGGCAGTCGTCAAACCTGCCGTTCCCGAGACAAGAAATCCAGCGACATCCGCAGCGATCTCTGGGTCGCCATTCGAGAGGACATGGCGAGGTGCGACGTCGTCGTACACCCAAATATCGACTCCGGTGTAGGTGGTGAATCGGTCGAGGAGTGCATTGTTGGCATTGGCGGGAATTCGGGTGTCGTTGGAGCTCCAGACAAGACCGACGCGTGGCGGGATATTTCCGTACGGAACCCTCGACATCGAACCTGTCATGACCGAGATCCGGCCCTCGGGGAACAGCCGGTTTAGCCCAGCCTCAATGAGGTTGAACGCTTCTGTGTTGACGTCGTAGTAGGGGCGGAGGTCGTCGGCTGGACTATCGAGTACCACGGCGGCTGGACGATAGGTGAAGCCATCCTCTCCGATGACGGAAAGAAGCTCCGATACGGCACGCGAGCCTTCGCCGAGCCCAACGAGGAAGAGGTCGTCAGCGGTGACCTGAACCGGAAGCTCGAGGGGGTTGCCAGGTGGGAAGTTTGACGTGGCATGGGCCCACGTGAACTCTGCTGCCGTGCGGCCGTCGCGGAAGAATCGATCCCCGCTGTAGTCGTTGTCGGCCTGTCCTTGGCGGTTGTGCCACAGGTCACCCCAGCAATTGACCGGCCAGATGCTCGCGATGCCCCGCTCCGCGAGGGCGGCTGGGAGCGCAGCAGTGTGCGTTTCAAAGGGCTCGAAGTTGGGAAAGAGACCCAAGGCTGCCGTCACCCGCTCGAAGCCCCAAGGGGCAGAGAGCCGCAAGATGCCGTCGACGCTCTCCTGATAGCTGGTGTTCGCGAGCGGGTCGGCGGATGTGGGGTTGACGACGTAGTCAAACGCGCCGGAGTGAAACACGATGGCGACGGGAGGGGAGGGTGCGTCTGGTGTGACGCGACGGTCGAGCTCATCGGGGTAGACGACGTACAGCCTTGCTTCGGTGCCATCCGGACATCGGAGGTCCATCGTGAATTGCTCGACCGACCAACCGTCAGGTGCGCCGATCTCGGGCTCAAAGGGCTGACTCTTGAAGTCAACAGATGTGGCGTCCACCTTCCAGCACCCCATCGTGCCGAGGGCGAGGACAACTGCTGCATGACGTCGTGAAAACAGGTGTTGAAGAGAGGACACGTGTGCGCTCCGGTCATCGGTCGTTGAACCGTAGCGCATCTGGGGCCACCATGCCCGAGTCAACCACGTTCGATCGTGCTAGCTTGGCGGCGATGCGACCCTTCGAATCCCAACGCCGATTTTTATTCCTCCGCGAGATCGCGTCTGGCGGCTTCGGGTGCGTGTTTTTGGCTGAGATGAAGTCTGCCGACGACAGCTTCTCTCGCTATGTCGCGGTGAAGATGCTTCATGCGAAGTGGTCAGGACATCTCGAAGTCGCGGCTCGAATGCGAGATGAAGCCCGACTGCTGGGTAAACTCTCTCACAAGAACATCGTGGATGTCTTCGACCTCACTCGGATCGATGGGCGCGTGGCTGTGGTCATGGAGTACCTGAAGTCGGTGGACCTCAAGGGACTGTCCAACGCGGTGACGAAGGCGGGCGGCCACATTCCGCTCACCGTGTGCTGCGGCATCATCTCCTCGGTGGCTTCGGCGCTCGACGCCGCCTACAACCATCCGCCCGTGCCGGGCGCTTCGCCGCTTCGCGTCATTCATCGAGACATCAAGCCGAGCAACGTCATGCTGGACGGCCACGGAGTCGTCAAGGTGCTGGACTTTGGCGGTGCTCGTGTCGAGATGCAGGAGCGTGAGGCCGAGACCCAACGGCTGACCTTTGGCTCCATGCCCTACATGGCACCCGAGCGTGTGTGTCATGAGCCGGAAGGCCCAAACTCGGACGTGTATAGCCTCGGCGCAACGCTCTACGAGCTTCTCGCTGGAGAACGTCTTGGCAAGGCGAAGCTTAAAGAAGAGGCTCACGTCAGCTTTGTGAAGGGGAGGCTCGAAGACCTTGAGCATCCCGACCTCACGGGGGACGTCCGGGCAGCCACCTTTGCGTTGATTGAAAAGATGCTCGCGTTCGATGCAGAGGACCGTATGAATGCGGCGGAGGTTCGACTTGCAGCTCGCGCGCTGGGGCGAACCGCGACGGGTCCCGCCGTAGACGAATACTCCGAGGAGATTGTCGAACCGCTCGTCAAGCAGATGCAGGAGCGTTCTGCGGTCGAGTCGTCCGACCCTATCGTGGGCCAATCGTTGACCGAGGACCGCTGGCTCTCCGCGTCCATGTCGACGCCTATCGACCTCGATGAGCCCGCCGACCCGGGCCTAGAGCCTGTTGCCTTCGACAACAGGCCGACCGTGTTTTCCGAGCCGGATGACGAGGAGGTAGAGGACAGCGTCGCCAGCGAGGCCCTGTCGTCGATCACCGGAACCCGCACCGCGCCTGGTTCAGAGGCGTCGGGCCGCTCCGGTGGCGGCTTACCGTTGCGTACGTTGACATTGGCCATCTCATCCGTCGCGCTCGCCGTGGCGGTGGGCATGATGTGGAATCAACCTGCTCCCGAGGTCGTCGATCCGCCGACCACGGAACCCGAGATCATTCAGCCGTTGTCGCTCAATACCAACAAGGCCACATTCCGAATCGCGGATGCGTCCGTGGTCAAGCTTACGGTCAATTGCTCGGCAGATGGTGCGTCAGCCAAAGACGGCGTGGTTCAGGTCAAGGTCACAGACGGCGATGAGTGCATGTTTACCGCCCAACGCACGGTATCGGGTGCGCGTGAACGTTTCTCGGGAACCATCACGGACGTCTCTGCCCGTGACTATCGTTGCTTTGTCGACGGAAGCGACGCCTGCCAGTGAGTGGGTCTGACGACGAAGAGGTCATCCCGCTGAAGCGTGGTGCTGGGCGATCCCCACGTCGGCCGCCGTCGGAGGTTCGACCTGCGCCTGTCATTCCAAAGAGGCCGGTCGAGCCAGCACGGGACACGGCGCCGACCATGGCGCCGACGGGCGTGACCATGGGCGCTCCAGATGCTGCGGGCGTAGTCGATGAATTGGTGCGCCCGACACCCAGAACGGGGCTTCCGACCCGTGCACTTCGCGCGCGTCGTCAGGGCATCGCCTTCTCAGCCGTGTTTGTGGCCTGTTGTTTCGGCGGGTTTACCCTTGGAGAGCTAGGGCTCGAATGGTGGACGGCGCAGTTGGTGGAGCTTCCACCCGTAGCCGTATTTCAGCAACAGCGGCAGGTGGGGGCCATCGAGGTCAGCCAGAGTGTGCGTCGGGGTCGGTCGAAGGCGGAGCGCCGAACGTCGCGGCTAAGGGTCGACAGCGACAACTACTTCCAGGCCGAAATCCGGTGCGCTGACGAAGCCAAGCGGGTGTATGACCTTCCGAGAACCGGTACGTATCTGACGCTTGCAGACCTGCCAGACGCGCAGTGCCTGCTCACGCTCACGGGAACCCGGGCCAACGCTACCCATACGTTCACACCGGGGCCTGACATCCGCTGCGCCATGAGCACGGGCATTCTTGTCTGTCGGTGATGCGTGTCGAAGTGTTCGAGGCGACATGTCACCTTGTACCGGATAGGGCGGCGCGTCCATCGGTTGAGGTGTCTCCGTGACTGAGCAGCAAAAGGCGTCGAAGCCCACCCCGAAGAAGGTCTTTTTCCGAACCTTCGGTTGCCAGATGAATGTCTACGACACCGGTAAGATGCGCGCACGCCTTGCTGGCGAAGGCTACGTCGAGACCGCGTCGGCAGAGGAGGCCGACCTTATCCTCCTCAACACCTGTTCGATCCGCGAGAAGGCCGTGGATAAGATGGACAGTGCCCTCGGCGCGTACCGGTCGTTGAAGCGCAAGGGCCAAGATTTAGTGATTGGCGTCGCGGGATGTGTGGCTCAGCAAGAGGGCCAAGCCTTGCTCGACCGGTATACCGACGTCGATATGGTGTTCGGTCCCGATGCGGTGGGCCAGATCGGGGAGATGGTCGCGTCTGCGCGTGCCGGACAGCGCGTGTTGGACACGGCATTTCACGATCTCGACACCTACGCCTTCGTGAACGAGCTCGACCCTGAGCCCAGCGGCGTGGGGGCGTTTGTCACGATTCAAAAGGGGTGTGACAACAAGTGCACCTTCTGCATTGTGCCTGCGACGCGCGGCGTAGAAGTCAGTCGACCCAGCGAGGCCATCCTCGACGAAGTACGTGGTGAAGTCGCACGGGGTGTGAAGGAGATCACGCTCATTGGGCAAAACGTGAACAGCTACGGCTTGAAGCGAACAGGCGAGATCACCTTCGCGCAACTGCTCTACAAAGTGGCCGAAGTTCCCGGCGTGGAGCGCATTCGCTACACGACCAGTCATCCACGAGACATGGGTGCTGATGTGGTGCAGGCCTACCGGGATCTTCCCCAGCTGACGTCGCACCTCCATCTGCCTGTGCAGTCCGGGTCTAGCCGTGTGCTGCGGCGAATGAAGCGGTTCTATACGCGCGAGCGCTTCTTGCAGTTGGTCGATGACCTACGGGATGCTCGTCCGGATCTCGCGCTCTCTACGGACGTCATCGTGGGCTTCCCCGGAGAGACGGACGAAGACTTCGAAGCGACGATGAGCCTGCTCGACGCGGTTCAATTTACAGCATCCTTCTCCTTCTGCTTCAGCCCACGGCCGGACACCCCAGCACTGCGGCTGATGAAGCACGCGGTCCCTGCCGAGATCGCAAGCGCGCGGCTTCAGCGGTACCAGGCGCGTCAGCGTGAGCTCTCCGCGCAGTTTGCACGCGGTCACGAAGGGCGCGTGGTGTCTGTGCTCGTCGAAGGGCCGAGTCGACAGGACGAGCGTGTCATGTGCGGACGCACGTCGTCGCACCTCATGGTGAACTTCCCCGGGACGCTCGACCTCATCGGCAAGACGGTAGACGTCAAGGTCACACGGGGATTTGTGCACTCTTGCCGTGGTGAACGGGTCGGCGAGCACGACGCGTGAACGCGACTACCGGTCGCGATGGACTGCTCCGGGTGGGGCTCTATCTGACGCTGTGGCTGGGCGTGGTCATCGCCCTCAACATCGTGGCTGTTGTGGGATGGATGCTCGCAGACCCCGAGCTGACATTGACGCAGCTGGCGGGACAAGCGATGCCCACATGGCTCTTGGTGGGCATCACCCTGAGCCAGTTCACGGCGATGTACGGCTTGACCGAGGCGATTGATGCGATCTTGGGGCGTTGGCATCCGGTGGGGGCTCGGCTCGGGCGCCGCGAACGTCTGGCCTGGAACCCCGTGGGGCCATCGACGTTCGGGTTCGCGGTGCTCGTCGGCATGACCGTTGGGGCACTCGGGGGATGGTTCGCCCTCGCGCTCTCCGAGATTCTGTCATGGGAAGGCGCGCTCGACTTCATCTCTGGTGCGCTGTTGGATGGGCCGATCTGGAGTCGGGTTGTGATGGGGATCAGCGTCTCCCTCGTGGCTCCCCTTGTGGAGGAGCTGGTCTTTCGCGGGTGGCTGTGGGACGCGCTGGCGAAACGGTCTCGCTGGCCCGGCTGGGTAACGTGTGCGCTCACCACCGTGCTGTTCGCGGCGTATCACCTTGATCCCGTGCAATCGCCTGCGGTCCTCACCACGGGCGCGGTGCTGGGCTGGATCCGCCTGCGCACGGGCTCTGTGGTGCCGTGCATTGTGGTTCATGCGGTCAACAACTCGCTGGCGGTGGCTCTCGTGGTCTTGGGCATCGATGGTGGACCTACGCTGCCGTGGTGTGTGGGCCTCTACATGTTGGCCCTCGGGAGCGTCGTGATGATGCGCGGGGGTGGCGTCACCACGTCCGTGGAACAGGCGACATGAACAGCTTGGTGGTCGTGCCATCCTCGTGGATGCGCTGAACACCGACCAAGATCGTGGCCTCAGGGCGTGGCATCGCGACTTGTGTCTTGAAGAAGGCCCAGACTGGCCCCTTGCTGACCCATGTCGCGGGGTCGAGGCGTTGGGTCATCGTTCGCTGCCGCTTGCCATCGACCAAGATCTCCGCCTTGAGTGTGAGGGGCGTGGTGAGGTCAGCTGCGCCGTGTGCGACGAGCACCGGGAGCTCGATGATGAGTGCGCCCTTCATGCCGTGGGTAGCGAGCGCGGGGAAGGACGGCGTGAGGGGCGTGTGACCTTCGGGATGGAGTGGAAACGCGGCGGGGCGTGGGTAGGAGGCTCTGGCCGTGGCCTCAAAGGCGAGGTCGTCCTCGTTACCGTCGAAGTCCCTGATCGTCTCTCGCTTGGGCGTGTTCAGCAGGTCATCCTCGTTGATGTCTTGGGCCTCACCGAGGGGCAGCATCAGCGTCAACAGGGTCAATGCCAGCATCGTGGTCTCTCTTGCGCAGGGAACCGTTGGGCAGGATAGGGGTGCCGTCAGGGGGTTTGGGTGGCGTCCCTATATCGTCAGGTGTATTCGCGCAGCCGTCGTGTTGGCGCCGGTTGGCGTCAGCGTGCCGAGCATGCGCTCCTTGTCATCGGACTGACGCTACTCTGTATTCCGCTATTTTCGTCGATCTTCATGGACTTTTTGGTCGACCAAGACCCATGGGCCTTTGCGGACCGCCTGTTCGGTCTCCAAGTTCGAATCGCCTACGCCATGGTGGCGTGGGCGGGGCTCGATGCCCACGGCGCCATGCTCCGGGGGCGCAACCGTCGGGTATTGGAGCTGCTTCCTGTTCGTGCAGCGGATGTGGTCTGGGCAGAGCTCGTCGAAGGATGGATCCGGCTGGGTCCACGGGTGGCGGTACTCGCGGCGCTGACGCTGCCACTTGTCGGGTCGGGGGGCGTCGGCATGTGGCTTGCCACGGTCGGCATCGGCGCTGGCGCCGGTGTCTTTGGCGTGCCTGCAGGGGCATGGGCGATGCTCATGGCCACAAGGGTGGCCGAACGTCCGTCTTGGGCCGCGTGGCTCGACCTCGTACGGGGCAACAACCCGAGATCGCAGGCGGCGATTCTGTATGCCCTAGCCGTTCCAGCGACAGTGGGGTTCTTCGCGGCGGTCCTCAGTGCAACGGGGGCCGTCCACTTGCTGAGTCTCGGCGAGGGGGCGGCATGGCAGTCGCCATGGCTGGTGCAACAGAGCATGGTCGGCTCCATGGTGTCTGTCGCCGTCTGGCCAGTGTTGGCTGTGGGAGCCTCTTGGGGGGCTATCCGGACCGGGGTATCCTCTTGGTTTATTGCCTCGATGGTTCTCGCAGACATCGATGGACGCGTGGCCTCGGTGGAGCGCGCCGCTGATCCCCAAGAGGTCTACCTCGAGTGGTCGATACGCAACTTGCCACGATCTCTTCATACGCTTGTGCTGCTAGAGCTCCGGCAGGGATGGCGCGCGCGTCGAACATGGCTGCTTGGCACATGGGTGGCCGCCGTGGGGGCGGTGACCGTGGGATGGACCGTGGAGGCCGGGGGGATGTCCCGTGCGGCTCATGTGGCGATCTTGGGTGTCGGCTGCGGCGCGATCGCCATGATCTTGGGTGCCCGCGACGAGGGGCCATGGCTCGGTGGATGGCTCGATGCCCATGCCCATGGGCGATTCCGTAGCCGATGGGTGGCCGTCTTGGTCTGGGGCACGGTTCCGATGATGGCGGCATGGGCGGTGACCCTCTTTTGGAAAGGCGTGACCGCGTCATTGGTCGTCATGGTCCCGATGGTGCTTGCCGCAATCGGCCTTGGGGGACTTGCGGCGGTGGCTGCGCGAACCCAGCGTATCGATCGGTTCATTGCCATTGGACTCGGGCTCTGGATGTGCTCTGCTCTGTTCGTAGAGCGTGGAGGGGTGTTGTGACATTGCCGCTTTCGCTACGCGGCGTTTCCCGACAATTTGGTCGTGTTCACGCTGTCGTCGATATCAGTTTGGATATTCAGCCGGGGACGTTTGTGGGCTTGATCGGCCACAATGGCGCGGGCAAGTCGACACTCCTGCGCATGGTCTCGGGTGTGCTCCGGCCCAGTGCCGGAAGCATTCACATTGAGGATGTCGATCTGTTTGCGGACCCCTACACGGCGAGGACCCATCTCGGCGTAGTGCCGGAGCAGCCAGAGCTGTTTGAGTACCTGACGGGGCGAGAGTTCCTGGACTTTGCCGCAGAGGTTCGGGGGGCCGACAACGTCGAGGCGTGCCTGGCGCTGACGGGGCTCGGCGAGGACGCCGACCGGCAGATCTCTGAATACAGTCAGGGCATGAGGAGAAAGACGGCGATCGCAGCCGCTCTCTTGGGGAGCCCGAAGCTCATCGTGCTCGATGAGGCCATCAATGGCCTTGACCCCCCCAGCGCGGCGCGCGTGAAGTCGGTCCTCCGTTCCCGCGTGGCGGACGGTGCGAGTGTGTTGTTGTCGACACATATTGTCGAGACCGTGGAAGCTGTCGCGGACCGTGTGGTGATGATGGCCCATGGCAGGCTGGTCGAGGATGTTCAGGCGTCGGAGTTGCCTCCCGGTGGCCTTGAACAGCTGTTTCTGGAGCGACTGGCGCAAGCGGAGCGCTCGACACCACCGGCCTAGGTGCTCTGAACCTCAGCGAACTGCTGCTCGAAGAGTCGCGCATAGGGGCCACCTGCAGCCAGCAGTTCTTCGTGCCGACCAAGCTCAATGACTTCGCCCGCGTCAAGGACCGCAATGCGGTCCGCGTTCACAATGGTCGAGAGGCGATGCGCGATCACCAAGGTGGTCTTGGTCGACAGAATGGCTTCGGTGGCAGCCTGCAGTTTCGCTTCGGTGAGGGAATCGACACTGGCCGTGGCCTCATCGAGGACCACAATGTCGGGGTCAAAGATCATGGTCCGCGCGAAGGACAACAGCTGGGCCTCACCTGCACTCAGGTTGCGTCCCTGCTGTTCAATGACCCCATCGAGGCCGCCCAGGCGCGCCACAATCTCCGTGGCATGTGCGAGATCGAGTGCTGTATGGATCGTGCTGTCCGGGATCTCCCGGCCCATGGTGAGGTTGAACCGCACAGTCCCCGGGAAGAGCTGGACATCCTGCCGCACCGCACCAATCTTCTGCCGCGCGTGGGCAAGGTCGAGCTCCGCGAGCTCGTGCCCATCGAGAAGGACACTGCCCTCGTAGCCACCATAGGCCGCTGTAAGCACCTTCCCGATGGTCGTCTTTCCAGAGCCCGTGCGTCCTACAATGGCGAGCACTTCTGACGGTGCAACATCGAGGGTGATCCCATGCAAGATGGTCGGGCCATCACCGTAGGCAAAGGTCAGCTCACGAAGTGAGATTCGACCCACACTTGCGGGTTGTTTGGTACCACCCGTGACCCGCTCGTGGACATCGAGCAGCCCAAAGATCTTCTGAAGGGCCGCGACGGCACGCTGGATGACCGCAATCTTCTGGCTGAACTCCTGCACGGGTCGGAACAGCTTTGCGATGTAGTCGAGAAAGGCCGCGAGCAGGCCTGCCGTGATGCCTTCGCTGATGCTCCCTTGTGCCCCGTACCAGAGCATGAGCGCCATGGTCACGCTGGAGAGTCCATCGACGACGGCGTACAAGAGCGCATCGAAGACGTTGGTGCGGATGTTGGCGTCTCGGTACCGATGGAGTCGCACATCGAACAACGCGAGCGACCGTTCTTCGTCACGGTAGAGCTGCACGGTCTCCACGCCGGTCAGGCGCTCTGAGAGGTAGGCATTGAGCTCCGACAAGCTCGTACGGATCTCGATGTAGAGGGTTCGCAGCTTCGTTCGGAGGATATTGACAATGATGGCCAACGGGGGGGCGACCAGGAGCAGGACGAGGGTGAGCCGCCAGTCCAGCCAAAACATCGCGGCAAGGACGCCGATGACCTGTAGGGCGTCGAGCAGAATCGTGATGGCGCCGGCCGTGAGGGTCTCCCCAAGCGCCTCGACGTCATTGGTGGCGCGGGTCAGCAGCCGACCGGTGGGCTCTTTGTCGAAGTACGACTGTCCCAACCCCAAGGTGTGCCGGTAGATTCGGTTGCGTACGTGGGTGATGGTCCGGCTGGCTGCGAAGCTCAACGACAGCTGATGGCCCACCTGAACGGTGAACGCGCCGACGACGGCCGCGAGGTACCAGAGTGCGGCGGCTTGGGCGCCAGGGGCGTCTCCCTGCATGACATGGTCGTCGATCACCGACTTGAGCAGGATGGGCTGCGCTACGACGAGGAGTGCCGTCACTGGGGCGAGAGCCAGTGCAGCCGTGTACAGGCCAGCATCTGGGCGAAGGAACGGGAGGAGTCGTCGGAACAGGTCCTTGTCGGTCGTCGGTGAGCTCATGGTGCACGCTCGACAGTGGCCTGCTGCTGCGACCAGGTCTCCGAGAAGATGCCGTCCCTTGAGAGCAGCTCGGCTGGCGTCCCAACGTCTACCGCCTTGCCTTCTTGCAGCACCAAGATCTTGTCGGCATGGAGCATGGCGGAGATGCGATGCGCGACAATGACCGTCGTGGGTGTGTGGGCTTCGCTCCGCATGGCTTCGATGAGCTCGTGCTCCGTGGCGTGATCCACAGCGGATAAGACATCGTCCAACAGCATGACGGGACTCATGCGTGCGAATCCTCGAGCGAGTGCCGTGCGTTGGCGTTGGCCGCCCGAGAGGCGCACGCCAGACTCTCCGACGAGGGTGTCCCATCCATCAGGGAGTGCATCGATGTCGGGGCGGAGTGCGGTCTTGTGCAACACGGTCGTCAGCAGCTCATTGTCTTCCGACCCCAGGAGGATGTTGTCTCGCACGGACTCGCTGTACAGAAACGGTCGCTGGCGAACAAAGGTCAGACGTTCCCGCCACAGGTCGAGGTCGAGGTCGAGGAGATCGACGCCATCGATAAATACGGTGCCACGTGGTGGGTTGTAGAGCCGGCTGAGGACGCGCAACAGGGTGGTTTTTCCGGAACCGGTGAGTCCAAAGATTCCCAGGGTCTGGCCGGGTGCCAGCGACAGGTTGATGTTCTGGAGCGCCTCCGTGTGGGCTCCTGGGTAGGCAAACGAGAGGTCGCGAACCTCGATGGCTGGTGGGGTCGTGGAGGGTAGGCTGGGGGTCGCACCCTCGGGACGCTCGGGGGCGGGCGTGAGGATCGCGTCGATACGCTCCAGCGCCGCCTGCGCTTGCTTGAGGATGCTCACGAGGAAGGAGGTGGCCCGGAGGGGACCAATGACGAAGGCGACAAGCGTGGTGAAGGCCACCAGTTCGCCGATGGTGAGATCTGGATCGGCGACGGCCATGGGGCCGCCCACATAGAGCAGGAGAAAGACACCGATCGACGCGCTCAGCTCTAGCGTCGGCCCCAGCAGGGCACGGATTCGCGCACGGTCGAGTGTCGTGGAGAGGTAGGTGCGGTTCAGGTGGTCGAAGGTGGTCTCAAAGTGAGGCTCGGCGGTAAACCCCTGAACCGTGGCGATGCCTTGGTAGCTCGAGAGGACATGGTCGGAGAGCGCGGCCATTTGCTCTTGCATGCGCTTCATCAACACGAAGATCTGGCGGATGTAGAGTTGTACGATCACCAACGCGATGCAGATCGGTGCCACGACGTACCCGGCGAGGGCGGGGGAGATAGCGGCCATCTGCGTGCCGGCGAGGCCGAGGGCGACCACGGCGTTGACGACTTGGAGAACACCAAAGCCCCCCAGCAGGCGAAGCATCGTGACATCGCTGCTGACCCGGCTGAAGAGGTCACCGGTAGGCCACTGACGGAGAAATGCGGGCTGTTGATGAAGGATGCGCTCGAAGAGATCGCGCTTGAGCTGCGCCTCGACGAGGCGACCTGGGGTGAAGTAGAGCACCCTGCTGGCTGACCGCACGACGATGATCGCGAGGCCCATGAGACTCACGAGTACGGCACTTCTAAGGATGATCGCCTGACCGTCGTCGCCAGCGGCGAAGGCGTCTACACCGTCTGCGAGCAGAAGCGGGATGGTGACCGACATCCAGTTTGTGGCCACGAGACACGCCGTGCCGCCCGTGTACCAGAGGAGGTACGGACGCATGTACTTACGAGCGAAGCCCCAGAGCCCCACGGTGCCCCCTGTCGGTCAGACCTGTCGTACACTGACCGGTGAGGCGCGTCGAGTCACGTGATCCCGAGCGGATGCGCGAGACGGATGCGTGGCCCGCATCACCCAAGCGGATGATGAATCAGTAGCCGCCTTCGGTGTGCTCCCACGCTGTCGCGTTCGCGACGACCATGAGAATGGCACCGATGATGATGCATGGGAGTGACCAGAACCCGGCGTCGAGCATCGTGATGTTGTCGAAACCATTGAATCCAACGAGCGCGGGATGCTGGTTGAAGTCCATGTTTCGGATGTCATCGCCCACATCAACGCCGGCCGTATCGAGCCCGAAGCTGAAGTAGAGGTTGAGGATGCCAAACCCGAGGAGCATGCCGCCACTGAGGAGCAACATGATGAAGGTGGTCTGGTTCTGAGGCGCGTTCTGGCTTTCGCTCGACATGTCTCACTCCGTTGACGAGCGGGTTATCCCGACTCCCACGACATCGCCAACGAGACGCGGCAGGTTCCGGTACAATGGCCGAAATCACAAGTTGTCTGGATTGCAGTGCTACAGAACGTGGCAGGGCTGACCTGTCACAAGACCTCCAGCACAGGGGTTGAGGCTGTCTGAGCGGCACCGAATCTGCTATGGGTTGCGGAGGGGAGTGGACGATGAGCTGGAGTGGCCGACTCGAACAACTCCTTGGATGGTCGAATGATGGCGCTCGCGGAGACGCGGTAGACGTGGGGCCGGCGTTTCATGAGGTCATTCGTACAGATGACAACCTCGCCGATGTGATGCAGTCCCTGACGGATGGTCCGTTCGAAGAGTCCGAGTGGGTTCGCCGGTCCCGTGTCCCTAGAATTCGTCCTGTCCTCGTGGTGCTTGCTGCGCGTTCGATGGGTGCCGAGGAGGTCGACAAAGACCTTCAATATGCCGCGGAGCTGCTCTACCTGACGCTACAACTCCACGATCTGACCCTAGGGCAGCGTGGTGGGCGAAGACGAAAGCTCGTTCGTCGTCTCGTGAAGCGAAGCGTCGGCTTCTTGGGTGCGAACCAGCTGACCTTGAGAGCGATGGAGCTGGTGCGCCACACGGGGTCTGGCGACCTCCTCGGCGAGCTGGTGGACACCCTTCGCGAGTTCAGCGATGCGCAGACGGTGGCGACCGAGTTGCTCGAAGACGGTACACCGAGCGTCGCACTGTGGCAGGAGCATGCCGATGGGCACACGGGCGCGCTGTTCAGCTTCTGCTGTCGGGCTGGTGCGATGTTTGCCGGCGCGAGTCCGCGTGATGTGGGAACGCTCGGACGCTATGGCCGTCACATCGGTCGCTTGTGGCACATCGCCGAAGATGTCGCGCTGTTACATGCGGATGACGCGGACGAGCAGCTCTTGAGTCGCGCGCTCATGGGGCGGCCTATGCTGCCTGTCGCGGCAGCGATTGAGGCCCAGCCCGGACTCGCGGCCTGTTGGCGTGAGCTCGTAGAGGTCGGCGAGCCGAGGCTGGCCGCAGTATTCGTCGATCGCATCCTCTCGGGTGGTGCGCTGGTGCACGCGCGCGAAGTGGCGCTCAAAGAGGCATGGACTGCGCGGCGACTGGTTCGAACACTCGATCGCTCTGCACATTCAAAGACGCTCGACGGTCTCGCAGGGCGACTCGCGACGGCCCCGTTCAAGCGGTAGGCTCGCGCGACAAGAAGGCGACCGTTTGGTCGTGTGCCTCCCTCGACCACAACAGGCTGTTGTGACCGACGTTGGGAAGGACCACTTCGGGGACGCCCGAGACATGGGCCCGCCTGGGGGGAAGGACCTGGTGGTCATAGCGGGCACGGATGATGATCGTGGGAACGGGCTCCGGTCCATGCGCAATGGCGCGCACCCAGGGGCCTTCCGGATCGAGGACCGTGTGGAGGTGTCCCGGCATCAGCCGGTGCAGACCCGTCCCTGCATGCGGTCCACCTAGGCTGACAAACCGTGCGACATGGGCTGCACCTGGCCCCATCTTCATCCAGATCCGGGCGCTCACGGCCCCGAGAGAGTGCGCGATCAGATCGACCGGTCCGTGCTGCGCTGCGAGGGGCACCACGGTGTCGTGGATGCGTTGAACGATGTGTTCAATATCCGCACCTAATGAGGGGTAGCTCACAAGATGCGTGTGCTCCCAGCCGTTGTGTCGGAGGGTCCGCTGCAGGGGACGCATCATCTGTGCGTGGGCGAGGTAGCCGTGGATGAGGACGGCGGGGCGTCGAGCCACGCTGGTCGTACCGATGGGGGGCAGCGGGCTCAACAAGGCCACGGGCCACGCGACGGATCGCGAGAGCGCCCAGAGTTCGCGTGCACCCGTCTGCACCACATTCATGGTGGCTTGAAATGCCATGGCAGCCTCAGTTCTGCGCAACATCCCAGTCGGTGACAAAGATCTGGCAGCGATAAAATGCACTTGCATCACCGGTGCCCAGCGCGTCGGTGAGAGCGAGCGTGTAGGTGCCTGCCTCCGATGTGGGCAGGTTGTACGCCGTCGGCGAGGTGCCTGCTTCGCCGTCTTCGATAAGCGTGAAAGAACCGCCACCGGGAAGGAGGACTTCAGCGTTGAGGTCTGCTCTTGACCCAAACCGGTCCCCATAGCATCGCACGGTGATGCGCTCGGCCTCTTTGCCGGATGGTGGGACATCAAAGGCAAACACGTCGGAGTCGTCGGCGGCGTCAAGAACACCTTCAACGTAGTACCCATCGAACGACAAGCCACTCTCAGTGGTGCCCGACGTCAGGGTCAGCGCTTGGGCATCGATGGTGTTGGGTTCTTGTTCTGACTCGTAGGGTGTCGTGCCAAAGAATGTAAGGGCATCATCGGCATCATAGGATCGCACGTAGAAGACCCCCCACCTGTTGGTGCCGATGCCATCGTTGCTGTCGTAGAGGTCGAGGGTGTAGCTGCCGTCCTCGGTGTTCGGACGAAGGATCATGCGTTCGCCACCCAACGACACTTGTTCAGCAAAGACGTCTTTGTCCTGCCTCATCTGCACGCCGAGGTTGAGGTCGGAGCTCTCGAGGCCGTTCATGCCGGTGACCTGTACAGGACGTCCCGAGAGGTCGGCACCGAGCGTGAAGGTCACGCTGGCTGCATCATTGGCTTCGGTCAGCAGCACGCCTCGTCGAAAGATGGAGGTACCACTTGTGAGCTCGAAATCGAGGTCGCCGAGCCCGAGCACGGCACCAAACCCTGTGAGCTCCAGCCCATAGGTGTAGTCCGGTCCGCCCCGCTTCTGGCCGAGGTCCGACCACGTATCGATGTCTTCGACGGTGATGTAGTACGTGCCGGCCGTAGGGAGGTAGGCCACGACAGACGCATCGGACCGGGTGATGTTGTAGATGTCAAAGGCGTCCCCTTCGGCAATAAGCTGGCCGTTGGACGCAAGAATACGGATGGCGGTACTCGCGGGCGACGATTCATGGCCTTCGAATGGGGTGGAGACTTCGACCCACTGACCATCGATAATGGTCTCAAATGCGTACCAGTCGACATCACCGGCGGGGTTGATCTCGCCGCTGACAACATCGTCAAAAAGGAGGGGGGTGGCCTCATCGAGCCCATTGTCGCGGTCGCCCTCGACACACACGTCTGCTTCACAGATCTCGGTGCTGCTGCAGTCTTCATCCGTAGAACAGGCGCTTAGATTGACCGTTGGAGCCGGTGGGGTGGTGGCTTCATCTGCACATCCGAACGGCAACACCAGCAGGAGAAGAAGGGCGCGCTCCATCGAAGTCCTCCATTAACACCGACAGTCTAGATCCCACGAGGAAGGCAGACCGATGCATAGGTGTTGGAACCCGTCTCTGACATTTGCGCCACCGCATTTCAGGCTTGAGGCTTGGAGGAAACCTCGTATCTAGGACTGCAAACCTGCAACACATCGTCATTCGTGGCATCAGCCGTCTTGTTTTTCTGCAAGGAGCACCGTTCTACAGTACACTTCAGGCCCCCCTCGGGCTGCGCGGCGCGAATCCCCATCGCCCCCACGTCCTTCTTCACCGGAGCTTCCGATGAACCGATTCCCCTCCCGATCCCCCAGACGTCGCGAGCGTCTGACAGCGGACGAAGAAAAAGACATTGCCTATCGAATTCTCGATGCCGAGCGTGCAGCCCTTGCCGTCGTGGAGACGGTGGAAGGGCCTGCGGCGGTCCTTCAAGAGACGACAGGCCGTGAAGAGCGCACGCGAGCGGGCGCAGTAGATCGCTTGGAGCGGGCGATCGACCTGTTGTGGGACCTCTCCCGGAAAGAGCCGACGTTGATGGACGCGGCCCGAAAGGCGAAGGGTGCCTGGGCCGAAGCCGAACGTCTCCGCTGGAGCTTGGCGATGTCTGGGCGTCGGATCGCCCATGGCGAGGCACGCAAGTTGATGGGGCCCTTCATGGGCGAGGAAGACCTCGTTCAGGAGGGGTACATCGGGCTACTTCGGGCTGCAAAGCGCTTCGATCCAGAGCGTGGAATCCGCTTCAGCACGTATGCCCGCTGGTGGGTTCGTGCACAGATGACGCGTGCGATCGACCACACCGGGCGTCCCGTGCGTCTGCCGGGCTGCGCGGTGGAGCAGACACGAAATCTGCGAAAAGCCATGAAGCGTTTTGAGGATGATGGAAAGTCCTACACGATTGCCGAGCTCGCGTTTGAGGCGGGTATCGACACCGAGCGTGCCAGCCTTCTGCTCTCCCAAGGCAAGACCATCTCCCTCGAAGAGCCGGTGGATGATGGTCCCCGGCCGCGGTCGCTCGAAGGGTTCATGGTCGATGGCGAGACACCGCTTCCCGATGGCGCCGTGATTCAACAGCAAGAATTGATGCGTATGCAGTCAGCCTTTCATGTGATCCTCACCGACCGTCAGCAGTACGTGCTCAAGCGTCGGTATGGCCTCGATGACAGTGAGTTCCGCACCCTGTCGACAGTGGGCAAGGAGATGGGGCTCTCGCGTGAACGTGTGCGTCAGATCGAGCGTGAGGCGCTCCATCGTCTCCGTGAGAACAGCGGTATCCGGGAGCGAACCCGCAACGCGTCATAACGTGGGGGACCGCCTCAACAGCGTGAGGTGGTCAACGCCATCGTGGTGCCGCAAGAGCGGTGGACGTTGCATCTGCCCCGGGAGACAGATGCGGGGTACATCGAGAGCTTCTGTCCAGTCCGGTGTGGCCCCAAAGGTCGACCAGTCCCAGGCCTGCGTTCGCAGCCACTGAGCAGCCGCGTGGACGGTGTCGAAGCTGACGAGGAGAGCGGTCCGTGGTGGAAGGTTCTGCGGAACCTGCGAAGGCGGTAGATGAAGGATGTCCCAGTCCGGGCCGTGGCGATGGGTACCCAAGATCTGCGCAAGCGCAATGAGGCTGCGCCGGGCTGCACCCTCGGCAGGAGTCCGAGCCCCTGAAGGAAGGGTCTGGCTGATGTGATCGAGGGCAGGTGCGAGTGCGTCGAGCAGTGTTGCTCCGGGAGCGTCGGTCAAGATGACCAGCGGACTCATGCACCCACGACCATCGTGAAGGAGAAGATCCTGTGCGAGGCCAACGACGGACGCATCCACGTGCGCCTTGCCTATCCATGCGGCGCTCACGCGATGCCCGAACGCGAGGTGGCGGGCTGTGGGGAACGTCTCGGTCAGCATGGTGATGGTGGCATCTGACCCCATCGAGACGATGAGCTCACACGAGGCCAACCCATCGAGGGAAGACACACAGGTCAGCGACAAGCCAACCCGCTGCGCTGCGTCGGCGAGGAGGGGTACGAGCGCGGGCGCTCGGCTGGACACCTTGACCACCACCTCGGAGCCACCAGCGAGTGCGAGTGCGCACCACTCAATCACGGACGAGGGAACGGTCGACGGGGCGAGGATCCCCACACGGTCGGGTGTGGCGCCCACGATGCGCATGGCCTCATGGAGAGACGACGCATCAAGAGCGTCGACGGCAATGTGGACGCCCTGCCGAAGGTTCTGGGGGTGAAGTCGCCCATGGGCGGGAAAGGTCTCCATTGCTCGGAGCTCCGAGACCCACCGTGTGACACGCTCAAGGCTCATCTGAACCCCGAGCCCACGCCTCTTCGACCGTGAGTGAGCAGCCGCGCGTGGGGGAGCCTGGGAGGCGTCCGAGGAGCTCGAGTGTGCCATCGGTATGATGAATGCCACAGTCCATGGTCTCGATGCCTACGCTGCTGTCGAGGTTCGCTGCATCGTAGAAGCGGAGCTGACCGCGTGTGCCCCGTGGCACCGGTTCGCCAGTCTGTGGGTCGACCACGGAGATACGAAGCCACGGTGGTGCCCGATATCGGCCGTCGGGTGCCGCCCAGAGCTGGCTGGACAACTCGGTCATGCCGTACTCAAGAACGAGGCGTTCTGGTGCAAACGTGGCGTGGACTTGTTGGAGTAGTTCCTCTGAGGAGAGCGTGGTCTCGCGTCCCTTGAATCCACCGGTCACCATGACCACCGAACCTCTGGGAAGGGGGCCTGCGTGGGGGAGCACGTCGAGGAGCGCGAAGGCGGTCGTGGCGAGAAAGACGGGTCTGTCGGTACGGCATGCGCGATCGAAGGTCTCGATGTCGATGCCTTGGGAGGTCTGACACCACACCGCGCGCTGTCCACCGAAGCTCGCGACCATGTGCGACAGCGAACTCTCGGGGGCTGAGGAGGGTGCTGTTAAGAGCGCGATGACCTCGGAAGGTGCCCCGGGTACACAGTGGTTGAACCACCGCTGCGCGCCGTGATCGTAGGCCACCGTGTCTCTCATCCGATGCACCCCGCGCCTTCCGACGGTTGTACCCGACGTCATGAAGGTCACGGACGGCTCGCCCTCGCGGAGGGTACCCACGGGAAGGCGCTTGAACAGATCAACCGGCACGGCAGGGATGATGCCGGGTGCCGTGGTGAGGGCGGCGACCACGGGGGCGTGTTGGACTTGCCATGTATGCAGGTCATGGAGGAGGCCATCGAGAGGCTCGGACGAAGGGCCGGTGAGGCACGTGGCCTGAAAGCGCAGGATGCGCTCAAGCAAGGTGCGGCGCGTGTCCATCATGGAGCGGTTCGCATGATGTCGGTGAGCGCGTCGACAAAGGCGCCAATCTGCGGCTCGGAGAGGACTGCAGGAGGTGTGAGACACAGCACCTCGGCCTGCTGGCCTGCAGGAAGCGTAATGAACCCCCGGTGGAGGAGCTGGCGACTGGCCCAGAAGGATGCGCTGCCAAGCTCTACACCCAGCATCAGTCCACGGCCACGCACGGAAAATCCTGCGGCCTCAAGACGGCTACGCAGCATCGCCCCGCGCGACATGCACACGGCTGGGAGGTCTTCTTCGACGATCACGCGCAGTGAGGCAAGACCGGCTGCGCAGGCGAGCGGGTGACCGAGGAAGGTCTGGGTATGCAAGGCCTCGCCCTGACTTGCACCCCATGCGTTCATGGTCTCGATACTCCCGATGCAGGCACTGAGCGGAACGCCGCCGCCTAGGGCCTTGCCGAGGCAGAGCAGGTCGGGAACCACACCCTGTGCCACGCCTTCATGCAGGCTTCCCGTGCGACCCAGACCGCACTGAATCTCATCAAAGGCCAGCAGTGCACCCGCGCGATGTGCCTCTTCTTTGAGCATCTGCAGCCAACCAGAGGACGGGAGCCGCACGCCACCTCGGCCTTGCAGTGGCTCCACGAGAACGAGCCCCACATCGCCACGGTCGAGGGCTGATCGGACATCCTGTCGGTCGGCGAGCCAGGGGGCGGTGCGCGTGTGTCGATGGGTGATGTCCCGGAAGGGTTGCTTGAATGCAGCTTTGTAGGCCTGGACACCAAGGACACCCAGCGCGAGCCCATGGTAGCCGCCCTCGAAGTTCAGGACGCCAGATCGACCCGTCTTGAGGACTGCGGTCTTGAGGGCCGCATCCACCGCATCGGCACCAGACAGACCGAGGAGAGAGACGCTGAGATCGCCGGGCGCGATGTCGGCGAGGTGCTCGAGCAGCTCGATGCGGGCACGGTCCGGCCAGGCATCGCCCATGGCATGAAGGAGCTTGTCGGTCTGTCGCTGAAGTGCAGCGACGATGGCCGGATGGCGATGGCCATGCAGGGCCACAGCGAAGCCTGCAGTGAGGTCCACAAACACATTGCCGTCATTGTCCACCACGTTGGCGCCGCGTGCTTCCGCCCAGACGAAGGGGTCGTCGGTAGCGTTGCCGAGCGTAGCCGCGCGTCGCGCCCGCCGGGCAGTGACGGCCGGGCACTCATGGCGGGCCAAGATGTCGATCATGGCCCGAGAACGAGGCCCGGGAATGGCCGTGGTGAGATGCGGGAGGTGCTGTCCCAGAGGTGTGTGCTGCATGAACCCCTGTATCCCGCAGGCCCTAGAATCGCCGGGAGAAGCGAAGCCCCCACGAAAATCCCTTTGGGGGCTTGTGCTGGGGGAAGAAGGTAAAGGTCGCTTCCTCGTCGCCGTTCGTGAGGACCAGCGCTTCTACGGGATTGATCTGGCTTGTGATGAGGTACCGAAGGTCGATGGCGACCCGCCAGTCCGACTTGACGGGGATGGCGACCCCGCCTCCGAGCTCGAAACGAAGTGTGCCGCGAAGCACCGTCTCGGGCGGAACCTGTGGCCATGCCCGCTCCGAGACCCGCAAGGAGAAGGCCGCTCCCCCCGCACCCACGAACAGATAGGGGTCGACGCTGGAGAGGGCCGTATAGTGCATAGACGCCCGAAAGGTGGCTCCCGACTCCCACATCGACCATCGAAAGTCATAGTTGTCGTAGTTCGCGATGCGCTGCGTGAGGGCGGAGAGGATCCACGACCCACCGTAGTGAATGTCGCCACCGAAGCTAAAGGTAAAGTCTCTCCATGCGAAAGCGCCGACATCGAGCGTGAGCGCGAGCTCATTCCAGCCTGCAAGGCTTGTGAAGAGCGAGAACGGCCCGGGCCGGTAGTCATTGAAGGCCAGACGAACGCCTAGCTCTACGTCCCTCGCGAGCAGGTCGGCCTCGGCCGGGGGGCGCTGCAGATCGAATGGGGAGTCTGTCTCTGCCTGCTCCGAGGACGAGGGTGGTTCTTCCACGGAATCCTGCGCCAACGCGACTCCGGTATGGAGCGGAAGGCAGACGAGCCAGAGGTGGTGCACCACGTGGCTCAACCCATAAACCGCGATTCAAGCGCCTTGACCAATGACGTGTGGAGTCCACCGAAGGCGCCATTCGACAGAATCGCGATCACATCATGAGGCTGGGCCTGGGCTGCGAGCACAGCACCGATGTCTGCAGGCGTGTCGAAGGTCGACGCCGCCACGCCCCGTGAGCAGAGGTCTTGGACCAGGCGATCGGAGGAAAACCGCTCTTCGGGTGGAATACCAGACGTGTCGTACGGCTGAGCGATGATCACCCGGTCGGCTTCGCTAAAGGCGTCTGCATAGGCCTCTTGAAAGACATTACGTCGAGAGGTGGCCGAGCGTGGTTCCCAGACGGCCCAGAGGCGTCGACCGCCAAACCGCTGGCGGAGTGCTTGAAGGGTGAGATGTACAGCCGTGGGGTGATGGGCGAAGTCATCGATGACGGTGACATCCCCGGGGCTACCAAGGATCTCTTGGCGTCGACGAATGCCTGCAAAACTCGCGAAACCTTCTGCTAGGGTCTCGGCGGAGAGTCCGAGTGACATCGCGGCCGCGACGGCAGCCACCTGATTGTAGAGGTTGTGTACGCCGACCATACAGGACTGGAAGGTGCCGACCACTTCGCCCTCATGCAGGACCGAGAAGGTCATGTCACCCGTGGTGGTGTCGATGGATTCGATCCGACCATCCCACGGCTGATGCTGGCCGTAGCGGAGGACCTTGCACGGGGCATCCTCGCAGACCCGGCGTATGACCGGGTCGTCCCAGCGTGCGACCAGTGTGCCGTCTTCGGGAAGGGAGTCGATGAGCGTTCGGAATGACGCCTCGATGGCTGCCAAGTCGTCGTAGATGTCGGCATGGTCGAACTCGATGCTCGTCAGAATGGCCGTGTTTGGCGCATAGTGCACGAACTTGGGACGCTTGTCGAAGTAGGCCGTGTCGTATTCATCGCCCTCGATGACAAAGTACGCGCCCGCACCCGCGCGCGCGGTCCGTTCGAAGTTGCCTGCGATACCCCCGATGAGGAATCCTGGTTCGAGTCCCGCAGCATCGAGCATGTGGGCCATGATCGATGTGGTGGTGGTCTTACCGTGGGTGCCGCTCACCACCACGCTGTGAGCGGGCTGAAGGTAGAGGCGACCGAGGAGCTCGGGCATGCTGGTATAGGGCAGGTCACGGTCTCGGAGCGCCACGGCTTCATCGTAGACCGCGCGAATCACGTTGCCCACGACGACGAGGTCGGGCGCGTGGTCGAGGTTCTCGGCCACGAACCCCTCGCGGGGTGTGATGCCTAGAGACGCGAGGTAGTCGGACATGGGCGGGTAAATCCCTTTGTCCGACCCCGTGACCGCGTAACCGGCGTCCTTCAACATACCGGCAAAGGCACCCATCGCGGTGCCACAGATGCCCATCAGGTGAATCGTTGCGGGGGGAGCAGGGAGGTCACCGGTCCAGTGAGGCATGAGGACACCTTGCGAGAGGAAGGGTGCGCTACCATGGGCGATGGCGCGCCAGGGTGAGGAGGATCTTGTAACCGGCCCGGACGGTTCCGCTGATGGTTCCGCTGATCTTTGAGTGGCCGCCTTGTCGTACCCGGTAAGGCAGCGGGAGCTCGAGGACCCGCAGACCACGCTCGACCGCTTTCAGTTGCATCTCCACATTGAAGCCCCACGTCTGGTCCTGAAGGTTGAGAACCTCCACTGCATGCCAGCTCAGCGCGCGGAATGGCCCAAGGTCACGGAAGGCGACGCCGGTCCAACGATGAATAATGCGTGTCGCCAGGAGATTCCCGAAGCGCTGGGGCGCCGTGAGAGAGGCGGCTTCGGCGATGACTGAGCGGTCGGAGAATACGCAGTCTGCGCGCCCATCGAAGATGGGTTGGACGAGGTCTGGCAAGAGCTCGGGACGCTCTGCATGGTCGGCATCCAAGACGACGACCACGTCGGGGGGATCGGATGCCAAATACGCGAGACCACAAAGCACGGCTGCTCCATACCCTCGATTAGGCTCACGGAGCACATGGGCACCATGCGCCCTCGCCCTGTCAGCGGTGTCGTCCGTCGAACCATTGTCCACAACGATCGCTCGTGCAACCTTGGGAATTGCGTCGAGCACGGCACCGATCACCTCAGCTTCATTGAGGGCGGGCAGGATGACCGCGATGCTTCGGGAGACGTGGGACATGGGACATTCCATCAAAGCCAAGGGCGCGTAGGCATGGACACGATACGACACCCGAGGGAGGAGTGTATGACCACGCAACACGGTACCTTGGTTCGCGCCATGGTCCTCGACGGTGCAGCGAGAATGCTCTGGGTCGAAGCCGGAGACCTCGCATCGAAGATGGCCTCAACGCACGGGTTGAAGGGGAGAACCGCCCAGATCGCTGCAGAGGCGATGGTGGCCAACCTCCTGATGTCTGCCTACATCAAAGGAGAAGAGCGGGTGAGCTTTCAGCTGCAGTGCAGCGAACCCCGATGTGCCTTCACCGGAGAAGCCGATGCCCATGGGCAATTTCGGGGATGGTGTTCGCCGCAGCGACTTCCGGCCGGAGACACCTCGCTTGAGGGCATTCTGTTGGTGATCAAGTCGAATGCGCAGCGTGAACTGTACCGCGGGGCGACTCCGGTCGAGTCGACGACGATGGGCGGCGCGCTCAACGTCCATCTCGAGCAAAATGGCCAGCTTGAGCATGTGTTGCGCATCGAATCCGAGGTCGGCGACGACGGCCACTTGAAGGCCGCGCGCGGCGTTTTGGTGGAGCAGCTACCCCCAGAGGATGGACGCCAGTCCGTGAGTGAACAGGTCTTCCAGCAGAGCTTTGAGGGACTGGAGCAGGCATCCTTGGCCGAGCAAGCGGCGAGCGTAGCCTTTGGTCAGCTGTGGGGACACCCCCTCGACGTGCTCGAAGCGCGACCCCTGTTCTGGAAGTGTCGGTGCTCTCGGCAGAAGGTCGAGGGAGCCTTGATGGCCCTCGACAACCAGAACCTACAAGAGATGTATGATGAGGATGGTGGCGCCAGTCTCTCCTGTCACTTCTGCCTCGCATCCTACGAGGTGCGTGGAGACGACTTTCTCGCCCTCATGGCTCGTAAGGGATGAACGGCTCGGGGCGTTGAACAGAGCTGACGTGGCGTTGGAGGTGAGGTGATGACACCGGAAGCTGGACGTTTCCTAGCAGAGCTCCGAGAGGGGTATGCCTCGATGGGGCGAGGAAACCACAAGCTTGCGACCCGCCGGTTTAAGGCCGCACGACGAGGCTCGCCCCTGATCAAGGGGCACGCGCTTCGTGCGCTGGCCGAGCTCTCGATACGATCAGGAGAGCCCACATCAGCGATAGCCTACCTAGAGCGCTCGCTCGCAGCGTATGGCCGTGCGTCGCAACTCGAGCCTGCCACCACGCACTGGGCAGATGCCGGTTCGCTGGCTGCCCTCACGCTATTGGGGGAGGTCCACCAACGCTTGGGGCGGGACGAGGGGGTGATGGTCACCTGGAGCAACGCAGAGGCGCTTGCGAGCCGGCTCGGCGAAGACGTGGGTGCAGACGTGCTTGCGGTGCGTGGCCGACTGGCCTTTCTGCGTGGGGATCTCGACGCCGCAGAGGCGTGTCTACACGGAGCGCGCGAGGGGTACCAAGACGCGACGTGTCCAGAAGGTGAGGCTGAAGTCTTGATCATGTGCGCAGAAGTGGCGGCGGCGCGCGGCGATCTGCAGACGGTGGCCCAACATCTTCGGGCCGCGCAACGCATGCTGGTTGCAACGACACATCCCGTGTTGTTGGCCCGTGTGCTGCTTGGCCTCGCAGATGTGAGCGACGATGTACGGGAGGCCGAGACACTCAGCCGGCGAAGCTTCGAGTTGGCGCAAGCGGGGCGAGATGCCACCACGGTGGCCTTTGCGCTTCTGGGCATCTCCCGTCGTGCACTCGCCCGCGGCGCGACCGAAGAGCGGGTAGTTCTCGGTGCGGCCCAGATTCTATTGGACCAGCATCATCTGCCGGGCTTGGGCCTCGCGATGGTGTTGCTGGCCGATTCGGCCCTGCTCACACGAGATGCCGATGTGGCGCTCGTAGCGTGCGAGGTGGGATGGAGACGAATGGGCCCATCTGCTTCGTCGCCAGAGCTGCGACGCATGGTGGGCCTTGTCGCGGAGGCCCTCCATCTCAACGGGGCGCGTGACGTGGCAGCAGAAGCTGCGTCGTGGTGGCGTCAGCTCGGTGGCATCGAAACCGGTCAGCAGACTTCAGACACCGAACGGTCCGGTGGCGACGAAGTGGATCTTGAAGGGCAGCAACGCGTTCGGCGTGAGGTGCAGTCGCTCGTCCTCGAGGTGCTCACACGGCGTGGTCTGGATGCCACACGCTTGGATAGCGACCAGGGCAGTCTTGATGTGATCTCATCGCTCGCTGGCCATGCGTCAGTGACGTGTGCACGCTCCTTTCTGCAGTGGGCGCCCGAGCCCGATGTGTCACTGACAGACATCACTCCAGTGATGTTGGACGGTGAATCCCAGGACAGGACTGCTCGGATACGCATGATGCCCACACCCGGCGTGCGACGGTCTCGCGCCGGAGATGGCGATGGACGCCTCGTGGCCTGGGTGGCTTCGCACTCGGGTCAGGAGGGAATGGGCTCGACGGATTCCGAGGGTAGCGTGTCGCACGTGGACGATGCACCTCCTGAACCGCTCGCCGCACTCTCTGCCTTCGATCCGGCGATGCCCGAGGAAGAGATCACATTTGACGCAATGGCAGTATTGGAGGGCCTCATTGGCATGGAGGGGTCCCCCCTTGATCCGCCAGAGGTTCCCCCCGCGGCATTTGTGGTGGAGGATGACGAGGACAGACCACTTGGGGAGTCTTGATGCGACGAACGGGCCGTCCGGCGACAGATGAAACCCGGCGAGGCGCGCTGGCGGTGGGACGTACGCTCGTCGTCCGGTCAGATGGTCCCGATGTCTTGGCGTGGACCGCCGATCAGCTGGTGCCACAATGGACGTGGCGCGCAGGAGACCGTGTCGCCGATATCGCCGTGGGTGAGGACTGCGTGTGGGTTCTCGATGCGAGAGGTTCGCTGACCAGCCTTGAGGCCAAGGACGGTGGCAAGATCTGGTCGATGCCGCTCGACAGCTCGGGGAAGCGTGTGCTTGCACTGCGTGATGGCGCGGTGGTGCTTTGCATGGGGGGCCTTCGTGTGATTCGTCAACGGCACGTGGTCGGCCGGGTCGACCTCGCAGGCATTGTCGATGTCGCGGCGAATCCAGATGGTGTTGTCGCTCTCGCGACGTCGCAGCAAACGGTGGCGCTGCTCGATGCCTATGCACTGACCTCACCACGACAGTTGGCTATCGGCACGGTACCCACTGCGATTCATTGGTCGGTACGTGGCTTTTGGTGGGTGAGTACGGCCAAGGGGCTCTTCCCCGTATCCGAGAACATGGACCAGCTGTCTGCGCCCACGTCGTTGGGCACCGAACATGCCCTTCGGGAGGCGATTGGATTGCACGGCGCTGCAGCGATCATCCAGACATCGCCGCGGTCGTTTCAGGTCAAGGGCATCGATGACGCAGCGATGTTGGGAGAGGTCACCATAGGGAAGGAAGTCGAGGCGTTGGCGGCCTCGTTGGATGAGGTCTTTCTCGGGCTTCCCAACGGACAGCTTCAGTCCATCGGCTTGCTGTCGGATACGCGGCGTGCGGCACAGTCACACCCAGGACGCGCAGCGCGGCCGTGGGCCGTGGACGATGGCATTGACCGAGCACGTACGCGTGGGGCGCTTGCCCGGATTCGCGTGGGCGGTGGCACGATCTCCAAGCACAACCGACGAACACCCGGTCGCTCATGGTGGCGCATAGCCGCATGGGGCGCCGCCGCCGTGGTCAGCGTGTTGCTGCTCGGTGCAGTGGCGGCCTGGGCCATGGGGTGGCTCTAGCGCACCCCGCGCCCTCTAGAAGGTCGTGAAGAAGGGCTGGCGGGTGGCGTAGTCGTAGGTGCCTGCCCACCAGATCTCGCCGACGCGCACCACCTCGTTGTGGAAGCCGGCCGCGGCGCCATCACCATGGACGAGCGACGTGACCCACACCGTTCCAGACTTCTCGGCGTAACGAAGGTCGTTGTTCTGTCCATCGAAGTAGAGTGCCCCGATGGTGCCGTTTCGTGGTGCGAGCGCCACATCGGCACCGCGGTAGGCGCCTGCATCTGCAATCTCAAGCGTGAACCCGCCCGTACCGCGAGATGCGATCACGAGATCTTGGTTGGACACGTCCTGAAATCCGATGATGACGGTCCCACCGTCAAGCAGTAGGCTCGGCCAGGTGCCCATGTTGGTGCCCTCGGGGGACACCCAGGTCTGGTTGTACGCACCAGCGCTCCCTTCGAGGAGTCCAAGACGTTGCTGTGCAGCGTCGTAATAGGCGATGTACTCGGTCGTACCCTGGATCAGCAGCTTGGCGTACTGGCCCACATCTGCGGGCCGCTCAATCGCCTCGCCCTTGGCATCGACGCCGGTAAACGGCTGGCCTTCGGCGATGGTGGTGGTGGTCCACTGGGTGTAATCCACCTGCTCCAGTGCAGTCGGACGAGAGAGCTGGAGGGTGCCGTCGGTGCCATTGTAGGAGGCGACGACGGGCTGGCCATTCGCATCGAGGTCGAGACTGGCCCACTGACCGGGGCCGCCCTCGGAACCCGTCTTGTCGATGACGGTGTAGACTTCCCAAGACCGAACGCCGCCCTTGCGGTGAGCCACAAAGAGACCGGACTTGTCAGATTGGTGGTAGGCGATCCAGACCGTGCCGTCGGGGGCGACCTTCATGCTGGCGTACTTGCCGCGATCACCCACGGGACGACCAAACTCGTCGACGAAGCCGTCGACGCGTTCATGGAACCAGGAGACCGAGCCATCTTCGGCTGGCGTTCCGGTCGCGAAGCCGAGCGCGCCTTCGTCTCTCATGTAGTAGGCGAGTGCGAGCCGCTGACCGTCTGGCGTCACGTCCATGGACATCCATGAGCCCCAGTCGGCAGGGGTATTGTCGGGCTCTGGTGCTTCGAATCGGTCAATTTCGCCGATGTTGACTTCCTGAAGGCAGGCCGACAACCCGAACATCAGGGAGAGGGCCGCGAGACGGAACGGAAGAGCTGTAGCTGGCATAAGAACCCCAGTAGACGCGCCCTAACGTGCCACGGCGGACGGATGCCGTCAACCGCGTACCCGACGGGATGAGCGGCGGCGGACACCCAGCGACGCTTCGGCTTATTCTGGGACCGGGAATTCCTCACGTACGGCCGCGAGGGTCTCGGCCACGGCGATCGCCGTTCGCCGGAGCTGGTCCTCGGAGTGGGTCGACGACAGGAAGAACCGGAGACGCGAGGCATCGTCGGGCACGGCAGGGTAGACGATGGGCTGCACGTTGATGCCCTGCTGAACGAGTCGCTGCGAGAGGACCAGTGCGTGCATGGAGTTGCCGGTAATGACAGGTACAACGCCGGACCCACCGAGGGCTGGCCCCGTGTCCTGCCCTCGGTCGGTGAGTTCCTTGTGGAAGAAGGCCGCGTTGGACTGAATCTTCTGTACGCGCTCGGGCTCCTCGAGCATGAAGCGGAGCGAGGCGAGCGCCGCGACACCGTTCGCAGCAGTGAGACCTGCAGAGTAGACGAAGCCTGGGGCCGTATACCGAAGGTAGGTGATCATCGCATGACTTGCGGCGATCCAGCCGCCACAGCTGGCCAGGGACTTGGAGAGGGTACCCATCCAGATATCGACTTCACGTCCGTCGATGCCAAAGTGCTCGGCCACGCCACACCCTGTGGGGCCAACCACACCAAAGCTGTGGGCTTCGTCGACCATGAGGAGACAGCCCCACTTCTTCTTGAGTGCGACGTAGGCGGGCAGCTCGCAGATATCGCCGTCCATCGAGTAGACACCCTCGACGATGATCAGGCAGCGCTTGTAGTGCGGCCGAAGCAATCTGAGCTGTTCCTCGAGGTGGGTGGGGTCCTCGTGCCTGAAGCTCCGTCGCTGCGCACCGGAGAGCTTGATGCCTTGAAGCGCCGAGTCGTGAATGTACTCATCGTGGAGGATCAGGTCGTCGGGACCCATGAGGTGCCCAATGGTCGTGACGTTTGTGGCGTGCCCAGCGGTGAACAGCAGCGCGTCTTCTTGGCCTTGTGCCTTGGCGAGCATGGCCTCAAGCTCCCCATGGAAGGGCCGCTCGCCGCTCGCGACCCGGCTGGCGCTCACCGAGGTGCCGTATTGAGCGACGGCTTCATTGACCTCTGCGAGGACCCGGGGGTCACCCGAAAGACCCAGGTAATTGTACGAACTGTAGTTGATGAGCTCACGCCCATCGACCATCGTGACGTCGCGGGCCGTGCCCTGATGGACGTGGAAGTACGGATTGTCCAAGCCCATCATACCGAGGCCGTCCAAGCGCATGCGCAGGTCTTGAGCCTCGGGGAAGTGAGCCGCATCGAGGTCTTCTGGAGATGCCGTGTAGCCCTCTTCGGGAGACGTGGTCGGCTCGGACGTGCGGAGCTCAGCGACGACGTCCTCGGCAAACATCACGACGTGGCCGTGACCATCACGGAGGATGAGCGTAGCGCTGAAACGGTCCGAGGTGGCATCATCGATTTCGGAACCATCGAAGTGTGCTTCGGCCGTGAGCAACTCGCCGGGTGTGGTGGGGCGGACCTGAACGAGTCGCCCAATGCTCACGGGCGTTCCGGCCCGCTGGGTACGCTGCCAAGCAACCAGCGCTGCGAGCTGCATGACGCTGTCGAGTGCGAGCGGATCGACCGTGAAGTGATCACGGGACGTTGTGGGTGTCCAGTCGGACGGGCGTCCTGCGCGTACGGTGCCATGAACGCCGTCGGGCAGCATACCACCAACGGCTGTAATGCCATGAAGGAGAGGGCCATGGAAGGTGATGCCACCGTAGAAGTCCTCGAGCGTGACATCGGGCGCCTCGCCTCCGTTCAGTGCTGCAGGCACGTCGTGGGCAGTGGCGGGTCGTACGGTCGCCGTGTAGGCGAGGGCGCGCTCTGGGCCCACATGGAGTGCGGCGCGCTGACCGTCGATACGAAGGGTCAGCAAGACTTCTTCGGGGACCGTGATGCCCTTGAACAGCGTCACATCCGAGATCTCGAAGGGTCCGTCCTGACTGGCAGCCCACGCCATGAGGTCTGTCGCACCCGCTAAGGGGAGGATCGGTGTGCCCTCGATGGCATGGTCGACAAGGTAGGGATCCTGCTCTGGAGACAGGGTGACCGTGACCTCGCGTCGTGTCGTACGCTCCGGGAGCCGTCGTCCCCAGATCACCGAACCCGAACCCTCAAAGAGATCCGTGACGAGGGCATCGAGGCCAGCTTCCTCACCAACAAAATCGACGCCCTCAGCCCGCATGGCTCGCTGCATGGGCTCGGGAATGGTCCGCACCATCTCCGAATCTGTCCAAGGGCCAAACTGGCCAATGCCCACTCGGATGTGGGAAGGGGCTTCTGCTGCGATGGTGGTGAGGAGCGCGTTCGCTGCGGCATAGTGGGCTTGATGCCGATTGCCGAGCGCGCCGGCCCACGAACCGATGGCACACGCGTGGCGGCAGGTGGCGCCTGTGGCGTGCAGGAGGTTGAGCCAGCCTTCGGCCTTCACCCGTCGCGCCAGTACGCCGGCGACGGGGTCGACACTGCCGACAGGACCGTCTGCGAGCACACCCGCTGCATGCACAACGGCCGTGATGTTGCGGCCGTGCAAGGCTTGGGTGAGGACGGCTCGGTCGGTCACATCGGCTTGAATGGCCGTGACGTGAGGGAAGGCTGCGATGGTAGCCGCCACGTCGTCGGATGGGACCGAACGGGAGATCAATGTGATCTCATGCCCGAGGCTCGCCAATCGTAGGCCGAGCGCGAGGCCAATGCCGCGTGAACCGCCAGAGATAGCGATGTGCTCTGGAATAATGTCCTCGGGGACATCCTCGGCCTCTCGGTCATCGGGTTGCACGAGTGTCTGAACGCCACGACCGTCCGCGGAAAGTCGAATATCCACAGTTCTGTCTGCAGAGGCGAGCTCATCGAGGAGTGCCGGTGCCGAGGCTGCAGCCGTGACACCGTCAAGGGTGACGTGCTTGACCACATGAGCTGACCACTCTCTCGCCATGGCACGCGCGGCGCCTTCAAGTCCACCGCGCCAGGGGTTGCCGGCGTCAGACACCACGACCACATCGGCATGTTGGTCGCGTTGATCCCATGCCGCGAGGACTGCGAGAAGGTCTGCAGCTTCGTCGGGCCAGCTTGCACGTCCCGCTTGGACGTCTTCGACGGAGGGGACGTCCGTGGGGCCGACCCAGAAGAGGCAGGTGGCGCGTGTCACCGCGGCGGCATCGGTGGGTGCGACGCATGTGACCGTGACGCCCTCACTCTGAAGCGCGTCTGCCAAACTGCGCGCATCATCAGGGTTAGCGCCAGTGACGACGACATCGTCTGCTGGCAGGTCACGCCCGGGGAGGTCAGGAAGGTCGGCCGATGCCCATACGACTTGCCGGCGGGTGAGCGGTGCATTGTCGTCGATGGTGTCTTCGGTGGACCCCCCAGAGGCCACAAATGCAATGATATCGCCGACCGTGGGGCTGTCGATGAAGAGCTCTTGCGGGAGTCCGCCGAGGCCCGGGAAGGCTTCAGCCAGCCCTGCGGAGAGGTCGCCGACCATAATGGAATCGAAGCCAAGATCTTCCATGAGGCGAAGCGAGTCGCGAAGGCTTCCGAGCGGGTAAGCGCTGACGCGAGAGATGACCGCAAGAACCCGGGCAGGCGTTTCATCTTCGGCAGGCGCTGTCACCGGCTCGGGCTCGGCTTCTACGATGGGTGTTGCCGCGCGCGCAGAGACCGTGACGCCATCGAGCTTGAGGGTTCGAGGGCGCGCAGGATTGAGAATCCAGTAGGTCTCGGTCGGAAGGCTCGAGGGGGGGAGGGTCACGAGTGGAGCGTCGGCCGTGATCGTGTCGAGCTTCAAGGTGACACCGGCGCACCAGAGCTGGCCCAGCGTGGCCAAGAGGCTGGCACCGTCGTCGGTGTCATCACGTCCCGCGAGGGTGTAGACGCCACGATGGCCGGGCTCCAGTGTGCCGCGGGCAAAGCTGGCGAGCGGCCCGCCCGCCCCCACCTGCAAGAAGAGGTCGGCGCCTTCCTCTACACACTGCTGAAGGGCTCGCGTAAAGTGAACGGGCGAGGTGGCATGCCTGGAGAACACGTCGCGTGCGTGGCTGGCGTCGCGGTAGGGCATGGGGTCGATGCCACTCGCGACGGTGATGTCGCTGTCGGAGAAGGTCATCTCCTCCACGAGCGAGGCACTATCGAGGTCACCCAAGACGGGGCTGTGGAAGCCATGGCTGACCACCAACGGCTTGACCGTCAGACCAGCATTCTCGGCACGGGCACTGCAGCGATGTACCGCCTCAGTGGCACCGGAGATCACGACTTGGCGGGGGTGGTTGTGGTTGGCGATCACCACGCCGTCTTCGAGGTGCGTCTGCACGTCGCTCGCCGGCGCAAGAATGGCAGCCATGGTGCCATGGTCGCCGCTCACACCCGCCATGGCGCGTCCGCGACGGGCGACGAATCGCGCGGCTTCGACGGGGGACACCACGCCCGCGGTTGCAGCAGCCGTAAACTCACCGAGGCTGTGGCCCGTGACTACGGTGGGGCGAACTCCTACACGTTGCAAGAGCGCATCGAGTGCGACCCCGGCCGCGAGCAGCGTGGGTTGACAGTTCTCAGTCGCGGTCAGCTCACGGCTTGCCTGGTCATCGTCGACCGCTTCGGAGCGGAGCTCGGGGTAGAGAAGCTCTTGAAGGGTCGCAGACGTCTCACCCGCGAGGGCGTCGGCCATCTCGTCAAAGGTCGCGGCGACGATCGGAAAACGCGTGCGTAGACTCCGAAGCATCCCTGTTCGCTGGCTTCCTTGGCCGGGGAACAAGAAGGCGAGCCGTGGGTCTCCGTGCGCGGCTGTCCCGCGAAACACGCCCTCGATGTCGGTGTCGTTGGCAATCGCGTCGAGCTGCTGAAGGAGCACATCGATGCGTCGTGCCACGAGAGCGGCGCGGACGGGAAGCGGGCGTCGACCCGCGAGTGTTCGGGAGATCGAGGCGACGCTGACGTTGCCCATGTCACGGACCGACGCGGCAAGCCGTGCTGCGAACTGTCGGAGGTCGTCTTGGGACCCAGCCGAAATGGTGACGAGCTCGAGTTGATCCAGAGGCGTCTCTGGCGTGACCTCTGGGGCAGCACCCATGACGGCGTGGCCATTTGTGCCGCCAAAGCCGAAGCTCGAGATGCCGGTCAGGCGGTCGGGGTCGTCCCACGCCTCTGCGGTGGTGGGGAACCGGATGCCCGTGCCCTCAAGCGGAAGCTCGGGCTTGGCCTCGGAGAATCCTGCGAGAGGTGGGATGGTGCGGTGATGAATGGACAGTGCGGCCTTGATGATGCCCGCGATGCCCGCAGCGGACATGCTGTGCCCGATGTTGGCCTTGGACGAACCGATGGCCAACGAGGGCGGAGAAGGCTGCAAGGATTCGAGGAGTGCCGTGAGCTCGGTCACATCGCCGACCGAGGTGCCCGTGCCGTGCGCTTCGATGTGCGTCGCCCGCTCGGGGGACTTGCCGGCATTGCGCCATGCATCGCGAACGACCGCTTGCTGGCCTTCGCTGCGTGGTGCCATCGGACCATCACCACGACCATCATTGTTGATCGCGATGCCGTGGAGCACGGCGTAAATGCGGTCGTTGTCGCGCACCGCATCATCCAGTCGCTTGAGCAGCACCATGCCGACGCCATCGCCCTGCACGAAGCCATCTGCACCGACGGAGAAGGGAAGGCAGCGCCCTTGCTTCGAGATGGCGCCCACGCGCGTGAAGGCGACATAATGCTCTGGCGTGAGCTGAAGGTAGGCGCCCCCTGCGAGTGCGGCGTCGATCTGACCGGCGCGAAGCTGCGCCACGGCATCTGCCATGGCGATCATGGCCGATGCACAGGCCGCGTCTGTCGTGTAGGCAGGCCCCTTGAGGTTGAGCTCTTGAGCGACGATAGCCGCGCTCATGTTCCCGAGGGTTCCCGGCGCCGTAAACGGTCGTGGCGGGGAGAGGTTCTTGACGGCATTCGCGAGGCCATTGACGTCGTCAACGGGGTCACCAAGCTGCCCTGTCGCCATCATGCCCGCGACGATACGGCCAGACGACAAGACGCGGTACTCCATCGCGGTCAGGCCGACGTACACACCGGTGCGGTCTGGGAGGTCGGCGGCCGTGTATCCAGCGTCCTCAATCGCCTCGATGGCGGTCCAGAGGGTGAAGCGCTGCTGCGGGTCCATGACCTCGACACGCCGTGGGGGAATGCCGAGCGTGAGCGCGGGGAACTCACGAACGTCGTCAACGAACGACCCGGCGGGTGCATGCGTCTTGTCTGCATCACGGCTTCGGTCCGAGAGAAAGGCCTCGTGATGCCAACGATCTTCGGGGATGGGCGTGAAGGCATCACGGCCCTCGCGAAGGAGGTTCCAGAATTCCGGAAGGCTGTTGGCGCCGCCGAAGCGGCATCCCATTCCCACGATTGCAATGGCGCTCACATTCACCTCGTCCGGCCTGCAGAGGGCAGGGTCGTGTTGTGCTCGGTTCAGCTTCCGAGAATGCTGGATTTCGCTCTTGTCCATAGGGATGCAGCCACGTGTTTCGCCACGGTGAGGGTGCTTCCCTCGGCGCCCATGGTTCGCGTGCCCTCCACGCCAAGTCGACCGGCGAGGTACTGGGAACGCGTCTTACGCCGCTGCAGCTTTCCAGAGGAGGTCTTGGGCAAGCTGCCGGGTGGAAGGCAGATGACATCGGCCGGTGGAAGACCAATCTCTTTGCGGACGGCCTTCTTGACGCCAGCGATGATGTCGTCGTGTTCTGTCTCTCGGGTCTCGAGCACGAGCACGAGCTCCTCGCTAGACGCGCCGGGACGGCTAAAGGCCACCACGTTGCCCTTTCGCACGCCGTTCACCTCGGCGGCGTGCCACTCGATAGCTTGCGGATGGAGGTTCCGACCATTGAGGATGATGAGGTCCTTGATACGACCGGTCACATAGACTTCGTTATCGAGGACGTAGCCGAGGTCTCCGGTCTTGAGCCAGCCGTCTTCTCGGTATGCGGCGCGGGTGGCCTCGTCATTCTCGAAGTATCCGCGGGTGACGCTCGGACCCTTGAAGCAGAGCTCGCCCTCTACGCCCTCTGGCAGTCGCGCGCCGTCGTCATCGAACGCGGCGAGGTCGTGCCCAGGGAAGGTGGGGCCGCAAGATACGTGCTCGAACACGGGGCTACCCTCGACGGGATCGGCGACACGGCCTTCTCCACCGAAGGTCTCGGCGTCGACAAGTCGGCTGCTGTAGACCTTGTCGACGGGTTTGAAGCTCATGGCGAGGGTGGCTTCAGCCATGCCGTATGCCGGCAGGATGCTCGTCCGTGGGAGCTGGCAGTGCTCCCCGAACAGGTCGAGGAAGGCGTTCATGGTGGAGGCCTGAATGGGCTCTGCGCCGCAGCCGAGTACGCGGCAGCAGGACAGGTCCCACGTCTCGAGGTCCTTTGGCTTGACCTTTCTCACGGCCAGCGCGTAGGCAAAGTTAGGCGCGAAGGTGATGGTCCCACGGTGGCGATGCATGGTGTCCATCCAGACGCTCGGCTTCTTGATGAAGCGCATCGTGGGGATGAACACCGAGCCGAGTCCGCTGGTGATGGTCGCGATCACGAAGCCGATGAGGCCCATGTCGTGGTAGAGCGGCAGCCAGCTCACGCCGAGGTCGACGTTGGGGTCTGCATGGATGCCGTCGTAGATGATCGAGCTGCAGTTGGCGATGAGCGACCCGTGGGTCACGATCACGCCTTTGGGGTCCGAGGTCGAGCCCGAGGTGTACTGCAGGAATGCGATGTCGTCGGGCGCAATCTCGGGGAGGGTGTGCGGGGTGTCAGACCCTTGAACTTCTTCGACCTTGACGAGCTTCTCGAGCGTCGGGACCTTGTCCACAAGACTCCAGAGGATGTTCTGTAGACGGGAGGAGGCGAACAGAATGCGTGTGGACGACAGCTCGAGGACGCGCGCCGTACGCTCCACATAGGCATCGAGCGCGCCAAACGACATCGGTGGGTAGAGCGGCACGGGAACGATGCCCGCGCAGAGCGCCGCGAGGAAGGTGAGCACGAAGTCCTCGGGCTCAATCACGATCAAGCCCACCCGGTCGCCCTTCTTGAGGCCCATGTCGTACATGGCGGCCGCGCGGCGGCGGCACTCCTTCGCCACGTCCGAATACAGGTAGAACGACTCTTCGCCCTTCATGTTTTGGAAGGTGTACCCATTCTTGGGGTAGTGCTCGCTGATGCCCAGCACCGCGGCGGTGACGGTCTCAAAACGTGCCATGGATGGTTCTCCGAGGGGGGTCAGGAAGACCCAATAGAAGGGAATGCGGCTGGACGCCGATGACACCGAGGACGCGGCCAATACACCGCTGATGGCGCAGATGCAAGGCCCAACAAGCCTAGGAATGTCCTTTGAATCTGGCCTATGTTTCTGACTCGCTGGACGGTTTGTGCGCTGCAGCCCAAAGATGGGGTGGCACCCCCGACACGGTTCGAACGTGCGGCCTGCTGATTAGGAATCAGCTGCTCTATCCAGCTGAGCTACGGGGGCACGGCGCGACGAGGTATATTGCCGCCGGCCCCAATGTCAATGGAGGTGCCATGTTCACTCGGCTTGTCGTTCCTGCCCTTGTCGTCCTGACTTCGGCATGCGTGGAGTCTCGCGCGACCGAGACATGGGAATCGCTTCCCGGTGCCCAATCGCTCACGATCCGATCCGACCGTGGCGACGTGGAGGTTGATGGTCGAACGGGCCGGGATGCGGTGTTCGTGGAAGCGGACCGCTTCGGCAGGGCCATGGGGAAGGACAAGGCAGAAGAGCGGCGCGATGGCACGAGCGTGACGTTCGCCGAAGAGAACAATGTCGTCACGATCGACGCACGGTCCCAGTTCACCCAGGCCGGGGTGACGCTCGACGCGGATGTGCCTCTGTTGCTGAACCTCGATGTGTCCACCGAACGGGGCGACTTCACCGCGACCGATGTCGAAGGTACCCATGTGGTCGATGTAAACCGAATCTGGAACTCCTTCCTTCGCGGCGAGCTCGATGCAGAGGTCGGGGCCGGGGGGATCGACCTTGAGCTCTGGCCCTATGAAGATGCCACCGTGGTCATCAACACCACGGGAGATCTCCGCTTGGCGTTGCCGGCGTTTGGTCCCTACGACATCGTGATCGAGACAGGGTTCGACACCGAGCTCTCGGTGGCAGACCTCGGGTTCGATGAGCTCATCGATGACGGTGGCAGACTCATCGCGCGCCGTTTTCCTGCGACGGCGCTGATCGATATTCGGGCGACAGGCGACTCCGTGCGGATTGTCGAGGCGTTCTGACGTCGTCTTCGGCACGAGAATGGGCTACGGGCGACACCAGCCAACAGGGGGCGATGTGGGGTTTTACACCGGAAAGCATGTGGTGATCACGGGTGGGTCGAGCGGTATTGGTCGGTCGGCAGCGCTTCAGGTGGCCCGTGAGGGCGGGCGCGTGGCGATCGTCGCGCGGAACCAGGCCCGTCTCGACGCCACCCTCGCCGAGCTGAACGGTATCGGTGAGGGCGGGCACGTTGCCTACAGTGTCGACGTGACCAACGAGGAGGCCGTGACCGCAATGGTCGCGTCGGTTCTCGCAGACCTCGGCCACGTCGACGTGCTGATCTGCAACAGCGGATTCGCCCGCTGTGGTGCCGTATCCGACATGTCCGTGGAGACGTTTCGTCAGATGATGGACACCAACTTCTTTGGCCACCTGCATGTGACGCGGGCGCTTGTTCCTCACTTTAAGCAGCGGAAGTCGGGCACCATCTCGCTCGTCACCTCAATGCTTGGCTTCATGAGCATCTACGGCTACGCCGCGTACAGCGCGAGCAAGTACGCCATCGTCGGGTTTGCGGATGGACTGCGGCAGGAGATGCTGCCGTACAATGTCGGCGTCAATGTGTTCTATCCCCCCACGACCGATACCCCGGGCCTCGCGACGGAGAACGAGTCCAAGCCCGAACTGACGTGGGCGATTGAGGGTCAGAGCCGCCAATTTACACCCGACCAGGTCGCTGCTACGCTCCTCGCCGCGATCGCGAAGGGCGCCTACACCTCGATGATCGGCATCGATTCCTGGGCCATCTATTGGTTGAGTCGGTGGGTGCCATCGCTCGTTCGCTTCGTCGTGGACCGCGACGTCTGGTCGTTCGTGAAAAAGAACGGTTCTACCGTCTGACCGTCGGTGGATGCGCCGAACGCGTGGACCGGACCGGTCACTCAGCGTTAGGGGACTGTCCGACCAGCGGAGGCGCGTGTGGACACCCTGACCCTGCAAGCATTGGCCAAGTTGAGCGATGAAGAACTCGCCGTGGCGTTGACGGCGTCATCGCGCCAAGAGGCCTTCGAAGCTGCCATCGCCACAGCAGATGACGCCGTGCGCGGTCACTGGGCCGAGCGGCTTGCAGCGCTCGTCAGTGGGGGTTGGGGGGAGCCACGGGCGCGTCTCTGGATGGGCGTTCAGCTGGGTGGACTCGGGGATCCCCGGCTCTTGTCACCCACCGATGAGGGCTACTGGGCTGCAGTGGAGCTCAAGTCTGGAGAGACGGTACGTCTTGGGCGGCACCTCGTGACGAACCGAGAGTTTCAGTCCTTTGTCGCCTCGGGTGGCTACAACGACGACGCCAACTGGAGCGCAGAGGGGCTCGCGTGGCGCAACGCGACCGCTGACACCTGGCCAGAGCTCGCAAAGCGCGATGGCGTTGATGACTTTCTCGTCGACAACCAGCCAGTCGTTGGCGTGACTTACTACGAAGCAGAGGCCTTTGCGGCGGGCAGCAGTGCCCGACTCCCACGCTGGTACGAGCGGGTGCGCGCCGTACGTGGCGCCGAAAAGCGACCGTACCCATGGGGCTCGCCATTCGGAGAGGGCAACACCAACTCCAAAGAAGAAGTGCTCATGCGGCCCTGTGCGGTCGGCCTCTACGCGAAGGACTGCACGCCTGAAGGCATCTACGACCTCGCGGGTAACGTGGCCGAGTGGGTAGGAGAGCAGAGCGGCTCCGAGCAGTTTTACCATCCTGGTAGCTACGACCAGCCGTCGCTCGCCTGCTGGGCCAAGGCCATGTCGAGTCAGCGGCGTGATGCGCGTTGGGGTGGGCTCGGCTTCCGTCTCGCCCGGGATTGAGGCGCGTCAGCCAATCCAGCGGTAGCGCGTACTGCGCTTCAGACCCGCGCGTTCCACGCGTCCTCTTCGAACCAACTCGAGGAGCAACCTGCGAACCGGGTCTGCGGGTAAGCCCGTAGCGGCCTGTGCTTCGGCGCTATTGATGCTGTCGTTTTCTTGAAGTACGGCGACCAGCGCGCGCCGTGCTTGGGCAAGCTGAGCGATGCGTGCACGGCCTTGGTTTTGTTTCTGGGCTTGGAGCTGCTCGTGATCGGCGTGTTCGATGTGTACGTGCCGCAGGCCTGGGCCTCGACCGAGACTCACGACTTCCCCGGACTGTTCGAGTCCGGTTCTCAAGCTGTTCCAGAGCTGTGGCTGCAGCTGCATGGCCGCGAGGATGTCCACCCGCGACGCACCACGGGGATTGTGCTGGAGAAAACGGATAGTCCGCGCGACAATGGGGCCGAGATCTTCAGTGGATATTGCGCGCCGAAACTGAAGAATGTTGGGTGAGTTTCCGGTATTAGCCACGTTATCCCCCGGAGGAAGTGGAAGGCTCGGGCTCTACATCGGATGAGAATGCGGTGGATTGAGACGTTTTTGATGCGGGATCCAGATTCGACAGGAAAGGTGACGACGGAACCCTCTGTGCGGCGTTACGCGGCCCGCCAGGAGTGATGCCATGCCGCTGAGTAGCGAAGATCGTGCGAGTTTCGTGTCGAGACTGACGTCGCTTACGCCGGGTGCCGATGCCCATGAGCTCGTTGACTGGTGTCGAGATCGGCGTGTCGAGTGCCTAGAGGAACTCGGGGCGGTTCCGGGGCATGATCAGGTGCGCGCGGGGGTGCTGCGCATCTTGCCTGCCATGGTGCCCAATGAGGCCGATCGTGTGCAGCACTATGCGCGTGTGAAGGCGGTGCTGGAGCAGGTAGACTTTGCGGCTATCGCGCAATCTCCGGCCATGGCGCAGCGTCGCAATCCGGCGTGGATGGGCTTGTGTGCCCTCGAATGGGGTGCTCAGACGGGAGAGGCGGGTGCCGTGTCGTGGGCACTGGAGCTCGCACGGGCGGCGTTCGACGTCTCGAGCATGACCGGTGCACCCGTGGGTGAGGGCGAGGTGTATTGGGCGATGGCCGAGGTGGCCTATGACAGCCGCTGGTTCGACCATGGCGATGCCCTACTTGAGGCCGCGCTTGGTCGAGACTTCTACGATGAAGATCACCGCCATCAGGTGCTGTTGCTTACCGTGCTGCGTTTACTCGATCAGAAGAAGCAGGCAGAGGCCTCCGTGGTGCTCGATGCGTTGCTCGAGCTTGAGGTGCACGACCCACAGACGCTGACCCACGCGTTGTGGATCGGCGCCCAGCTCGACCGCCAGGCTGGCGAGGTGGCACGCGCGATCCTGCGGCTCGAGCGCGCGATGTCCTTGGTGGTCGAAGAGGAGGAGCCGGACGTAGCGCGTCGTATCGCCGAGGCCCTATTGTTGCTGCGCGGCGGCGGAGACACCGCCGACGCTTAGGCCCTTAAGAAACCTGCAATGGGCGCGAACGTGGCCGTGTGCGCATGTCGGGAGATGAACAGGTCGACGTGACTCACACGCTCTGTCGGGTGGTCGACTTCAATGTCGGTGGTTCGACCGCCGAGGTGGCCATGGGCACTGCGTGACGCGTCTGGCGGGCAGATGCCATCACCGGTGGCGGTCACGATGGCCGTATCGCCGCAAAAGGACCCGAGGCGGCCCGTGACATGGTGGCCGTCGAGCACGAGGTCGGTCTCTAGAATCCACCGCGAGAGCGTGCGGTGGAGGTCGGGTACCGGATCTTCGATGGTGCGGGTCAAGGTGGCGGCATCGCGGCAATTGGTAAGGCGTGGATTGAGGTAGACGGCGAGCAGGTCTGGCGCGATGCGACGAACCGCGGGAAGCATCCATGACGCTGCGGCACGCGTTCCGGGGATAGGCAGTCGCGACAGCAGCGTGCCCACCCGCGCATAGCTTCGGACGAGACTCGTGCGTGCGGTCCATCGCAGTGGGCTGCCCATGGTCACGAGGCGACGCACCGGCAGGGACTGAGCGCCGAGTGCGGCATAGGCGAGAGTTCCTCCAAGACTGCAGCCGATCAGATCCAGCGAAGAGAAGCCGGTCTCACGCAGGATATGGTGAATGGCAGACGGGAGGTCGAGGAACGCCATGTCGGCCATGGTTGCGCTCCAGCGCGAGATGCCCGCCGGTGGGTGACTCGAGCGGGAGCCACGCAGGTCCAGGGACCACGGGTCAAAGCCTCGTACAGACAAGAACTGTGCGAAGCTCGCACCATCCGGATGATGGTGGAAGATGAAGCCATTCATCCCCAGTCCGGGAACGAACAACACGGGGCGGCGAGGGGACCCGGTGGGATGTAGAGACCGCTCCCTGCGCAGGTGAAGCGACCACCCATCCTCGGTGGGGCATCGCGAATATTGGGTGAACATGGGATTCATGAATCTCTCTCTACCCGCCTGCAGAGGCTGTGATACACGAAGGTATGACACCGCATTTCTACCCTGCTGGCTCTGGTTGGATCGAAGTGATCGCGGGATGCATGTTCTCCGGCAAGACCGAAGAGCTGCTCCGCCGCATCAACCGTGCTCGGATTGCACGCCAAGAAGTGCTTGTGTTTAAGCCAGCGGTCGACTCTCGGTATGCCGAGACCGAGGTGGTGACCCACAACGATGTGCGCATTCCTTGTGTGCCCATCAAGGACGCCACTCAGATTCTCGATCGTGTAGGGGATGCCGTCGTCGTGGGTATCGACGAAGCACAGTTTTTTGATGACCGCCTCGTGGCCGTCGCTGAGACCCTCGCCGAGGATGGTATCCGGGTCATTATCGCTGGACTCGACCTCGACTTCCGCGGCCGTCCGTTTGACCCGATGCCAGCCTTGTTGGCCGTGGCAGAGTCCATCACCAAGGCGCTCGCGGTCTGTACCGTCTGTGGTGCCCCAGCAAGTCGTAGCCAGCGCCTCGTTCATCGTGACTCGCGCGTCCTCCTTGGTGCAACGGACGTTTACGAGGCACGATGTCGGCGGCACTGGGAGCCCGGTCAGTTCGATACACCCCAGGAACACCTCCCGCTGCATTAGGCAGCATGATCGACGTTGGGTCTAACTTTCTGCCAAAACGTGCCGATCGCGTCCCATGTTTGAACCTGGGTTTTCGATTGTTGGGTCATTGGACGGACAAACGATGGCCCAACATCCAGTGGACAGGTGTTTCTGTGTGCGGTAAACGCCGGATGCGGGGAGATGGCCTTTCAAGTCTCCCCATCATGAGGAGACCAATCATGAACAAGTTCGTTATCGCTTCTGCCCTTCTTCTCGCTGCTTGCGGCATCACCGAAGACAAGTTCGCTGAGGACTTTGGCCCAGCATTCTGCGCCAAGACCAACGAGTGCCTCGTTGCTGCAGAGCTCGAGGAAATCGACTGCAACGCTGACGTCGACGGCGATGCAGAGGAGGCAGAGGTTCCTGCTGACTGCGAGTTCAATGCAGACAACGCTCAGGCATGCCTCGACGGCATCGAGACTGCTGCTTGTGACGAGACCCTGAACATCCCTACGCTTCCTACGGCTTGCGCCGAGGTCTACGTGTGTGGCGGCGGTGAGGACACCGACGGTGGCGACGACACCGACATGGGTGACGACACCGACATGGGCGACGACACCGACAAGGGTGACGACACCGACATGTGATCACGCATGATGGCTTCGGCCATCGGCATGATGAAACGGCTCGACATTGTCGGGCCGTTTTTTTTTGGCCAGTTCTCTTTGAGACATGGAGGTCGTGTCGGGACGGGCTACAGCGGGTGGGAACGAAGGGGCAAACATGAGCCATCGCATCATGGGACTATGGGCATTGGTCAGCGTAGCGTGCACCACGCCTGCGCAATTTGATGATGCCTACGGGCCGGCGTACTGCGACAGCAACAACGCGTGTCGGCAGGCTGGCGGCCTAGAGCCGCTCGACTGTGCGGAGGCGATGGGACGCGCCCCAGACACCTGTGACTATGACCGACGTGCAGCTCAAGCCTGTCTGATGGAGCTGGATGAGGCCGTGTGTGATGAGACGCTGCACTACTTGATTCCCCCCGATGCCTGTGCACAGGTCTATGCCTGTGAGGAGCTCTGATGCGCCAGAATGCCCGCGGTGGTCCACGGTCCCGGCTTGCTGTGATCGCTGGCTTGATGGTGACCGGTTGCGTCCTTCAAGAAGACGCATGGCGGCTTGACTACGACGAGGCATACTGCGAACTGAACAATGCCTGCCTTGTTGATGCGGGGCGCTCACCATTGGATTGTGTACGTGCTGCCGAAGATACCGACGTGGTCGTCAGCGTAGGGTGTGCGTTTAACCCCTCGGCAGCCCGTACCTGTCTCGATGCACTCGAGGTCGCAGGATGCGACCCGGCGACGGGTACGGTCGTGGTGCCAGAAGACTGCGAGCGTGTCTGCGAGGCGTCGTAATCGCAGGACACCACGGCGCTAGTGTTGTGAAGCGCCACGGTATCGGGTACGGTTCCGTCATCACTCAACGAGGTCGGAGGCGGGTGTGAGGCGTTCAAGCAAAGCGTGTCTGTGGGTTCTCACGGTCGGTCTTTCCTCGGCATGCGGGATGGAGCGCGGTGAGTTCGTTGCCCAGTACACGGACTTGTACTGTGACCAAGTGTTGGCCTGCGGCGACTCGGCGATTCTCACCTATGAGGGCATCGTGGAGCACGCAGACTGCGAGGAGCGGAACGCCGAGGCCATTGGCACCTGGGGCGTCGGGTGTCGATTTGATGCCGCTGCTGCCGAGGTGTGCCTCGAAGAAATGGCGCTGCAGACGTGCCCCGGCGAAGGGCTCTTGCCGACGTTGCCTGATGCGTGTGCGACGGTCTACGTGCGGTGCGATGAGGTGCCCGAGGACACGCTACTCTCCGAGCCTTCGGACGACTCGGACGATGAAGCACCACCTGAGGACACCGACCTCCCAGAAGATTCCGACCAGAAATCGAAGTAGGTTTCTGCGACGACGGATGTCTACAGGCTGTCAGCGTGTCCCACGCTCGGCGGCAACGCCATACAACGTCGTGAACGGCCGGGCGTTGCTCGAGTCTTGATGTGATCAGTGGAGACATAGAATGCGTGGAATGTTCCTTGGACTGTCCCTCTTGGCGTGGTCGCCCCTCGCAGATGCTGGCTCGACAAGTGCATCATCGTTTCTGGTGGACGACGACGGCGTCAAGCACACCGCCGCGCTGGCCTTCGACGGACAGCTGACGACCGGATGGGCAGAGGGTGACCTTGGCGTCGGAGAGGGGGCGTGGCTTGAAGTGCGCTTCGACCGACCCGTAGAGGTCAGCAGCGTGAGCATCTGGCCGGGAGACCTGACGAAAGGCACCCGCTCGTTGAAAGAGCACGGCCGTCCCCATACCGTTACCGTCAGCCTTGACGTGGGCGGAGAGGAGCCAGTCACGGCGGAGGCACGCTGTCGCGATGCGGCAGAGCTCGGGCCTCTTCGTGTGGATGTCCCCATCGAGGGGAAGGCGCGGAGCATGCGCATCTCGCTCGACCAAGCCTATGCTGGGTATATTCGCAACGACACCTATATTGCAGAGGTCGCGGTCAACTTCGTCGACGGCGCCAATCCACCGAGCGTCGAGCGGTTGAACAGCTGGCGCGACTCCGATGCAGGAAAGAAGGCGGCGGAAAAGCACCGTGAAGCGGTGATCGCAGAGTTCGACCGCATCGACCAGTCCGAGTTTGGCGACCGCGACGCCATGGCTGTGCTGATGGGCTGGGCAGCTAACGGCTCGCCTTGGCTTGCATCACGCGTCAAGCGAGATGTGGCGCCGGGTTTCCGGATGCAGACTTTGCCACCGGATGATGTGGCCCTTCAGGCACTGATGAAGCTCAAGGATGCCAACGCCATCCCAGCGATCGAGATGGCGAGTCTTCGGTCCCGGGGCAAGCAGCAACGAACCTTGGCGTCGCAGGCGGCGTACTTCCGGGCCTACGGCGACCTCGTGGGCGGTGGGCGGCGGTCTATCGACATCTGGGGAGAATCCGGATGGGAGAAGGGCGCGCTCGAGGGCCTTGGCGAGCCACTCTCTATCGGCATGGGCGAGTATGGTGACATCTACGTCTCGGACACCGCCAACAATCGCGTGCAGGCCTTCGGGCCTGACGGTGCGGTTCGGCTCGTCATTGGGGCATCCTCTCCTGTGGTCTCGAATGAGTGGTTTGGGAAGCGACGCGACTGGTACGTCGCAGGCTCTGGCGCTGCAGAGGAAGATGCGCGGTTTGTGAACCCCGTAGACCTCGTCGTTCATGGGTCCAAGGGCGGTGAGGTCATCGCCGTGCTCGACAGTTCGGGCCGCTTGCAGCGGTTTAGCGATGCAGGCGCATTCCTTGGCAGCTCCAAGGTGGGCGCAGAGACAGGCATCAGTCCTGGGGTCAGCGGCGAGGGACATGTTGTGCGCCACAAGAAGGGGTACGCCGTGATCTGGGGCAACGAGGTGTTCCTCATCGACGATGCGGGTGAGGTCAGCGAGCCTTGGAGAATCGAGGATGGTGTGCCCATGACGGCGACCATGGTCGGCTCGAAGCTGCTCCTCGGATTCCGTGGTGAGGCCGTGAGCTACACGGTCGACGGGTTCCGGCTGGGTACGACGCTGAAGAGCGAGCTCCCCCGTGGCTGGGAAGCGTTCGACCTCGTGCTCGATGACCGCAACAAACTCTGGGCCATCACGGACAATGGCTGGGCTATCAAGTACAAAAAGCCCGGAAAGATTGACTTCCAAGTACGGTTCGTGGATTACCCCATCGACGTGCCACGGGCCGTGGTTCAGGACGACTTCTTGTTCGTGAGCACGAACGGAAAGATCCTTCAGTTCGATGCGCTCGAGAAGCTTCAAGAGGCCGAGGCCTCCGAGTGATGTGGGGTGTGGTCCTCGCGGGCCTGTTCGCCTGTACCACACCACAGGCGTCCCCATCCGCAGGCCAATTGCCTGCGGATACCGTGCTTCAGCGACCCCGAGAGATCCTCACAAGCCCATGGCGTGTGCCGCCAACCGATGAGGTTCAGCGCGCAGCGCGTGTACTCGAGGGCATCGTGAGGACCGAGGGCGTCGATCGTGACCATGCATGGAAGCTGACCCATGCTCTGGTCGCACTCGGACCCGACCTTTCGCTAGAGGATGGTACGCCCGTCCTCGAGCACTTGGCGGCAACGTGGGGCCAGCGGTTGGGCACCAACGCGTGGACCTTCCCGCTGTCTGATGCCGCAGGTCCGGTAGAACCTCACCCGGCCTTGGTGCTGCGTGTGGCTGCGCAGAGTGGCGTAGACCCTGCGGCTTCGGTCACGGTGGAGGGGCAGCGCGCCTCATGGGGCGGTTTGTACCGGGGTGCACTTTACGACGCATGGCTGGCCGACGGTTCGTTGGGCTGGGGCAGCTGGAACAATGCGCCATGGGCGATTCAGGCGATAGCAACCTGGGCCCCCCCAAGACTGACGTGGCGTACGCCCGATGGCCATGATGCCTCTATCGATGGGCTGACGTCGTCGTTGGTGGCGGAGCTCACCACGCAGTCGCGTGGCCTTGTAGCCATGCGAGAGCGCGGCGCAGCCTTCCAGAAAGACCGGCAGGGGATGTTCGCCCTGACCTGCGGTGGTGCCCATGTTTTGCAGGCTGCCATCTATGCGGTCGGACGTGGATTTGGGTCGCCCGAAGATCGAGCTGCTGTGACGGCGTCGGTCGAACTTCTCTCTTGGCGCGTCGGCGAAGAGGTGGGTCTCATCGACCGAACCATGCAGGAAAATCCTGAGTACGGGGTACTTCTCACGGTTCAGCGGCTGAAGTTCTTGGGCCATGCGCTCGAGTCGCTTCACCTGGCGGCCGCCATGGGTGTGGTGCCCGAGGGTACCGAGGTGCGTGCGGTGGCCGATCGGGCACTCGCCGAACTGGTTCGTACGGCGGTCGTGATCGAGGCAAGCGGCATGTCGTCGCAGATGGGCCGCCTGAAGGCCGATGTCGAGCAGACCTACCTTGACCTGATCGGCGACAGCGCCCATGCGTTGCACGGGCTCGGATTGGCGACCGGGCAGAGGGTGGTGTACCGGTAGCTCGGTTCAACGCCGCCGCTTGTCGAGGACGCTGTTGACCGTGTAGACCACAACGTTGAAGATCTCGTCGACCGTGGCATGAAGCGGAATGACGCTCACGGGTGCCGCGAGACCCGGCAAGAGTGGCCCGAGGGCTTCGGCGCCGGCCAGCTTCACGAGGAGCTTGTAGGCAATATTTCCGGACTGCAGGTCCGGGAACACCAGCACATTGGCCGGTCCGGTCAGCGTCGTGAAGGGGAAGCTTTCCGACATCTTGTCCCAGTCGATGGCAGTGTCTGCCTGCATCTCACCCTCGATCTGAAGGTCTGGCCGTGCGGCGCGTACATGCTCGATGGCGCGTCGGATCTTTCGAACCACGTCGTCGGAGTGATGTTCCCCAAAGTCACTGTAGGACAGCATCGCGACACGGGGGGTCACACCAAAGGTCTCTGCGACCGCGGCGGTGTTGAGTGCAACTTGCGCAAGCGTCTCGGCAGAAGGTTGGCGGTTGACCGTGCAGTCACCAAAAAAGATCTTCTTGTCGTCGAAGAGCATGGCATAGACGCCACTGACCCGGTCGATGCCCTTGGCCGTACCCAATACGCGTAGCGCAGGCTTCAGTGTGGCCTTGTAGGGCCGCCCATGGCCGCCGACCATGCCGTCCGCATGCCCAGCCTTGACCATCATGGCGCCGTACCAGGTGCGGTCTGACAGCTTGGCCATGGCCGATGCACGGGTCATCCCCATGCGCTTCCGATCTTCCCACAGCTGCGCGGCCAGCTCATCGAACAGTGGCCCTGCCTTGGCGGGATCGATGGTGACGCCCTCGAGGCTTAGGCCCAGCGAACTGGCCTGTTCACGAATGCGTTCGGGATCGCCGAGAAGCACGGGCTGGCAGATGCCCTCGTCCGCGACGCGCTGTGCGGCGCGTAGGATCTGTCCGCCATCACCGTCTGGAAACACGATTCGGGGCTTCTTACGCGCACGACGGGCGCGGTAGATGAGCGGCTGCATCAGACCACGTGCACGCTCGACAAGCGCATGCAGGCGCTCTTGATAGGCGTTGAGATTTGCGATGGGGGTCCGTGCCACGCCATCGCGATGCGCGGCCTCGGCAACCGCTGGCGCGACGTACGTCAGAACCCGGGGGTCGAATGGCTTGGGGATGATGTAATCGGGTCCAAACACCAGAGAATCATCGTCGTAGGCTCGGCGTACAGCATCGGGGACATCTTCTCGTGCCAAGCGGGCGAGGGCATGGGTGGCCGCGAGCTTCATGCCCTCGGTGATCTTGCGGGCGCGTGAGTCGAGTGCTCCGCGGAACACAAATGGAAAGCCGAGGACGTTGTTGACCTGATTGGGATGGTCGGACCGTCCCGTCGCAACGATGGCATCGGGACGGGTCTCCCGCGCCACCGCATAGGGGATCTCAGGATCGGGATTGGCCATCGCAAAGATGATGGGCCGATCGGCCATCTTGAGGATCATCTCGGGCTTCAAGACGCCTCCGACAGACAGGCCGACGAAGGCATCTGCCCCATCAATCGCATCATCAAGCGTACGGAGGTCGCGTGACGTGGCGAACATGCGTTGCTCTTCGAAGAGCGTCTCCCGGTCTGCCCGAAGTACACCCTTGGAGTCGAGCATGACGATGTTCTCGGGGCGAACGCCGAGACCCACGTAGTGCCGTGCGCAGGCGAGTGCGGCTGCACCAGCACCCGAGAAGACCATGGTGATGTCATTCAGGCTTCGATCGGTAAGCTCGCAGGCGTTGATGAGGGCTGCAGCCGAGATGATCGCCGTGCCGTGCTGGTCGTCATGGAACACCGGGATGTCGAGTGCCTCTTGGAGACGCCGCTCGACTTCAAAGCACTCTGGGGCCTTGATGTCTTCAAGGTTGATGCCGCCGAACGTGGGGGCAACCGCTTTGACGGCTTCGACCATGGCATCGACAGAATTGGCATCGAGCTCGAGGTCAAACACGTCGATGTCTGCAAACTTCTTGAACAGGTTGGCTTTCCCTTCCATGACGGGCTTGCTGGCGAGTGGACCGATGTTGCCCAAGCCAAGGACGGCTGACCCGTTGGAGATGACGGCCACAAGGTTGCCCTTGGAGGTGTACTCGAACACGGCATCGGGGTTGTCTGCGATGGCACGGCAGGGCTCTGCCACACCTGGCGAGTAGGCGAGGGCGAGGTCGCGCTGGGTTTGAAGTGCCTTGGTGGGCTCGACGGCGATTTTTCCCGGGCGGCCGTCTCGGTGGTAGGCGAGGGCATCCTTCTGCAGACTCATTGTGACTCCGTGGACCTTGGAAAATACGGCTAACGCCTCTTTGCCTGACTTGCCGGACGGTGATGGGTGCGGTACCCGGGCCTCGGTTCGAGGCGCTCAGAGGATCGCCGGTGGCATTGGTCCACGGGAGGAAAGTCCGAGCTCCACAGGGCAGGGTGCCGGGTAATTCCCGGTCGGGGTGACCCGGAGGAAAGTGCAACAGAGAGTAGACCGCCCGTCGTTAGACGACCCGCAAGGGGAGCCCCATCGGGGCAGGCAAGGGTGAAAGGGTGCGGTAAGAGCGCACCGGCAATGCCGGTAACGGTGTTGGCCAGGCAAACCCCATCCGGAGCAAGACCGAATAGGGGAGCGATTGAGGGCGGCTCGTCCGATGCTCCCGGGTTGGTTGCTTGAGGCTGTTGGTAACGGCAGTCCTAGATGAATGATCTTCACCCGAGGTACGGCAACGGACCTCGGGAACAGAACTCGGCTTATGAGCGTCTCGAACCCTCGCCTCTAGCCGTCGTTTGCGGGCAGCAACCAGCGCCCACAGCCATCACAGTGGACCAACAGCCCGCGGACCGCGTCAGATCCTCGTTTCAGGGGGACGCCGTGCTGGCATCTCTGGCAGGTATTGTCCTTGAACCATGCGATAGCCGTACGGTGCCGTGCGGCGAGATTGTCGTGCCGGCGCTGCAGGTCGGCCGGTAGCGCCGCGTGATGTCCAGTTCGCTCGGACTCGAGTGCAGCCTTACGTTCTTGAAGCGCACGGACAGCCTCTCTCGCTGGTGGCGTGGCTTCTTCGAGGACGGATTGCGCATCGGCAAGGTCGGACTGAAGCGTACTGAGGTGGGCTTGGCCTTCTTCGATGTCGTCCATGAGCATCAACAGCTCCGTCTCCAGATCATCCATCTTGGCCGTGCAGGCATCGATCTGTCGTTGTGCTGCGTCAGCTTGGGTGCCGGCATCAAGCGCACGCTGGGCTTGGTCTCGCTGTCGTTGCACTTTGGCGTACTGGGCGTTGAGCGATCCCTCGGTCCGCCGCTTCTCTCCAAGCACGGCGGTGTGCGTCTCCATCCGTGATTGGAGCTCATCCCGCGATGCTTTGAGGCGGTTGTACCGTCTCCGGATATGCCCGATCTCCAAGTCTAGGTCATAGAGCGCATCGTCGAGGCGTCCGATGTCGCGTAGGGTCTGGGTATCTTGGGGCGGCGAGGCCGACATGCGTGCTCCCGTGGAACATGGAGTCTGCCACATTTCTGCGGTCAGGTTGAACCAAAGCTCGCGAAGGATGTCGGCGTTGGCTAAAGGCCTCCCGGCGGGGCCTATAGCTCAGTTGGTCAGAGCAGCCGGCTCATACCCGGAAGCGCCCAGGTTCGAGTCCTGGTGGGCCCACGTCACCACCCTGCGTGCCGTCATCAGCTCTCGATAAACGGTGAGAGACGCTTGCTCCGCGAGGGATGACGGAGCTTCCGCAGAGCCTTCGCTTCGATCTGGCGGATGCGTTCCCGGGTGACTTCGAAGTCTTGGCCGACTTCTTCGAGGGTGTGGTCCGTCGCCGCGCCAATCCCGAACCGAAGCCGAAGGACACGCTCTTCTCGTGGCGTAAGTGTGGCGAGCACCTTTCGCGTCGTCGACGACAACGATTGATTTTCGATGTTCTCGCTGGGAGAGAGTGTGTTCTGATCTTCGATGAAGTCGCCGAGGTGAGAGTCTTCCTCTTCTCCGATGGGCGTCTCGAGGCTGATGGGCTCCTTGGCGATCTTCAGGATCTTATGGACCTTGTCGATAGGGATGTCCATGTGCTCCGCGATCTCCTCCGGCCTCGGATCGCGCGAGAGTTCCTGTTGGAGATGCCGTTGCGTACGAATGAGCTTGTTGATGGTCTCAATCATGTGCACGGGGATGCGGATGGTCCTGGCTTGGTCGGCGATCGCTCGCGTAATGGCCTGACGAATCCACCAGGTCGCGTAGGTCGAGAACTTGAAGCCTCGCCTGTACTCGAACTTCTCAACGGCCTTCATGAGACCAATGTTGCCTTCTTGAATCAGGTCGAGAAACTGAAGGCCACGGTTGGTGTATTTCTTGGCGATGGACACCACGAGACGCAGGTTGGCTTCGACGAGCTCACTCTTGGCCTTTTCGGCTTGGGCTTCACCTTTCCGAAGGTTGACAGCGCCGTCTGCCATCGCATCGCGGGTCATGCCGACGCGTTGCTCAATCTTGCGGATCTTTCGAAGCTCGCGGCGTACACGACTATCGAAGTCTTTCCAGCGCTCTTCGGGGATACCCGTCTTGGCGATGACTTCGAGGCCGGCGCTCGCAAGGTCTCGCCGCACCTTACGGATCGATGGGCGCAGCTCTCGGACCGGCAGCCGGGCATCGCGTGCAACAGCCTCGATGGCCTTCTCACACCGTGCGATCTCTTTCCATGCTTCCTGGATCCGCCGCGAGATGATCGCGAGCTGGCGCTTGCTGTACTCGACAGAGCTCAGAAGTGCGTGGAGTTCGCCTGATGCAGCCTGTACAAGCACGTCCGCCTGAAGCCGTCGCTTCTTGGACTTGGCCTTTTCGCGGTCTTCGACGTGAGCCATGAACCGCACGTTGATCGATCGCGCTTGTTCAAGCACCTCTGCGAGCGACCGACCGTCGGTGGCGGTCGTCGGGCGAGCGCGCTTTCCGGAGCGGAGTGCTTTTGCGATCCGCTCTTCATCGTGGACGATCAGCTCCTGGAGGTACTCGACGCCGATGGTGCTTGTCAGGACGACCTGCTTGATCAGGTCTTCACCCTGTTCGATGCGCTTCGCGATCTCAATCTCACCGTCGCGAGAGAGAAGGCTGACCGAGCCCATCTTTCGCAGGTAGACGCGCACCGGATCGTTGCTTCGGTTGTCTTCGGTACGTGGGTCTTCTTCTCGCCGTGCGGCCTCTTCTTGGCGGCGCTTCTCTGCAACCACTGCGATGTCCATGTCCGAGAACATGTGCATCACGTCGTCCATCCGTCCTGACGATGCAGACTGGGGAAGGGCGTTGTTCATTTCTTCATAGGTGACGTAGCCTCGACGCTTTCCAACGTTGATGAGCTCTTTGACTTCATCGGAGATGTCCTTCGGGCTGGTCATGTAGGGGCTCGCTCCGGAGTGTGGGTGCGGTGCGGTGCACTGCGAGATCACGGAATGAAAGAAACGTCAAGACAGCGGTAACGAGGCGCGTGATGTTCGGCCAGTGCTCGGAAACATGGTGGCGACCCGTGGTGCAAACGGTGTGTGACTCCTGACGGGTCAGGGTGAAACAGGAAGCTCATCGGCAAAAACCGTCAACCTTGAGACAATGTGCTGCAATTCTCGGTGAATGTCTGCGGAAATCTTGGTCCTATCGTCTTTGGGGTTGTTGCGGTTGAGGCGTTCCTGAAGGCGTCCGACGGAACGGAAGCCGTTCGCGATGGCCTCCTCACCCGCGCGGAGCGCCTTTCGTTGGGCAAGCAGCTCGCGTACAGCCTCGTCATCTTCTTGGCGGGAAGCCACGTCCAGCGCTTGGGTCACCCGCTGCCGTTCCCGCTTGCGGAGTGGGGCGGAGAACCGCTCCAACACATCCACCAACGCGCGCGGGCTGGCGTCCACGGCATACAGCTCATCACGGCTGATGACCGCCGCGAGGGTGCGTCGGACCATCGGATGTGTCTCATCTGCCACCACACTGGCACAGGGTTCTCCCTGAATGAGCCGGGCAAGTGCCGGCAGGGCGGGGCCATGCGCTTCGAGGAGGTGGCGACCCTCAAACCGCTCCAACAGATCTGCGACGTGATCGTAGCGGTGGACAATCAACCACAGCAGGTGGGTCATGTCGCTCGTGGGGCGCCATGGTGGATATTGCTCGGCCTCCAGATCGGGCGGCGGGCCCTCGAGGTGAGAACTGCGATGGGCTTCTCGCGGACGCTTCCGAATGCGCTCGATCACCAGTTCTTCTCGCAGTCCCAGAATCGACGCAGCGGCGCTCACCTGGGCGGGGGACACCTCACCGAGAAGATCGAGAATCTCGTTGAGCGTCCGTTCCCGGCCAGCACTGTCGAAGCCATGCCGTGCACGCTTTCGTTCGACCACCCAGTCGAACAACGGCTTGCGGGTCTTGAGGGCCTTGTGCATGGCCTCTGGACCCTCATTTCGAACGAGCTCATCGGGGTCTTTTGCATCGGGAAGCTGGATACGCCACGCTTGCATCCGCGCGCCCACAAACATGGGGAGCATCTTTTCGGCGGCATCGCTGCCCGCGCGGTCGGCATCCGTAAGCACGACGACATCGCGGACGCGTGTTCGCAGCCGTCGGATGTGGTCTTCTGTCAGCGACGTTCCACACGTCGCGACGGCTTCCGGAAAGCCGTTGGCTTGAAGGGCAATCACGTCGAAATAGCCCTCCACAAGGAGCACACGGTCCACACGGGCCAGGTGGGGCGATGCGGAATCTAGGCCATACAGCGTGGTGGACTTGCGATAGACGTCCGTGTCGCGGCCATTCATATACTTGGCGCCCTCTGCGCCGGGAAGCACGCGCCCCCCGAAGCTGATGACGCGACCACGATGGTCTCGGATGGGAATGATCACCCGCTCGCGAAAGAAGTCGACCACACCCGAGCCGGATCGACGAGGGCTGACCAGACCGGCGGCGAGCAGCTGTTGCGCCGTGTAGCCATCGCGGATGAAGCGGTCTGTAAGGGTGGACCATCCCGATGGTGCCCAGCCAAGCTGGAAGTTGCGGCAGACCTCCGGTGTGAGGTCGCGAGAGGCGAGGTACTCGCGGGCTGCACCACCGGTGTCCGTGGTCCAAAGCTGGGCCTCAAAAAACGAAGTGGCTTGCTCGAGAATTTCGTACAGCGACGCACGCTGACGTTGCCTTCGTCTCTCTTCGGGGCTCTGTTCCCGTGTCTCAATGGTGATGCCTGCGGCGTTAGCGGCCTCACGGACGGCTTCGGGGAAGCTCAGCCCTTCGATGTTCATCAGAAAGCTGAACACATCGCCCGAAGCTTGGCACCCGTGGCAGTGGTAGAGATTCTTGTGAGCCACGACGTTGAAGCTCGGTGTCTTCTCTTGATGGAAGGGACAGAGGCCGACCCAGCTGTTGCCTCTTCGCCTCAGCGTGACGCGCTTACCGATAATCTCGACCATATCGACTTGGTCACGCACCTGCTCTACGACGTCACGGGGGATCACACCCATGGGTCAGCCGTTCGCGTCAGGGCGCGTCGCGGCGCGCATGACCTCGGTGTCGCTGATGGCGTCACTCACGCGTCCAATGTGTGCACCTACGCCCCGAAGCTTCTCGACAAGGCGCTCGTACCCTCGGTCGAGGTGGTAGATCCTGAGCACTTCCGTAATGCCCTTTGCGGACAGGCCCGCCAAGACCAGCGCAGCGGAGGCTCGGAGGTCGCTCGCCATGACGCTCGCGCCCGTCAAGCGTTCGCAACCGACGGCTGTAGCGGTGTTTCCAGAGATACTTAAGTCGGCACCCATCCGAATGAGCTCGGGAACATGCATGAAGCGGTTCTCGAAGATGGTCTCGGTGATGACGGAGGTTCCATCCGCAATGGCAGCCACGGACATGAGCTGGGCTTGCATGTCCGTGGGGAAGCCGGGGTGTGGCTCGGTGCGAAGTCTGAAGGCGTTGGGGCGATCTGGGCCTTGGATCCGGATGCTGGAGTCCGAGCTTTCGACCGTACATCCGGCTTGCTCCAGCTTATGCAGCACGGCCTGGAGGTGGGCGGGCTGGACATCGGTGAGGGTGAGGTCGCCGCCGGTCATGGCCGCGGCGCACAGGTAGGTCCCTGCTTCGATGCGGTCGGGGAGGACGGCATACGCGCGAGAAGCAGGGGATAGTCTGGGAACACCGTGAATGGTGATATGGCTTGTACCCAGCCCCTCAATGCGGGCGCCCATGCTGATCAAGAACTGCCCGAGATCGACGACTTCAGGCTCACGTGCAGCGTTATGGATCACGGACGTACCGTTGGCGAGGCAGGCCGCCATCATGATGTTCTCGGTGCCGGTGACGGTGGGCACATCGAGATGGATCTCGGCGCCCTTCAGCTGTCCCGCTTCAGCATGGATATAGCCGCCCGACAACTCGAACCGGGCGCCGAGTGCTTCAAGGCCCTTGAGGTGCTGTTCAATAGGGCGCACACCGATGGCACATCCGCCCGGCAACGACACCTTGGCATGGCCATTTCGGGCGATCAGTGGTCCGAGCACGAGGACACTCGCGCGCATCTTTCGCACGACGTCGTAGGGGGCCTCCGAAAAGGCAATCCGCGAGGTGTCGAGACGCACATCGTTACCGGTACCCACGAGGCTCGGGCAGCCGATACGTCCGAGGAGGGAGAGGGTTGAGCTCACGTCCGCGAGCGCGGGGACGTTCGCGATGCGATGCTCACCGGGCGCGAGGAGGGTGCCGATGAGGATGGGCAGTGCCGCGTTCTTTGCGCCAGAGACCCGGATGGTGCCCTCTAAGCGATGACCACCGTCGACAACAATCTTCTCCATCACGCTTCTCCGATTCGGGCGATGACATCCGTCGTGCACAGCGGAATAGGGTGACCATCCCAAGTCGGCAAGCCCCTTCGGTCACGATACGCATTGAAGGACGGAGAAGGTGATGTGGTGGCTGCTTCTGAGCGTGGCGTGGGGGGCCGACGGCGTGAATCCTACGCGTGTGCCTCTGCTCGACAATGTGGTCTTTCGTGGTCCAGACTGGGGCTGGGAGGCTGATGTCGACGGGGACGGCTCGGGTCAGCCGCCCGGTCGTGTCCGCGTGCATATGGCGCCCGACGCTTCGACCGCCGAACGCCGCTTCGCCACGTACGCGAAAGACCTCCCATCGCTGACGCCAATGTTCGGCGCGCGTGCCATGGCAGGCTACCCCGGGCGTCTTCTTGTGGTGATGATGGACGGATGGGTACTCAAGGTCGACCGCCCTGCGGGTGAGGCACTCGACCTAATGCGTCGACTGTTGCAGCAGGTTGAGTCGTTGCCCGACGCGTGGCCACGAACGCCACGCCTCGAACGACAAGGCGACGTACTCACCGTGGCGTCCGAGGTGCATGACATCCGCGTCATCGTTCCCCCAGCCATTGACGCCGAAACGATGATGCCCTTGTCGCGCTTTGCCGTCCGTATCGGTGACGACAGGTGGCGCCTTCCGAGCGATGCTGGCGCCGTTCGGGTGTGGGTATGGGACCGCTGGGGGCGCGGCGTCGAGACCGTGGTGCCCTAGGCGTGTCCGTCTTCGTTCGTGGAGGGAGGTCGTTCCTCGTCGGCGAGTGCATCGACCTTGGCCCGCTGCCGTCGGCTCATGGTCCAATCCACTTGGGGATTGTCGAGGGCGAAGTTCACGCGTGCGACCATTCCACGAATTGCGCCGAGCTGCCGTGGGGATAGGCCCGCACGCTGGAACCCTTCGCGAAGGGTGGCTCCCACTTTCTCGGGACTCGTCCCACGGCCGAAGCCCACGCGGTTGAGCACGGCGACGAGCTCGACCAATGCGGGTTCGATGGCATTGACATCGACGGGCAGCGCAGAGCGTGCCTTCTTTTCTGCACGATGGGTGCTCTTGGGGGTGCGGCCACCACCCAGCACGCGGCCTTCCGCTACAGCGCCGCGACGTCTCGCTTCCTCAAAAACATGATGTGCGCAGAGGAGCACCGCCTGGGCGAGGTTCAGGCTCGCGTGCCGTGCGGTAGGAATCCGAACCAAGGCCACGGCTCGCAGGGCATCATCTGCCGAGAGGCCACAGTCTTCTCGACCGAACAAGACAGCGCTTCGAATGGAGTCCTCGGCATCATCGAGCACACGTTGGGCAACATCTGGTGGTTCGAGCACAGGTTGGCCGTGCCGTCGATGTCGCGCAGTTGTGGCGTAGACCCGATGAATGCCCTCGAGAGCCTCTGCGAGTGTGGATGTGATGCGCATCTGGTCGAGGACGTCGCCCGCACCCGGCGCCATCCACCGCGCGCGCTCCATGTCAAAGCTGGGTGAGGGGGCGACAATCACGAGGTGCCGGAGACCCATATTTTTCATCGCGCGTGCCGCAGCGCCCACATTTCCAGGGTGCTGGGGCTCCACGAGCACGATGCAGAGGTGGTCTGCGGCACGTTGGGCGGCGTCAGACACGGGTGTCTACCGGCCGAAGAGAGACCGCAGCCAACCCATGAACCCGCCAGATGTGGTGGGTTCTTCTTTCGTGGGTGTGGGCTCGGACTGCCGGAGGGCAGCACGTAGCGGATCATTGGGCCGGTCAACGGGCAAGTCGGGCTCGGCCTTTGGAGGCGCGCTGTCTTCGTCAGACGCTGGCTCGGGTTTCGCAGGCTCTGGCGCATCGTCAGGCGTGGGGGAGTCCGGTTCGGAGCTTGGTTGCTCCAAGGCGTCGAGCGGCATGTCGAGTGGCGCTGGAGGCACCTCCTCTTGTGCTTGGCTCCGCCCGAGCCGAATGCGACGCTCAACAGGCTCACCGGTGTCGGCATCGACGGCCGAGAGGTCGAGAATGCCCTCAATGTCAATCGAGAAGGTGATCTCGACGCGAACCTTGCCGGCGGGACCCTTTCGCAGTCCATGGAAGACGAAGGCACCCAGCATTTCGCAGTCTTGTGCCCGTTTCTCTGCACCCTGCACCATGCGCAAGACGATGGTGTCTTGGTCTTTTTTGCTGGTTGTGACCCGCTTGGTCCGCGTGGCGGGCAAGGGCTGATGCTTTGGAAACAGCGGGATAACGGCGCCATTGGGCCGCGCGATTCCGATGGGGACCGGAAGCACGTCGTGAAGACTCACGTCGGTGTCGGGGTCGAACTCCACATCGCGGGCGGCGCGCTCGAGTGACGAGGCCATAATGGCCGCACCGATGGCGACGGCCTCATCCGGATGAACCTTATGCGAGGGGGGACGCTCGAGGAACGACTCAAGTTGAGAGCGGACCAGCGGCATGCGGGACTGCCCACCCACGAGCAGGAGCTCATCGATCTGGTGGCGGCTGGTTCCCGCTTCGTGGAAGATGCGCTCGACCGTATTGACGCTTCGGGTGACGAGATCTCCCGTGAGCTCTTCGAGTGTTTCTCTGGAGAGCTCCATGAGCATGTCGATAGGCGAACCGTCGTCATCGGTGCCGATGCCTTCGAGGGCGATGAGATGGGTTTCTTCGGTCGACAGGGCGATCTTGGCCTGCTCTGCCGCGTCTCGGATACGCGTGATGGCGGCACGGTCGTACGAGAGGTCCACCTCATGCTCGTCGAGGAAGTACCCAAGCAGGTACTGCATGACACGGTCGTCGAAGTCCACACCGCCGAGAAATGTATCGCCACCGGTGGCGATGACTTCAAAGATGCGGTCGCGGATATCGATAATCGAAATATCGAAGGTACCACCGCCGAGGTCGTAGATGGCCACCCGCTGGTTTAGCGTGCGACCGAGTCCGTAAGCGAGCGCGGCAGCCGTCGGCTCATTCAAGACACGCAGGACATCGAGCCCGGCGAGGTCGCCAGCCGCGCGCACCGCCTGTCGTTGCCGATCGTTGAAGTAGGCCGGAACCGTGATGACGGCTTGCTCCACAGGCTGACCTAGGACCAGCTCGGCGTTTTCTTTGATCTTCATCAGAATGGCGGCGGAGATCTGCTCGAGGGTCAGCACCTGACCTGCGACCCGAACCAACACCTCGGACTCGCTTCCTTCGGCCAGCTCGTAGGTGAAGACCTGCGCCATTTTCTGCACGGCATCGGAGTCGAAGGAGCGACCGATGAGCCGCTTTGACGCGGTCACGGTGCCGTCCGGGTTGAGCGCCGCTTGCTCCTTGGCCTCCTCACCGGTCAGGGCACGCCCTTGCTTGTCGATGGCGAACACGCTCGGGATGGTCTTGTTGCCATCCGGGTACGCGAGCACGCGCGGCTTGCCGTCGATAACGACTGCCGCGCAGCTGTTTGTGGTTCCGAGGTCGATACCAATTGCAATCGCCATGGAGGCCATCATCTCCTTGCGTGCACGGCCCGAAGAAGGAACCTGCTGAACTCATGTAGCATGACAGAACGGGGGTTCCAAGCGGGTACGGCTGCGGGTTTGCCGAAGCGTGTGGTGGCAATGTCGCAGTGTGAGCCAAAGAGGGCGTGCTAGCCGGCCAAATCAATGTGTCGAAGCGTCGGTGGGCTTGCCTTGATCTGGCCGGGATACGCGTTGCACGCTCACCATGCGGATCGCGCGTTCGTCCGCGTCTTCGACGGTGATCTGCCAGCCTTCGAGGTCAAAAATCTCCCTCGCGGCTGGGATACGGCCTGCAAGTTCGAGCACGAGCCCTGCGACGGTCTCGTAGTTTCCATCTGGAAGGTCGGTCTGCAGGACACGCTCAAGATCTTCAAGCTCGGTCTGGGCAGGAACCAACCAACTGTCCTCATGGCGTCGAATGGACGGGCCGCGTCGCTCTCGCTCGTCCTCAATGTCGCCGACGAGTTCCTCGAGGAGGTCCTCAATGGTGACGAGCCCGATGCATCCCCCGTATTCATCGACCACGATCGCAAAGGGGTCTGCAGACTCCCGCATGGCACGAAAGAGGTCGTCGGCGCGCATGTTCTCCGGCACAAACCTCACACTGCGTGCGTGGGAACCGACCTGATCGAGGTGACGTTCTTGGGGCAGGAACAAGAGGTCATTCTGATGTACGACCCCAACCACGTGATCAATGCGTGATTGAAAGACCGGGAGACGGCTGTGACGGGTGCGTGCGACCATCTCCATCGCTGCGTTGACCGAAGAGGTGGCATCGATCGCATGGACGGCAATCAATGGGGTCATGCACGCTTCGACTCGGGTCTCTGCAAGGCTCAGAAGCCCACGAATGACCTCACGATCTGCAGGGTCGATCTCGGTGCGGGTCTCCGGGTCGAGAAGCTCGACGAGCTCTTCGCGGGTCATGGTCGGCGCTGCGTCTTCGCCGACCACCCACTGCAGGGCCATGGACCAGCCGCTGATGACCCAGAGGAAGGGCGTCATGAGGATGCTCGCACCGTAGAGCGGAAACGAGAGAATCGGAGCGAGTACGGTGCCGTGATGCTGGAACACGGTCTTGGGAAGCGCTTCTCCGAGAATCAAGACCAACGGTGCGAAGAGAAACGGGGTCGACCAGGGCGGCAGGTGAAACACACCGACAAGCAGGCTGGTCGCGACGGTTGAGCTGGAGACAATCGATAGGTTGGTGCCAATGAGACACGTCCCCACCAGGCGATGTTCTTGTTCGAGTAGGGAGAGGGCGAGGGCGGCACCGGAATTGCCCCGCTCCGACAATGCGCTGAGCCGAAGTCGGTCGGCCGAGACCATCGCGATCTCGGCACCGGAAAAGAAGGCCTGGGTGAGCACAAGGGCGCCAAGCACGAGCATTGCGAGGGGGAGGCTCATTCTGGCACCCCCTCGGGCTGGTCGAGGTGTTGAATGCGCACCTCGGTGATGCGGTTGCCATCGGTCTCGAGCACCTCGATAGCGATGCCCGGGATCTCAACGATCTCTCCACTCGTCGGCATGCGCCCGAGCTCGTGCACCACAAATCCGCCAATCGTGTGGTACTCGCCAGGTGGGATCGTGATGCCGGTCTCATCTTCGAGGTCGTCGATGTCCATACCCGCGCGAACGCGCATGCCGAGCGGGTCGAACGCGATGTCTTGCGTGACCTCGCGCTGGTCGTCGGCGACGGCGCCGATGAGCTCGCCGATCAGGTCGTCGAGCGTCACAAGTCCCATGAGGGTCCCATGCTCATTGACCACGAATGCCATGTGCACCCTGCGGCGCAAGAGGGTTCGCATCAGGTCTTCGCCGCTGAGGCTTGGGGGGACGATCATCGGCTGAAGTAGGCGGTCGGAGAGTTGTCGCAAAGCTTCCGGCGGACGCCGACGGACGCGGAGCAGATCTTTGACCAACAGAACGCCTACGATGTTGTCGAGCTCACCCTCGAAGACGGGAACCCGACTGAACCGTTGTTGCTCGCAGCAGGCATAGAGGTCCTCCCAGCGGGTGTCGAGCTCCACGGCTTCAATGTCAAGCCGTGGCGTCATGAGACGTGAGACCGGCACATCATCAAACTCGAGTACGGCCTCGATGATCTCGCGCTCCTCTGCACCGACAGCCCCCGACTCTTCGCCACGCTCGACGAGGACGAGGAAGTCTTCTTCTTTCAGGGCGTCTGGCACCACTTCATCGGAGACACCGAAGAGGCGAGCAAGCAGGGAGACGATGCTGCTCAAGATCCATCGAAGCGGCGACAGCACGGTGTAGAACACCGTAAGCGGCCAGACGATGGCCCGCGCCCACCGCTGGTTGAACCGTAGGGCAAGCACCTTGGGTGTGATCTCTGAAAACAGAACGAGGGCGGGGGTGATGACCACAATATTGAGGAGTCCAGGCTCTTCGACGAAGGTCGCCAAGAGCGCGGCTCCGGTCGTCGCGATCGCGACGTTGGCGAACTCATTGCCCATGAGGATGGTGGTGATGAGCTCGGTCCGCTTCTGAAGGAGCTGCTCGACTTGGCGGTCTCCGGGGGCATCGCTGGAGCCCAGACGCTGGCGCTCAAGGGACTGGAGCGAGAAGTACGCGATCTCGGTTCCGCTGAAGACGAACGAGGCGAGGAAGAGCACCGCGAACAGCGGCACGGCAAGGGTCGGGTCTTTGAGCGCGTCGATGGCAACGGTCGCGCCGGCGGCCAGTACAACCGTCATGATGCCCCCGCAAAGTGCGACCAGGCCGTCGTCGGCCATGCATGATGGGGGAGATGTGCGCCAGCGCCCTCACGGCAGAGCCCAATGCGATGAACCTGGATGCCATGATGGTGCGCGAGGCTCCGAATACGGTCGTGGACACGGGGGGGAGCGGTGAACAGCAGCTCATAGTCTTCGCCACCACACAGAATATCTTCGAGGCTGCCCTCGCCAGCGCGTTGCACCGATGCGGCGTCGACCTCCATCGCACAGCCAGAAGCCTTGGCCAAACGCGGCAAGTCGACGGCGAGTCCATCAGAGATGTCCATGGCGGCGGTCGCTAGGCGTCCCTTGGCGAGGTCGAGTGCGAACGGGAGTGGTGGCTCGGGACGTCGGTGCGCACGGATGGCCCTGTCGTCGGGCGTATCGGACCGCCACGCACGTCCTGCGATGCCCAACCGACCGGTGGTCCAGATCTCGTCACCTGGCGAGGCGCCATCGCGTTGCAGTGGGGCAGCTACGCATCGGCCTCCCAAGGTTGCACCCACAGAAACATCACGCAGTGCACCGGTGGTATCTCCCCCGATGAGCGCGATGTTCCATTGGTCACACGCCTCATGAAGACCGCGCTCAAAGGCCTTGGCCCAGGAGGCGTTCAACCGCCGCGCAGGTCCCGAGACGGTCAGCAATGCCCACTCTGGCTTGGCACCCATGGCAGCAAGGTCGCTTACCGAGACCGCGATGACCTTGAACCCAAGGTCTTCGGGTGACCACTCCCGGGTGAAATGAACGCCCTCCACCAGCACATCAACGCTGACGACGGTGCCATCGGCGGTCAGCGCGGCATCGTCACCTGGACCGAGGGTAGGGCGAGGACCGGCTCCTGCGGTTCTCCCGGTGAACGCATGGATCAACTGTTCTTCCCGCGAGGGAGGTTCGTCGTCGCAGTCGAGGTCGGCCGGTTTCATTGAGGGGGGGGTCAGGGGCTACTCCGCGGGTGGGGGCGCGTCTTCTTGCGTATCATCAGGAGGGTCTGGGAGCAGAGGGATAAACCCGCTCCGGTCTACGGAGTGTACCCGAATCCGTCGCTGAAGTTCATGAGACTCTGCATCAAAGCCTTCGATACCGGTGATGGTGCTCCCGGGAACTGTCGACATTAAGGCAGCATGAAAGTCAGATCTCGTCTGTGGCTCTTGGGCCATCGTCTGCGCCAAGATCAACCCGACGTCTGCGGCGATCGCTTCGGTGGGGCGAGGCGTTCGGGCGTGAAGGTTGCGATACTCCGACACGAAGGTCTTCCACTCGGGCTCCGGATACCAGTCGAGCCCGGCCTCGCGGGGAGGCGGAACGAAGACATCAGTGAATACGCCATTCTCGACGTACGCGCCTCCCTGGATGATGATGGACGACTGGTTCCATCCGGAGAGACCCAGAAGCGGTACGGGTTTGTCGTCATAGGCCCGGAACTTTCCGATAGGAAACTCTTCGAAGGCCAGCTCTGCAGAAACGATCGGGAGCTGGGACGCGCCCTCCGGAATGAAGATGGCCTCAAAGTCCATCAGTGGAGGGAGGACCAACTTTCGGGTGTCTCGGCCCTTTTCCTTCGCGGCGCGGACCATTCGGGCGAACTCATCCGCTCGGGCCTCGTAGTCCTTTCGCCCAAGCTGCTGCGCGAAGCTGCCAAGGTCTTCGGTGCCCTGCGCATAGAGTACCGTGATGTCGATGACGGCGTCCCGTTGGACAGCCTCTTCTTCAAATACCTTCGCCGCATGGGCGCCATATCCCGAGTCGGGCGCGAAGATGGCGAACCGTGTCAACCCGTTCGTGTGGACAAGGTGATCGAGCAGGGCCTGCACTTGCTGACGGGGCGTCACAACCCCCTGAAACACCCACCTTCGGTCTCCCGGGTCTTCGAGGCCCTTGGAGAGTGAGAGAAGGGGTACATGGAAGTGTTCGGCGGCGAGGGCGACGGCGTGTGCGGCCTCCGCGACCATAGGCCCCACCACCGCGATGCAGCCCTGCTCCAACACGAGGGTGCGGAATGCGGCCACCGCGGCGTCTGCGCTGGCACCGGAGTCTGCAACCTCCAGAGAGGCTTCGACACCCGAGCGTGCCCACCCGTATCGGAGTGCGGCTTCCACTTGCCGTCCGACGCTTGCGTATCGGCCAGACATGGGGAGGAGGGCGCAGACGACATCGGGTCGAAGGGGAGCGGCTTCGACGAGCGCAAGCACGGCCTCTGCCTCGGGGTGCGGGGTGGCGTCGGCCTCATCGAGGAGTCGGGCCGCAATCGCACGAGCTTCTTCATCCTCGCCACGCTCAAGGGCCTCATGAGCCCGGTCAATGGCCGTACGGCCCCTAGTGCCCGCTTGGGGTTGCGCGGAGCCAAGGTCACCAAGGGCCGCGATGACCTGCTGGTGGTGAAGGGGGTCATGGCTGCTTAACTCTGTTGCGGCCTCGGCGTGTGCGCTGCTGTCGGCACCTGCGGCCGTTGCACGCTGATAGAGCAGAAGTTCAAGATCGGCACGTTGGCTGCTCAAGGCGTGCGGTGACGCGAGCGAAGCTGCCGTATTGAGATGTTCTTCGGACCTGTCCTCTTGGACATCGAGAAGGGCGAGGCCCAGGCGCACGGCATGGGGCAACGACGCAGGGCGTTCGAGGGGAAGGAGCGTCGTCCAAAGGCGGCGAGCATCCTCGTACCGACCAGCGAGACGATACTGCTCCGCGAGGTGAAGCTCAATGATGGCAAGCTGGCTGGGGCGCGCTGTTTCGCGGGAGGCCTCGAGGTCTGCAATGACGGCCTCTCGCCCATCATCAAGGTGATGAAGCGCATCACTGACGACCGTCGGCACGCGGCTGGGAGCCGCGCTGGCCACATGAACACACGATGCGAGCGTCCATGCCATGACGAGGACGGCAGTACGCAGAACCGTGGATGCGTGGGGGTGTGGGGTCGATCTCATCGTTTCTTCAGCCTTTCGAGGTACGCCTGCTTCAATGGATGTGCCGAGGAAGAAAGTCCTTGAGACCATGTCTGGAGCCGCTGTTGCTCCTCCGGCGTCAAGTGCTGTGGAACCTCAATAACCACCCGAGCATGCAAGTCCCCCTTTGCAGAACGGTGGACCGAGGGCAGGCCCCGTCCGCTTAAGCGAAACTGCTGCCCATGTACGGTTCCTGGGGGGATGCGAATGGTGGTGACGTGATCGAGCGTGGGCACGGGGAGATCAGCGCCCGTTGCAGCTTCGAGAAAGGTCAGCGGTAGGTCGACCACCAAGTCGTCACCCCTTCGCCGAAACAGCTCATGGGTCTCGACGTGTACGGAAACCAGCAGGTCGCCTGAGGCGCCATCTCGCCTCGCTTCGTTGCCTCTTCGGGCAAGCTTGAGTTTCTGACCCGTCGCCACGCCTGCAGGTACGTTGACGGTCAGGGTAGCCTGGTCCGTGACGCGACCATCTCCGCTGCACGTGCTGCATGCCTCTCGCGCGACCCAGCCATCTCCAGAGCAGTGGAAGCAGGGCGTTCGCAACAGTCTGGGCCCGCCCGACCACCCCGAACCCTTGCACGCCTCACAGGTCTTACGTTGGGCTTTGGTGCAGCCAAAGCCAAAGCAGGAACCGCACTTGACCTGTCGTGGCACCGTGATCTCAATGTGGTCACCCACGGCCACCTGTTCGAGCGTGATGTTCACGGTCATCTTCAGGTCTTCGCCGCGCTCAGACCGCTTGCGGTTGAAGACGCTGTTCCACATGTTGCGGACCACCTGGGACAGGTCGTCGGGTGAAGGTGGGGCGCCGTCGGCGGCGTAGAGGGGACCTAGGCGGTCGTAGCGCGCTCGTTCCGAGGGATCGGACAGCACACGATAGGCTTCGTTGATGTCTTTGAATCGCTCTTCTGCGAGGGTGTCACCCTGATTCCTGTCGGGATGCCAGCGCATGGCTGCACGTCGGTAGGCTCGCTTGATCTCCTCTGCGGAAGCATCACGATCGACATCGAGCACATTGTAGAAATCACGGGTAGGCACGTCGCCAGTCCTCGCAGTGCAGACGATCTAGCGTCGGGGTCACTCTGGGGCCAATTCACGGAGTGCATCGACAAGACTGGCCGTGATGCCATCGGCGAGTGGCATGCCATGACGCGTCAGGCACACGAAACCGTCGCTTTGCTGAATCAGGCCGTGCACTTCGAGCGCCTCGAGGACTTCGGGTCGGACCGTGTGACCGGTCTGCTGCAACATCTTGATTAACGAGACACCCTCCACGCCCCTCAGACCACTGAGGAGACGCTCTACCGCGCGTGCATGGGGGGATGGTTGCTCTTGTGTGGCTGTCGGGTCCTCTTGCTGCAGGTAGCCCTCAAGGTCGGCTACATTCTCGTACCTCGTGCCATCGGCAAGGTACCCATGCGCTCCCGGACCAAGACCCACATAAGGGCGGTCTTGCCAATACCCTTGGTTGTGCAAGCTCCGGTGTCCCGGCTTCGAGAAGTTGGACACCTCATACCGCTCGAGGCCTGCGCGAAGCAGGCGGGCTTCCATCTGGTCATGAAGCTGGCGCCAGGTGTCTTCGGTAGGGAGTGTGAGCATTCCTCGCGTCATCGCGAGGTCGAACGGCGTGCCAGCCTCGATGGTCAACCCATAGATCGAGAGGTGGGGTGGGTCGTACGCAAGATAGGCATCGAGGTCTCCCTCAAGCTCGGCCACGGTCTGCTCGTGCAGCCCAAACATCAGGTCGGCGGACCAGGACTGAAGGTGCCCCTCCTTCTGCATCTCTTGGAGGAGGGCCATGGCCGTTCGTGCATGGTGGGGCGTGTGGGCGCGACCCAGACGTCTTGCATGACCTCGATGAAGCGTCTGAACACCAAGACTGATCCGTGTCACACCCGCTGCCACCCAGCCGGTCAGGCGTTCGCAGGTGACGTCCTCTGGGTTGCACTCGAGGGTGACCTCGATCGTGGCCGGCTCGATCAAGAGCTGGAGGAGGCTGGTCAGGACCTCATCGGTGAGACGGCTTGGGGTTCCTCCCCCCAAGTAGACGGTTTGTCGGTCGCCGTGGACATGTGGGGCTCGTGCCGCGAGTTCTCGTCGTACAGCCTCGAGGTACTGAAGCTCCTGTCGAGGTACACCGGGTCTGTCTGGGACCACCACGAATGCGCAGTAAGGACAGCGTAGCCGACACCATGGCACGTGAAGGTAGACGCCGTGGGCCTCGGGTGGCTGCATACTAGGACGCTGGCCGCAGACAGAGGGTGAACTGGGGTGCCGACAAGAGGTGGGCCATCATGGCTTGAACGTGGCTTGGTGTGACGTGTGCCCATTGTGCGACGCGTTCATCGAGCTCGGTGGGGTAGCCTCGTAGCATCGCAAGGGTTCGGTCGGTCGCGCGATGAAGGGCCTGCTCTTGTCGACTCGCCCACCCACCCTGAAGGGAACGCACGCATCGTCCGAGATCATCGGGCGTGAGTGCATGCGCTGCAAGGGAGGCGAGGGTCTTGTGAATCTCACGCTCGGCCTCGTCCATCCTGTCTGGGCTGCACGCAATGCCGACCGAGAGCACGCCATACGCCTCTCCCGAGAGGTGCTGGGCCCACGTGGAGTACCCGAGACCGAGCGCCTCACGAAGACGCAGAAAGAGCAGCCCGCCCTGCCCATTGAGATGGGCGAGCAAGACATCCATGCACGGCTTGACCGCGGCCTTGTGACCTGGAGTCTGGAAGCTCACCAACACGGTGGCTTGGGACGTTCCCCCGGATTCGACGCGCCGCCCTGGCTGAAACATGGGCTGAACTGGGGCTCGTGATGGGCCTTCGCTCGGCAAGTCCTCGAGCCATGACAGGGCCTGCAGCGCCTCTTGGGGATCGAACCCACCAGCGATGGTGAAAATCGCGCCCTGTCCGACGGCGTGTTCGGCGTGCCATTGTTGGACCGCGCGATGGTCAAGCGGGGTGAGGCTCTGAACGGTACCCCCCGCCGGCAAAGACCAAGGATGGGTCGTGCCCCACGCATGGTGCCGGAACATCGCGCTCAGCTGATCATGGGGGCGGTCCGCGATGCCCGCAGCTGCTTCGAGCAGCTCATCTCTCGTATGCGCGACATCCTCGGGTTCAAAGTGGGGTGACCGAACGACATCATCGAGTCGCTCAAGTGCCTCGAGGCATGATTCACGTGGGGCGCTGGCCGAGACGCCAAGGCTCCATCGGCCAGCGACGCCAAAGAGGTGCACGCCGTGGCGATCGAGTGTGTCACCAAAATGAATGGCGGGTAGCTGACCCGCGCCGAGACAGAGTGCGTCCGCCCAGAGCTGGCCAAGACCGCCTTGATTCAAGGAGAGTCGACGGTCGCCCCCAGGCAGCGCAAGCCTCATGCCGACCACAGGTCCGCTGTCGGGCAAAAGGACCACGCGAGCGCCGTTGGCGAAGGCATGCGTGGTGGCTGATGGCTGGTTCGGACGCGTGGGTGTGAGCGAAGGGAAGGAGGGCCGTAGGGTGGCATCGGCGACGGGTCCTAGCGCGGCGATGGTCACGCGTTCGGGGGTCAACCAGGACGTGAGGACCTCTCTCACACGATCGGGCGTCACGGCAGCGATCTGCTCACGCCACAACCGACTCGCATCGGGGGTGTTGTGATGGTCGAGCGCCAGCCCAAGAGATTGCATCACATCGTCGACGGACTCGCGCTCAAACGCGAGGTCTGCGAGCAGTGAGGCTTGTGCGCGTTGGACAGCTGCATGCGGAGCGCTCATTCCCCAACGACGGGTCTGGCGCAGCAAGGCCTCGACGGCTGGTTGGTCCCCGCCTTCGTGTGCGGTGAGTCCCACGGTGAACGATGAGCCCAGCCGACCGATCTCAAGCGTCGCCCAAGAATCAACCACCCATTGATCCTCGATCTGAAAGCGTCGCGACATCCAGCTGGCCGCACCCTGACCCAGCATGGCCGCCACCACCTCCAGGACGGGGAGATCGCAGTGACCCGCAGGGGGGAGTGTCCAGCCGAGCCGAACCCTTCTCTGGGCATAGGGTCCGCGGAGGTGCAGACGCGCTTGGGTTGTGGGCAGAGGGTGTAGAGGGACGCGATCGTTCGGTGAAGAGGATGGCGCCCAGTCACCAAGGTCGTGTCGCGCGGCGGCAATCACGGCGTCAGCGGGCACATCGCCAATGACCAACAGCCTGGCGCGGGACGGCTGGTGATGTTGACGCCGATAGGCTGCGACATCACGGGGGGTGTGGTTGGCTACGGACGCTCGGGTTCCCAAGACGGGTCGGCCGTAGGGGTGGTCTCCCCAGAGCGCATGCTGGTACGCATCATCGAGCACGGACTCGGGATCGTTGGCGTAGCTTGCGATCTCCTCCAAGACGACCGCTTGCTCGGCGTCGAAGGCCTCGGGTGTGGCGTTGCCACGTAGAACCAAGTCGGAGAGCACCTCAAGCGAGGCCCGCCAGTGTTCAGGCAAGACCGTGGCATGAAACGCGGTCTCGTCGTGTGCCGTCCATGCGTTGAGGTCGCCACCGAGTGACTCGATGCGGCGTGCTGCGGCACCTGTTGGGTAGGTTGTGGAGCCCTTAAACACCATGTGTTCAAGGAGATGTGCGATCCCCAGCTGGTCTGATGTCTCATCCGCAGCACCCGTCTCGATCCAAAGCGCGAGCGCAGTGAGCGGTCTCGATTCGGAGACCACGACGACTTCGAGGCCGTTGTCGAGCGTCGCTCTCGTGAGCGTTCGTGCGGGGGGGGAGGGCGTCAGTCGCCCACCTGAACGGACGTCGGGCACTCGGGTCGGGCGGTAACGACGTACCAGCCCAGCTCGTCAGCCCAGTACTCGCCTTGGAACGGCCAGACCCGCTTACCCTTGCGCCGTAGCTTACGCAGGTTGCCGAGCGTTTCGTCGTAGGTGATCTTCTCACCTGCGGCGGCGCGATCGAACAGCCGGGACTGGAGCGTCAGGAGGTCGACACGGGTGAGCTCAAGGCCTTCAAGGAGGTCACGAAGCTCAGCGCGAGCATCGCGGGCCGTATCGATGATGTCGCGCCCAGCGGCCTCAGACCGTGTTTCGAGACGCGCAGCGAGCGCTGCACCGGCATGCGCGGCCCATGGTGCCTCAACACTGCGAATCTGCTGAAGCTCTGTGTTGCCGGTATCGAGCGCCTTGACGGTGTTCTGGAAGCCCTTGTCCCACGAGAGCGGGCGCATGACGGCAGCTGGGAGTGCGGTGGACTCACCCTGAAGCCAACGACGGCCATCAACCAGGGCATTCTCTGGCGTGAGCTTCCCGAGCGTGCTCCCGATCTGTTCTTCCATCGGCTCGTACCGCGCTTGGAAGGCGTCGATCGCATCTGTTGCAGCTGGGAACTTGCACATCAGGAAGAGGCTCTGCGCGCGGAGCATCTCGGCCTCGGGCCAGTACCAGTCCTCGAAGAATGGAGACGTGTGGGTGTTCAACAGTCCGAGAACACCCGGCATGTCATCGGACCGGAAGTGAGCCCAAGCCCGCTCAAAGTGTGCCTGGGGCCAGTACGCGTCAGAGCGTGGAACCCGTGCGTAGTACTCCATGGCGCGGCCGTAGTTGCCAGAGGCATAGAAGGTTCGCGCGACGTTGAGCGTGAGGGTGTTTTTCTCGTGCGGGTCTGCACCTTCGCGATCTGCTCTCTGGCGTGCAGCCAGGAGGGGTGCGAGGGCTTCCCCGTGTTTTCCTTGTTGCGTGAGGATGACGCCCTTGAGGACCATGGCCTCCCTGCCGAGTGGACCGGTCTCAGGCACGAGCGGTAGCATGCCCATCGCCGTACCCCATTCGCCATCGGAAAAGGCGCTCCGCGCGATGCGGAGGGCAACGCCAGCCCGTGTGTCATTGGACATCGGGAGGGCCATGCGAGAGGAGAGGGCCTGGCCGACGAAGACGTCTTCATCAAACGTAGAGGAGAGCTCTAGCAGTCGATCAAGATGAGCGCCGACGTCGACATTGTCGTGCTTGAGCGCATCAACCCATACCGTGAGCGCTGCGTAGGACTGGCCCTGTCCGTCGAGCGCGGCTCCGAGACGCGCGAGGGCTGCACCACGAAACGGCGAATCAGGCTCGTTCAAGACGGCTGCGGCAGCATTGGCGGCTACATCCCATGCGCGCTTCTCAAGCGCAGCATCGGCAGCCAAGATCATCGCAGGAACCTCTGGCTCCGCTTCCTGTGCCCACCCCAGTGTCGAGAACCCACAGGTGAGTCCGAGAAGGGTGTTTCGGAACAACCGTGTGGTCATCTGCGGTTCCCCCGTCCGAGGAAGCTCGTGAACCCGAGCGTCAGTCCGCCATTTTGCTTGAAGTGCCATGTCGAGGTGATGGGGCGGTATTCGACGAGCAGGTCATCGCGCATCTCCACCCGTACCACGAGCTTCTCGGATGCGAAGAACCGCATGCCGGCACCCAACGAGACGGTTGGGGCGACTGTAAAGCCGCCGTTTGGAATGACGGATTGTTCGAGGGTCGCGCCGCCTCGAGCCGTGCCGTAGATGTCGAAGTGAACGACCTTGGCTGGACCGAGGGCCATCTTGGCGTAGATGGGCGACCAGCTCACGCCCACCAGCGCGGATGCCAAATAGCGGTAGGCGGCGGGGGCGAGTCCATAGCTCGGGCCTTCGAGCTCCACATAGCGACCGGTCTTAAGACCGTAGCCTCCACCAATGAGCACCGAGAGTGCGATGGACTCGCTGAAGTGCTTGTCGATGCTGAACTGTGCCTGTGGCGTTGTGACGAGGGGATCGAAGGGCATCCACCCGAGGTGGCCGCCAAGCTCTAGGCGTCCGTCTTTCGGAAAGAGGACGTTCTGAACCACGTTGATCTCGTCGTTGCGGAGTGCACCGATGTCGACGGTCTCTTGGGCGGTGGCCGTCGAGCTGACCACGGAGGCCAGAAGCATGGCACCTGCAAGAATAAAGCGAGGGAGTGACAGGGACATGGAGAACTCTCAGAAAGGCAGTTCGCGTGGGACGCCATCGACCGGGAGGTACCAGATGTTGACGCTCTCATTGAAGTCAGGGACAGCGTCGCCGTGCAGCACCACGCTGTTGTCGGATTGTCGGTACGACCAGCCATTGTCGTACCGGACGAGGTCGAGGTAGGCGTCGTAGGTGGCTTCGGCTTGCTCGACGACGCGACCTGCGACCTCGACCACGATGGTCTCTTCGTCAGGTAGGGCAGCAAGCGGGAAGCTGCGAACCAATGAACGAAGCAAATCGCCCACTTGGGCGAGCGCTTCGCCGAAGTCTGCATCCTCGCAACCACCGCTCCCGTTAGGGCGAGAGATGGGGATGTAGCTGCCATTCGATTCAACAACCATGCGCTGATAGCGCTTGATTCCCCAGTCGGCGGCACCCGAGGTGTTGCACCCTTCGTCGTTGGATGGGCCAATGACGGCCCAGGTCATGCGGTTGGGAAAGGCTGCGAAGAGGGTGTCATAGGGGGCGACGGTGCCGTCGCGCGGCCCGATGCGTCGGCTCTGGTCACCCTCGTCGGTGATGATGACCGGAATGACGGTGCTGTTGGGACGGAGCCACGCGCTGTTGGACCCCACATCGTTGTTGCCAAAATACTCCATTCGGCCAATCTCGGGGTCTTTCGGGTCGAGTGGGGTGTCCTGAATGACGGGGACGCCCGAGCCATCCGAGGTGTCCTGCCACCAGTCTTGAAAACACTCGGGTGGAGGCTCTTCGACAGCGCGACACATAGCCATGAAGACGGCTTCGAGGCCTTCTTCATAGGCTGATGTGGTGCAGTATTGGTTGCGGGGCGGGCCACCGGGGCAGCTGATGTCGACGCCGCTTGGAAGTCGATCAATGCACGCCGCATCGCAGAGGAAGTTCTCGGTAAACGTCGTGGCGGGGTCGTCGTCCAGCTTACGCACGACCTTGGGCCGGCCACGGAGCTCGCCCCAGCCTTCGTAGTCTCCGATGCGATTGGTCACATCGGTCACGGTGACACCGAGGTGGTAGTTCACGTTTCCGGTGCGGTCCGAGACGTAGTCAATGAACCGGTCGACGTCGTCGGAGAGCTGCGGATTATCGGGACGCGTCAGGGACTCGTCGGCGAACTCGTTGATGAACTCCGAGAAGTTCAGGGCGAGGGCGTTGGACTCTGCGGTCATGGAGGAACTGTTGTCCACCACGAACAGAATGTCGGCCTGGTTGCTGAACGTCTCTTGTTCGAAACCGGTCAATCGGAAATAATCATACTCATTGCACCCGCCGGCGAGTCCAGCCATCAGGACCAGCGCCGATGTCAGTGCAGCTGTAGAGGTTCGGGGCATGCGCACACTCCCCCCGAATTGTAACCGAAGGTGGGTGTTCGATGCAGCACCGTGACGGGCTGTTGACTCGGACGGCCGAAATCAGGCGGGAAGCGACGCGCGATGGTCCTCGAGCCATGCCTCAACGTCATTCCGGTCGGACGGGGAGAGCTCGTCAAAGGCGATGCCCATGCCCGAGGTCATGCCGCTGCCAGGTGGCACTACCCACTGAACTGTGCCGAAGGTCTCTACGGGCCGGTCCCGGTTGGGAACACGGAAGCGGAGCTTGAATCTCGTGCCGCGAGGGAGGGGTTCCTCTCGTTCGATGAACATCCCTCCAATGGACACGTTGGACGTATAATCATCCAAGAAGTCATCGATGGTGTCGTACGTCACATGAATTCGCACCGACATCCGCTGTTGGACACGTTTTTCCACCCGAGATCTTGCTGCGGAGAGAGACATGAGCACTCCATCGATACTTGGGTATCGGCGGGGTGCCTCCCGGATTGAGGAAATCTTTCGTGCGCCGTCGCATCGGACCCTAGTCGAGCTGGGAGGTCGCTGCCCGGATACCGAAGAAGGCCTGAATGACGGAGCGGTCCACTAAACGTTGGGCGGCGATGTGGTGGCGGAGAAGTGCGGTCCATAGCACATCGATCTGCGTGACCAACGCTTGGGCGTCACCCGTACTCACGCATTCGACCAGATCTCGGATCGGTGCGGGGTGTGGACTGGGGTAGGCGTGGAGAATCCGCTCCATCGCCCGACGAATCCGACTGTATACGGACGGATGGGAGTGCTTGATGGGCGCATCGGCGTCATCGAAGGTGACGACCACCGCTGCGGGGGCTGCCGTGACCGCGGTATCGTCGGGCTCTTCGTCATCGATGACGCCATGCGACGTGCGTCCCTCTGCGGGCCAAGGACCGACCGGTGTGACGTCGCGTTCAGCGAGGAACGACGCCACGTTTCCGACGACTTCGCCGTACGCGGCGACAGTCATGCAGCCACGCACGCGGGTCTGGGGCACCTCATGGCTACAGTCGAGTATGGTGACTTTCCCACTGGCCTCTGGTGAGATTCGAATCTCGGGTGCAGAGATGACATCGACATCGAGAACGGTCGGACCGATCTCCACCCACTCGGTGGCTTTGATCACGCGCGCGCGACAGCGGGGACCCTCGAGGTTGATGCGCGGTGCCTCAAGCACCTCTGCGCGGACCTCTCCCTGACACGTCAGGGTCTGCATGCTTCGGAGCCGGCCTTCGATTCGTGGCATGACGACGGTCAGGTCACCGGCTGCCTCGACCTCTCCGAGTGGTCGGCCGAGGGACTGCTCGAGCCGAACATCACCCGTGTGGGTCACGCAGATGCGCCCTTCGACGACTGTGAGGCGTAGGTCAGCGGGCAGAAGGAATGGGGTAGGGGACGACACGACGCGGCACTCCTTCGCGTAGGAGCGTCAGCGTACAATCCGACGGCCGCATGTCAAGCGGTCAAGGTGCGGCGTCAAGGTTCTCCAGCCCCAACGTGGCTTCGCGCAGGCCGGGGCTGAGCTCAAGCGCGCGCTGGAAGGCGCGTCGCCCGTCAGCCGTGCGGCCCATCGCGACGTGACTCGTTCCGAGCCGTGCCCATGCCCATGCATGCCCGGGGAAGAGACCGACCGCGCGTTGGTGGCAAGTGGCGGCACCTTGCCAGTCTTCTTCAGCGACAAGCACATCGCCTAGGCCAGACCACGCAAACGCGTTGCAGCGGTCGAGGAGCAGTGCTGCCCGGTAGTGGCCCCATGCGTCATCCAGAGCGCGTTTCCGCAAGGCTTGTTCACCTAGATTGACTTGCTCCAAGGTGCTTTTGTACACGTCGGATCGGGGTGCGCAGGGGTCGGGTGGCGCGGTGGGAAGTGCGCGAACGGGGCGCCGTGCGGGGGCATGGTGCTCGGCTGCGTGACGGGTTGCAGAAGGTGTCTCCGCCTCGGCGTGTCGAAACACGAGGACATCACCGTCCACGATGAGCGGGACCCTCACAGCCTCGCCAGCGGCCGCCCATGTTGCACGGCCGGCTGGCCCTCCATCGCAACGGGTGAATGCTGGATACAGATCGTCTTTCCATGTGATGCACAGGTTCGGTGGGAGCGTGCAGCTTGCCTCAAAGCATGCGAGTGCACGGCGGTCGGCTGGGGTGAGGATCTGTCCGTGTACGGGAGAAGTCCCCAGCATCCTTCGGGCATCGGGAAGAAAGGCGGGGCCATCGTTGCAGGTGATGGTCCAGAGACCAGCGATGCTCATGCCGTCTTGTGTCGAGAGCAACTCAACGCCCGGGCCGGTGGTCTCTAGGCGTGACGGACAGTCCTCGACGTCGGCTGCAGCACAGCAGGCCTCAAGACGGCTACCAGGTGCGCCGTGAGCAGATACAAGGCCAAGAAGGGCGATAACCAACATGGGGTGTGACTCCGTGGACACGCGAGCAACAATGGCGTGGCCGGGTTGACCGTAGGCCCACGTTACGCGCAGAACGCGGAGCCCGCAATTCTCTACTCCTGTTGACGGTTCTCCGTCGTCCTGACGATGACGGGAAGGTTAGAGGGCTTGCGGAGAGTGGCGCATGGTGCAGGGAATTGTCCTCGGTGGGTTTATGGGCACCGGGAAGTCCACGGTGGGGCGGGTGCTCGCCCAGCACACGGGGTGGCCCTGGGTCGACACCGATGAACGACTCGAAGCCACGTTCGGCCCATGTGGCGAGCAGTTTCAACACGTGGGAGAGACCGTGTTTCGCGACAGGGAGCATGAGGTGCTGCGTCAGGTGTTGGAGAGCTTGCCTGCGGTCATCTCCACGGGCGGGGGTGTTTGGCCTGCACCGCGCAATCGCCACCTCATCGAACAGGCCCCGGTGTTTGGCGTGGTCCTGACTGCGAGCTGGGACGAGATCGTGAAACGGGTCGGTGGTGGTGCGAATCGACCCTTGTTCGATCACAACGCCCAAGCCCTGCACCGACGTCGAGCCGCAAGCTACCGCCGTGCGGATTTGTGTGTCGATACCACTGACCGTTCACCAGAGGACGTGGCGCAGGAGATACTCCAATGTCTACCCTGACGATTGACTTGGGTGAGCGCTCCTACCCCATGCATGTGGTGGAAGGCGGATTTGATGGGCTTGCCGAGGCCTGGTTGGCGCGCGGACTCCCCCGTCGAGGCATCATCATCTCGGACGACAATGTGGCTCCGAGATGGGCCGACGATCTGGAGCGGGAGCTCGGATCGGGTGGCATTGAGACCACCCTCGTCGTGATGCCCCATGGCGAAGCGTCGAAGACAGTCGAGACTTGGCAGGGGATACTCCACGAGCTTCTGTCTGTCGGCATCGATCGTCAGACGCCGGTCGTCGCACTCGGTGGCGGAGTGGTGGGCGATGTAGCTGGCTTCGCAGCGGCGACCGCATTGCGCGGCGTGCCCTTCGTCCAGGTCCCTACGACGGTCTTGGCGATGGTCGATAGCAGCGTCGGCGGCAAGACGGGCGTCAATGCTCCACACGGCAAGAACCTCATTGGTGCCTTTCATCAACCTTCGCTCGTCTGGGCCGGTATGGAAACGCTGTCCACGCTCGACGACCGGGAACGACGAGCGGGCTTTGGAGAGGTGGTCAAAGCGGCGCTTTTGGGTGCCTCGGATGTGGTGAGCATGCTCGATGGCACGGCAGACTGGCTCGCTCCTTCGGTGCTCAAGCGGGCGGTGTTGGCCAGTGCTGCGCTCAAGGCGGACGTTGTCGCCGAAGATGAAAGAGAGGCGGGTCGCAGGGTCGTGTTGAACCTCGGGCATACGGTTGCGCACGGTCTCGAAGTTGCGCTTGGCTACGGGACCCTGCGTCATGGGGAGGCGGTGGGCCTCGGGTTGCTCGCTGAGACACGTTGGGCCCAGCGTGAGGGTCTCTTGCGCGATGATGCGCTGGTGGAGCGTCTCTTCCGTTGGTTGCGTGACGTTGGTCTGCCAGTCACTCCCCCGAGCTTCGACCCTCGTGATGTCCTCTCGGCGATGAAGTTGGACAAAAAGGCAGCGCACGGACGTGTTACGGTGCCTTACGTAAGAGCACTCGGCGACGTGGGGTTTGCGGACCTTTCGACGTCCGAGCTTGAAGGTCTTATTGAAGGACTCACATGAACCGCCTGAATTCCATCCTCTTCGTCGCGACACTGGCTGCTGCAGGCTGCGATGTCGACGTGGATGCTGAGGGTCGTGTCCGTATTCTGCCGCCAGATGACGTCGCGTTCGTGTGGGATGTGTCCATGAACGCTCAAGACGACGGTATGGGCGCGCTCGTACCGCTCGACGTGCTGGTCTATGACCGACACACAGGTGAGCCGATGCGAGACGTCGAGGTCGACGTCACGATCGAACACGGTGTTCTGCTTCCAGAAGACGGCCTAATGCCGTTCCGGGATGCATCGTGTGCGACATGTGTGTCGTTCTGGGACGCGCAGATGGACCGGTCGGTGCTGCTTGACGAGACCGATGGCGTGTCCTCGGGCGTGTTCCTCTCCGATGGAGATGGCATGGTGCGGCTCTATGCCGTGATGGATGAACTTCCGACGCGCGACGGTGAATTTGAGGTCTCCGCCGTTCAAATCCAGGCGGGTCGGGACGCCGTGATGGTTCTTCTGCAGGCGGACTGATCGATGGCGTCTGTACGCCACGCGGCCGCTACACATGTCGTGACGATGGCGACCGGTCGGGTACGTTCGCTGTTGATGGATGGCGAGGTGGCCCAAGCCACCCGAGGCGTTCAACGCGTCGTCGCGGCGCATCCGAGCGCCGCATCCATGTGGTTGGTGTTCGCAGAAGCCGCGCTGGAGGCTGGACATCTTGAGGCTTCCATGAACGCCCTTCATCGATTGCCCGTGGGCTTTCGGACCGAGCGATTCGTTGAGGTGCTGGCGCGGATCCAAGACGCGATGGGGGAACCACGTGCTGCACATGCAACCAGGGCCGGGAGCCTCGCTACGGCGCCGGCTGTGGCACGGTCCAACGTGGGACCGCCACTGGAAACCGTCGAGAGTGCTCGACGGCTGGTCACGCACGGCTTGCTACAGGATGCGCTACGGATGCTTCGTCGACTCGTGATGAGGCGGCCAGATGATGACGATGCGCAGCGTCTGCTTCTCCAACTGCGTTCGAAGTGTACCGAGGAGGGTACGGTATGAAGCTCCTCATCCTCCAGGGTCCCAACCTCAATCTCCTTGGAACCCGTGAACCCGGCGTCTACGGTCGAAAGACTTTGGCCGAGATTCAGGCCGACCTCGATGCTGCAGCAGAGGTGCTCGACGTGTCGCTCGAGCATGTGCAGAGCAATCATGAAGGTGAGCTGGTCGATGCCGTGCAGCGTGCTGCAGAACAGGGTGTTCATGGCGCACTGGTCAACGCGGGCGCCTACACCCACACGTCGATTGCGTTGCGAGACGCGCTGGCGGGGACCTCGCTACCCTTCATCGAGGTACACCTCTCCAACGTGTATGCACGGGAACCGTTTCGGCATCGGTCACTCTTGAGCGACCTCGCGCTTGGCCTCATCGTGGGGCTTGGGCCACGGGGCTACACGTTTGCGCTGGAAGGCTTGGTACAGCGCCTGCGACAGGCGTAACGAAGCGGGCGACGGGACTCGAACCCGCGACCCCGAGCTTGGGAAGCTCGTGCTCTACCAACTGAGCTACACCCGCGATGTCAGTGATTCGTAACCCGAATCGGGGCGCGTGTAACGTACCCCGGGCGGTATGCAATCACTGGTTCCAGGTCGGCTGTGACCAGCCCCCTGTCGACGTGACGGCACGTTGATGTCGTCCGTTGGCCGTGGAGATCCAGAGCTTTCGGCCACCGTCTCTTGTCGACGAAAACAGCAGGTAGCGACCATTCGGTGACCACGTCGGGTCTTCATTGTCCCCTTGGTCTTGAGTCACCCGTTGGAGACCCGTGCCGTCAATGCCGATGGTGAGTATGTCGAAGTTGCCTTTTCGGCTGACGAACGCCACTCGGCTTCCGTCGGGATTGAAGACTGGGTCCGTGTAGAATCCCTGTGTTGTGGTCAGTCGGCGGGGCTCGCCACCACGTGTATCCACGAGATAAATCTGCGATCCTCCGGAACGCTCCGAGGCAAACACCAAGGTGTTGCCGTCGGGAGACCAGTCTGGCGAGACATCGATGCCACCGCCCGTGGTCACCCGGCGTATCTCACGGCCGGTTCGCGCATCGAGAATGTAGATATCGGACTGGCCGCCTTCGGATCGCGCGAGGGCGATACGCGTACCATCTGGCGACCAGGACGGACTGATGTTGACGCCACGTCGGGCCGATAGCGTCAATGTGCGGCCGCTCACCAGGTCTTTGACATAGACGTCGGGATTCCCTCGTCGGTAGCTGGTCCATGCGACCCGGCGTCCATCGAGAGACAGGTCTGGAGAGAGGTTGATGGACCCATTGCGTGTCACTGAGCGCACGTTGGACCCATCGTGATCCATCGTGTACAGCTCTTTGTTGCCGGAGCGTGTCCCTACGGCCACGATTCTCCCCGTGAAGAACCCGGGGTCTCCGACGAGTGCCATCAAAATTGCAGAGGAAACCTTGTGCCCGACCGAACGAAGGTGTTCGGGTTCGGCCCGGAATCTGCGTCCCGCGATCTTTTGGTTTCCAGCCACATCATAGATGTAGACGTCGGCACAAAAGCGATCTCCACCCGGGTCACACGCTGGGTCACCTGGGGGGAGCAGGCGCATCTTGGCAAGGCCAGCTGCACCGACGAGGGTCCACGTCGACATGTCGAAGGAGCCGGGCTCAACACCCTCGGAGGTGTCGACTGCAGCTTCTGCAGGCAGGATGTTGAACCATCCGGTCATGTCGAGGTCTTTGTGAACCGTGTCAAAGAGCACACCGGGGTCGAGACGCCCGGGCCCACTCGGCGTCGCTACAGCCGGAAGTCCCAGCGTAAGCTCCTGGGCACCCTGCACCGAGACCGTGAAGCCCTGCGCATAGGCGTGGGGCAACCAGAGAACGCTCATCATGAGTACAGCGAAGCAGGTGCGGATCATGGATCAGTCCTCGAAGTGAATCTCATAGCCAGCGCTCATGCGCGCGCGGAACTTCTCTGGGGGGAGAGGGATTGTGGGGACCTTGGCGACGGCGGCGAGGGCCGCAGCGTCCCAAGATTCCGAACCGCTACGTGCCGAGAGTCGAGAGCCAGTGACGCGTCCATCGGCCGCGACCTGGATCAACACGACCGAGGCAAAGTTCTTTCCTCTGAGGGCGGGGAGGGGCAGGAACTGGTCGTTGAACAACTGTTGAAGCTTAAGGATATAAGCAGCGTATTCTGGGTCGCCCTGCACGGAACCTAGGCTCGCGTTTGCCGTGGCATTGGCTTGTCCATCGGGCGAGCTCGCATCTCTGTCGCGTGGCCCTTCATCAGCATCGAGGGAACTGAGGAGGTCCTCACGGGCCAAGTCATCCAACAGTGCATCGAGTTTCGCGTCGGCAGCACCCGCGGCGGCTTGCTTGTCCTCCACCTGTTCGGCTTGAATCGGCTTGGCACGTTCCGAGGCGTAGCTCTTCTCGGCCGGTGGGGTGACCACGGCCTTTGCTGCGGGCTGCGGAGCCGTGTTGGTCTTGCTCTCGGACGGTGGCCTTGGCTTTCTCGTGGCGCGTTCGGGCAGTGCGGTCGGGCTCTTGGGGAGCGACACCAGACCAACCTCGATGGTGTCCTCGGGTCGAATGAGGGGTTGAGACTCTGACGCACCGAGGCCTGGGAACCACACAAACAACAGCACGAGCCCGATGTGAGCTCCTGCCGAAACTGCAACCATGCGACCGAGGGGGTCACGTCGTGCGGACAGCAGTGATGTGGCGTGTGCGGACAAGGGCTGTCTCCTAGGGGGACGTCTCATCTTCAAGGGGCTCAAACACGAGACCTACCTTGGGAATGCCCGAGCTGCGCGCAATACCCAACAGGCCGGCCACTTTTTCGTAGGGAACGGCCCCATCAGCCCTCACAAACACATCTTGGTCGGGGTTTGCGGCTCGAATCGCACGCAGCTTGGGTTCCAGCTCGTCGAGGGAGAACTGGTTGTCTTTGATGGAGACACTCAGGTCAGCGTGCAGCATCAACACGAGCTGCTGGTCCGTGGACTCGTCAAGTGGGGGGGCTTCGGCGTTGGGCAGGTCGACCTCTACGCCAATGTCTGGATTCATCATGGGTGCGGTGACCATGAAGATGATCAGCAGAACAAGCATGACATCCACCAGGGGCGTCACGTTGATCTCGGCCATTGCACGGCCGGAGCCGTTTCCGCTCGACATGCCCATCGTGGTGCTCCGTCGCCTAGGACGCCCGTCGCTTGACGAGGTTCATGAAGTCCGAAGAGAAGTTGTCCATCTCGGTGGACAGCACATGCAACCGGGCATTGAAGTAGTTGAAGGCCCAGACAGCTGGGATCGCAGCGACGAGGCCGACAGCCGTGGCGACGAGGGAGTGTGCGATGTCAGGACCCACAACCTGGATCGTCGCCGCAGCGCCAGGCTGCCCGAGCTTCAGAAAGGCCTGAAGAATGCCCCACACAGTCCCAAACAGGCCGATGAAGGGTGCCGTGGACCCGGTGGTTGCAAGGAAGCTGATGTACGACTCCAACTCGGTGGTCTCGACTTGGCGTGCCTTGCGGAGTGTTCGGTCGAGGTTGGCCCCCGGATCTTGTCCGTGGCCCCCCGCCGAGAGACGAGCGAGTTCTTTGTACCCGGCCTTGAAGACGTTGTTGACGGGAGACTTGGTGAAGGTTCCGGTCTTTTCGTAGACGGCATCAAGCCGCTTACTCGCCCAGAATAGCTCGAGAAAGGACTGGGTCTGTTTCTCGGCAGCGGAGAGACGGGCCGCCTTCTGAAAGATGATGGCCCAGCATGCGATGGACATGAGCACGAGAATCAGCAGGTCTAGCTGCACGATAATGTCGGCCTCTAGTATCATATCGAGGAGCGATGGCGCTCCGTGGTGTACATCAGCCTTGTACGCATCAATCGTGGGGTCCACGTACGCCTCACATGAGCCTGGGACGGGGCTGGCTCTACAAATCGGTAACGGGTCGCCATCGGTTGCGCCCGCAACGGGTAGCCGGGCCTCGATTGAGCTAGGAGAACCCTATGGCAGTCTGGCAGGACATGGTGGATGAGGCAGTGGAGCGGGCCGACCGCGCGTCACTCGGATGGTTCTTGACGCGTGTAAGCATCGATCCGCCAACTGTTCGCCAGCAGTGGACACGTGAGGGACGTGCGCATCTCGTATCGGGTCTGTCCCCCCAGCCCTCTGTCCATGAAGTGGACAGTACGGCGCGTTGGGTCATCTCGCGCGCCGCACAGCGCGCCTCGACACTCGGCGGCGTTGCGGGACTTGGGGGGGTACTCTCGGTACCGCCGGAGGCGCTTGCCTTCCTTGTGACGCTGGTTCGACTCGCGCAACGCTTGGTCCTGGTGTACGGCATGGATCCCCAACGGGAGTCTGGCCGAATGCTCGTGTCGCGGGCACTTCACCGGGCCCTTGACGGCGCGTGGCCCCAACACGGCCTAGAGCAGGTGCGTATCTCCGAGTTGTTCACGACACTCGGCGCTGGCGAAGGCCGCGGAGCGCTGCCTCGCGTGTCACCGACGATCTGGCTTCGTCGCGTGGTCTCGACGGGTCTGCAGTGGTTGGGGAGCCGTACCACACGGATGTTGCCGGTGCTCGCAAGTGGCGTCAGTGTGGTGGACAACCACCGTCGGGTGTCCGAGCTTGGGGAGACCATGCGCCGCGTCATTCGCCGTGAAGCCCATGCGGCACTCCCCGACGAGCCTGCGGTACAGGACGCCGTGATCGTCGAACGCCCATGATCGAGAACGATACATTGGCGGTGACCGATCACCGCGAGCGGCTTCACGCAGGATTGGTCCGTGCGGGGGGGCTGCTCACACCGGGCGAGCGGCACATGGTGGCGAAGGTGCTCGCGCTACCGCAAGACGCGGGAGCATTCTGGGCGCGGCTGACAGCGAGGCGGCGTCATGCATGGCTGCGTACCCAGCTGGTCGACACGGCGGGAGAGTCCGTCGTCGCGCACCTTGAGGACCAAGGCTTATTGACGCGCGCGGTCCCATGGGCGACACGGTGCGCCTACGCGAGTCGGGCGGTCCTCGTGGAGGGATGCCGCGCCCTGGGACGACCCACAACAGGGCGCAGAAATGTGCTTCAAGAGCGCCTCGAGGGGTGTGTAGGCTGGAGCGATCGCGTCTGGCTCGGCCTTCGGCATCGCGGCCTGATGGTGCGGCTGGAGCGCTGGGCGACCCTGCAGCCGTGGCCCGATCGTGGTCGCGAAGTTGCCGTACGTTTGGGTCACATCACGTTTCCGACCTACACACGGACCACGGGTCGAGCGATCGCGCCCACGCGGGCGGACTGGCAGTTGGCGGAACATGCCATCGAGGGTTCACACACCCTTGAGGAGGCGCTCGCACTCTTGGAGGCGCCAGTGGCTTGGCCTCCCGGGCGCCTCAATCGCGTAGGCGCGCTTCAGCGCATCGTCTTGGAAGGCGTTCGTCAGCTCGAACGCCAAGGTGACTACGAAGCGGCGATTCGCACCTACGACACGCTGCTCGCGAAGGAGCTTGTTCCAGCGGGTGAGGTGCTCTCTCGCCTCGGCATAGCGCTGGATCGTGCCGGTCGTCCTCGAGAGGCCGTAGAGCGGCTGAAGGCGCTGCGGGACACGGTGGAAGGCCCTTTGGTGTGGGCTGTCGAGCGAACCGGACGGCGGCTGGCACGCAAGTCCGGCGTAGGGTGGGCGCCGCTTCGGCCGCTTCGGCCTCCCAGCACACGTGAGCTGCGTCTTCAGCCGGGAACCTCAAAGGGGGCACGGCCGACTTGGGCGCAGGCCGGACAAGACCGATTGGTCGAGGATGCCGTGGCTCATGCCATTCGAGCGCATGGACGCGTCGTGCTTCGAGGTGAGGGACGGGCGTGGCAGACGCTCCTGTCGTTGTTGCTGACCGACGCAAGCTTTTGCCCGGTTCCGGGAGCGCTGCCCGTGCCGGGACTTCGGGGGCCGCTCGACCGCTGGACGCCCGCCTTCGCAGCGCGACGCGCTCCAGAAATCTTTCGCCTCATGGATGCCATCGGCCAAGGCCAGGCGCCCGAATGGGTGGCGCGCCTCGACCCTATCTGGCGTGGCATCTCCTTGTCGGGCGCCCGATGGTCACGCCATGGACCGGCAGAGTTGCTGGCGTTGGCATCGGCGCCTCCTCGTGTCCTACGCGCCGTATTTTCGGACGTTCTTGCGCGGGGCAGGGGTGCCTGGACTGGCTTTCCGGACTTGACCGTTCTGCCGGGTCAGGCGTGTCGGCTCTCCGGGGCGTTTCCCGCATCGCTGTCCGAGGACCTCATCTTTGTGGAGGTCAAGGGTCCCGGCGATACGCTCCGCGATGCCCAGCGGGTCTGGATGGACCGACTTCGCGACAGTGGCGCCAAGGTCGAGGTCTGGGACGTTCAGTCCGCGAGCTCCTGACGTCGGGCGTACGCCTTTTGGTAGACCTCAAGGTACGGAGCGACGCGATGTGTCCAAGCATTGCCTTCTGCCATGCCTTGGACCTGGACACGCCGAAATGCTTCGGGATGGTGCCGCCATGTATGAATGGCGTAGAAGAGCGCCTCGCGAAGCGCTGCGCCCGTGGGCTGCTCAAATACCCAGCCCGTGCCAGCATCGCCGTTCGGGTCATGGGGCCGGACGGTGTCCGTGAGGCCTCCTGTGGCGCGAACCACCGGTGGTGTGCCGTAGGCGAGGGAGTACATTTGATTGAGCCCACACGGCTCGAATAGACTTGGCATCACAAAGAGGTCAGCGCCGGCCTCGATGAGATGCGCGAGCCGCTCTGAGTAGCCAATCCACGCGCGAATGTGGTTGGGATATGTGCGTTCAAGTCGCCGAAGTTCGTCTTCGAAGTCGCGATGTGCAGCGGCAGCCGAGCCGAGGACCACGACTTGTGCATTCTGTTCCTCGACCAACCAAGGGATAGATGCGATCAGCGACGAAATGCCTTTTTGGGGATCGAGTCGTCCTACGGTTCCCAGAAGTGGGGCTCCGGTGAGCTGCGGTAGGCCAAGCTCCTCTCGAAGTGCCCGCTGACAGACCGCCTTTCCTGTCAGATCGTCCGCGGTATAGGTGGCGGGAAGGTGAGGGTCGCTTGTGGGATTCCAGACACCGGTATCGATGCCGTTGACGATGCCAAAGAGGTCATTGGCGCGATGACGAAGCACGGGCTCCAGCCCATGCGCGCCCCCGTCTTGAAGGATCTCCTTGGCGTAGGTGGGGCTCACCGTGGTCAGCATGTCAGATTGGAGCACGCCTCCCTTGAGAAGGGATCCGTGGCCGTACCACTCAAGGCCCCAGTCACTAAACCAGCGCGGTGGTAGCTCGAGATCCGCAAATTTCTCTGTGGCGAACCATCCTTGATGCGCGAGGTTGTGGAGGGTGAGGACCGTGGGGGATCGGTCGAACAGTCCAAGCGGCCGATAGATGGCGTTCAGGTAGACAGGAACCAGTGAGCCCTGCCAGTCGTGCACGTGAAAGAGTGGCGATTCTCCCAATGGGGCGCCACCCACGGGGAGTATTCGAGCGCCTTCGATCGCGGCCTTACAGAGGATGGCATACCGAAGATGGTTGTCCCCGTACGGACCGAGGTGATCGCCGTAGAGGCCCTCACGTTCAAACAGGGGATGGTGCGCGAACGCGAAGGTTGCGCCCTCTACCTCTCGGAGACTCCAGCGGACCTTTTGGGTCTTCCAGCCGACGTCGACGCGGGTCTCCCCGTCAAAGGGGAGCACGGAGCCGTCGTCAAGCTTTGCCGAGGCGTAGGCTGGGGAGATGCAGAGCACGCGGTGCCCAGAAGATGAGAGCGTCTTGGCGAGCGCGCCGACCACATCTGCAAGGCCCCCTGTCTTCGAGAAGGGAACCACCTCACTGGCGACGAGGACAATGTCCATGGGCTGTCTCCTCGCGCGCCCATAGCGGATTGATGTGTGGCTGTCGCCGCCTAGACGAGCGCGGAGGGCAGCAGCGTCGACTCCGGTCGGACCCACGGCATGCTCGGCCACTGGTCGAGGAGCTGGCCGGCCCCGGAAATGGCGACATGGTCGGGGGACTCTACACACAGCATGGCGAGCCCGGTGGCCTCACCCAGCAGCTCGGGGACGCCGCGGATTCGACTGCAACCACCGACAATGAGTGCGCCCTGTGCGGCCACATCAGACGCCAGCTCTCCGGGTGCTGTCTCCAAGAGTCTGCGCACGCCGATCGCAATCGCGAGGAGGGGCTCCCGGAGGGCATCTCGAAGTTCGCTTCCGGGTATCTGTGCGGCACGAGGAAGACCGGAGCGGACACAGCGTCCCGCGATGTGGACCTTCTGGGCATCGAGCGCCATCGCCTTGAGGTCGCAGGCGGTTGCTGGCCCGATCTGAAGTGCATGGTCGCGCTTGAGTGCACGAACGAGCGCGCCCTCAAGCACTTCACCACCGAGGTCGAGGGTACAGGAGGCGACCACGCGCCCTTGGGACAGCAGGGAGATTTGGGTGGTACCACCACCGACATCGATGATCAGTCGGCCGGTGGGGTCATGAGGATCGAGGCCCGCCCCAAGGAGCGCCGCCACCGGTTTGTAGACGGGGGATACCGAGCGCGCGCCTGCGTGGAGCAGGGCTTCGCGCAAGCTCATGTCTGTAGGCCGCGGCGCATCAGGTTCAACGAGCGACAGGACACGAGGCCGCACCGCGGCGCGTCGGTGATGAACCAGTCGAAACAGGTGGAGCAACAGCGCTCGTGCGACCACGGGGTCCCCGATATGACCGCCACGGACGGGGCGAATGACATCCATGCCGGCGGGCGTGCGACCGAGAAGTGCGCGCGCATCATGGCCGAGGTGCACGATCTCTCGTCGTCCAGACCGCCACGTGCGGACCGCGACCACAGTCGGCAGATCGAGCACAAGTCCCTCGCCACGCACCCAGAGGCGGGTGTTGGATGTGCCGAGATCGATAGCAATGTCTTTGGACATCCATCCGAAGACGAGGTCGAGCATGAGGGCCGAGGGGAAGCGAGGCGGGAGGTCGGGGAGGGGAAAATGATGTACCCTGCTGGCGGCTGTACCACCAACCGAAACTCACCCCCTCGCGGCGAGGTCTGGATGAACTGGGAACGCGCAACGAGTCTTCTGACCGGACTGACGCTCTGTGGCCTTGCATGTACGAAGGTCCCGTACACCGACCGGCTACAAATGACCCTTGTACCAAAGAAAACGATGCATGCCATGGGGGCACAGGCCTATGCGGACACCCTTGCGACCGCTACGGTCGTGAAGGGCACCGAGGACGCACGACTGGTCAAAGCCGTGGGACGAAGCATCGCGGCGGTGGCGAACGAGCCGGACTTTGCATGGACCTTCAATCTCCTGAACGATGATCAGGTCAACGCCTGGTGCCTTCCGGGTGGCTACATCGCGTTTTATTCCGGGATCCTTCCGGCGCTGAAGAACGAGGCGGGGTTGGCCTTTGTCATGGGGCACGAGGTGGGCCATGCCACCGCTCGGCATGGCGCCGAACGGGTGTCGCAACAGGTCGCGATGCTGGGCGGGCTGACCGTCTTGGATGCCCTTCTGTCGGGATCGGATCAGGTCTCTGATGAGACGCGTGCACTGACGATGGGGGCGATTGGGCTCGGTGCCGAGGTCGGGGTGCTGCTTCCGTTCAGCCGTCGGCACGAGGCGGAGGCCGATACGATCGGCCTGTTCTATATGGCCGATGCTGGCTACCCACCGGCCGAGAGCGTTCGGGTCTGGGAACGCATGGAAGCCATGGGTGGAGCCAGCGGCCCAGCCTTTCTCTCTACGCATCCCACGAATGATCGACGCATCGACAACCTCAAGGACTGGATGCCCGAGGCTAAGAAGCGATACAAGCGTAACAAGCGGGACTATGACACAAGGGTGGCGCGCTGGTAGATGAGGGTACGCCGCACGACGACCCCGTGGTGGGTAAATCTCCGTTGCAGTGACGGTCCACCCGCCATAAACGCCGACGGTATCGGAGGCGTACATGTCTGTCATGGAGTCCATGCGTTCGGGCACTGACTCAACGTTTATGCAAGTCATCCTCATCGCAGTTGTCGTCAGCTTTGTCATGTGGGGCGTCGGCCCGCAGGGTGATCAGGCAGGCACCGTGGTGGAAGTCAACGGTGAGCGCGTGGCTGACGTAGATTTCAATCGGCAGCTTGCACTTGCACTCCAGAACATGGAGCGTCGCCGCGGCGAGCCTGCATCGAACGATGAGGTGGCCCAGATTCGAGAAGATCTGCGCCAGCAGACCATTCGTCAGGTGGCTCTTCGTCAGGAAGCCGAGGCCATGGGGCTGGTGGTGTCTGACAAAGAGGTGCTGCGCTCCGTGATGCAGCAAGACGCGTTTAAAGATGACGAGTCGGGAATGTTCGACGAGCAGCGCTACGAGCGTATTCTTCGTCTTCAAGGGCTCACGGTCTCCAAGTTTGAAGCCCAGCAGCGCGAGGCGCTCCTGCTCAACAAGCTGGTGACGCTCGTCTCATACGGTGTCAGCGTGAATGGCCCGATGGTCGAGAAGAAGTACCTCGAAGAGAACACCAAGGTTGTGCTCGACATGGTGCGCATTCGTCCTGGTGCGTTCTCTGCCGCCTACGAACCCACACAAGAAGAAATCGACGCCTTTCTAGCGGACTCCATGCCTGACGTTCAGGCTCGGTACGATGCCAACTTTGCTGAGCTCTATGAGCTGGGTGAGCGGGTGACGCTGCGCATGTTGAAGCTCCGCGTGACCGACGACGGCCTCACGAGCCTCGACCTCGAGAAGCGGATGCTCAAGATCCAGGACGAGCTGGCGGGCGGTGCAAGCTTCGACGAGATGGCGCGCACCTATTCGGACGACCGGTCGGCCTCCGAGGGCGGCTTGTTGGCAGAGGTCGAGGTGTCGCGTCTTGATGAGGCGGTGCAGAATGCCATTACCGGTGTAGAGACCGGCGAGATGGCCGAGGTTATCGTCCAGACCACAGACCTTCGGCTTTACATGGTGGAGGCTCGCACGCCGGCCGAGACGAAGTCCATCGACGACGTCAAGGGTGACATCGCACGAGACTTGCTCATCAAGCGCGCTGGCCCCGAGCGGGCAGCATCGTTCGCCGAGAATGACCTGCTCCCTGCGTGGCAGGCATCAGGAGGTGACGTCGCTCCCGAGGAACTGCTGGTCGCGAACGGGCTCTCGGTGGTCACGACAGACGAGATTGCGCTCACGGGTGCAGGAGGCGGCCTGTTTCCGCCGCCCGTAGACATGGTCAAGGCTGCAGCCAAGGCTTCGCCGGGAACCCTGCTCGATGAAGTCTTCACGGATGATCAAGGCACACTGTTTGTCGGGCGCCTTGTGTCGATCACCGAGGCCAATCTCGATGACCTTGAGGGTGAGCGCGAAGAATACACCGAGCGAACCTTGGCGATTGCCCGACGAGACTTCACGAACGCCTACTTCGATGATGTGGTGGCACGAGCTACGATTCGTTGAGCCTAGGCTGCGCAGCCCTCTCTAGCCATAGCGGTCTCCGCCGCAGCGCGCGGCGAGGTCTTGACGCGTCGACACCAAACCCTTGCAATTGGTTGAGGTGTTGAGTACGATCGGCCTGGGGGGCCGATCATGGCACGATTCGACCATCGGGACAGCGCAAGTGCGCCGGCTGTTCCGTGTGCTCGTGATTCGTGGAACCTCCACCACGCCGAACCATGGTCACGGCAGTTGCGGGACCGCGCAGTGGCCTGGGCGTGGCGTATCCTTCACCCTGCGGTGAGGGAGTCCTTCGACCGAGGCGTGACGCTCGCACCCCTGCGCGCATTGGCGTGCCCAGAGGGCTTGCCTCTCCGTGTGCTGGAAGAGCGGCCCGGATCTTCGGGGGTCCCCGTAGTGTTGGCACCCACCGCGGGTATGGGGTCGGATTGCTTTAGATATGGCGGCAAGGCGGCGCTTGCGGAGCGCCTTCGACGCCTCGGGTTTCGGGTGTACCTGCTCGGGGACGCGGCAACGTTGGGGGAGGCTGCCGTGACCTTCGACGAGCTCGTTCGCACGCGCGTGCGCCACGTGCTCGAGACGGTCTGTCATGATGCTGGCGCACAAGCTGCCCATTGGGTGGGACACGGCCTTGGAGGCCAGCTCGGCATTGCGTGGGCCTCATGGGGGGCCGGAGAGCATCTGGCAAGCCTTGCCGTCGTTGGGGCCCCGGTCGTGTTTCCCTCGGTGAGCTCTCGGCACGCTGCGGCCCTCTCGGCACTTTCATGGTTGCCGAGCGGCTGGAGTGTTCCCCTGCCCAAGGTTGGAACGCTCATGGCGGTGCGAGAAGGTGGTGGCCAGACGTCTGGGGAGGGTGCCCACCGTCGTGGCGTCATGCGCCACACCATGAGTAAGGTGCCTGTGGGGCTCGTTCGCAGTGCGCATCGTTGGCTGCAGAATGGAGCCCTAACCAGTGATGATGGCATGCTCGACTACCTACCCGGTGTGGCGGGTACCGACGTGCCACTGTTCTGGGCTGCGGGGCGTGGTGATGTCCTCTGTCCACCAGAGTGGATGCGCCCACTGGATGAAGTCTGGGGTGGGACCGTGATGTCGCGGGTTCTGGAGTCTGGAGATGATCACCTTGGGCTCCTGTCCTCGGAGGCCTCGATTCGGCAGCTGCACGAGCCCCTTGGAGACTGGCTGGTGAAGCATGAGGAACGGGCGTGGCTTGACTCACGAGAGTGGGACATTCCCGAAGCGGTAGAGGTCGACACGCGGTGTTCGCTGGGGTCGACGTTTCGAAGGAGGCTGAATGGCTACGCCTGAAAAGCGACGGCGGATGGTCAAGAACTTCCTCGACCGTCATGGGCGTGATGGGCTCGAGCGCTTGATTCGCATGCTGCAGGAGGGCGCCTCGGGACAGGCCATCGCTGATGAGTACGCGGTCAGCCGTGAGCGTGTGCGTCAGTGGAAGAATGCCTTTGGCGAGGTGATCATGATCTACCAGGTGCACGCCGAGGTCCGGGAGTCGCTTCTCCCATGACGGTCTAGTCCGCCTTGGGGCTGCTTCGCTTCCGTCGACGCTTTGGCTTTGCGTTTGTGTCGTCGTTCTCTGGCCCCGCTGCGGCTGTCTCGGCAACGACCTGTAGGAATGACGCGCCATGGTCATTGACCTGCCACGTTCGTATCTCTGGCACTGCAGCAAGCTCTTCGAGGCTGGTCGGGGCACGGGCCGCGATTCGCTTCAAGGTGCTGTTGTTTGCGATGGTGAACGCGGAGCGGTGATGCCCCTTGTCGATCTCTGCATTTCGCCAAGCCTTGAGTGCCTCGAAGACGCGTTCTGCAGCACGGCCTGTCAGTCGGACCGCCGGGTCACGCGGCGGCTTGGGGGCCGACCGTAGCTTTGGGATCTCGAAGTCATCGTCGCGCCCATCGACGACCGATGCGACAATGGCATCGGCATGTCTGCGCTTCATGGCATGTTTCTTCGGGAAGAGCTGATCGAGGGCGCGCTGTGAGTCGGGTTGATGCTTCGCAATGTCGAGCAGGATGCTGTCGGACATCACCTTGTACGGTGGTCGGTCGATCTTCTGCGCGACGTTTTCGCGGTGCAGGTACAGGCGACGCAAGATGCGCAGTCCGGTGTCATCGAGCGTGTTGGCCTTTTTGATGCGCAGGTAGCCATCTTCGTTGAACACGCGACCCTGCCAGACCCGGTCTTCGATGAACCGGCACTCTTCACGCTGATGGGGCTCACGGCCGGCCTTGCGCAGCTCTCGGAGCATGAGCTCTCGGAGGGCGAGCAAGAAGTGGGTGTCGCCACGCGCATATTCGACATGCTCACTGCGCAATGGCCGCTGTGACCAGTCATGCCGTTGGTATTGCTTGTCCACCTTTATGCCAAAATGGCGGTCGATCAAGTCGGCGAGACCAAGCTTTGGATACCCGAGAAACTGGGCGGCAAAGAGCGTATCGAACAACTCACGGGTTTCGAAGCCGAAGTCACGACGCAGGCTGACCACGTCGTAGTCGGCGCCATGGTAGATCTTGACGATGTCTCGCGAAGAAAAGATGGGCTTCAGCGGGGAGAGGTCCTTCGCCTTGAGTGGGTCGACCACAATGTCGCCTTCGGCATCCGTGAACTGGATGAGGCAGACCTTTTCTTGGTAGTGATACATCGAGTCGGACTCGGTATCGACGCCGATCACGTGCGCGCGGCTCAGGCGTTCGGCAAGTGCGACAACCTCTTCATTGGTCTCGATCATACACAGGGGTCGGTCGGAAAACATGCAGCTCACTTGTTGGATGAGGGGTCATAGCGACACGCACGCTGCCTCACAACCGGTTGTCGTGTTTGTGCACTGGACGTGACAGCTCTTGCACCGCGTCGGGTGACGCAATGCACATGAAACGTGGGGCCAATGACGTTAGCCGTGCGGGGATTGGGGGTAGGGATGCGCCAGGTGGATGCAACACACGGGGAACGAACGGCCGTCGAGGGATGTGCGCGTGCGCTGGGGGAGGCCTTTGGAGAGCCTCCTGACCTCGCGATGGTCCTCGGGAGTGGACTCGGTCCCGTCGTCGATGCGCTGAGCAACCCTATGCGCGTACCCTATGTGGACTTGGGCCTGCCGGATAGCCGCGTTGTCGGACATGCAGGTGTCGCCGTGCTCGGTGAGCTCGAGGGGCGTCGGGTGCTGCTCCTGTCAGGTCGTGTGCATCGCTACGAGGGCGGGCCGGAACAAGAGCTTGTGCGGTGCGTGCGCGCATTGAATGCGTGGGGCGTGCCTCGGATCCTACTCACATGCAGCGTGGGCGGCCTGCATCCTCATCTGCCTCCTGGCACGCTTGTTCGAGTGGTGGACCATCTCAACTTTCAGGGCACAAACCCATTGATTGGTCCTGCGTATGGTCAGCGCTTTCCAGACTTACAAGAGGCGTATGATCCGGTGTTCGGACAGGTGCTCGACGTCGCTTCTGAGCGCGAAGAGATCGACCTGCCGACCGGCGTACTCGCGGCCATGACAGGACCCGCGTATGAGTCACCGGCAGAGGTACGGATGCTTCGGCTCGTTGGGGCCGATGTCGTGGGCATGTCGACAGTGCCCGAAGTCTTGGCCTGTGCAGCGCTCGGGCAGCCTGTGGCCGTGGTGGCCGTCGTCAGCAACTTTGCGTCCGGCGTGGTTCCGGGTGCTGTCGACCACGCGTCGGTGACCGCTGTGGCCGCACGTGCGGCCACGGATCTTGTTCGGTTGCTACGGCGCGCACTGCGGATGGGTGCGTTTTAGACTGCCGCGATGGCATCGATCTCGACGTCGACGTCTCGAGGGAGGCGGGCCACTTCGACGGCCGCACGTGCAGGGCGCCACGCCCCAAAGTGTTTGGCGTAAACTTCGTTCATGGCCGCAAAGTCATCCATCGACTTCAGAAATACCGTGGTCTTGATGACACGGTCGAGGTCGGTACCGGCGGCCCTTAAGACGGCGCGCAGGTTGCGCAGCACAAGGTCTGTCTGTTCGGCCACATCGCCCTCGAGCAGCGTGCCGTTCGCGGGGTCGATGGCAATCTGGCCCGAGCAATAGACGAGGCCATTGTGGATGACGGCTTGGCTATAGGGCCCGATGGCAGATGGTGCGGCGTCGGTGGCGACGGGCTGTGGGACTCCAGTCATGGTTCGTCTCCGCTTAGGGGCGTTCGTTGTCGTCTTCGAGACCATCGAGGACGAGATTCAGGGTTCGCGTGAGGGCATCGAGCGTACCATCGACCATGAGGGTGCCCAACCATCCCATGGGGGCCGCATGCCCTGCGGCAGGCGCAGGGTCGAGCATGGCATCGAGGAGGCTGCCTTGCTCGGCCACACCGAGCAGGGGCTCGACGAGCGCATCATGACGGATGACGTCAGCGAGGGTGTCGAGCATGTCGAGGTCTGGGTCGCGGTCGATCCATTCCGGCAGCCAGGTCACCATCTCGGTCAGGCTGGCGTCCTGCGCCGTGAGCACTGTCCGCAGGCTGTCGAGTGCCGCCCACGTGGACGGATGGTCATGGAGGGGCAGTAGATAGGGTTCGAGCCGCGTCCATCCAGAAGGTCGGCCGGCCGCTGGTGCGAGAAGCCACACGGCACCGTCGAGTACTTCGTTGAGGCCCGCAATCGTCTCGCCGTCTCGCTGGAGCAGTGGCGGGGAAACCGACGACGTCAGCGCTGGCAGGAGGGTCACCACGTCTTCGATGGCCTCGCTGCCGCCAATGTCGCGGAACAGCTCCTCCAGCGGCGGGAGTGCCCCGTCATCCACCACAGCGGTCACGAGGTCTGCGGTTGCGCCAAGGTGATTGTCGTCCCCGTCGCGCAGCGCTTTCAGCAGGTCTAGAAACACAACCAGAAGGTCCTCGAATCGGGGGTCGTAGAGGACTTCGAGGACTTCGAGATCGGCGACCACCTGCGGTGTGAGTGCCGGACACACGCCGGAATCGGCGATGTCACCGATCAAGTCGGCGCCAAGGTCTGATCCGAGCAGGTCTGCGACGGTCTCACTCGTCGAGGTCACATCGTCCAACGACCAGTCGGCCACAGCTTCAAGGAGCGTCACGGCGACATTGCCGAGGTCGAGGTCGAGCGTAGTAAGCACGAGGTCGATCTCGCAGGTCATGGGCTGATTGGTAGCTGCGAGCAGCTCCAATAGGGTGGTGAGTGCGCTTCGCTCGCCAGGTGAGAGGGCTCCGCCGGACTTGTCTACACGGGTCATGAGTGCAAGCTGTGGCCCAACGGCCGCAAGCGTGTCATCCCCAGCATGTTCTCCAATCAGCAGGTCAAGGCGTTGTCGTACCTGCCGATCATCGAGGGCCGGGACGAGGTGAATCGCGAGGTCATCGACCAGCGCCGCATCGTTACGAAGTAGCATGCGCAGTGCGTCACGAAGGGAGTGACCACTGGCGAGGGGCCATCGGTCGTTCGACGGGCTCGCGACATCGTCCAGCAGGAGACCCAGCGACGTGGGAAGCCCGCGGAGCGCATCACCGGCAGCGGAGGGGGTACGCGCTAGGGCATCAAGCGTCAGGGTCCAGCTCGGCGATGTGCGGTCCGCAAGCCATGCCCCGAAGTCGGCTCTGTCGGTGGGGCGCTCGGCCATGACGGAGGCAACGAGGGGGACAAGCGGACCACTACGTGCGGCGAGTCCAGAGCTGAGGCGCACGGGGTCTTGGAGAAGCTGTGGTGCCTCGCGCACCTGACGGGCGGGAACGGGAACGAGGAGCTCCAACACGGCGTCGACGAGGGGGAGGTCCGAGTCGGTCAGGGCGTCGCTGAGCTGCGTCAGCAGGGCCATGGGGTCCGTGCCGTAGGCGACCAGCTCGGAGGATGCATCCACGAGCGCCAGCCCGATCGGTTGACCCGAGACGAGAGGGGTGTCGAAGGTGTCCCGCATGCTGTGCAACGCGTGGAGGTGCCCGTGGTAGTCGAGGCATTCGAACGTCGCGTGAAGCTCTGCCGTCGACGATGTGTCGATCCCGTCCATGAGGTCGACGTCGTAGCAAGGGCTCTCGGGCTCAAGCTGTGCCTGCCAACGACCAGACCGGTCAGGCAAGGCACATGCGAGTCCCGCTGCAATGAGCGCACCTACAGCGGTGAGGCGAAGGATCGGTGGGGATGACAGGGGTCTTCGAACCACCTGTCAGTCGAACAATACGCGAAGTCCGGCGGCACCGACCATGCCGTGGGAGACGGTCTTGCGGAGGCGGAGACCGTACGTGATGTCTGTCCAGAGCTCCAGCGTACGTGAGAGCTGGTAGCTGGCGTTGATGCCAGGCTGGACGAGGAGGTACTCGGTCTTGTCTACGGTGATGAACCCGGAACCAATGTGTGCGCTTGCGCCGAGACGGAAGTTGTCGGACGCGGCACGGAAGAAGGTCCACTGCAGGCCGACCGTACCCACGCCGGTGTGCGCGATGTCATCGCGGTAGGCCGCCACGACATTGCTAGGGTCGACGAGGGAGGTGGTGGTCGCAGGGTCGACCTGAGGGAGGTCCATCTGCCAGTAGAACCGGAAGACGCCTCGGACGTCGTCATCGCGGTCACCGAGCACGAGCTCGAGTCCTGCGCCGGCGTTGCCGATGACCTGTGTGGTCCGGAACTGCTCGTAGTCGAAGATATCGTTGATCTCGAACCCGTCGGCAGTCACGGTGGAGTAGTAGTACACCTGCTCGGTGTGGAAACCGCCGGTCACCAAAGGACCGACGCCCCCTGCGAGGGCGGTATTGGACATCATGAGTGCAGCGAGTGCAACGACGGCGCGCATGGGCTCTCCGGAGACGTGACGTGTCGGTTTACTTCAGCCGGCGGTCTTGATCAAGGGCTCGTTGAGAGGTTGTCCGGGGTTGGTGTGCTCCATTACCGCAACTGCTGCTTGTGTGTGCCTACATGTGTGCGTTGAATGCGGATGATGGGTCGATGTGGTTGCATTGTGAACTCTGGGGTGCCACCATTTTAGAGGCATGCAACATGACCTTCTCGTTGGATTTATCGTCCGGTGTCGGGTGCGGAGTCGGGCATTTGGCCGGTTTCGGCGCGGATGGCTTTACCGGTGTCGCCGCTGTCGCGGTCGCTGCGAGCGGAATCCAGCGAGGAGGTGTCGGAATCCTTGAGGCGGGAGCCCGTGTCGCCGTTCATGGTGTCGCGTGAGCTGCCCGTCTCACCGGAGGATGCCGAGTCTACGGCAGACTCACCGGGCAGGATGTCGACTGTGCCCACGACAAAGTCGCCATAGCGATTGAGCAGGCTGATGGACTGGAGGCCAACGGGAGCCTGCAGGGGAACCACTGCAACAACGGTCTCGACGCAGGGCTCGCAGAGCGTGATGCACGCGTCGCAGGTACCACAGGCGGCGCAGCTGTTGGCGGACTCGGCGCGACAGGCATCGCATGTGAGACAGTCGACACGATCGACGGCGAGCACTTCGGCGGAGAGGCCGCCAATGAAGACCCGCGTGTCGTAGGCTTCGGTGAAGGGACCGCCGGTGAGTGTGATGGTGTCACCGGGTTGGACCACGTCTGGGGTCGGCGTACCCGTGACGATGCAGCTGTCGCCAACGGCCTCAAAGGTGGGGTCACATCCGCTGATGACAAGGCAAATCGCAGCAAGGGTCGTTCGCATTACAGCTCCGTGGCGAGGTCATCGAGTGAGAGCTCACCGGCTGCTGTACCGGTGGACTCCGGGACGGTGTTTTTAAGGAATGGGTACTTTCGCCCACCTTCTACGACCCGCCGGCCCGAGTCTTCATCAATGCGGACCCACTCGAGGTCCTCGTCAAAGACAAAGGTTCCGTGTCCTTCTTTGGGGACGGCTTCTTTCATGTAGTCGATGAACACCGGCATGGAGGTATCGCCGCCGGTCGCACCCACCCCCATTGGGGTTGGTGTATCAAAACCAGACCACACAGCGGTCACCATCTTGGGCGTGAACCCGATGAACCACGCGTCTTTTTCCTCATTGGTAGTGCCGGTCTTGCCAGCGATGGTGAAGCCAAGTTTTTGGCGTGCCTTTGTGGCGGTTCCGCCTTCTGCGACATTCTGGAGTAGCCAGGTGGTGATGTCGGCGACACCTGGGTCCATGACCTCGATAGGTTCGACGGACTCATGAGCGTAGAGGACGTCTCCATCGCGGTCCGTCACCTCGAGGATGGTGTTCAAGGGGCGCCATTGGCCATGATTGGCAAACGTGGCATAGGCCACCGTCATTTCTTCCATGGTCAGCGCTGCGGAACCAAGCCCCATGCTGAGGTTGCAGAACCGGCACCACGCCTTCTGCTCCAGGGCTTCTTCGTGGGTCATGTCGGGGTCGCGTGGGGGATAGCGGACCTCGCATCCGCTGGTCTGCGGCGTCTCGCGGACCCAGGGACACAGGACGTCCGATTGCGGCGTCACCTCGAAGGTGTCATCGCGCAGGTGGGCGGGCAAGCCACCAAGACCGAGCGCGATACCGAAGTCAGACACGACGCCGTCCTGCATGCCCGGGTCGACACTGTCCAGCACGCGCACCGTACAGGTGTTGCGGGAGAGAGCAAGCGCGCGTCGCAGGGTGATGTTGCCCATGTAGTCCCGCGCATAGTTGGCAGGCTTCCACATCTCACCATCGGCGGTGGTCGAGAAGGCGAGGGGCGCATCCGCAACCATGGTCGCGGCCGTGATCTTGCGCGACGCAAGCGCGGCTGCGTAGACGATCGGCTTGAAGGTAGAGCCCACTTGACGTCGTGCCTGCGTGGCACGGTTGAACTGGCTGCGTCCAAAGTTCGATCCGCCGACCATGGCGAGGACATGACCCGTCTCAAGGTCTGCAGACAGCAAGCTCGACTCCACTTTGGTGGCTTGTTGCAGCTCGACCGCCACGAGGTCGCGAAGCTCGCCTGGCGTATTCACGAAGGTGGGGGTGAGGTCCTTTTCGAGGGTGGAGCGCCCGCGTACAAGAACACGGACCACATCGCCGACGCGAAGGATACCGCCGCCCGAGGTCTCTTCTCCAGGAGCTCGGACGGGCCGCGTGAAGTTGTCCTGTTTTCGGTATCGCCAGGTCTTTTTCGGGTTGGGTGGGTAGACCCATTCACTCCATGCGATGGGAATCAGCCCCTCATGGATACCGATCTGCACACGGGCCCAGGTCTTCGATACCTCGGTGACCACTGCTGCATAGGACTGGTCGACCTCGAGGGTGCTGGTGCTAGGAAGCGCCACACGCCCGGCCGGATCTTGTGCGGCAGCCCAAGCCTTTCGCATGGCCGTCTCATGTTCTGCGATCCGCGCGGACCGCTCGGCGTCAGAGCTTAGGGTCTCGACGTCCTCGCGACGGAAGCCCATGCGGTGGTCGACCCGTACGACGCCATCGGCGACCGCTCTCTGTGCCGCCTTCTGCAGGTCTAGATCGCATGTTGTCGTGACGGACAGTCCCTCGTTTAAGACGCGCTCCTCTCCGTACTGACGGACGAGGAAGCGACGCGCATGTTCTGTGAAATAGGGGGCCATCTCACGGAAGGTGTTGCCGCGAGGTGCGACGACGATGGGCTCCGCGGCGGCAGCTTCTGCGTCGCTGGCCGTGATGAAGCCCTTTTCGACCATCTGACCGAGCACGTAGGCCTGCCGGCGCTTGGACGCTTCGATGTCACGATGAGGATTCCACGCAGAGGGGCGCGGGGGGAGGCCCGCGAGAATCGCGGCTTCACCGAGCGTCACCTCGGAGATGTGCTTTCCGAAGAAGGTTCGCGCAGCAGCTTCGACGCCGTAAGACTGCGAACCAAGGAAGATCTCGTTGAGGTAGAGGTAGAGGATGTGCTCTTTGGTGTAGGCGTCTTCAATACGCCACGACAAAAGGGCTTCTTTGACCTTGCGCGCGAGTCTTCGGTCAGACGAGAGCAGAAAATTCTTGGCGACTTGCTGCGTGATGGTCGACCCGCCCTGGGCGATGCGACCTGCTCGAAGGTTCCGCACCATGGCACGGGCGATCCCCATGTAGTCGATGCCATCATGCGAGAAAAAGTTGGCGTCCTCCGCCGCCACGAAGGCATGGACAACGGTCTCTGGAATCTCCTCGTAGGGGAGAACGTAGCGCCGTTCTTCATAGATCTCGCCAAGGAGTCGCCCGGTTCGATCGTGAACTGTGGTCACGGTGGCTGGTGTATAGGCCTGTAGGGTCTCGATGCCGGGTAGGTCAGGTGCGTAGGTCTGATAGACCGCGTAGCCTACGGCCACCGACCCGAGTGCCCCCACAAGCGCGGCGGCGAGCAACCCACGGCCAGCCCATGTCCAGAGTCGGCTTGGCGCCTTTCGGCGACTGCGCAGTGGACGCCCTTCGCTGGGCACCACAACAGGACCGGTAGGTGGGGCAGTCTCGGGCTGCGAGGACTCCGGTGTGGACGGGAGCGGTTCACGCGTGTCTTCGGTGGGGGGCGGTTCGACCTCGGCGCGAGGCTCCACGGGCGTGGCGGGCCGCGCGAACAAGGTCGTCTGGGCATCGTCATCGGAGGGTGGCTCGGCGCCGCCGGATCCGAGGTCGTCATCGGCCTGCATCATCGCGCGCAAGGTGTCTCGGTCCATCATTACCGTTGGCGCGTCGTCTTCATCGACTGGCGCAGGAGACGGCGGGCGGGTGCTGTCTCGGCGGGGTCCAAAATCGAGGGGTGCCTGCTCCAGGCGCTCGACAACGTCGGGTGGATAGCTGACCGCCATCGGGGCATCGCACGACGGACAGCGTACCTTGGAGCCCTGCGGCGGCAGCGGTGCGGTCAACCGAATGGTCTCGGAGCACGATGGACATGTGATCTTGAGCGGCATGCCAGTCCTGACGAGGCTCCCGAATCGGAGACATGCGGCGGTAGTATCGTCGGCTCTGTCTGGCGTCCATGACGAGTGAGTTGTCGCAAATGGGTGGGGACGCTTGACGACCGGTTTCTCACCACGAACAATGATGGAGGTGGAATCTACTGACAGCTCGGAGACGGTATGCACCCCATGGCGCGTGGATTCGCTCTCGTCACAAGTGCCTTGCTCCTCGCATGGTCGTGTGGCCGGGACGACTCGTCTGGTTCGGGTGCACCGCAGGGGCTGGGGACGTTGGCGACGGCATCGCCAGACTACGAGTTCTCGGAGCTGAAGCTCTTGTCGCAGACGTTGGCCTTCGTGAGCGAGGCCTACGTGGCACCAGAGCGGATTCGCCCAGAGGCGATGCTGGTGGCAGCCCTCGAGGCGGTGGAGCGGGAGGTCCCGGCCGCCATGTTCGACCTCAAGAATGGCGTGCTCACGCTGCAGGTGGTGGGGACACGGGAGTCCTGGGATGTTGGGGCCGTCACAAGTATCAATGAGCTAGAACGACTGCTTCGCCGCGTGGCGGTCGTGCTGGATCGGCGACTGGAACTGCGGGACCTCCAGAGTGAGGGGCACGGGGTGGGTGCCTTCGACCATCTGGAGTTCACGATGGTCAACGCGCTCCTCGGCACCCTCGATCCCCACTCGATGTTGATGACGCCTCTCGAGTCCGAAGAGATGTCGGTCGAAAATGCGGGTGAGTTTGGAGGCCTCGGGGTCACGATCTCCCTCGCAGGTGGGTGGCTACAGGTGGAGGAGGTCCTGCCCGACTCGCCTGCCCATGAGAGCGGACTTCGAACCGGAGATCGCATTCAGCGTGTGGATGGGATCTCGACGCAGAACATCTCCATCGATGAGGCCGTTGAGCTGCTGCGTGGACCCGTGGGCTCATCGACAACACTGGATGTGGTAGACCTTGGCACGGCCGAGCGGAGCGTCGTCGAGGTGACGCGGGCCCTCGTGAAGTCAAGTCCGGTGCAGGGTTGGGCGCTGCCTGGCCAGATGGCCTATGTGCGTATTCTAGGCTTTCACGCAGCGGTTCATGCAGATGTGGTGGCTGCTCTGTCGCGGGTGGAGCGTGAGGAGCAGGGGCTGAAGGGCGTGGTGCTTGACCTCCGTGGAAACCCGGGTGGGCTGCTGCATCAGGCGATAGCGCTGTCGAATGTGTTTCTCGACCGTGGAGAGATTGTACGCCGAAGAAGCGCGCGCCATCCGGTTGGCGAGGTCGCGACGGCGCAACGGGTCGGGACCGTCATCGACCAGCCTGTGGTTGTACTGGTCGATAGCCACTCTGCATCGGCGAGTGAGATCGTGGCTGGGGCCTTGCGAAATAATGAGCGGGCGGTCATTATCGGACAGCGAACCTTCGGAAAAGGGTCTGTTCAGGACCTTCACGAGCTCGGTTACGGTGCGCGACTCAAGCTGACCGTGGAACACTATCTAACGCCCGGTGAGCGCAGCATTCAGGGGGTGGGGATCCCCGCAGATATTGAGGTCCTCCCAGCGTATGTGGGTCGGCTCGAGGGTGACGCAGTCACTGGATGGTTCACGGGAGAACACCTGTTACGCGAGGATAGCCTCGAGGCGCATCTCGAAGGCCAAGCCTTCGCAGGAGAGGGGCCAGCGTACACGCTTCGCATGCTGGTCGAGGTCGATGACGCGCCTCCTCCGAGTCTCTATGATGCGCCTCTTCTTGACGACGACCCGCAGCTGCAGCTTGCTGTCGACGTTCTCGCAGCGAGCCGGTCGTCGCATCGGGGCGACATGTTGGTGTCCGCCGCGCCCGTGGTGACACGACATCGTCAGCGTCAGGCGCGGTCCCTCATCGATGCCTTTGGAGCCCTTGGGGTCGACTGGACACCTGCTGCGAACGCAGAGGCTGCGCTTGACGTCTCGTTTGATGGCCTACCCGCGATGACGGCGGGTGAACCCACACACGTGTCGATTTTGGTTGAAAACCGTGGGCCCTCGCCCGCAGGTCAACTGACGCTTGTGGGCGAAGAACATGCGCTGATGGAGGGCCGCGAAGTGGCGGTCGGGCGCCTCGATGCCGGGGAGACTCGTCGGGTTGCGTTCAAGCTCGAGCCTGCCCCGGGCTACCCCTCGGAGCATGCACCCATGCAGGTCTCCCTAAAGGGTCCAGACGGTGTGCTTCTGGCGCAGGAACGCGCACTTCTCGAGGTCGATGCTGTGCCACTTCCGCGACTGTCGCTTCGCACGCAGTGGGTGGACGTTGTGGCCACGGGCGAAGGCGAGGTTCAGGGTACCCTTGAAGTCACGGTGCGCAACGACGGCGACGGGGAGTCGACGGGGGCAGAGCTGTGGCTGCACCGGCTCACCCATGACGTTCGGCTTCGTGTGGGTTCGCTCCGTGTGGGAGATCTTGTGGATGCAGCGGGCGAGCCGTGCAGGCCCGAAGAGCCGGGTTGGTACAACGGTGGGGTTGTGGGGGCGACGGCAGATCATCCCCGGGTGCTTGCAGAACTGGAGGCTACATGGCCAGCCTCTTGTACCCAGCGTCTTGTTGCTGGTGGTGTCTGGACCGGCCGACTGGTCGTCACCAAGCCGGCCACATTGCTCGCCAACATAGAGCTCGGGATGGCCGAGGTTGAGCGGTATGACGCCGCCACGATCGATCGCGGTGGATTCTTCGAGTACCTCGAGCCCACGCTCACGCTGACGGTTCCGGATGTCGCAGAGCCAGAGGTGGGGCGTTGGCACGAACCTCCGGCGATTCGCATCACCAAAGATCCCGAGCGACGGTCGACGATGGCACGCGTCTCCCTCTCGGGTCGGGTGACAGACGACCGTGGCGTGAGCGCGCTGATGGTCTATGCGGGCGACAACAAGGTCTTCTTCCATGCCACCCCCCGCGAGCGCCTCATTCCGTCTGTCCCGTTCAGCGCGACGGTGGACTTGGCGCCTGGGAGTAATGACATCTACGTGATTGCCGTGGACGATGAAGGCCTGGTCTCAACAACCTCGCGTGTCGTCAGCTACCAAGCGCCCGAGAAGATCAGCCGGTCAACAACCCTGCAATCTTCGCCCTGAGCGCTGCGACCTCTTGGGGTAGGGCGGGTGGTGCCTTTCGACCGAGGTGGTTGAGCCGTTGCTTTCGTACGGCGAGATCGGTCACGGCATCGATGTAGTGCGAGCGGGTCACACCATTGGGGAGGTCGAGCTTCCGTCGTCCGAAGACACTCGCAATCTTCGCCGCGTGGCCGGCGGGTAGGAGTCCTCGGTCCTCCTCGTCGAGGAGCTGCTGTTTCATCTGACCAGACTCTACCCAGAGACAGACCTCAAAGAAGATCAGGAGCGCAACAAAGATGCCAGGCAGAAGAACGTAGTTCAGCACCATGGGCACCCAGTCGCCGGTCACCACCGCATAAGAAATGAAGCCGTTCCAGAGCGCATGGAGGGACATGGCAGCGGTCAATCCACCCAGCAATCCCGCGAGCTTGGCGGAGGTGCTCGACCATCGCACATAGCCTACGGCTGCACCGACCATGCCTGTGGCAAAGGCATGCATCGGCGCGCTGTACAGGGTGCGAATGACGACCGTCATGAAGAGGCTGAGCGGATCATCGAGGGACGCCGCGAAATACAGAACGTTCTCGGTCATGCCAAAGCCTAGGCCTGCCGCCATACCGTAGACGAAGCCATCGGTGATGTTGTCGAACTCGAGCTGGGTGAGGAGAAAGAGCAGAAAGAGGGCTTTGCAAGGCTCTTCAACCAGAGGCGCGATGACGGTGGCGCTAAATGCCTCCTGCATGCTGCCGCCGTCCTCAAGACCGAGCAGGACGGTGAACACACCTTCGAACAGCGGAGCGATCATGAGCGTCGTTGAGGTGGCCCCCACGGCGCCCCAGCAGAACACCAGGAGTACAAGCCACGCGGGCTCTCGATGGTACCGGTCGAGCATCCACACGAGAAACAGCATGCTGATCATCGGCACGCTGGCGAGCCAGACGATGAGTGCGAGGGCGATCAGGGCAAAGAGCGGTGTCATGTGTGAAGCTCCATCGCGAACCTGCTGAGCAACTGGTCGGCGATCGGCGCTTCATGAAATCCCCGGACCAGTGCGTTGTACGTCTCCAGGCCGAAGGCAGCGATGTACTCCTTTCGGTACCTGTCGAGGCGTGACAGGTTTTCTGTGAGCGTCAGCTCGGGATGAAACTGGGTGGCCCACACGGGCTTACCTGGAATCCGCAGGGCCTGGGCAGCGCACAGTTCCGAGAACGCGAGACGAATACAGCTCTCGGGAAACGTGGTCGCGTGGTCCTTGTGCCCCAGCTGAACCGCGAACCGGCGTGGCAGGGGCCCAAAGATCGGATCCGTGTCACTCTCGTTCGTACGTTCAATCTCAAAGGTTCCCACTTCCTCGTGACCGGGAAGGGGTTCTACCTGTCCGCCCATGGCCATGACGAGCGCTTGAAAGCCAAAGCACGAGGCAAACATTGGGGTGCCCGTGTCTGCGATCTCACCGAGCCTGTCGATCATCCGGGTGATCCAGGGGTAGTCGTCCTGAACGCCATACCGACCTGCGCCACCGACCAGGAGAGCATCCACGTCATGGCAGACGCGCTCGGGATGCGGGTCGGTGGCGATCATGTCGAAGGGCACGACGGCGGTGTCTTCGACGCCCAACCGCGCGGCAAAGGCGATCCGTTCTTCTTCGCGTACGGGGTCATCGGGGTCACGAGCCTGGAGGAGGCGGTATCTCACGTGGTCTCCCTTGCGGCAGAGTGGGTGCGGCCATGGTAGCTGAACGGCATGGACAGCATACAGATTCGTGGCGCGCGACAGCATAGCCTCCGGGGGGTCGATGTGGACCTCCGCCTTGGCGAATTGGTGGTGATCTGTGGGCGTTCCGGATCTGGAAAGTCTAGCTTTGCCTTTGACACCGTGCATGCGGAAGCGCAGCGTCGCTATGTGGACGCGCTGTCGGCGCGCCACCGGAAAGCCCTCGTTCAGTTGCCGCGACCTGACGTAGACCTGATTCGCGGTCTCGTACCGACCATCGCGCTGCAGCAATCGGAACCTGCCTCATGGGGCCAGACGATCGCAGACCGGAGCGAACTCTGGGAGGCACTGCGGGTCTTGTTTGGACGAGCAGCGACACTGGTGGATCCCGTGTCTGGGGAACGCGTAGAACCTGTGACGCTCGATCAGATCACCCAGTCCCTCATGGGATTGGAGGATGGCACCCGGTTGACTATCGAGGTTCCTGTACGCGTCGAACATGGGGGGACCGGTGTTCTCGAGGAGATCGTACGAAATGGCTTTTCACGGGTGCGCCTCCACGACGAGGTGATGCGGGTCGAAGAGGTGCCCCAAGGCGCCTCCCTCGATGGGCTTCGCGTGGTGGTGGACCGCATCAAGGTTCGTCCAGACCGTCGGTCGCGGATCGAGGACGCCGTCCGAACGGCCTCACGGGCGGGACACGGGCAGCTGGTCGCGGTCACGGACTCCGGAGAGCAGGTCTTTGTTGACCGGCCATGGAGCGCATCGACCCAGACCCTGTTGCCAGAGCTGACCCCGTCGCTCTTCTCTCGACGGGGGGTGCATGCCTGCGAGGCGTGTCAGGGCGCTGGGCGCCTCAACGATGGGACGCACTGTGAGGCGTGTGAGGGAACAGGACTCGGCCCCGTGGCGGCGCATGCGATCTGGGGAACGTGGACGCTGCCACGGCTTCTCGGCTTGCCGCTCGAGCAGTGGCGCGAGGCCTCGGCGTCGTTTCCTAAAGACCCCGTGAGTGCGCCGCTCGTGGGCGAGCTGTTGCGCCGTGTCGAGGTCCTCTGCCAGCTGAAGCTTGGTGGACGACGTCCAGGAGAGAGACTGGCGATGTTGTCTGCTGGCGAGCGCCAGTGCTTGCGGATTGCCCGACAGCTGTCATCAGAGCTCACCGGAATCTTGTATGTACTGGATGAACCGGCCCAGTCCCTCGACGTCGAACGGGTGGCATGCGTGGTGGAGGTGATGCGGCAACTTGTGGCGCGCGGCAATGGTGTGCTCGCCGTAGAACATCATCCCGCAGTGATCGATGCCGCTGACCGCGTCCTCGAGTTTGGGCCTGGTCCGGGCACGGACGGTGGGCGGTTGTTGTTTGACGGCACACCCGAAGCGCTGAAGCAGGCCGACACACCCACCGGAAGGGCACTGCGGCGCGATCAGGAGGCCTTCCCGCCAGGGCAAGAGGCCGAGGGGTGCATCGTCTTGGCGGGCGCGCCGAGCGTGAGGGTGCCTCATGGGCGTCTTACGGTCGTTCATGGAGCGACAGCGTCTGGAAAGACCCGCATGTTGGGGCGCTTGGCCTCGGCGGTTCAGCGGAAGTTGGCCAACGAGACGGTCGAGGAGCTCTCCGGCGCTGACGGCATTGTGCGCATCGTCCAGACCGATGATCTCTCCGTGGGGCGATCATCCCGCTCGATTCCAGCGACATATACGGGGCTCTGGTCGACCATGCGCGAGCTACTCGCGGCGACACGGGAAGCCCAAGTCCGAGGCCTGACCGCGACGAGCTTCAGCCTCAACGTCAAGGGTGGACGCTGCGAACACTGTCGTGGCCTTGGCATGCGGCGCGTAGAGCTGGGTATCCTTCCGGACGTCCATGTGGTGTGCGAAGTGTGCGGCGGGCACAGGTTCTCTCGCGACGTACTTGAAGTCATGTGGAAGGGCTTGAACGCAGCGGAGCTGCTCGCGCTGACCGTTCAGGATGCTGGGCCCGTGTTGTCGGGGCACCCCGCCTTGGACGCGCCACTGCGTGCACTTGCAGACGTGGGGCTTGGCTATGTACCCTTGGGGCAGCCGACCTGGACGCTCTCGGGCGGCGAGGCGCGACGCCTGCGGCTAGCACGTGAGCTGACGCGCTTGACGCGAAGTGGTGGCGCCGGGGCGCTCTACGTGGTCGATGAACCGGAGCGGGGCCTGCATCCTGTGGACGTCGACCTGCTGATGGACCTGTTTCGACGGTTGGTCGAGGAGGGCGCGACGGTGGTGCTTGCCACGCACGAGCCCAGTGTCGTGGCAAGGGCGGACCACCGCATCGCGCTCTAGATGTGAACGCTCGCACCCTGTGAGGCGGCTACGGCCTCGAGCATGGCCTCGCTCGCGGTCGGGTGTGCGTGTACGGTATGCATGAGGAGCTCTGCCGTGGCCTCACTGGACCGTGCGAGGACAAACTCACTGATCATCTCTGTGGCGTCGGAGCCAATGATGTGAGCACCAATGATCTCTCCGTAGGTGTCGTCGACGAGTACTTTTACGAAGCCTTCGGGCGCGCCGGCACCTTGGCTACGACCATTGGCCATGAAAGGGAACTTGCCCACGCTGTATGTGTGGCCGGCTGCCTTGGCAGCTTCCTCCGTGAGTCCGACACTGGCCACCTGCGGCTGGCAGTAGGTGCAGCTCGGCATGTTGGTGTAGTCCACGTCGGGCACATGGAGTCCTGCGATACGCTCAATACACACGTGTGCTTGGCGCGTTGCGGTATGCGCCAGCGCGGGGCCGGCATCACACACATCACCCACAGCATAGACGCCAGGCGCTGTGGTTTGGTGATTCGTATCGACCTTTACGAACCCGCGCCGGTCCACTTCGACGCCGGCTGCATCGAGGCCGATGTCTTCGGTGTTGGGGGTGATGCCGAGGGCCGCAAGGACCGTGTGGGCCTCGAGGACCTCGCCGGTCTGCAGCGTGACACGACAGTTGCCATCTTCTGTTCGCTCGACGGTGTCAACGAACACGTCGAGCTTGAAGGACACACCCGACTTCTCGAACTGACGCCGGAGCTCACGTCCGACCTCGCGGTCCTCGATGGGAAGGACCTCGTTTTGCCCCTCAACAACCGTCACATCGGTGCCCATGGCGTTCCAGAAGTAGGCGAACTCCATGCCGATGGCACCCGCGCCGAGGACGATGGCACTCGTGGGCTTGGTCTTTTCCACGATGGCGGAGCGGTAGGTATGGATGCGCTCTCCATCTGGGGTGATGGACGGAAACACACGCGCGCGGGCTCCCGTGGCCACGACAATGTGCTTGGCCGTGAGGACCTGCTCTCCCGACGCGCTGGTGACCTGGACTTGGCCGCCCCCTAGGAGACGCGCCGTACCCTCAACACGGGTGACGCCGTACTTCTTGAACAGCCCACCGACGCCCTTGTTGAAGCGCTTGGAGATGCCTCGGCTTCGGTCAATCACGCGCTCGAAGTCGATGTCGAGCTCGCTGACGCCAAGGCCAAAGTCATCCGCATGACGGATCTTGTGTGCCAGTTCGGCAGTCTTGATGAGTGCCTTCGAAGGGATGCATCCCCAGTTCAGGCAGACGCCCCCCAGCAGCTCTTTTTCAATGCATGCCGTGGACAGTCCGAGCTGCGCGGCCCGAATCGCGGCAGGGTAGCCGCCGGGGCCCGCTCCGATGACGATGACGTCGAATGCTTGCTCTGACACGTCGCCTCCAGTCAGGTGAGGAGAAGAGAGGGGTGCTCGGTGTACTTGCGGAGCGTCTTGAGGAAGGCCGCGCCGACAGCGCCATCGATGACACGATGGTCGCAGGTCATGGTCACGTTCATGCGCCAGCCGACGGTCAGCTCACCATCTTTCACGACAGGCACTTGGGCAATGCCACCCACCGCGAGAATGGCCGAAGCAGGTGGGTTGATGATCGCCGTGAAGTGCTGAATATCGAACATGCCAAGGTTACTGATCGTGAACGTCGCCCCGGTGTATTCGTCGGGCGACAGCCCTCCAGACTTGGCGCGTCCGGCAAGCTCCCGTACGTTGGTCGCGATGTCGGCGAGCCGCAGGTTGTCCGCATGCCGCAACACAGGCGTGATGAGGCCCTCTGGCAGAGCTACGGCGACGCCAATATCGACGGCGCCATGCTGGATAATGCCGTTGTCGGTCCAGCTGGCATTGACTTCTGGATGCTCGCGCAACGAGCGCGCCACGGCGGCAATCAGCATGTCGTTGTAGCTGATCTTGACGTCTGGAAGGAGCGTCTTGAGCTGCGCACGTGTGGCGACCATGTCGTCGACATCGAGCGAGATGGTGAGGAAGAAGGTCGGAATATCTTGGTGACTCTCCAGCAAACGGCGGGCGATCGTCTTCCGCATGGGGGTCAGCTTCACCGTCTGGTCGGCGGGTGCAGAGAATCCGAATGATGCGGCTGGAGCACTCGCTGCAGCTTCGACATCTTCACGGACGATTCGGCCGCCAGGGCCCGTGCCAGAGACGCGCTTAAGGTCGATACCCTTATCTGCCGCCACGGCGCGTGCGAGCGGGCTCGCGACGATCCGCTGTGCGGTGGACACCGCGCGAAGATCACCGGGGGGATCGCTGAAGTTGGCGGACAGGGTCTTGCCCATCCAAGATCGCGGCTCTGCCTTGGGAGGAGGTGCCGCGGCAGGGGCTGGCGTCGGCGTTGCCGCCGGCGCCGGGGTCGCTGGTGCAGCGGCTGCAGGCTCCGGCGAAGCGGCAGGTGCATCAGTGCTGCTGCCGGCCGCAAGCTCGGCCATGGCCTCCGCCACGAGGCCGGCGATGTCTTCGTCGGCGGACTCCCCGAGGATGGCCATGGGCGCCCCGGGTGGAATCTCATCGCCCTCTCCGACGAGATGCTTCAACATCACGCCATCATCGAAGACTTCTGCTTCCATCGTGGCCTTGTCGGTCCCGACATCTGCGACGACGGCACCTGCTTCGAAGGAAGCGCCTTCTTTGAGTCGCCACTCCACAATGGTACCGACCTCCATCGTGGGGGAGATCGCGGGCATACGGTAGATCTCTGCCATGTCTGGCTCCTGATGTGTGGGTCAGCGTGAGCACACGGTGCGGGCGGCATCGATGATGCGCTCGACCGATGGCATGACCAGCTTTTCGAGGTTGGTGGCGTAGGGTTGGCTGACGTCCCGGTTGGTGACGCGAAGGACAGGCGCATCGAGGGCATCGAAGCAGGCTTCGGTGACTCGTGCGCTGATCTCGGCCGCGACACCCGCAAAGGGGAAGCCTTCTTGAACGACGACCATCCGATGGGTCTTGGCGACGGCGGCGAACAAGGCCGCCTCGTCGAGCGGTCGGATGGTGCGCAGGTCGAGAACCTGTGCGCTGATGCCGTGCTCTTTCTGGAGCTTCTCGGCCGCGTCGAGGCACGTGTAGATCGCCTTGTTCCAAGAGACCAACGTGACGTCGGTGCCATCGCGCTTGAGGTCTGCTTTCCCGAGGGGAATGAGGTACTCCTCATCGGGCACTTCACCCTTGACGCTGTAGGCCAGCTCGGACTCCATGAAGATGACCGGGCTGTCGTCGCGGATGGAGGACTTGAGAAGGCCATAGGCATCTGCGGGGACCGCCGTGGAGACAACCTTCAAGCCAGGGAAGTGAGCGAAGATCGACTCTAGGGCTTGGCTGTGCTGGCTCGCGAGGTTCTCTGCGGCGCCGTTGGGCCCGCGAATCACCATGGGGACCTTGTACTGACCAGCCGTCATGTTGAAGATCTTGGCGGCGTTGTTGATGATCTGGTCGTAGGCCACCAATGAGAAGTTCATCGTCATGATCTCGACGATGGGACGCAGGCCGGCCATGGCGGCCCCAATGCCCAGTCCAGTGAACCCATTCTCTGCAATCGGCGTGTCGATGATGCGCTTCTCACCAAATTCTTCGAGCATGCCCTGACTTACTTTATAGGCGCCGTTGTAATACGCGACCTCTTCGCCCATCAGGAACACGCGCTCATCGCGGCGCATCTCTTCGACCATGGCCCGACGGAGGGCCTCTCGTAGCTGAAGCTCGGCCATGATTTACTCCGCGTAGGTGTAGTCGTAGAGGTGAGCAGGATCAGGAATCTCGGAGGCCTCTGCAAAGTCGTAGGCATCTTGTGCGATGGCCTTGACCTCATCTCGGATGGCCTTGATGTCGGCGTCGGTGACGTCGAAGTCTTTTTGGAGACGCATCTCTGCCAGCTTGAGGCCGTCTTGCTCCTTGCGCTGTTCGAGCTCGCCGTCAGGCCGGTACTTCGCGGGGTCACTCATGGAGTGGCCGCGGTAGCGGTAGGTGATGGCCTCGAGCATGACGGGTCCCTTGCCGGAGCGTGCATGCTCGACGGCCTTGGCGACGTTCTCCATGACATCGACGACATCGAAGCCTTCGAACTGCCAGCGCTTCATGCCCACACCGTCAGCACGGCGTGACATGTCGGTGAGGTAGGACTGACGCTCGAGGCTGGTGCCCATGGCGTAGAAGTTGTTCTCGCACAAGAACACTGCAGGAAGCTTCCAGAGCTGTGCGAGCGCAGCAGCTTCGAAGACCGCACCCTGTTGTGCCGCTCCATCACCGAAGAATGTGAGGCTGACGCGATCATTCTCAAGGTACTTCGCAGCGAAGGCTGCGCCTGCGCCGAGCGGTACATGGCCGCCAACGATGCCGTACCCACCCCAGAACTCATGTTCCTTGCTGGCGAGATGCATCGAGCCACCGATGCCATGCGTGACACCCGTACGCTTGCCGAAGAGCTCGGCCATAATCCCACGCGGGCTCATGCCCCGCGCGAGTGCTTGGCCGTGCTCGCGGTAGGCCGTGATGACGTAATCGTCATCGTTGAGCGCATTGATCGCCCCCACGGCGACAGCTTCCATACCAATATAGAGATGGCAGAAACCGAGGATTTTCTTCTTGCCGTAGGCTTTTGCGGCGAGCTCTTCGACCCGACGGATGAGGTACATCTCGCGGTAGAGCTTGAGCAACTGCTCACGGGTGATTGCGTTCTTTGCCGAGGCCATGTGCACCCCTTGAACCATTGTGGACGGACGGCGTACCACCTGCCCTGACGCAGGGCAAGCCATGGCGCGTCAAGGTGGCGTCGCGAACTAGGGATTCTGTAGGGCTTCGCCTTGAAGGCGCATGGTCGCTGTCAGAAACTTTGAGCCATCTGCAGCCTCGTAGTCTGCGGCAAGTTGGAGCGTTGACTGGGCGAGCGCGGTGTAGGTCTGGACCTCTTTGGGGTCAAACTCTGCCTCGAGCAGCGGGATGACGGCTTCGTCCATGACCACATCGACGGGAATTAACGCGCCAAGAATGGCGTCGATTTGGGTGTCATCAAGGGTGCCGGCCATCAGTGCGCCCTCGGTCGTGACGGAGAACGGGAGGTCTCCAAAGGCCAACGGTAGTGTGACATCACCTGGACCCGCCTCGAACTCCTCGGCACTCGTCATGTTGCCCGTGAGGGTCTGAACGGGGTCGCCATTCTCGTCGATCGAATCAGGCTCAATCCCGGGATTTCCGTCTGCGTCGAGGGACGCGCGAAGGAAGCCGAGCACGAGCTCAGAACCCGTGTTGTCGCCATCGACGAACAGCACGATATCGCCAGAGTCGAAGGACTTGTCGAGCTGCGCATTGATGTCGTCGACAGAGATCGTAGCGTCCGAAAGCAAGATGTCGACCGATGCGATGAGGTCGGGCAGCTTGTTGTCTGGCTTGCCGTCACCGGTCAGATCGAAGTGCGCGCCTTCAGAGAGCCGCACGCGGGTGAGGCGCCAACGCGCGTCAGCAAACACCTGCGCGTTCGTGTCGTCCGTGTCGGAGTCCACGGCATCGGAGTCTGAATCTGTATCGGTGTCGTCCGAACCGTTCACGTCTGTATCGGTGGGGTTCGTATCGCTGGTGGAAGCAGCAGTGTCAGTGCCGGACTCGCCGGTACACGCAGTCATTGCAAGCAGCAGCATGCATCGCAGGATGGTCATCGTTAGGGGTCTCCGCAAGTGTCGGCGCTGTGTATCCCTCTGCGCCCGAAGGAGTCCATGTGAACCTGCTGGAAACCCTGCAGAATGGTGATGTGGCATCGTTCAACGCCAAGCGCGGGGAAAACCGACGCCTGGACCTGTTTGCCGCAGAACTCGCGGAATGCCGCCTTCATGGCGTGGATCTGAGGTCAGCGAACCTAGAGAAATCCGATCTCACGCAGACGGACTTCACCGACGCGACGCTCTTGGGGGCCAACCTCTGTGATGTCGACGGAACGGAGGCCATCTTTGATGGCGTGCTCGGCATGCAGTGCAGGTTGAGAGATGCGTGGCTGGAGAATGCGAATCTGGAGAGCGCAGACTTTAGCCGAGGTGACCTGCGTGGTGCCGTGGTGACCGGTACCAAGGGCGAGTCGATTCGGTTGCTTCAGGCCAAGCTGAGCGAGATCAACGCGAAAGGTGCCCAGTGGCCCCTCGCAGATCTGTCCGAGGCCAGTCTCAAGAAGTCCAACTTTTCTGGAGCGGATCTCTCACGGGCGCGTCTCGTGGATGCCAAGGCGTCGGGGTCTGATTTCTCGGGTGTGAACCTTAATGGTGCCGATGCGGCCCGCGTCAAGATGGCCGGCATCAACCTTGAAGGGGCGTCGTTGGTAGGGGCCAACCTCACGGGGGCCAACCTTACCGAGGCGAACCTGAAGGGTGCCGACCTCACGGACGCGGTATTGACTGGCGCCGACCTCTCCGGTGCGGATCTGACCGGTGCACGTCTTACGCGTGCGACCCTGGCCGATGCTGTCCTCGACGATGTGGTCGTGGGGGAGACGGAGTGGACGGGCGCTGACCTGACGGGAGTGGACGCCGCCACCGCAGGGCTGTCAGAAGACGAGATGGAGACCCTCGCCAACCACGGCGCGAGCTTCGATCCCGACGCAGAAGAGGTCATCGAGGGCGTGGCCGCCGCACACCACGACGCCCATGTGGCGATTCTCTGGGTCAATGCAGACACTGAAGAGAGTGCGAGCGTGCGCTGGAGCCTCGCCACCGCTGACGGCAAGGTGCGCGGTGGGGTGCTTCCCGTCTCTGCATCGAAAGTTCGTGCCCATGATGTGGTGACGATCGGTGAGGGCTTTGCGCTGGTGGTGTTGATCGAGCGCGGGTCCGGGCACGCGGTGGTTCACTATGGTCTGTCCAAAGACGGCAAGCTCTCCAAGGCCATCACCACGCGATTGCCGTACGAGCCCATGGTGCTACCGATCTACCGCGGCGACGCCACGGGCATCACGATGTGGGGTCTCGCACGTCGGGGCCCGACCGTCGTTCAGCACCGCTTCACGCCCGGCGAGTGTGACGAAGAGGGGAGAGTGGTGGGCTACAAGCCGGTGGACACCAGCGACAAGAGCCAGGCACGGGGCTTCCTCGGGCGCCACAACCCAATTCTCGTGACCAAGGGAGGCGTCGTGCATGCGGTGTCGGATCGTGGTCTCGGACGCCCTGTCACCACACCTGACGGCTGGCCCACGCGGGACTCCGTGGGCGTGCCTGTCGGCGACACGATTCTTGCGGTGTGGAACGCCAAGCCCGCACTCCGCGATCCGGGTGGGCTGCGGGTCCAGTGGTTGGGGACACGGCATCCGAGTGGTGTCGAGGAGCTCACAGAGCAGCCCCTGGTACAGCACCTCGACGGCATGGCCGTGGACGGGGCTGTGCGCTTGGTGTGGGTCGAGTCAGAGGGGCCGATTGGCGGCGAGGTCAAGACCGCCCTCGTCCCTGGTGAGGCGTCACGTGGTGTGCCCGTAGGCATTACTGCGATCGATGAGTGTCGTATTATCGGCGGCGCCAACGGAAACCCGTGCATCGCCGTCAGCAGCTTGAGCGGCCGTCTGGTGGTCTGTGGCCTCGATGGTGAGCTTCTGGCGACCTTCGGCGATTAGGGGGCCGAGACGGCGAGGCCTTGGCACGTCGCGAGGACGGCGAGGTCGGCGTCGTTTGGAGTTCGGGTCAGCCAGAGGACCTGCTCCGTCACGGTCTCACCGCTCACACGCTGGTTCCAGATGAAACGGTCCGTTCTGCACTGGTCGTCACGCTCACCGCGGCGCGGACGTGTGTGTGTCCGAACCGAGACACCAGGTGCAAACCCGCGCCCATGAAGGATCGTGATGGGGGGTGCGCTGCTGAAGGTGAGCTGAACGGTCTCCCCCGCGCTGGCCAACCCCTCGGACGTTCGGAGCTCGGCTCCTGGCGCAAAGACTTCCTCTAGCCAGGTCTGACGTTCCGACTCGGGGAGTGTGTGTAGATGTCGTCGGAGCTGCAGTGCCTCGACCCCCTGAAGGGACACTGTGCGTGTCTCTCCCTCGTCATGGACCGAGAGGGCCCCTGCGCCATGGCCTCGCGTGGGTAGCGTCCAGAGGTCATCGGTGACCGCGAACGGCCCCCACGTGGTGGCGTCTGGCGCCGGCGGACCCAGGTTCCAAGGGCCTGGCATAGTGCGTTCGCGATCCAGTCCCAGCACGGGTTGGTCGACGAGATCAGGTCGAACCTCGAAGCCATCACAGACCATGCAGCCGGGGTCCATCCAGCCCACGGTGTCGCCGTGAACCACGCGTACGATCGCGTCCTGCATGCCAACGGGGGCGAGCTCAGCGTGAGACGTCACACCGAAGGCGCGAACCGCACCAGCGCGTGCGCTTGCCCCGAGCTGTCCTGCGTAGATGGCGAGTGTTTGCGCGGCTTCAAGCGGGGTCAACATTCGTGTCGAACGGGCCGCCCTTAGCGGGCGTGGTGCGAGCAGCGGGACGGACAGCTGCCCTGGCGACGCGATGGCTGCCCGCATGCGAAGAGCATCGACGAGGCTTCCGAGGGTGTCGGAGCGGCCCAGCGCCCTGCGAAGACCGCGAGGAAGACCCGGTTCTGGATAAGACGCGCGGTAGAGGCCCTCCCGCAACGCTTGCTCCAGCCGTGTTCGATTAGACAAGAGCTCCGTGGTGCCAATGTGGGTGAGCACGTGCGCCTCACCATCGGGTTGGAGTGGACCTTGGGAGGACGCGCCAACGGTGAGACCTACAGACGCCGTGTCCGCGGACAACAGCCACGCGCCGACGTGTGGCTCGGACCAGTGGACGGCGGCATGTTCGCCGTCTGGAAGCACCACATAGACCCCGGCCGTGGTCTGATGCACATGCGCGTGCGTCGAGGCTTCCGTTCTCGACTCGGTCACTGCACGCGGGAACGCGATCATGGCGATGGCGGGTTCATGTTGCGTCGAGAGGTGCATGGTGTGTGCGCGCATCGCACCGCCGCCTTGTGCGATGACACGCCCGACGGGGCCTGCCGGGAGCACCAACGTGAGCGTATGCCGCGAGACGGCCTGTCCGGTGGTGCGCTGGGGACCCAAGGCCTCGGGGGTCGCGTGCCATGCGGTGGCCGTGGTCGCGCCCAGCTGAAGCGCTTCGGGTCCTGTAGGCACATGGACACCAAACCATCCATCGGGCACGAGCCACCGAGCGCTCAGCGTCTGCGGTGCTTCCTCTGGACGCTGGACCGGCGTGGATACCCAGCTGGTGGGCAGGCGCGCACGACAGCCTTGGCTGGGCTCATGGCAGGACCATGCGCGACCTTTTCGTGACCATGCCTCGCCGTTCTCGGGCTGTAAGGAATCTCCGGAGTCTAGGTTGACGACGACCTTGGACGCGGCGCCCGGCACCTCGAACACCCAGTCACCGGTGGTGTACGAGGTTCGCATGGCTGTGAGGTGCAGGACATCGCCTTGCTCTAGGGGAGGCACTGTCAACCGGTCATGGATCTGCCCGAGGTGTGGATCGGATGTGCGATGCCAAAAGGCCTCACCGAGACGAACCTTGGGGTCATCGAACGGACGCAGCACAGCTGCACTTTCAGACCACGAGATGGTCGGGTCAGAGACCAGCGTAAGGTCATCGCACGACCCCACAACCGATGCCCGAATGTGCTCGGTCCAGCCGGCCTGTTCGGGGACGACCGTGACCTCCCAACCGGTGAGCAGACAGCCCGCGCCGAGGATGAGGCCGTTCATTCCTCGGCCTGCAGCTTCGCCATGCGCCGGGCGATGTTGCGTGCACGTACGGTCTCGCCGCGAATGAGCTTGGGTAGACCACCCGCGATGGCCTCTCCCCAGGCAGCGACGGCAGGCGCATCAGACTTCGACCACGCACGGAGCACGCGTCGCAGTCCTTTGCGAACATGGGGGTCATCGTCTTTCACCGCAATGGTGCAGATCTGGTCGAGCACGGCCGATTGCGCGTCGGCCACAAACCGCAGCTGTCGCTGGCCAACCCGTGCTCTGAGGGGTGCTGCGGCGGGGCCCTCGAGGCGTTCGGTGGTCAGCGCGAGGGCAGCCATGATGCCGGCGCGTCGCCGAACGGGATGATCCGCGCGTAGCGTTGGCTCGAGGAGAACATCGAGCGGCACGCCGAGGGACATCCATGCGGGTCCGAGGACCATCCACCCAAGGGCATCTGCAGTCGTGAGATCGTCGACGCGCTCGAGCCACTCGAGGGCGATATCCATGGCTTCTTCAGGATCGTCCGGCGTACATGCCGCGAGAAGGCCGACAGCGACGAGCCCGTCCTCCCATGCTCCGCCGAACACACGTGTCAGGGAACCACGATCTTGAGGGAGGCCCGGTGGGTCTTCGTCCCACATCGCCGCTGCAATACGCGCGATCTCTGCTGTCGGGACACCCCGAATGCCTCGGAGACAGGTGACCTGCTTCGCGTGTTTCTTGGCCGTCTGACGATCGGCCATGGCCTCCATTGTCTCGGAGACGATCTCTTCATCCATTCAGTCCCCCACATGACCCAAGATCAAGCGTCCTAAACGTTCGGGTGCGTCGTAGTGCACCATGTGACCTGCGTCGTCCACAAGGACACGCTCTACGGTTGGGATCGCCGCCTGACGTTCGGCTCTGTCTTCTGGAATGTAGTTGGAGCGTGCACCATCCACAAGGAGCGTCGGGGCAGTGATGTGATGGAGCATGGTCCGAAAGAGTACGCTGTCGAAGGGCGTCGGGCTCTTACCGCGGTGGAGTGGGTCCCATGTCCAGCGCAAGGATCCAGTGGCGGGGAAGCGAACCTGCGGATCACCCTCGCGGATGGGTCGGGTGACACGTGCGGCAAGGTCCCGTGCGAAGGACTGCGAGAGTTGTGGGTTCCAGCGTCGGATTCTGGAGGTGGCGTCCTCAAGGTCACGCAACGAGCGATGGGTCGGAGGGGTCAGGCGCTCGGCGAGGAACTTGGCTGCGCGTGGAACAGCCATGGCTCGGCTGTCCGGGGGCCCCAGTCCCTCGACAAGCACCAAGGTGCGTACCGCATCGGGCCGCGTGGCAGCGAACAGTGCGGCGATCGTCCCACCCATGGAGTGACCTACGAGGTCAATGGGTCCACCCACGTGGTCGACGAGTGCAGTGAGGTCACCGACGTAGTCCCAGAAGTGGTACCCCCCTCCTGCGCCGATGTGGTCCGACAGGCCAAAACCACGTTGATCGGGTGCGATCGATGCGCGACGGAGAAACGGCGCGACCAGTCGCCAAGACAGGCCTTGCTCAAGAAAGCCATGGAGCAGGACGAGCGGTCGCGTTCCACCCCGGCCGAAATGGCAGCACCTGAGGCCGAGGCCTCGCGGGCCGGTGGTGATGGTGGATTCACGATGCATCAGGGGTCTCGAACCACGCGGAGGCCTGCCATGGCACGATGCCCGGCAGATGCAGTCTTCCGTAGCCCTGCATGCGCCATGTGGCTCGGAATGTCCCAGGCACCGCCCATCAGGATACCGCCCTCGTCGCCCGGCTGCCGAGTGCTCGTCCACTCCAGCAGCCCTCCACATGCGTGGTAGAGCCTCGCCTCTCCGTGCGCACCCAATGCGCGTACGGGTACCGTGCCATCTAGGCCGACCTCACGGGTGATCGCTGCGCCTCGCTTCCAGTGATCACCCCACGGGTAGCGCCGCCCGTCGATGCCGCGCACGGCTTTTTCCCACTCCTCGGCCGTGGGTAGGCGTCCCTCGCGGGCCCGAGCGCCTTCCCGAGCAGCCTCCCGCGAGGCAAAGGGACGCGCGTGGTTGTGTTGATGGTTGGGCCAAGGTCCGGGCCCCTGTGCATAGGTTGTGGGTGCCCGTGCAATCCAGTAGGGCTTGTCGACATGAACAATGTGCAAGGCCCCATCCGCCGTGCCCTCGGTCGTACCCGAGACAAAGTTGCCCCGCGGGATCTTTGTCCATTCGCCGGAATGCTCTAGCCCCGGGGTGGTCACACGACCCACGAGGAAGGCACGCGTGGCGTCGGTCAGCGAGATTCCGGTGAGCGCATCTGGCCCGTGATGCTGGTTGGCCGCCAACCGTTCGGTCAGGCGTGTGGCAACGAGATGTTCGAAGAGGCTGCGGTGTCCGAAGCGATGCCGCCCGTTGAGCTCGGTGACCAGCAAGGCTCGCTTGAGCGACTCGGGGAGCTGCATCCTCTTGACCTGAAGAGAATCGAAGGTGGCATCACCGATGGTGTGGCGGTGGCCTTGAAAGGTCTCCCAGACCAGCGTCTCAAGGCGCATCAAGGCCTCCGCGTGGTCGGGGCCCGAGTGGAGCACGCGTTGGAGCCAGGCGTCGAAGACCCCCCACGCCTCGATAGGGCGGCCAGGCTCAATCCACGGGTGCGCTTCGGTCAGCATTTGAAGAAACAACGGTGATCGAGAGAGCTCGAGGAGGTTGGGCACCGTCGTCACAAGCCGCGTGGTCCCCGTGAAGCGCTTCAGGGCGTCTTGAACAATGCGTGAGTCGAGCGGGTCGATGAATAGGGTCTTGGTGTGGGGAAGGTCCAGCGGTTCGAATGCGCCCGGCGCATGCAGTGCGTGGGTTTTGACGTGGCTGGGCCGCGAGGTGATGACCCAAGGACGGCGTGCGAGGGTGCGTAGGTCTTCGGCAACGCTGGACGGTGGATGCTCGGCAGCTCGTACGACCTCATCGAGTCCATCAAACAGGGGGATACAGGTGCCATCACGAAGGCGCTGAACCACATGAGGGCCCATGCGTTGCTGGAGTTGAGCCGCAAGCGGTCGCCCGGCATCGAGTCCCCCGAGTGGAATGCGCACCAAGGGCAGGTCATCTCGCGTCCGCCGCTGGCCCTCGAGTGCATGGCACAAGGTGGTCTTGCCAGCACCAAAGGGTCCCACGAGCACGACACTCTGGTCGGCATCGAGGGACTGGATCACCTGTGCCATGACATCTCCGGCAGGTGTCTTACGAACCGTTGGACCGTCAGCGGCGAGGTGATGACAGGTGAGGGGAAGCATGACTGGCTGCTAACCGAGTGCGTACTGCGCGGAGGTCTTGGGATGGGCAGATGGTCGGTCGTGGCCTATGTTGATGGTGGGAAGGTGAACAATGAACAGCGCGATTCGACGCGGCTCGGTGGTCGTCATGATGTCTGTCATGGCGGCGTGTAGCAGCGAGACCGGTCAAGAGGACACGCCGCGCGATTCGATCGAGACACTCGCCTATCCAGCCAATCCTCCGACGGAGTTTGGCGGCGACAGGCCCGTCAATCTTGAGGTTCCGAGCAGCTACGATCCTCTTGTGCCCACCCCGCTTGTGGTCTTGCTTCATGGCTACTCACCGATTCCGAACTACATGCGCGGGATGTTCCGCATGCGTACCTTCTCGGAAGACCATGGCGTGTTGCTTGTGGCGCCAGAGGGCCTTCAGGACCAGGTTGGGCAGTATTTCTGGAATGGCAGCGATGCATGCTGTGATTTTGGTCAATCGGGAACCGATGATGTGGCGTATCTGGTGTCCCTGGTTGAGGAGATCCGCGCGGCCTACCATGTCGACTCACGAAGGGTCTATGCCATGGGGCACTCCAACGGCTCGTTCATGGCGAACACCTTGGCCTGCGAGCGGCCCGACCTTCTCGCGGGAATTGTCAGCATCGCGGGTGCCGCCAATCCGGCCTGCGAAGCGTCCGGCGGGCCGAGCGTCTTGCATGCTCATGGAACCGCGGACAACGTCATTGAATTTGACGGCGGGTTCCTGAATGGAACGGCGTACCCAGGTGCAGAAGGAACCGGCGCCTATTGGGCAGAGGCTCACGGCTGCTCGTCAGACTTCGAAGTGGTGGGTACGTTGGACTACAACGCGACGACGCCGGGGAGCGAGTCCGAGGTCCGACGCGCCGTGGGCTGTCCGGACGGTGTAGACGTGGAGCTCTGGGTAGAGCCGGACGGACCGCACAATCCGGCGTTGCCGATCGGCTTCGGGGAGTTGTGGTGGTCTTGGATGCAAGAACATCCAAGACCGTCCGCACAGCGCTAGCGGGTTCAGTGGCTCGGCAGATGCGTTCTGCCGAGAACCGAACGATCAGGGCTCGAAGCGATAGCCGGTTCCGTGAACGGTGAGGATGTGCCGTGGTTCGCCCGGTGTGTCTTCGACCTTCTTACGGAGCTTAAGAATCTGGTTGTCGACCGTCCGCGTCGTCAGGGCAGCCGTGTAGCCCCAAACCTTCTCGAGAAGCTCATCGCGGCTGACATCGCGGCCCCGATGGGCAATCAGGTACTGCAGGGTACCGGCCTCGTGGGTGGTCAGACGCTCTTCGGTGCCGTTCTTCCAGAGGATGCGTCGGCGCAGGTCTACCCGCACATTGCCGAACTCATACTGGTCGGGCAGCCGGCGCTCACCACGTTGGCTCCGAAGACGTGCCTTGACGCGCGCCATGACCTCACGCACGGAGAAGGGCTTGGTCACGTAGTCGTCTGCGCCCATTTCTAGGCCCATGACACGGTCGATTTCATCGGTACGGGCCGTGAGCATGATGACTGGCAGGTCTTGATGGCTGTCCTTGACGCGGCGCATGACCTGGAGCCCATCGATGCCGGGCAGCATGATGTCGCAGATCAGAAGGTCGGGTGGGTCGCTCTGTACTGCTGCCAGTGCGTCTTCTCCGTTGTCGACGTGACGAACGCGAAAGCGCTCGTGCTCAAGTGCTGCGACGAGTCCCATCGCGATGGTGCTGTCATCCTCGACCACAAGAATGTTGGTGTTTCCGTCCATGAGGCGCTCCGCGCGAGAGGGTTTGTGACATTCACCCGTAGTGTGTCGCGAAGTGTTGTCGAGAGCACGGCGGTAGATGTGTGGAAATGTCTCAGAGTGTCACGACCCGGCCGTGCTGGCTTCGCATCGAAACGTCACTCCTCACCACGATGCGCGCCGGGGCCCCGAGGAGGCGGATCGGGATGACGACCGCGGTGGTCGCCACCGTGATGCCGGCGATCGTCGTGCCGGCCCCCGTCGTCGCGGTGGTGTCGTCGATCGTAGTGTCGTCCACGGTGGTCGTCGCGTTGGTGCCGTCGTTCGTCGGCCCGTACACGGAGGTCCTCAGGGTGGTGCAGTCGAAGAGGGTACCGAACGCGGGTCGCCTCAAGATGAT
>JBMHDG010000063.1:0-33897 GCA_049889515.1 Myxococcota bacterium
CGTGGCGCCGTTCCAGCCGTCGCCCCAGCTATCCACCATGTTCAGTGTGTACGTGCCAGCAGGTGCAGTGATGGTTGCTGCGCCGCTGAACCCGTCGCCGGATGCCACGACCGTGCCGAGGGCATCGGTCAGCGTCCAGGAAACTTCGCTAGCGAACGAGCCGCCGTCAGTCACAACGTCCACCGTACAGTCGGTGTCGGTGTCGGTGTCCACACCGACACTCGTGTCAACCGCACAGTCCACCGTGATGGAGAAGTCCGCCACGCTGCCAGACGTGAAGGTCTGCCCATCTGCCAGCAGGTTGCCATTGATGTCGGTCATCGTCAGCGACGCGCCGTTCCAACCGTCACCCCAGCTGTCGTACATCTCGACCGTGTACAGGCCGGATGGGACGCTGAAGGCGCCGGAGAAGGTGGCGTTAGACGTGTAGCCGTCGCCGAAGAACACCTGGTTGCCGAACTCGTCGAGCACGGCCCAGCTCACCTCGGTGCCGAAGCTGCCACCGAAGAGCTCAAAGTCGACATCGCAGCCGTCAGGTGCCGTATCCACCGTGGCGCTGTCGAAGGTGTCGACAGGCGTGCTGGTGTCTGGCACTGCAGGACACTCGGTGGTCACGGTGAAGGTCGTCTCGCTACCGGTCTCAAGCGTGACCGCATCGAGCATCAGCGTAGAGCCGTCGCTGTCGGTCATGGTGAGCGCAGCACCGTTCCAGCCGTCACCGAAGTCGTCGGTCAGGGTCACGGTGTAGGTGCCTGGGTTCAACCCGAGCACGCCGCCGTAGACGCTGTCGCTGTCGTAGTCGTTCGCGAAGGACTCGAACACTGGGCTGCCTGTCGAATCTTCGATGGTCCAGCCAATCTCACTCGCCCAGATGGAGGTCGTGAGGTCCCACGTGACTTCACAGCCACCTGCAGTGTCGAACACGTAGTCTGCAGTGTCCTCTGGCTCGAACGGAGCAGTATCAACTGCTGCACACTCGAGAGAGAACTCTGCGCTACCCGTAGCGCCGGAGAAGATCGTGGCCTCATCAACCAAGACCGTGCCATTCGGATGGGTCACGGTGACGTAGCCACCGTTCCAACCATCACCGTAGCTGTCGCTCATGGCGATGGTGTAGTCACCGTCAGCCAGCTCCACGCCGTACGTGTAGAGCAAGAAGGTGAAGTTGCTGTACGGGCCGAAGTTGAACACCACGTCGCCGTTCCCGTCGATAAGATCGAAGGTCAGCTCGGCGCCCCAGGTACCCTCGAACACCTCGATCTCAACGTCGCAGTCGCCGTCGAGAACGCTCGTGTCGAGCACCTCTGGTGCCGTGTCTTCAGCGCAGTCCACGTCGAAGTACGCGTACTCTGGACCGTCACCGAGGGTCGGGCCGTTGCTCTCAAGCGTCGCCGTCGTGAGCGTGTCGCCGTTCACGTCGGTGATGTTGAGGGAGCCGCCGTTCCAGCCATCGCCGAAGCTGTCGTACATGACGAGTGTCAGCGTGCCGGGGTTGACGGCCAGCGTCGTGGTCGTCAGACCTGCCGATGGGTAGTCGCCGGTAGCTGCGCCACCGATGAGACCGCCATTCTGGTCGTAGAGGTCCCAAGAGACTTCCTGGCCCCAGATGGTGGAGAAGTACGTGAGGTCGATCTCACACCCATTCGCAGTGTCGTAGACGAACACTGCACTGGTGTCATCGATGTTCACTGCACAGTCGCCCTCATCGAGGTCGAATGCCGCGCAGAAGAAGTCTGGTGAGCCCCAGCTGTAGAAGCTGCCATCGTCACACCACTCGTCGCCGAGCCATGCCTCTGGGTAGCAGTCGCCGTTGCAGTCCTCGACTTCGCCCTCTGGGCAAGCGTCGCTGTCGGTCGTGCCCGTCGCAAGCGTCTCGTCACACAGGTAGGTGAAGTTACGCGAACCGATGGTGCCATCTTCGAGCGTACCCACTGCGAGGATGTTTCCTGCAGGGTCGGTGATGGTGTAGGTACCACCGTTCCAGCCGTCGCCGAAGCTGTCGAACAGCTGCAGCTCGAAGTCGCCACCCTGGCCCACCTCGATGGTGGTGGTCGCCGACTCGGTGCCGGAAGTGTAGGTGCCGGACGTCACGCCGCCGAGGCCGACGCCGAACTCGTTGGTCAGCAACCAGCCCACCTCTTGCGGGAAGGAACCAAGGTCGATGGTGACATCGAGCTCACATGCAAGGTCAGTCGGGAGCTCTGGCTCGGTGCCACAGTCCTCGCTGAAGGTGAAGGCCTCTTCGAAGCCGTCTTCGAGGGTACCCGCCGCCACGACAGAGCCGTCGAAGCCGATGATCTCGAAGAATCCATTGCCCCAGCCGTTGCCAGCGCTGTCTTCAGCCACGAACACGTAGTCGCCCTCGACCACGTCGATGTCGAAGCTGTACGCCGTCGAGCTCTGGTATGCACCAGTGTCGATGCCGAAGATCTCCGCACCGTTTGGTGCCTGGAGGCTCCAGCCCACCTCGTTGCCGAAGCTTGCGGTGGTCACATTCACGGTGACGCTACAGGAGTCGAGACCCCACTCGGTGCAGTCACCGAAGTCGTGCAACGCATCCGAGCAGTCGCCCCACTCGTTGTTGCAGGTGCCGTCGCCCCATGTGGAGAGGTCTGCACAATCGCCGTAGCAGTTGACAGCCTGACCTTCAGGACAGTCGACGCTACCTGCGTCGGTGTCGGTGTCGGTGTCGGTGTCGGTGTCGACCACCTCTTCGCAGCTGAAGGTCAGCGCGAAGGTCTCGGAGGAGCCGGTGGTGAAGGACTCTGCGTCCATCGCCACGTTGCCAGCCTCGTCGGTGAGCGTGATCGTCGCGCCGTTCCAGCCGTCGCCGAAGGTGTCCGTCAGCTCGATCTTGTAGTCGCCAGGTGCGACGTCGAAGCTGTCGACCACATCCGAGAAGGATGCGTAGGTGCCGGATGCCACCGAGTAGATCTCGGTTCCGTCGAGCGTCGACACCGTCCAGCCCATCTCGTAGCCGTAAGAACCGGTGTAGAGGTCTGCGGTGATGGTACAGGTTGCTGCCGTGTCGTCCGGACCTCCGAACGAGCCCGTGTCGGACGTGTCCGTCGTGCCATCGCCACAGGTGAGCTCGATGTCGGTGAGGGTCTCTGTCGAGCCGCTCAACAGCGTGACTGCGTCAACTGCTGCGATGCCCGAACCATCGGTGATGGTCAGCTCGCCGCCGTTCCAGCCGTCGCCGAAGCTGTCGACCAGCTCGAGGCTGTAGGTGCCCGCCTCAAGCTCCACCGTCTCGGAGGAGGTGAGGTTTGAGGTGTAGCCGTCACCCGTGTAGACGACGTTGCCATCTGCATCGACCAGGTCGAAGCTCATCTCGTAGCCGTAGGAGCCAGCAGCCATGACCACGGTCATGTCGCAGAGCTCAGGCTCGCAGAGGAAGGTTGCATCTTCAACCTGCAGGCTGCCGTCGAGGAAGTCGGCGCCGAACACTGACGCAGTGCCGTTGCCGTCTGTCACCGTCAGCGTACCGCCATGCCAACCGTCCCCGAAGGAGTCGGTCAGTTCGATGGTGTAGTCGCCTGGGTTCAGGTCGAGGTCGAACGTGGTTGTCGAGAACGCGGTGAAGTCGCCTGGAAGCGCCGTGTACACGACGTTGCTGTCCGCGTCGATGACCGAGAACCCGATCTCGTTACCCCAGCTGAGGGCGTCGAGCGTGAAGGTGACGGCACAATCGTTGCCGGTGTCCGTCGTTCCGGAGTCACCCGTGTCGTTGACCACGGGGTCCGCGTCACGCACATCGATGATGTCGAACTGGCCAGCAGAGACGCGGACCGTGTCGAAGCCGTCAGAGACCTGACAGATGACTTCCATCGTCGTGTGACCACGGGTGTCCTGCCATGGGTAGACCGCGCCAGTGTGCTGAGGAATCACCACACCGTCGACACGCCACTCGTAGGACACGGTCAGCGTGTCGCCCTCGGTCTCGGAAACGCCGGAGGCATTCGCAATCAGGTCGTCACGCTCCGTAGGATTCTCAGGCGTAACGGTGCAGCTCTCGAGCGTCGGAGGCACGTTGCGGATGGTGACGCCCTCGGTCCGGAAACGTACGCCACGCTCGACAGAGTCGACGGGGTAGCAGTCCGCACGGATGGTGTCGCCAGCGTCACACAGACCGCTGGTTGCGCAGTTCTCGAACACATCGTTCGTCGCGCCGGGGATGTCGAGCCAGACCGCACCGTTCTGCATCTCCCACTGGCAGTCCAGCGTATGGAGACCGAAGTCGAGGTAGTCAGGATCGTCGATCTCGAAGTCGAGCGTCAGGTCGTCGGACCGGGTTGGGTCCTGGGGAACGATCTGGAGGAACACGAACTCTGGTCGGGTGTTCTCAACCGTGACATCGTCCGAGGCAGGCAGCGAGTCGTCGCGCCGGTCGTTGGCGATAACGGTCACAGCCACTTCTTGGCCGCGGTCGAAGAAGATCGAGCTCAGCGTGTTGCTGTTCTGGCCAGGCACCTCGAATCCATTGATGGTCCAGGTGTAGGTCAGGTTGATTGGAGTCTCTTCCGGGGTACCCTTGTCAGCATCCGTGACGTTGGTGATCGCCACCAGGTCGTCCTCGGTCGTCGGGCGGTTAGGCTCGATGTTGACCGTGACAACTGGAATGTTGTTCGGGTTGTCGAAAGAGTCACAGTCGCTGTCGATGCCGTCGTTCGCCGTCTCTGGCGCGCCGACGTAGATCGTAGGATCGGTGTCGTCACAGTCCGTGGCTGTCTCCGTGGTCTCCATACCACCGTAGATGATGTTGCCATCGTCGTCGGTGATCATTGGAACGTGAAGAGGACACGCATCGAACGTCAGGAGCTCTGCATTCACCTGACCATCGAGGTCGGCGTCTGCGTAGTAAGTGGTCATGGTGCCTTCGAGGCCCGGGATACCACCGCCGCTTGGAAGCGTGCCGTAGAAACGTGGTGCCGTGGTCGCCGCGAGGTTGAACGCGTAGTACTCGGCTGGGTCAGGATCGTACGATGCGTCCGCGTAGAGGAACGACGGCGTCGCAGCGTAGCTGGTCTCGAAGCCAGCGCCCTCGTAGACCCAGTGAACCACAATGCTCAGGGTCGAAGGATCGCCGATCTCGCTCAGAGGAATCGCAAATTCTGCGACCGACTCGTCGTTGCGCTCTGCCTTCTCGGAACCATTGGTACCGAGCCAGTTTGCAGCCTCCTGCCAACCAGCGCCATCCCAGGTGGCGAAGCCATTGTAGGAATCGTCAGCCTTCCAGCGCATCGCATGGGTGGCCTCAAACGGAAGTCCGGGCTCCTGCGTGTTGAAGAGCAGACCGGTGGTGGAACCCGCATCGCCATTGCCGATGTAGGCCACAACCCAGTGCTGTGCTCCGCCTGTCGCGACATCCGGGTGCTCCACACCAATGTAGAGGTTGGTGTCGTCCCAGGTGATAGCCGTACGGGTGTCGCCACCAGCAGACGTTGCGAACTGAATGTCACCGATCCAGTCTGTCGCGTAGCCGTCGACGGTGATGCCGCTGGACCAGCCAGCTGCAACCGTGTTCACGACATCGACGCCGTAAGGACCAGCGAGGAAGACGCGAGCTGCACCAGCGTCATCGAAGGCACCAGGCTCACCTGCGAGAATGTCAGGGAAGCTGTCGCCGTTCATGTCGATGTTACCCGCAATGCCACGACCGAGCGCACCATCAATGATGTCGCCCATGAGCTTGGCACCGTGAGGCACGTTGGCGTTGGTGTACGAGAGTGTAGGCTCGGTAGTGCCCTCTTCGAGGCGGCCCTGGCTCTCAATGTCGTTGAGCTCGATGGCGATCAGGCCAGTGGCCTCTTCTTCACCTGCCCAATCGTTGTCACCGTAGACCACGTAGACCGCACCAGCGTCATCAGCACCCTCATCATCCTTGTGGGCACCGATCAGCAGGTCGGCAAAGCCGTCGCGGTTGATGTCGCCGGCGGTCGCCACTTCACGACCAGAGCTTGCGAAGAGCGCACCATCGAATCGTGCGTAGCCGACAGACTCAATGTCGCCGGACGCTGGGCTTGCCGCACCGCGCCAGACGTAGGAGCTGTTGTCGCGGCTACCGAGTGCAATGTCATCGAAGCCGTCGCCGTTGCTGTCGCCCATACCTGCAATCGAGGTACCGAGGCTGTCGTTGCTCGACGAGCCCACGAGGGTGAAGCTCGCAGAGAGCGCGCCGGAGAACCGTGCACCATCACCAAGAACGACGTCCACGTAGCCGGCCTGGCTGTTGGAGTCGTACGGAGCACCCGCAGCAATGTCGACATTGCCGTCGTTGTTGACGTCGCCCACGACGGCCACGGACTCACCCATGCCATCGCCAGCAGCCATACCGGACAGCGTCGCCGCAGCGTCACCAGCCCCGAGGTCGCCGGAGAGCGCGTCGCCGTAGAACACGTAGGTGACGCCAGACTCTGCACCGTTGCCATCTGCGCCAGGCGCACCCACGAGAAGGTCGTCGATGCCGTCGCCATCAAGGTCGGCAGTCGCGAGCGCCTGACCCATACGGCTGTCTTGTGCCGGGCCGCCGATGATTGCGTCTGCATCTTCGACGTCGAGGTCGCCCATCACTGGGCCGAAGAACACGAAGACACCACCCTGGTCAACCCGTGGGCGGGACATGCCCGGTGCACCCACGGCGAGGTCGGCGATGCCGTCGTTGTTGAAGTCACCCGTAGCGAGGCCAGCGCCCAGCTCACTCGTAGGACGGGTCGTGGTGATGGCGGCCATGTACCGTGGGGAGCCATCGTTAAAGTCGCCGGTCGCCTCGAAGGTGCCGCCGGCGAAGTCGCCAGCCATGACGTAGACCACACCAGCGTTCTGTGCGTTGGTGCTGTCGTCAGGAGCGGCCGCGACGATCTCACCCATGCCGTCCGCGTTCTGGTCGGCGAGGAATGCCACGCGCTGACCCAAGCGGGCGTTCACGACGTCCGAGGTGATGTCGGTGAAGGATGCAGCGCCAGCGATTGGGCCGCCGAGGTAACGCAGACCATCACAGTCATTGTCCTCACCGTCACAGACTTCCACCGCGCCTGGGCGGGTGAACGCGTCGGTGTCGTCGCAGTCTTCTGCGTTGGCAACCGCACCCGCAGGCTGGACACAATCGCGAATGAGGGAGGCGTAGTCACCGTAGCCGTCCTCGTCCGCGTCTGGGTACCATGCGAGTGCATCGATAGCGTCGGAGCCATCGATGTTTCCGTCACAGTCGTTGTCCACGCTGTCACAAACTTCGTTGGCCTCTGGGTTGATGTCATCGTTGAAGTCGTCGCAGTCACCGCCCGTGTTCACCACGGCGCCGATGAAGAACTCTGGGACTTCACAAGAGGACACGCCAGCGAGGTCGTTACCGTAGCTGTCGTTGTCGCTGTCTGGGTACCAGAGGACCGCGTCAACAGCGCTGCCGTCATCGGTCAGACCATCACAGTCGTTGTCGATGTCGTCGAAGCAGAGCTCGTCGAGCAGCGGGCTTCGCTGGTCGTCATCATCGTCACAGTCGCCCTCACAAGCTGCCACACCGTCGCCGTCGGCATCGGTGAGACCCACGGAGCCATCGCAGTTGTAGTCGATGGTGCTTCCGCAGTCCGACTCGATGATGCCTGGGTTGAACAGCGCGCTGCTGTCATCACAGTCACCGCCAACGTCGACGTAGCCCGTAGGCTGGTCACATGAAATCTGGGTGACCTTCTCGTCACCGTAGCCGTCAAAGTCCGTGTCGGCGTACCAGGTGATCTCATCCTGGACGTCCTCGCCGCCGAACACGATGGACACATGACCGCTGTCACGTGGACCCGCGATCTCGGTCTTCCATGAACCGACCAATGCATCGACGAAGCCGTCGTTGTTCACGTCGCCAGCGCCAACCGCGCCACCCGTGAAGTCGAGGTACGCGTAGCCGGAAATCTTGCCGTCGACAGCAGGGTCGACGACGATGTCACCGAAGAACGGTCCGTGCACCACGTAAGCGGCACCGGACTGGATCGCGCCACCGTCTGCACGCTCGGCACCCACGATAACGTCCATGTCGCCGTCGGCGTCGAAGTCTACGTTACCGAAGATGGAGCTACCGAGAAGGTCGCTCGAGCCCTCACCCTTAAGGCGGGCTTCGTAGATGTCGGGAAGAAGCAAGTCGCCCACCGCGTCCGCACCGGACACGAGGTAGGCCGCACCGCGCTTACCACCACCGAACTGCTTCGAACCAACCCAGAAGTCGGCCAAGCCGTCATTGTCGACGTCGCCAGCTGACCCGAGGGACGAACCAGCACGGTTACCGAAGTTACCGCGCAGCGCGGCCATCGAACCGCTGATGCCCACAGTACCACTAAGGGTGGCATCACCAGCCCACACATATGCCGTACCGGAGTTGGTTCCGTTCACGTCATTGCGAGGTGCACCAATGAGGAGGTCATCCAGTCCGTCACCATCGACGTCGCCTGGGGAATGGAGGGACAAGCCCACCCGCTCAACCGAGGCATCGCCCGTGATGATGAGGTCCGCGCTGGCCGCTGACTGGCTGCCGAGCGCTGGACTGTAGAAGACGTACACGGCACCGGCGTTGTCCGCAGCGGTGTCGTCCTTGGGTGCGCCAATCGCAATGTCGATGTTTCCATCGCCGTTGAGGTCGCCTGCAGAGGCCACCACCGAGCCGAACTCATAGTCGACGCCGGGGCCCTCGAAGGTTGCATCGGCCTGTGTCGCGAGGTCGACTGCACCGGAGAGCGAAGCGCTACCACGCACCAGCCACGCCACACCTTCTTTGTAGGCGCTGTTGCCGGATGGCAATGAACCAATCAGGAGGTCGTCGAAGCCGTCGCCATCAACGTCGCCCGCACTGCTCACCGCGTAGCCCGCCTTCACACCGAAGGACGGACCGTACATGCTGACGTCAGCCAGCGCGAGGTCGAGCGCACCCGTATTGACAGGACCGTAGAACACGTGAACGGCACCGGAGTTTAGTCCGTTGGTGTCGTCACCGTGAGCACTGACCACAACATCGGCGATGCCATCGCCGTTGAGGTCGGCGGTCGCCGAGATTGAATGTCCCACCCAGTCCTTCTTGGTGGTGCCCGGAACAGTCACGTCACCCGCGTCTGCACCGATGTCACCCTCAATCCGACCGAACAGGTCACATGCATCCGCAACAGCAAACGCTGTCGCGGGCAACGACAGAGCGAGGAGAATCCTCATTCCTGTCATTCCTGGTGTTGGTTGGCCTCGCATAAGAGCCTCCAGTTTAGTTGATCCACTACGCCTAAATTGACGCTCGACCATACGGGGGTTCACCTTCCCGACACAAGCCCGTTGTCGCCAACACGCCTGCCACCGCCACCCCGTCGTCAACCATAATGTAGGGCAAGCCTGCTTTTACCCGGTACCAATCCAACCAAACCGTGCCAGATCATCATTTCGTGACAGGGATAGACGGCGCGCCACGGCGTTGCGCAAAATACCGAACCCCCCATTAGTAGCTTAAAACGCCAACAATCAGACCCATATTTTTGTCCGTATAAACCCGATCACACGCGGCAAAACCGGCAACCTGAAGACACTATTCCTCGCCTCAACCCTCCCAATGGGGTAGCTGGCGCGACCACGATGCGCCGCGGCGCAAGTGGCCGACGCTCGAGGTATCGATGTGGTGGATGATTCTCTTGGTGGTGGCGTTGGGCTCCGACACGGGCCTCAATGATGCTGACAATGATGGGCTCTGCGACGGAGAAGAAGTCGCCCTCGGGACCGACCCCTTCAGCGCGGATACCGACGGCGATGGCCTCTCTGACGGAGATGAAGTCAACCTTCACAACACGTCGCCTCTCCTCGCCGACTCTGACAATGATGGGTTGTCCGACCCCGACGAGCTGCGGTTCGGCGGTGACCCTAACAATCCTGACACCGATGGTGATGGCATCCTCGACGGTGATGAGGTGCTAGTCGACACCGATGACGACGGTCTGATCGAGTTGCTCGACGCCACATCCACCGCCTACCTTCCTACCGGCGGGCGCGTCGCGTGTGCCGTTACGCCCCCATCGCGTCTCGGCTCGTCGGTTCTGCTTGTCATCGGGATGTTGCTCTTTCGTCGCTCGCGACGGGTGGTTGTCCTCGCCGCCATGTTCTCTGGCGTCGCCCATGCGCAAGCCACTCCCTCGTTGAACATTCAGCGGTTCGAACCTGCACCCATGATCACGGGCTTTGCCACGGTTCGTGCGGCGCGGCTCATGCCTGCCATGCGCGGCTCCTTTGAGACCACGCTCAGCTACGGGTACCGGCCCTTCCAACGGTCCATCGAAGTGGGGAACGGTGGATTGGTCCGGGCAGGCGGTGAGATTGAGCACCTCGAAGCCATTCACATGCGCGGGTCCTTTGCCCCGGTAGCGTTCATGGAACTCGCCGTCAGCGCGCCGGTCGTTCAGTTCGCTACGCCGGGTGACCTCAACACCACCTTCCCCACACGTCGCAATGTGCTGGGCTTTGGCGATCCGAGACTTGAGGTGCGTTTCCTTCCGGTGCACGAAGACAAAGGTGCGGGATTCGTGATCGCGCCCTTCGTGACTTTCCCCGCAGGCTCCCCAGAACTCAACCTCACCGACGGCTTGACGACCTTTGGGTTGACTACAGCGCTGAGCAGTCAGGTCGACATCGTCCACATCGCTGCACATGCCGGCTACCAGGTTCTGCTCGGCGCTAGCACGCTCGACAACCTGCTCGCGATCGATGACGAAGTGTTCTACGGGGTGGGCCTCGGCTTCGAGCTCGTGCCAGACACCATGCGCATCAATGCAGAGCTCGCTGGGCAGAGCATTGTAGGCGCAGCGCGACGACAGATCACCATCACACGCGTCACGCCATGGCTGCACAACCCGCTCGAATCGAACCTTTCCTTTACGTTCAATACGCCCTCGGGGTTTCGAGCAACGCTCGGCGGGGGAACCAGCATTACGCCCGCCGTCGGCGCCCCACTGGCCCGGGCGTTCTTCGGACTGGGGTATGCACCGGGAACCCCGCCAGATGCCGATAAGGATGGGCTCCCCAATCGCGACGATGCCTGTCCTCGCGAGGCAGAAGACGTCGACGGCTTCGAGGACGACGACGGCTGTCCCGATCCCGACAATGATGGCGATCGTTTCCTCGATGAGGCGGATAGCTGCCCCAATCGCGCAGAGGACATTGACGGCTTTCAAGATGATGACGGTTGTCCCGAGCTCGACAATGACCGAGACCGGATTCCCGACCGTGATGATGCCTGCCCCAACGAGGCGGAAGATTATGACCGCTTTCAAGACCGGGATGGGTGTCCCGAGAGCGACAACGACCGCGACGGTATCCTCGACCCTATGGACCGGTGCCCCAACATCGCCGAGGACCTCGACGGCTTTAGCGATGCCGATGGGTGTCCCGAGGAGGAACTCGACCGCGACGGCGATGGTGTGATCGATGCCTACGACCCCTGCCCCGATGAGCGCGAAGACCTTGATGGCTTCCAAGACGAGGATGGATGTCCCGACCTCGACGACGATGCGGACGGTATCCCAGATACCGAAGACCTCTGTCGGCTTGAGCCAGAGAACTTCAACGACTACCTCGACGAGGATGGGTGTCCCGATGAGACGATGGCGGTCCTGACCGCCGAGAAGGTCGTCATTTTCGAGAAGGTCCTGTTCTACGTCGGAGAAGACCGCCTACAACCCGAGTCTTATGCGCTGCTCAACGCAGTCGTCACGATTCTCAAGGACAACCCACAGGTCACCCGTGTTCGGATCGAGGGTCATACCGACAGTCAGGGAACCGAGTCCTTCAACCAAGACCTGAGCGAGCGACGAGCCATCTCGGTGCGCAACTACATCATCGACCAAGGGGTAGAGCCGAGTCGACTCCTCGCGCGAGGCTACGGCGAGCTCTACCCGCTCGCACCGAACCGCACCGCAGAGGGCCGTGAGCAGAATCGCCGGGTTGAGTTCGTGGTGCTCGATGACACGATAGAGTAGGCTCTCTCGCGCCCTACGGTCATGGAGCCACACTGGCGAATCACACCTTCGGCATCGACCTCGGAACCACAACCTCGACCATCGGTAGGGTGAGGGATGGTCGCGCAGAGCTGATCCCAGGCGGCAGCCAAGTGTTGATGCCATCTGCGGTCTACATCCCAGAGACCGGTCCGCTCTTGGCTGGCGAAGCGGCCCTTCGGGCCGGCGACCGTCGACCAGACCGCCTGATCCTCTCCGCGAAGCGGGCCATGGGCACGCCCCGGCTCCTCGGGCCCGCCGACAGACTCATTTCACCTGTAGAGGCGAGCGCGGCGATTCTGCTCGCGCTGGTGGCCCGTGCCTACGAATTCCTCGGTGAGCGTCCACTCCGCGTCGTCATTACGGTCCCCGCGTGGTTCAACGAGCGCCAACGGCAAGAGACACGCCATGCCGGAGCAATGGCGGGACTCGACGTGGTCAGGCTTCTCAACGAACCCACTGCGGCTGCGCTCGCCTACGCACAAACCACGGACGATGACAGAACCGTCATGGTCTACGACTTTGGAGGTGGAACCTTTGACGTCAGTATCATCCGGCAACATGGTCGACTCGTCGAGGTGTTGGCCTCCGAGGGTGATGTACATCTCGGCGGTGATGATGTCGATCAGGCACTAGAAGCGTTGCTACTTACCCGTCTCGCACCCTCCCCATCCCCCATTGAATCCGTCGCACTGCCTCCCCAAGACCGGGCTGCCATCCGTGACGCCAAGGTCACATTGTGCCGCGAAGCGGAGACCACCTTGACGGTCTCACACGGCGACTTCTCCTTGCGACGCGAAGACCTTGAAGACGTCGTCCAGCCATTGATTGAACGCACCTTGCAGGCTGTCTATGCGGTCCTACATCATGCCAACCTACAGCGCGAAGACCTGGATGAGCTGATTCTCGTGGGCGGATCCAGTGGGCTTCCGTTGGTGTGGGAGACGCTCCATCTTCACACCGGCCTTGAAGCGCATGCCGGTATCCCTCCGCGAGAAGCCGTCGGGCTCGGTGCCGCCGTGCAGGCCGCCATGATTGATGGGCAGCACACACTCGGGGTCTTGATTGATGTAGCGCCGTTCAGCCTGAGCGTTGGCGTGGCCGCTGGAGGCATCCCAGGATTTCCGACACACTTTATGTGTCAAGTCGTCGTTCCACGGAACTGCGCACTCCCGTCGCGTCACACGTACGTGACCCAGACTGCAGACCCGATCCAGCAGCGGATCCGACTTCCTGTTTACCAGGGCGCAAGTTCCGACCCGCGGGAGAACCTCTTTCTCACCGAGGTCACCCTCGACGATCTGCCTCCCGCACTAGAAGGCCAGCTGTCTCGACCCATATCGATCGTGATGGAACACAACCTCGATGGCATGGTCTCGCTTGAGATTCGCGACGAACTCACCTTGCAGCGCGCCACCGCAGCGCTCGATGCAGACGGTCAGGAACACACCGAGGGCCGGCGTCGCTGGGAACGCCATGCGACGGACCATGACCTTGAATTTGGAGACCCCCGAATCGTGGCACAGCGCGTCTCCGAGCGTGAAGTCGCGACCGAGCACGCGGACCGCTGGTTCAAGCACGTGCTGGAGCACGCTGAGGAGCTCGGACAACAGGCAAGGACGGGCCCTGACACGCTGCTCGCGCTCGCACGTGAGGGACGGCTGCATGTCCTAGCAGGCCGAGCTGCTGAAGCCGTCGAGACGCTCGAGCGCCTCCGAGACGAGATGTTTGTCGAAGGCGTATACCTATGACCACGACCTTCACACACTGGCGGCGCAGCGAGGCAGCGCTCTACACCGCGGACACCCCTCCGCAAGAACTTCAGAACTCGGCATGGCTCTCTGCGGCATGGCGTGTCCTTCATGCGCTTCAGGCGGGTCGATTGTCCGACGTGCATGCGTGCAAAGACACGCTCCCTGCCTCGTTCAGGGACCTTCACACAGTCTTGCGCGTCTGCATCGAAGGTCCGTTCTGTCCGGTCGATCTCGATCCGCAGGACCTCCCTGTCGCAGAAAAGCTCCTCACCGCATTCGCCAATGCCGTGTCCGGTCGTGAGTGGCGCGACCCCGAGCTCTGGGAGCTCGCGGGGTACCGGCCTGCACTGCTGGCCGCCGCGACCTTGCTTACGGACGAGCGTTCGGCCGTCTATGCCAATCCTATCCTCGAAGACACGTTCCCACGGGCATCCGAGCTTCAACAGCTTGCCCGTGCCGTACAGCTCCTTGGGACCGTCCCCGTTGCGCTTCGGCGTGGTCTTGAACGCGTCCGGCTCCCTCGGATTCCCACTCCCCATTGTGCCCCCGTGTTCCACGAATGGTCACACTCCCAAGACGCGTGGGACACACCTCATGAGGAGGCGCTCCGCGGCCTCACCTCAGATGCCGAACGGCACGCAGTCATGGTTGCGGTGGGTTCTCGGTTGCGCCGAGACATCGGCATGGGAAGGATCCATGGTCTCACCCGCCCCTCCCTCGCCGCATGGCATCTTGCGCGTAGCCTCGGCGATGAACGGCGGATTCATGTGTTTGGTCGCCTAGCGCTCGGGCTGAGCCGTCATGACCGCTCGGTGGCTTGTCCGCATGACGTCACCACGGCATGGCTCTACACCCATGCTGCTGAACAGGTTCCCCACCCTCCGCTCGCATGGAGCCGGCAGCTCGCAGCGTCTACGCATCCAGATCTCCCCCAAGGACTGATCCTCGATGCACTCGCCGCCGAAATCGTTCGGCTGCCCAATGAGCTGGCGGGTCGCAGGCTGCTGTCGCGGGGGCTTTCGTTTCCCCCCTCGGCATGGATTACCTGCCTCACAGAGAAGGGGGCTTCCAAGACACGCCTCAAGGGCCTCATGGCCCTACATGCCGCCGCGTGTGGGCAGTGGCGTGTCGCCATGATGGCTATTGGGCCACTCCTCCAGGCCGGACACACCACCGTGGTGAAGCAGCTGCTCAACGTGCTCGCCCTCGCACAGCGCGATGGCACGCTCGTTGCAATTCCAGAGGATGTGCCTGCGGTGCTGCAGCGCCATTGCCGCGACCCCGAGGTGTGGTGGGCATGGTTTGGCGAGGAGGATGCCGTGGCCTGCGCCGACGCCTCGGAACGTGACGTACTCGCGGAGGTGGTGGACGCCGCGCCCACCGAGCCTGCACAGTTCGCGGCGCTGCTTAGGCTGACCCTCGCATTGCAGCGCCCGGTTGGTCCACTCCTTCGACGTGTCGCGAGGGGGCTGCGTCGCCGTTCAACGGGAGAATCAGAGGCATGGGCGCTAGCGGCGATCTCGGAGTTCTATGCAGATACACCGCCCGATGGGGCTCTGGCCTCGGCGCTCTGGCCCCTTGAGAGATTCTTGGATCGGCCTGGCAGCACGTTGCACCGGCTCGCACACCATGCCAGCACGCTCGAAGGCGCTGTGTTGCTCGGCGCGACAAAGTGGTGGCTCCGTCAGTCCAATGCCCACGCTACACGCGATGCCTGGACCCCCGTATTGGCACGTCTGTTCGCCGTGCCCCAAGCCCTGACATCGGCCTTCGAGCACCTCATCGCAAGCTTGGACTTCCGCACCCTCCGAACCCTTGCGCAGGTCGGTGAGGCCATACGAACAGGGCTGTCGGCGCCCCACCAGGAGGAACGGCCCATGCTGGTGATGCCCGTGGCGTTGCTTGCGACACCGTTTTTCGTTCCGGATGACGTCCCCAGGGTCCACATCGATGCCGACGCCCGACGCACCCCCGATCCCTGGAAGACCTTGGGCTTGCAACATGGAACCTTCGACCCCGACCGTATCCAACAGGCCTGGCGTCAGTCCGTATTGGCGCACCCCCCCGAACGAGACAGTGCGCAGGCACGGCTCTATCTAGAAGCACGCGATCGGCTCCTCGACCTCAATGAACGGGAGAGCCTCATTCTTGGCGAACTTCCCCTGCCCCCACCCGCGGGAGCCTTCGATGAACACCTCGACCTCGAGTGCACGCTGCTTGCCCAGTCCGTTGTACACGCCCTGATCGAAGACCATCTCTGGGACCACGGTGCGGCAGAGGCCGTCGTAGCTTCGGCAGACCGACACCGGTCGCCTCACTCCACCTGAACCGTGACGGTCGCTGTCGATGTGAGCTCCTCGCTATCGATGACACTCGCCTCGATGACTTGAGACCCAGTCGGAAGGCCGGGGATGGTCAACGAGGCGATGCCAAGCTCATCAGGCGACGTGCTACCCAGAACACCATGTCCCACACGCGACCAGGTGACCTCCAATTCCATGAGGGGCGTCAGATCATCCTCCACCTCCGCCGACAGGGTCACCGGCGTACCCGCCAGCCACGTCGTACTGTCCGTAGGTTCGAGGATGTGAATCAGTGGGCGTGCACTCGCCGAGACCACGACACTCGTCTCGCACCCCGCCCCCCACTCGTCGAGGACGGTAAGCACCACCTCCTGAACACCCGTCGTGGGCGTCACCTCTGCTTGAACATACCCGAGCCCATCTGGTCCCGTCTGCGGCCAAGGGTCGCCAGCCACGTCGCAGCACAGCCGCGCCTCAAGCTCCTCTGGCGGCGTCTCGGCATCGAGCACCGTGGCGCTCACGGACTTCGGCACACCGGTCTCCCAGCCGGACAACGGCGCGTTGATCGTGCATGTCGGTGCCTGGTTGGGCCCGCCCACAGTCACCCGGGCCTCGGCCGTTCCCGTGCCTCCTCGCGCATCGACCACGGTGGCCGTTAATCGATGCGTCCCTGACTCGAGCAAGACATCCCCTACAGCCTGCCCCGATGGACCCACCGGAAGCGCCATCAAGGGACCCTCGAGATCACTCTCCACGGACAGCACGAGCGCATCCACGTCGTCATCCTCATCGGCAACCTGAAGGTCGAGGGCAATCGGGACATCAGAGGCGTATCGCCCTTCTTGAACGGGTTCGTGCCACACGACCGTGGGCGCGAACCGCTCCTCAGCCAGAAAGGTCACGATATCCGACGCCCGTTCCCCAAACCGATCGGTCACCGTAAGACGTACGGCCTGATCTCCAGGAATGAGGGGGGCCTCGCAGACGCTAATGTACGCCTCATCTGGGGGAGTGGGTGGACAGATCTCTCGCCAACCCGCGCCGTCTTCGATCTCCCATCCCGCAAGCAGCCACCCCGGCGGCTCGAGCACATCCGATGCCAAGCCTTCAAATCTGGTCGACTGCGCGTCGGTCAACGCGCCCTCAAGGGGAGACAAGATCGCCGCCACGGGCGGATCGGTCACATGAGCCACGACCGCCTCGTTGCACGCACCCGTCAGCAGCAGAAGTCCTATGCCCCGCCACATTCCCCACCTCCGACTGATGGTGACGCCCCCAGTCTACCTGCTGCGGCCTCGGCAGGGTATTCGAACCCCGGAGGTAGCCATGAAGTGTGTACGACTGCTCGTTGCATTGGGGCTGGGCTGCGGCAGCGGCCCAGACGGCAGCACGCCTATGCTCGATAGTTCGGCACTGATCGCGTCTGGTCCCATCGCGTTTGACGCATTCGAGGGCGTCGAGCGCCTCGAGGGCTGCGACATGGCCTTCACCTCGTTGACCCCCACCTCCCCGTCCACCGAGGCTGTCGCCGTTCTGACCCATGGATTCAACCGGGACCGTTCCACCATGCAGGTGCTCGCCGAACACCTTGCCTCGTGGGGGGTAGCTTCGGTGACCGTTGACCTCTGTTTCGCCAGCATCTTCGGCGTCGACCACGAGCAAAATGGAGCCGACCTCATGGCCTTTGCCGCAGCACGCTACCCCGAACGAGCGGTCCACTGGGTGGGATACTCCGCGGGGGGACTTGCCTCGGTTCTTGCAGCAGACGGCTCCGAGGCCACAGCATCGGTCCTCGGCCTCGATCTCGTCGACAACGCCGATCTCGCGCTCATGGTCGCACCCGAGCTCACCGCAGCATTTGGCGCCCTCATTGGCCAGCCCAGCTCCTGTAATGCAGAGGGCTCGGGCCTCGCAGTCCCGATGGCTCATGGCACATCCTCCATTCTCCAGCTGGAAGGTGCGGACCACTGCACCTTCGAAGACCCCACAGATGCCGTCTGCACCATCCTCTGCGAGCCTGACCCCGCCCCGTCCGCCGAAGACGCCGAAAACCGCAGGCGCACGGCACGCACACTCGCTACCGCATGGGTGCTCTGGCAGTCGGGAGCCTCTGAGGATGCTGCCGCATGGTGGGACCCCACAACCGACGTCCACCGCTCCTTGCCCTCGCCAGTTGTCGTCGTACCCTAGGGCTCGAACCGCGCCCTCAACGCCGTGACGTACCGTTCGAGACTGGGCTGAATCATACGACTCACCATGGGCGCCATCGTTCGTACGAGAAACGTGGACAGCGGCAGGTCAAAGGCAATCCGCTGCGACCAGTGCACGCGCACCCGGTCTTCGGTCAGCACCTCGACCCGTGCAGCGCCCTCGTTGGTCAGATTGCCCTCGAGCGTCGTCCAGCTCACCGTGTCGTCCGTCTGACGCCACGCCACCGTGTAGGACGGCTGCATGCCGAATCCAGCCGAATTTTGCGGCTCGAGCAGAAAGTGGGCGGTCTGCGCGTCCTGCCGAGTCATGACCTGAAGCCGCTCAGTGCACGCCTCGACGTGGTCCAGCGAGCTGAAGTGCGCCAGCACCGCCGCTGCCGAGCCTGGCATCTCAAAGCTCGTCTCGTAGGTTCCGCCCAGTTCCGCCACGGTGCCCCCTGCCTCAATCAGAACCGCATCTGTAGGCCGACGTCGAGGTTCAGACGAACGGGAAGGACCTCGATGGGTGTGGGCTGAATCCCCACCCCCGCGCCAATAAAGCGCTCACCAGCGAACTCACCCAGCTGTCCGATCGCAGCCAGTTCAATCAAGATGCCGAACAGTGGCGTGGGGTCGAACACCACACCCGCACCACCGCCCACCTCGGGTCGAATGCCGCCACGCGGCTGGGGATAGGGTTCCCCACTCGTCACGGTAAAGGCGTAGTCAGGCACGAAGGCCACACCACCCGAGGCCAGCATATAGACCTTCGCAAGTCCTACGTGGAGCGGATACACGCGCATTCTGCCGTGGACTGCAAAGGTCGGCGCCATGCGGAAGCTGGCCTCACCGAGCTCGGGAGGTAGGCCATCAGCCATGTAGCCCAGCCGAATCTTCTGTCGTCCAAACTGCGCCTCACCCAAGACACCGAGGTCCACGTTGGCGCTCGGCGCCCCTCCGAAGAAGATGGCTGTACGGAATCCACCACCGCTGACCGGACCATCTTGGGCGAGGGTCTGAGTGAAGAATCCAGGGTTTGCGGGGTCTTTCAATCCGAGCACATCAAGCTGACGGTCGACTCCAAGAAACCCACCACCACCACGCAGCTCGAGGATGACCCGTCCGCCATGAGGGCGACGTGCAGCCAGCCACTCCCCATCAGAACCCGCCCACTTGTTCAAGTTCTTGCGTGCCCCAAGCGTATGCTTGGGCGCGAGGCTGATCTCGCGAGCCGGAGGCGACACTACCGTCCGGCGGTCCCCCGTCTCGGCCACGGACGCTGACCGGGACGCCGGGTCGAAGGAGGTGTCCTCCAATGCGCCATCAAAGTCGATGTCGTCGCCAAACCCCTCATCGAGCAGCCCTTCATCGTCGAGCGACAGGCCGCCGGGAATGTCCTCGTCGAACGAAAACTCGTCCCGGCGCGTAGGCTCCGGAGCGGGCTCCGAGGCGGTTTGAAGGCGTTCGGCATTGGCGACCATCGACGGCGGAGACGGGCCAATCTCATCGAAAACGTCGTAAGCAAACAGAGACAGACGGAGCATCTGACGCCCCATCTCCTCCACCATGAGCGGCTGGGTCATCTCCCGAAGCGGCATGGGGTCGGACTGCTCGAGAATCGACACCGAGAGAAAGGGCTTGTTGTCGATCGTCTTCACCGACAGGAGCACCCCGACCCGAACCGGGAGACTCATCAGCGCGTCGCGGGTACATCCAGCGCGCTGTGCCTCGGGACAGGCGCGCACAAGCGGCCCGATGATGGTCTCGACCTGTTCCGGACGGAGCACCACCAAGTCGGAGGCTTCAAATGCATCGATGGCCGCCTCTTGCAGCTCGGTGGCCTCGAGCGACCACAACGGGTCCTCTGCGACCACATCGGGCACAAAGACCACATCACGAGCCGCCGCGAGGGACGGAAACAGCATTAGGCAAAGGAGCGCAACGTGTCGCATGGCCCGCATGACAGCACAGGTCGACGCACCCGGCAAGTCAAGCTCCGCCATCGCCGTCCGCCAGCGGCAGCGATTGCAGCGTGCGTCGAATGATGTCGCAGGCGAGATCGACCTCTTCGTCGGTCGTTCGAGGCCCCAAGCTGAACCGCACCCCGCCGTCCGGTTGGGGATCCCCCATCGCCATCAAGACGGGCGACTCCGACACGGCACCCGAGGCACACGCCGCACCTGCACTGACCGAGAGCCCTCGGAGATCAAACAGCTGAACCATCATCTCGGCGGGACGTTGAGGCCAACAGACCATGAGTGTTGAGGGCACCCGTCGCTGATCTAGGCCTATCCCCCGTGCACCCGTGGCTTCGAGTGTAGCCCAAAGCCGCTCCCGCTGTCGCGACCAACGGCTCCAGCGCTCGGGTTCGCTCGCTGCCACCTTGCAGGCTGCCGCAAACCCCACGGCTCCAGCGACATCGACAGTCCCTCCACGCAGGCCGCGCTCTTGGCTACCGCCCAACAGGGGCTTCGCCGGGCCGGTACCCGGGAGCAGGAGCGCTCCAACCCCTACGGGGCCCCCAAGCTTATGGGCCCCCACCACCGCAGCATCCACCCCGAGCAACGACACCACACACTTGCCTGCAGCACCCGTCAGGTCGACGACACTGGCACCTTCGACACCACTGGGTCGCTCGATAATGATGCCTGTCTCATGGTTTGCCCACTGGACCGCGACGACATCGGCCTCACGAACAGGAGGCATGTCCAGTTGGCCCGTGGCGTCCACATCCCAGACCGCGACAAGGCCCTCCGAACCCACGGCAAGCTCCGCCGCATGCCGCATACAGGGGTGCTCCACCGCCGAGATCACGGCAGTGCCACCCGCGCGAGCAAACATCTGAATGGCCTGATGCGCGGCTTCGGTCGCGCCAGAGGTGAACACCACACCCGACGGAGGTACGCCAAAGAACGCTGCCACCTCGCGACGAGCGCCCTCCAGCGCCGCGCGGGCGCGTTGACCCTCCTGATGGACACTGGAGGGGTTGGCGGGAATGCCCCACCATGGCGCCATCGCTGCGCGCACCTCCGGCAACATCGGACTGGTGGCGTTGTGGTCGAGATAAACGCGCCTCACGGTTCCTCCGCGGCCAAGTGAGCCTGTATCGCCTTCACGGTCGCCGGTCCGATTCCCGTGACCGCTTCGAGCCCGTGGATGGAGGGGAACGCACCATGGTTCTCGCGATGCGCCACCACCCGAGCGGCGAGCTCTGGCCCGATACCAGGTAACCCTTCGAGCTCTGCCACCGACGCCGTGTTGATGTCGATGGCCTTACGGGGCGGCACAACACCACGCTGCAGCGCGAGGAAGTCCCCCAGTTGCATGGTGCGTTCCTCGGAGAGACCGAGCCGCTCGCCGAGGTCCACCAGAGAGGTAAACGGACGCGTCGTTCGCTCGGTGACCATCGCCTCTGCAGTGACGTGGCCCACGCCCGGAATGGCCATCAACGACTCCACGCTCGCGACATTTGGGTCGAGCGGGAGCGCATACACCAGCCGGTGCCCTGCCGGCTCCACGTGGACGCCAGAGCCCGTGACGACCACCCGATCGCCTCGGCGTAGGGTGCGCTCTGCGTGCACGGGCACGTTCGAACCCGCCATGGCTAGCGCCAGAGCCAGTGTTGGGGGTCGGACATGATAAAACGCGGGCGCAGGCACATCGCCCACCACTTCGATGAGCACGCCATCTTCGGCGCGTGGCTGCCACATCGGGCGTACCCAAAGCAACGCACCCACCAACACCAGCAGCACGACCGCACCCCACGGCGTGTCGCCCGTTCGGCCACGATCAGGCACGAAATGGGGTCGCATCAGCCCGAGGATTCCATGCGCTCAAGCAGCGCCATGTGCCGCGGGCCCGTCGCAGACAGCACCGCGTGCCGTCCGCCAGGCGCATCGCTCAAGCAAACCACCAGATGATCCTCGGGCAACACATCGAACTTGTTTGCCCACTCCATGAGCACCACACCACCAGAGCCCATCAAGGCGTCGAGATCGAGCATCTCAAGATCTGCTTCGTCGTCGAGGCGGTAGAGGTCTGCATGCCAGAGCGGGAGCACGCCATTCTCATGAGCTTGGACCAGCACAAACGTCGGACTGCACACCTCGTGATGACCGAGTGCAGCGCCGATCCCTGTTGCCAACGTGGTCTTACCCGCGCCTAGGTCTCCCTCAAGCGAGATGGTGGTGCCTGCTTCGCACGCTTCACCGATCGCCTGACCGAGCGCGCGCGTAGCAGCTTCGTTGGTGAGAAATCGCGTGCGCGTTCGCATCCCAAACTCCGTAGCCGCCCACTATCTCACGGCGTGGGTGGGGAGAACACGACCTGCGCCAATTTCCGGCATCACCCTGCGGGGAGGTCGACGCGAAACTGAAGATCGCCGCCCGGAAGTACGCGGACCGTGAGCGAGGCATCGAGGCGGCGACAGGCCGCCTCGGAGACAGCCAGCCCACCTGGATGCACTTTAATCTGCTGTTCTCGTAGACTCATGGCGCCCTCTACGGAACGAAGCCTGTGCGGCATGTCCTCCGGCAGCGGCCGTGTCGGCACCTGAAGCACCAACATACAGGCGTCCTCGACACGCATCCCATGAAAGAGCACCTCATGTTTCGGTCGGCAGACCGCGAGGGCGTTCGCAATGAGGTCATGCACCAACGCCGTGACGACAGGAACAGGCCCCAAACAGGTCAAACGCTCGGAGAGGTCACACGCCACGCTGCCCGCAACTGCGCGACGCGCGGTGCAGGTACGAATGATGCGCCCGATATCCACCGAGACCGAACCCTCGGGTCCGTCCCACACCGGCATAGTTGGGGCAAGCCCCAGGTCGCGAAGATGGGAGAGCTGCCACGACATCATGTCGACGGCCTCAAGGATCGCCTCGTGGTCTTCTTCTAGCTCGGCGTCCTCATCCAGTGGCAGCGCCTCCGAGACCATCGACATCAACATATCGATGGCGTTCAGTGGGTTGCGCAGGTCGTGAACCACTTGCCGTAAGAACAAGGCCATTCCGGGGTTGAACGCCTGTCGTGCGGCCACAATGTTGCGCGCACGCGCCACCAAGACCGCGGCCTCGGGGCTGCTACACACATCCGTGGCCTGCCCGAGCCACGCCGCCTCGTCTTGAGGATCGCACACCACAAGGACGCCTCGGTCTGCTGGCGGTTGTCCCTCGAGTACGCGCGCATCGAACACGAGGACTGACGCCTCGGCCTCCGAGGTCACCATCGTCGTGACCGATCGCAGCAGCCCAGCAAGCTCCCCATCCGGAGGCAGCACCATCATGGGTAGGGTATCGGGCTGTGTGGAGCTCATGGCGTCTCCGTGGGGTGTCCAGAGGCCACCCATGCGTTTGTGCCGCCGGCGACGTTGATCGCCGTTCGCCCGGCCGCGGCCATCATCGCCGTTGCCCGTGAAGAGCGACCACCACTCGCGCAGATGAAGAACACCGGAGCATCTGCGGGGATGGATGCAAGAAGCGGATGCGCCGCCCCCTCGGCCTGCAGTTGATCGAGGGGGACATGAATCGCACCTGGAACATGGCCGCCGGCCCACTCCGCATCTGTGCGCACATCCACCACCACCGCGCCGTTCTCATGGGCACGCTTAAACGACGCAATGTCGACTTCTTTCGGGCCGATACGCTCCGTGGTGACACGTTCCGATGCCTGCGGCTTGGCCTCTTGGGGCGAAGATGCGCCACACCCTGCGACGCCGAAGACTAACGAACCCAGCACCATCCCTTGCCAACCGTTCATGGGGTGTCCTCCACTCGAGCCTCTTGGCTGTCTTGCCGCGTTTCAGCGGGCCACGCCACCTGCCGCCTGTGTTGGACCTCCCAGAGGAACAACGACGCTGGAGAAAGTCGCGGTCGGTCGGGCGGATGTCCTGCACGCGTGGCGAGTCCTGCGACGGGCCCCCCCGCGGTCATGGCATCGAGGTGTGCTTGACCCACCGCGATAACGCCCACAAGCACGGTCATGACCAACCGTCGCGTGAAGACCATCATCCCCCCGTACGCGATCTCATCCTGGGCCTTCCAGCCCCGTAGTCCTTGCTCGGTCCACCACATGGGTAGGAGCACCGAGCAGAGCTCGAGAGGGAGCCATCCCAGCGTCACCAAGCCCATCAGCCAGAGTCCGCTCGCGGTCAGCATGATCCGTGCCGCATCGATGGTCTCGCGACCCCCGAACATCGCCACAAAGGTCTGGTAGCCCCGCACGCGGTCTTCGTTCTCCTGAAACGCTTGAGCGGCAAAATAGACCGCGAGGACACCAGAGCCCACGACAGGTACGATGGCCAGCACACGCCATGTGATGGGGAGACCAAGGGCATAGAATCCTGCGAGCGGGCTCACGACACCGTAGCCGAGAACATTGACGAGGGGTCCCAGCAAAGGATGTCCCTTCCACGCCGTCATGGGGTGAGAGTAGAGCCACGATAAGCCACTCGCCACGACGGCCAGCTGACCCACTTCACGGTTGACCGCAAACCCCACACACGGCACGCAGAGCAAGAGGCCTTGCGCCACGACCCCCAACCACGGCGGTGGTGGAACACTGGCGCCAAGCAACACGGGCCCATCGTCTCTGTCCAGCGTCGCGTTGAGCCACATGGTACCCACATGCAGGAGCGACCACGCGACCACGGTCAGGCCAAGCGCGGCAGGCTTTTGTGGACCAAGCGCACGGTCCCAGTGGCCCATACCGGCCCCTAGGCCCACCAACAGCAACACGAAGACGAGCAGGCGAACCCGAGCGAGGGTCCAGAGCACACGGGTGTGCGTCATGGGCCGGCTGCGGGCTCTGGCACGGCGAGGTCTTCGGACCGGAGCGCGGTCCGTAAGCTGAGTGGCCGCTGAGCGCGGCGGGTCGCATTGAACGCTGCAAGCTCTTCTGGCGTCACCGGATGCTCACTCTCCTGCACCACCGCACGTAGAAAGCCTTCCACCACCGCTCGGACCTGCTCGCCCCATGGGGTATCGGTTCGCGTGTCCCAAAACGCCAGAATCGCCGTTCGACGTTGTGCGTGGTCGGAGAGCGGCACGTCCGACATCGCCTCCGAGAGAGGGGTTCCTTCATCCCACAAGGCCTGCAGCAGGTCGGGAAGCTGCTCGACCTTGAGCTCAGTCGCCGCGGAGGCGATGGTGTCGCCGAGCTCTCGGACCTCTGGTGTGATGCGGCGCCAGACCCGCTCTTCTTGATGGTGGAGCTTTCGGGGGCTCACAAGCTGCCCACCCGGTCGGATGCAGAGCGGGAACAGCACGCAGGCGAGCCAGCGTTCTGCGCCACCCTTCTGAATCGGGGAGTCAAACTGGATCGGTTGGCGCTTCATGTTCACGCGGCCGTCATCCCAGAGAACCACCTCGCCCTTCCAGACGGCAGGATGACGCAAGACCGTGCGGCCCTCACGGCGGATCTCTTGGACGTAGCCGGCATCACGCACCCGATCGATGACCGCATCCCGTGCGGCCTCGATGCGACGCACATCGTAGACGGTGATCTCTTCGTAGATCGCCTCCTCGGAGGCCTCCTCGCGAGGTGATGACGACGCAGCACCGGTCGGTACCGGGTCCTCGTCCGCGATTGGAGGGTCACGATCCGAGGCGCCCGGATCCGGCTCACCCGCGATGGCAAGTGCGAGACATGCCCACCACATCATGCCCAAGGCTCATGACAAATCGGCGGTAAACCGAAGGCTTCGCGGGCTGCCTCTGCTGCCTCCCGCGTATCGTAGGCCCTGGTCTCGAGGCGCGGGTGATGGTCGAGCAGGTCTGACGACCCCACCCAAGCGAGCGACACGAAGCCCGACCCCCGGTCGCGCAGCAGGAGCCATGTGGCGGAGCCTGCGTGCGGTCCAGGATTGCGCCCCCAGCAGTCGCGGGTCCATGTCTCATCAAACCGAAGCAGCCCATCGCGGTCGAGAAGAAAGACCGCAGCAGGACCGTGCGCTGCGAGAGAAGCATCAAATTCGTTGCAGTAGGCCGACATGCAGACACATTATCGCACCTTGGTTGGCCTCGGCCACATTGCAGGGCTCGACGCACCTCGATAGCGCCGGCATCTCACTGGAGGCCCCATGTCCACCATCCTCGAAGTCCATGCCCGCTCCATCATCGACAGCCGTGGTAACCCCACGCTTGAGGTCGAGGTCACCACCGAGTCTGGCGTGACCGGCCGCGCAGCCGTCCCATCCGGCGCTTCCACTGGAGAGCACGAAGCCGTCGAGCTGCGTGACGGGGGCACCGCATGGATGGGCAAGGGCGTGAGCACAGCCGTTGGCAACGTCAAAGGACCCATCGCCGACCAGCTGATCGGCCTCGACGTCCGCGATCAAGCCAACATCGATCACGCAATGCTCGATCTCGATGGCACGCCGAACAAGGGCGCACTCGGCGCCAACGCCATTCTCGGCGCATCGCTTGCGTGCGCGCACGCCGCAGCCCGGTGCACCTCGCTGCCCCTCTACCGGTACGTCGGTGGGCCACTCGCACGCGTGCTTCCTGTCCCCCTGATGAACATCCTCAACGGCGGTGCCCACGCAGACAACAACGTCGACATTCAGGAGTTCATGATCGCGCCTGTCGGCGCCGGCTCTTTCAGCCATGCCATGCAGATGGGCACCGAGATCTACCATCACCTCAAGACCGTCCTCAAGCAGCGCGGGCTGTCCACCGCCGTCGGTGACGAAGGCGGATTTGCGCCCAACCTGCCCAGCAACCGTGCAGCGCTCGACATCATCGCAGAGGCCGTCACAGCAGCCGGCTACAGCATGGGGACCGACATCGTGCTGGCGCTCGACGTGGCAGCCAGCGAGTTCTACCGCGACGGTGCCTACCACCTCGAGGGTGAGGGGCGCGTGCTTACGAGCGCCGAAATGGTGTCGTTTTACGCCGATCTCGTCGACAACTACCCCCTATTCTCCATCGAGGATGGCCTCGACGAGAACGACTGGGCCGGCTGGAAGCAGCTGACCGAGACCGTGGGCGACCGCGTTCAGCTCGTCGGCGACGACCTCTTCGTCACGAACACGGACCGGCTTTCCCGAGGCATCGCCGAAGGGTCCGCCAACAGCATTCTCATCAAGGTCAACCAGATCGGGTCCTTGAGCGAGACCCTGGCCGCGGTCGACATGGCGCACAAGGCCGGCTTCACCGCCATCATGTCGCACCGTTCGGGAGAGACCGAGGACACCACCATCGCCGACCTCGCCGTCGCGACGGGATGTGGCCAGATCAAGACGGGGGCTCCCTGCCGGAGCGACCGCGTTGCCAAGTACAACCAGCTGCTTCGCATCGAAGAGCAGCTCGCCGAGAGTGCCACCTACGCAGCCCGCAGTGTGCTGCCCAAGGGCTTCGCTCACTGACGCTTACGGCGTGTCCGCACGCCACGTCCCATCGGCAGCTTCGATGGTGTGGGGCTCGACGACGACCACAAAGTCGTCGAACCAGTACCCTCCCCCCTCACCCATCAGGGTCTCGGTGCTGGCGGGTACCGTCTCGGGCATCAGTGGCTGAACCACACCCTCGATCGTCATGAGCTCATAGCTGACCAAGCGCTCGGGCTGGCGAGGCGTTCGCACCAACATTTTGATCTCGCGCCCCTCGGCATCGAGCGGCTCAAAGAAGCCGAACAGATGGACGGTCTCGGCATCACGGAACCAGTCCGCCGGGTAGTCTTGGGTCACGGTCGCCGTGTAGTGCGCCATCCCTTCGAGACGAATGTGGTCACCCGGCTCGAAGGGGAGCGACCAGTCGATCTCCTCCGGAGGGCCCAGCGGTTCATCAAAGGCACCGGTTGCGGAGAACCCCAGCACGGCTCCCCCCACACCCACAATGCCAATAAATGGCAGCAAGAAGTTCCATACCGGCTTCATCAACACCCCATGACTGGCCATCGGGACCGGGAGTGGGCATGAATGGTCACGCCCCCGGAGTCTCCATGAACACGACAGCCGCATCTGTGCCCGCCTGGTTTGCCAGCCTGGGTGTCGATGAAGACTTGATTCAGCCCGCCCTCGCGGCCGCCACCGTCTATGGCGCCGACGCTGCGGAGCTCTACTTTCAGCACAGCACGTCGACCTCGTTAGGCATGTCGGACCGCAAGGTCAACCGCGCCCATACCAGCGTCGACCTCGGCGTCGGTGTGCGCGTCGTCGTCGGTGACCAGGTGGGCTACGCCTACACCGAAGACCTCTCGCTGTCGTCCGTGATCGAGGCCGCACGAACCGCCGCTCAGATCGCACGACACGCACCGGGCGCAGCACCCGTTCTTGTCGACACCACCCTTCGACGTCCGGATCACTACCCCACGTCACGGCTCTGGTCCGATGTCGAGCTCCACGAGCGACTCCCGATGATGCGCACCTGGGAGTCTGGAGCCTTCGACGCAGACCCGCGGGTGCACAAGGTGCAGGTCAGCCTTGGCGACGGTGAGACCCGGGTATTGATCGCACGGGCCGACGGTCGACGGACATGGGACTACCGCCCAATGACACGCGCCTACCTCGGGGTCACCATCCAGGACGGCGCCCAGCGGGAGACCGGCAGCTACAATGTCTCCGCACGCGAAGACCTGTCCTACTACAACCCCGCACGCCAAAAGCGGATCGTCGACCTCGCCGTCGAGCGGGCCACCCGCGCACTGACTGCAGGCTCACCTCCCGCGGGCGAGCTCCCCGTGGTCATGGCTGCGGGCAGCAGCGGCATCCTCCTCCACGAGGCCATCGGGCACGGCCTCGAGGCCGACTTCAACCGCAAGGGCATCTCCATCTTCGCAGATAAAGTGGGGAGTGCCATCGCCATCGATGAAGTCACCATTGTCGATGATGCCACCATCCCGGGTGCGCGGGGCTCCCTCAACATCGACGATGAGGGCAACCCCACCGAGCGTACCGTCCTCGTCGAACATGGAACCTTGAAAGGCTACCTGCACGACGACATCAGCGCGAAACACTACGGTGTGGCGCCGACCGGGAGCGGGCGTCGGGAGAGCTTCCGTCATGCGGTCCTGCCGCGCATGCGCTCCACCTACATGGAAGCCGGCCCACATGACCCCACCGACATCATCGCCAGCGTGAAGCACGGCATCTACTGCGAGACCTTCAGCAACGGGCAGGTGCAGATCGGCGGAGGCGACTTCGCCTTCTATGTGAGGCTCGGCTACCTCATCGAAAACGGCAAGCTGACGCAACCGATCAAAGACGTCAACCTGATCGGGAATGGCCCCAAGGTCCTCGAAGCTATTGAGATGGTGGGCAACGACCTCGTCATCGACGAGGGAGGCTGGACGTGCGGCAAGGAGGGTCAAGGCGTACCCGTCAGCCAGGGTATGCCCACCGTCAAGGTCGGCAAGCTCAGCGTCGGAGGTGGCCGATGAACGCAAGCACGCACCTTCTCGACCTCGCAGCGCGCGTCGTGACCCACGCCCAGAAGCTGGGTGCCCAAGAAGTCTCGGTCAGCGTCTCGGAGAGCAGCCATGCCACCCTCACCCGACGGGACGGCAAGGTTGAGGAAGCCAGTCAAGCCAGCAGTCGACGCCTTGGGTTGAGCCTTCTCGTCGATGAGCGCTTCAGCAGCCACGGCACGTCCGATCTGCGCCCCGAAGCCCTCGAGCAGTTTCTCGCGCGTGCCGTCGACGCGACACGGGTGCTTGAGCCCGACCCCGACCGCCGACTTGCCGACATTGCGCTCTGCGGTCGTGGCGCCAGCGAAACGGCCCTCGACCATCTCGACCCCACCTGGAGCACCTACACGGCCGAACAACGCGCATCCTCAGCCGAGGCTCTTGAAGCAGCGTTCGATGAGGCGCGCACCGACGATGTCATCAGCGCCAGCTTCTACACGGGGGATGGGCACGGGCGTACGGTCGAAGTCACCAGCCATGGGTTCTCGGACATGACCGAAGGCGCTTGGTTCTCCAAGGGCGGAACGGTCACCCTCTCGGAGCCGAATGGCCGGCGGCCGGAGGGCAGTTGCTACATGGCAGCACGGCACCTCTCGGACCTCCCCGACGCTGACGTCATGGCGCAAGATGCGATGGCGCGCGCGAGAGAGACCATTGGCGCCGGCCCGATCGAGAGCGGTGCGTACCCGATGATCCTGCTCAACCGCTCGGTCGGAAGAATCCTAGGTACGCTCGGCGGCCCGCTGTCGGGAGGGGCACTCCACCAAGGGCGTAGCTGTCTCGCCGACCGGATGGATAGTGCCATTGGGTCTTCGTTGCTGACCCTCCGCGATGACCCCACCATTCCGAGAGGGCTCGGCAGCACCCCATGGGATGGCGACCACATGGTGGCCAAGCCGCGAACCATCATCGAGAATGGGGTCCTTCGTTCCTACTATATTGGCATTTACCATGCACGGAAGCTCGGGATGGCCCCCACCACAGGCGGACGCACCAACTGGGTCATCGAGCCGGGGGAGACCTCGTGGCAAGAGCTCGCGAAGGCGTTTCCGAAGGCCATCCTCGTCACAGGTTTCTTGGGTGGAAACGCCAACGCAGCCACCGGAGACTTCAGCTTTGGCATTCGCGGACAGCTGATCGAACACGGCACGGCCACCCGACCGCTCGCCGAGATGAATGTCTCCGGCAGTACCCTCGATATTTTCCACCGCTTGGTGGGCGTAGGGGATGACCCCTGGACCTGGAGCTCTACTCGAGTACCCACATTGATCTTCGACGACGTACAATTTTCGGGAACATAATTCGCGCGGTTTACGTCAGATCTCCTGTGGACACCTCCAACACAGAGGTATCCTAGGAGGTCCTCATGGTTCACCCACCCCGCGCATGACCCGTGGCACGTAGCATCCGGTCATGAACCGGTGTCACGATGCCCTGCCGCGTTGCGGCATCGACAAACCAGCCATTTCGCCACGACCATGCTTTCACCGCCGCACGATGGCGTGGAATCTGCAGACTGTAGGCGCACATGCGGTCCACGAGGGGGGCCAACGCCACCGTGACGCCAACGCTGGCCTCCGCCACGGGGAGGAGCTCGGTGACCAGGGCCGCTAGATCCGCACGATGGTGGGTCACCACGTCACCAACAGGTTTCTTATGCAGGTCGCACACCAGTCCAAAGCATACGTTCCAGAGCAACTTTTCGACCTCTCCCCGACCGAACGTCGCCGCGTCCACGACCTCGGCGGGTACCTCGATGGCGCGCAAGAACGCGACCACCGCTGATGCCCATGGACCGGTAAAGGGGCTCGGAGGACCCGGTTCCAGCGGTGCGCCGCGCGACGAGACCGCGAAAAACAGCAACCCACGTGTGGTCTCGGCGAGACCACGAGCAGCCACCCAGTCGCGCAACATGCCGTTCTGCACCAGAACGAGCTCGGAGTGGCGCCGCTCGGGCACCCGACGCAGCACATCATCGAGGTCGTCGTTGCGCGTGCACACCAGAATTGGACCGGCGTGATGGCTCAGGGCCTCATCACCAGAACTACGATCCACTGCTGCGACCTCAACACCGCGGGCACGTGCGCGCGCGACCAAGGCGCCACCTACACGTCCCATGCCTAGAACAATCACAAGACCTCCGTGCGCAACGCGACAGCGCGGGCTACCGCGCCCACATGCCCGTTAGCCCCACATGCCGTCAAGCGCTGGACGAACTCGGCGTCTCTTGGACCGAAGATGCGCCGCTCCACAAACGCGTGTGGTGGCGCACGGGTGGCCCTGCCGACGCACTGCTCGAGGTCCACACCACGGACCAGTTGTCAGGGGCTCTCGCGGTCGCGACAAGGTTCGACCTTCCAACCTTTGTCCTCGGAAATGGTTCCAACCTCTTGATCCGGGACGGTGGGATTCGTGGGCTGGTGTTGGTCCTTCGTGGCGAACTGGCCGATAGCGTCTGGCATTCCGACCACTGCATTCTCGGCGGCGGACTCAAGATCGCCGTCCTGCTCTCCCGAGCAGCCAAGCGAGCGTGGTCAGGCTTTCATCGGCTGGGGGGGATTCCCGGAACCGTCGGCGGCGCCGTGCGCATGAACGCAGGGACACACCTCGGTGAGATCTCTGACCTGCTCGAGGCCGTCGAGATCGCACTGCCGGATGGCACCACACGTTGGCTGCCCGCAGAAGCGCTCGGTCTTGGATACCGAACCTGTGTGCTGCCCCCTGGAGCTGTCGTCGCCCGTGCACGGCTCAGCCAAGACACCATGCCCTACTCCGAGAGCAGAACGCTCCTCCAGGAGCATCTCGACCGCAGAAAAGCCACCCAGCCGGTCAATGAACGCACGTGCGGCTCTACATTTCGCAACCCACCTGGCGACTATGCCGGTCGTCTCATTGAAGCTGCAGGACTCAAGGGCCACACCATCGGTGGCGCCATGGTCAGTCCCAAGCATGCCAACTTTGTCGTCAACACGGGTACGGCCACCGCGAACGACCTCGAAACGTTGATTCGACACATTCAAGCCACCGTAGCGAACACCTTTTCTGTACAGCTCGAACACGAGGTGCACATCGTGGGTGATGCTTTGGACGCCCGCTAGGTCACTAGGCGAAGCGCGCTCTGGTTCATGGCGTTGGCCTGCCCAAGAATCGCGATCCCCGCTTGTTGCATGGTCTGGTACTTCGAGAGCTGCGCCGACTCTCGGGCAAAGTCAGCATCCATGATGCGGCTTCGAGAAGCCGAGAGGTTCTCGCCGTAGGTGGACAGGTTGGCCAGTGCTGCCCCCAACCGGTTCTGCATGGCACCGTAGTTCGCGCGCGTACGATTGACGACGCGTAGCGCGGTGTCAACAGCGCCAATGGCCGTTGAGGCCCCTCCGGCACTCGACACGTCAATGGTGGCGACACCGAGAAACAGCGCCCTCATATTCCCGAGAGACATCGAGATGGTATCCCCCGGCCCATTCCCGGCACCGACTTGCACATCTGCCGCCGGCACCGTCCCATCCGCGAGGGGAATGCCATTGAAGGTGGTGGTCCGCGCCACGCGATCCAACTCCCGCACCAGGTTGGTCACCTCGGTCTGAATGTAGGCACGCTCTGTGTTGTCCAAGGTGTCGCTCGCAGACTGGACAGAGAGCTCGCGAACCCGCTTGAGAATCTCTCCAATCTCTTGGGACGCGCCCTCGGCGGTCTGAATCATCGAGATCGCATCGTTGGTGTTGCGGGCAGCCATGTCGAGCGATCGGTTGACCGCGTCGAGCTGCTCCGCGACGGCGAACCCAGCTGCATCGTCCGCCGCACGATTGATCCGCAGACCACTCGAGATGCGACCCAGCGTCCCAGACAACCTTGACTGCGTACGGCCAAGGCGGCTCGCAGCGGTCAGGCTGGTCATGTTCGTCTGGACAGACAGTGCCATCGTGATGCTCCTGAACCATCCATGCACAGCATGAATGCGGTGAGTCCCACCAAACTCCTCGGATCACCCTTCGCCGCGATTTAAGAGAAAAGTGCGAAATAACGCCACAAAAACAGGAAAACCCCGAAGACGCGTAGCGCCTTCGGGGACTGTCGAGGTTGCCGAAGCAACCCGGGTCGCATCCATCAGCCGACGAGACGCAGGGCACCCTGGTTCATCGCGTTGGCCTGACCAAGGATGGCGATGCCAGCCTGCTGCATGGTCTGGTACTTCGACAGCGCGGCAGCTTCCTTCGCGAAGTCAGCATCCATGATGCGGCTCTTCG
>JBMHDG010000064.1:0-70721 GCA_049889515.1 Myxococcota bacterium
ATCGCCGTACGAAGTGACGCCGAGGGTGCCTTCACCCTCTTCGTGGCGTCCAATGGCCCCCTCGCCAAGGTCGGTGCCAAGCTCGCGGGCCTCGAGCAGGTGGCCAGCGGTGATGCGCGCTTCGACGACTGGGCCGTGGTCTATAGCGATGCGCCAGCGGCCGCGACGCGCCTGCTCGCGGACGCCACGCGGCGCACCCACCTGCTTCGCATGCTGCATCGCAACGGCACCTGGGTGAACAGTCTGCTGGTGCGCCCACGTGCCACACCCCAAGAACCTGGAGCCGTGCAGAATTATGTGCTCCATGACCAGATGACGGCCGAGGACGTTCGCGCCGGCCTTGAAGACCTCATCGCAGTCGCCCAGTGGACGCACGACCACGGGTGACCTGGACTATTGGTCGAGTTGGCAGATGAACTGTCGCATCACCAAGTTGGTGTCACAGCCGGCGTCGTTCCAGAGGCCAAACGCCAGCTGGGACTGCCCCGTGGAGTTGTTCACATCGTCGAGCCAGCCCCCGTTGCCATCCGAGAAGCCAAAGACCACGACACAGTTTTCGTAGTCGTTGTTGGGCTCGTTGGTTGCGAGCCGCCAACGGTCGATTCCGGGCGTGATGGGGTCTCCATCGCTCGCATAGACCCACGTCCGGGTCCCCCCATTGGAGAAGGGACTGTATTCGATATCTCCGGTCGAATAGTTGAAGATGTCGCTGTCAATGACGCCTAGCCAGGCGTTCGTCCCCATCGTCTCAAAGACCCAGTCCGCCTGCTCCGAGGTCACAGGCTCAAACAACTTGTAGTCGGGCCCGAACTCATCGATGCAGTACTGTCGCGCATCTGCAAACGTCATGGGCGTGGTCACCGGAATGAACAACCCGTAGTCATCGCACTCAAATACGCCATCGCAGTTGTAGTCCACCCCATCGCATTCGTCGCCAGACGCCGAGGGGTTGGCGGCGGGGTCGTCATCATTGCAGTCTAGGTTGTTGCTTGAGAACCCAGGGAAGGATGCTGCGCAGGTCTCGAAGCCTACCGTGTCGTTGGCATCACCGAACAGGTCGCCATCGAGGTCGAGGTAGAACTGGGTGCCATCCACCGCATTCTCGTCGATCGGGGTACTGGGGTTGCAGTCATTGTCGAGCCCATCGCAGTACTCTACGGCCCCCGGAAACACCCGTTCGTTGCTGTCGTTGCAGTCCGTCGTGTTGGTGGTGTAGCCGTTGGGCGGCGTGGACTCGCAGGTCTGAATGGGCGCGTAGAGGTTGCCGTAGCCATCGGCATCGCCGTCGGCATAGAAGGTCGATCGGTCCAAGGCCCCATCATCGACCGCATTGTTGCAGTCGTTGTCGAGCGTGTCGCAGATCTCTGGAGCGCCCGGATAGACCGCGGCTCGTCCATCGTCGCAGTCGGTGTTGTCGGCCACAAAGCCGTCCGGTGCCTCGCACGCGAGCGTGGTGTTGCCCGCATCGCCAAACTGGTCTTCGTCGACATCGCGAAAGAACGGCGTACGGTCGAGGGCATCGATATCGATCACGGTGTCGCAGTTGTTGTCGACACCATCGCAGATCTCGAGCGCCGAAGGGTTGATCTGCGGGTTGCCATCGTCGCACTCCACGCACGCCAAGAAGGCATCCCCATCGGCGTCGACCTCGTCTGCAGGCACATTGCCATCACAGTTGTTGTCTTCACCGTCGCAGCGCTCATCAGCACCCGGGAAGGTCAGCGCATCGGCGTCGTTGCAGTCTCCCGGAACAGGCACATAGCCGTCTGAGGCTTGGCAGCTCTCTTCGACGATGCCAGTCAGACCCGCGCCATCGCCATCCCCGTCATAATAAAACAGGTTGGCATCGAGCGCGCCCTCATCGATGAGCGTGTTGCAGTTGTTGTCCTTGTCGTCGCAGAGCTCGGGGGCACCGGGGTAGGACAGCGCGTCGTCATCGAAGCAGTCGTTGCCAATCGGGCTGTAGCCATCGGGACGGAAGCAGAAGACCTCGCCAGCACCGCCGCCGTAGCCATCGCCGTCACCATCGCTGTAGTAGGTGACCGCATCGATAGCATCGGACTCATCGACGATGGTGTCGCAGTCATTGTCGAGGCCATCGCAGCGCTCATCGGCACCTGGGTAGACCATGTCGCTCGCATCGTTGCAGTCCGTCGCATCGGCGGCGTAGCCCAGTGGTGCCGTCGCATCACAGTTCACCAGCGGCAGGTAGACATTGCCAAAGCCATCGGCATCACCATCGGCGTACCAGGTGTTTGCATCGGTGGCCTCTTCATCAATGGCGTTGTCGCAGTCGTTGTCGAGGGCATCGCAGATCTCTTGGGCACCCGGGTAGACCGCGCCGCGCGTGTCGTCGCAGTCGGTCGGGTCGCTCACGTACCCAAACGGTACCTCACACGCGTAGACGATGTCGTTCACCGTCCCGAAGGTGTCGTCATCGACATCGCGGAAGAATGGCTGCTGGTTGATGGCATCGTCGTCGGTCACGTCGTCGCAGTTGTTGTCTTCGCCGTCGCAGATCTCAATGGCCGACGGATTGACCTGGGGATCGCCATCGTTGCAGTCCAGACACTGCACCCAGCCATCCCCATCACCGTCGGCCTCGTCGATGGGCACCACGCCGTCGCAGTCATTGTCCGCGCCGTCACACTGCTCAGGTGCACCCGGGTAGGTCGCGGTGTCTGAATCATCGCAGTCCCCAGCGACCTCGGTGAACCCGGGGTCAGCCGTGCAGCCGAGGTAGAGCAAAGACCCACCGCCCACACCATCTTGATCGGCATCAAAGAAAAACAAGCGCGCATCGACGGCGCCCACATCGGCCGCACCATCGCAGTTGTTGTCGGTCCCATCGCAGATCTCCACCGCGCCTGGAAACGCCTCGGCATCATCGTCGCGACAGTCGCCACCGAGGGCGCTGTAGCCTACGGGCTGCCGGCAGTGAGGCTCCGCCTCGCCCGTGCCGAAGCCATCGCCATCGCCATCCACAAAGTAAAGGCCTGCATCTGACGCATCGGGCTCATCGACGGTGTCATCGCAGTCGTTGTCGACCCCATCGCAGACCTCCACGGCGCCAGGATGGGCCGTCGCATGGCTGTCATCGCAGTCGGTCGCATCCGCCACATGGCCGGACGGTGCCGCGCAGGCTGTCACCGAGAAGGCGGCTGCACCATAGCCATCGCCATCGTGGTCGAGGTAGTACACCGCACCGTCGACGGGGTCTTCATCCACCACCCCATCGCAGTCGTTGTCGACGCCATCACATGCCTCGGCCGCACCTGCGTAGACCGCAGCGTCCTCCTCATCGCAGTCACCCGACAGCGCCACGTGATTGGCCGGGGCTTCGCAGGCCACAGTCCCGGTGCTTGCGTCGCCCACGCCATCCCCGTCAATGTCGAGGTACCACACAGGCGCAAGGCCATCGGTGGTCCCTTCGCACTCCAGCGCCACCGTGGTGACAGGACCACTGCACGCGACCAACACAAACGACGTCAAGAGCCATGTACGCTGCATTTCGATTCTCCACGAATGGAGTCTACCTGACCCGACAGTCGCAGCCCGAGTAATCCGTCAAGTCCACGTCGATTCCCATCCTCCATCCCGCAGCATCACCATGGCTGATACACACTGTGGTTGGAGGTGAAGATGCGTCGTGTCTCTCACATGGGCTGCGCCATGGTCCTGTTGCTGACCGGATGCCTCGCACGACGGGCACCCACGCCCGCCACACCCGTCGATGCGGTACCGCCGCTCAAGCTCGATGTGGCCGGCCTCTATGACGGGGGGTCGAACCCCTCCTTCTACGCAACGCCCACCGATCCGTCCGCCATGCAACGCCTGCTCATGGAGCCTGACGCCCTCAAAGCCACACCCGAGCGCAACCCCGATGTCGAACCGTGGCTGCTGCGCCTCCTGCTGACCCAGCTGACGGCCCGCGGCACCCAAGTCTATGGTCCGCCCCACGCGCAGCTGCCCCAGTTTGCGCCCATCGACCCAGCGCCCCTGTCGCCCACAGCCGACCTGACCGACCTCACCCTCGTCTCTGGCGTCGACCAGCTGCCCGCGATCGTATGGACCGACGGTGGTGGGATCACGCATCTCGAGCTGCGCGCCCATGACGACCAGAAGAGCCTCTGCCCGTCGGACTGGACCGCCCCCGTGCGCTATGTCCGGTTCAGCGCTCACCTCCAGCGCTACGTCGACGGAGCCCTCCTCGCACGACTCGAGGGCTCGAGCCTGCTGCCGAGTCCCGACGATGTCGTGGTGGACCTCGCCGAACCCCAAGGGGCCAACGCCTGCGACGCCATCACGCATGCCCTCGTGCAGGACGACCGTCTCCAGCCTCATGTGGTGCAGTTTGAGCGCGCCGCCGACCGCCTTGTGCGGACCTTGCTCGACCCGCTCTATTCCACCGGCCCTTAAGATCGTGGTATAGGCCCGTTCGGGAGGAGTGATGTCCGACACCACGACCAGCACACCTCGGGGCGGACGTGCACTCGCCCTCTTGGTCGGCCTCGTCCTCACCCTCGGCATCGCGGAAGCTGGGCTCCGCGTCGCTGGTCTCTTCTTCGACCGGTCCTCACCCATGGGAGATGGGGAGCTCGTCGTGCAGTGTGAAGGCGACTCGTTCACGTACGGCATCGGTGGCTTGTCCTTCCCCCAGCAGCTCGTAGAAATCGTCGAAGACCGCTACGGGACTGGCTCCATTCGGGCCATCAACGAGGGGATCCCCGGCGCCAATACGGCGCTCATCGCCGATGAGGTGGCCGAGCGGCTCGACAAACATCAGCCCGATGTGCTCGTGGTGCTCGCAGGCGAGAACAACAGCTGGAATGCCATTCGCTCCTCGATGGGCGACCTGAAGCCCTCCTTCTGGACGTCTGCGGACCGCCTTCTGCTCCACAGCCGGGTTTACAAGTTCCTCAAGGTGGCCGCTATCGGCTGGAACCACGCCACCTTCCATCAAGCCGCCGGACCGGCAGACTCGGTCGAGTCCTTTGCGCTGCACCTCGTCGACTCGGACGAGGGCATCGGGCTCGTGTTCGACGACCACCTGCAGCAAAGCCCCCGCCCCGCCATCGATGGCTGGACCGACGAAGACTCGAAGACCTACTGGCACATCATCGAAGAGGGTGACTACCTCGGGTGCTTGACCAAGTTGCGGGGGCTGATCGAACAAGACCCGACCTTCTTGCCCTTTCACAACGGTCTCGCCTCCTGCCATTTGCGGCTCGGTCAGCTCGACGAAGCCATTGACATCCTCGAGGCTGCCACCGGCCTCCCGAACGTCAAAGGGCACCATGAGACCTACCACATGCTCGGGCATGCCTACGAGCGACGCGAGGAACGGGCGCGCGCACTCGACGCCTGGCGCCGCGGGCTGAACGTCCTTCCCGAGTCACTGAGGCTCTACCAGGCCCTCGCCCGGGTCAAGAGCGACGACGGCGACTTCAGGGGTGCGGTGGAGTTCTGCAGAGACATTCCTGGTATCGATGCCAACCAGCTCTTCACCTACCATGCCCGGCTGCTCGAGAAGTACCCGAACCACGATATCGATGAGCTCGTGGTGGCCAACCGCCAAGCCGACATGGTGCGCATCGCCGAGACTGCAGCCCGCATGGGCATTCCCACAATCTTTCTGTCCTACCCGTACAACCACTACCCGGACATCGCGCGGGCCGCCGAGCAGACAGGCTCCCGCTACATCGACCTTCGCACCTACTTCGATACCCGGTTCAAGCGCCGAGAGGACTACATCTCCGCCGACAACTGCCACTGCAACACGGCGGGCTACCGCCTGATCGCCGAAGTGTTGGCCGCCGAGATCGAAGACATGTTCACCCTCACGCCCCCGGCACCCTAGCCTGCACACGACGCAGCGCCTGTCGCCAGGTCCCCGGGGCCACCTCGCGCACGGTCGGCGTCGCATTGGCCACCCGCTCGCGTGCCATGTCCGGCCATGGCTTGTCATCGAGCAGACCTAGCAAGATGGCCAGTGTGCCTCCGTGGGCCACCACCAGCGTGTGGTCTGCCGGCGGTAGGCTGTCGAGCCAGGGCAGCATGCGAAGCGCCACATCAAGCAGGCTCTCGCCCTTGGGCGGACGCCCGTCCACCTGAAAGAAGACGTCGCGTCCCCCGACCTCTTGCACGCGGGCATAGGACAGCCCCGTCCACTCCCCGAGGTCACGCTCGCGAAGGTTCGGTGTCACCGACAGCGCCACCTCGGGGTGATGGTCCAGAATCAGCCGTGCCGTGTGGCTCGCCCGCTGCAGGTCGCTCGCGAAGGCCCGATCAAACTGCACCTCACGCAGCGCATCCCCGGCCGCCCGCGCCTGCGCGATGCCCTGCTCGGTCAGCGGGACATCGGTGTGGCCGGAGTACCAGCGCGCAGCGTTGGAGGCCGACTGGGCGTGCCGAACAAAGGTCCAGCGCGCCATGCCTCAGGCCTTGAGCCGATCGACGGCCCCCTGCACGCGCTCCTCGAGCACGAGCAGCGTACTGACGTCGACTTCGCTCGCATCTCCGGGCACAAAGGTGTCGATCTGCCCGCGAACACCGGACAGCTCACCCTCGGCGAGCACAGGCTCGAGCAAGTCGACGCTCCGGTCACCCACCGGCTCACGACCACGAATGACGATGGCCCGAAGCAGGCGGCGGAAGCGCACACCCAAGATCTGAAGCGCAATCGGCTCCCACTGACCCGTGGCCGCACGCGAGGTGATCGCGTTGATGACCTCTTGCAGGCGCGTGGCACGACCGGTCGCGAGCTGGCGCACCACCACCTCACGGAAGGCCATGCCGAGCTTGCGTGCAGTAGCCCACGCCATGAGCGCGCCATCGAGGTAGCGGGCCTTCACGACGATGTGGGCAACCTCGGCCGGCACATCGACCTCGAGCATACGGCTGACGTCTTCGGCATCGGACTTGGCCACGGCCTCGGCCTGAAGCTCGTAGACCTCGTCGACCGCACCATCCATCTCGGCCAGCTCTGCGTCGGTCGGACGACGGTTGGTGGCCGCCAGCCAGTAGGCCACGACATCGCGGGTACCCGCATCGACCTGCACCCACGCCTGGTAGAGCGAGGTGAGATCGACGCTCATGCGAAGCTCTTCGAGTGCGGACCGCACCTCTTGGGCGCGCGCCAGTCGCTGGGCGCGGAAGTAGGCATCGGCCACCTCCCACATGCCGCGACCCGTGGTCTCGACGGTGAGCGGCACATAGGTCACGCCCGCGTCGCCCAGCAGCCGCGTCGTCGCGACCGTCATGGCGATCTCATCTGCGAGCATGTGGTTGACCACATCTTGCGGGTAGTCTGCGAGAATACGCTTCGGGAAGTAGGAGCGAAGCATCTCGTCGTAGCCGAGAAGCTCCTTCGCCTGACCCGATGCCATGAGCTCACGGAAGACGTAGCGCTTCACGTGGGAGCTGATGGTCGAGAGCTCTGGACGCGTGAGTCCCTTGCCCTCGGCAGCGCGCAACGCCAAGACCTCGTCGGAGGGCAGGTTGAGCTGCTCTCGTGTCCGGCCCCAGATCTTCTCGATGAACGCAATCGCACGCCCAAACGGGAAGATGTCTTGTTGGCTGCGGATCACGTCACGGCTGATCTGACGCCCCTGAGCCTCGTTGTTGGCCAACACCAAGCCCGCCACCTCTTCGGTCATCTCGTGAAGCAGCGTGTTGCGTGCGTCTTCGGTGAGCTCGCCGCGCTCTTGGGGCATGCTCAGCAGGATCTTGAGGTTGACCTCGTGGTCCGACATGTCGACGCCCGCAGAGTTGTCGATAAAGTCGGTGTTGAGACGAACCCCGCGCTCGCCAGCCTCGATGCGCCCCGCCTGCGTGAAGGAGAGGTTGGCCCCCTCACCGACGACACGTGCGCGAAGCTCATCGGCACTGATGCGGGACCGGTTGTTGGCCGCATCATCGGCATCGGCGTGGGTCTCGTGGCTCGCCTTGACGTAGGTGCCAATGCCGCCCGACCAGAACAGGTCGACGTCCATCTTGAGGATGGCACGGATCACCTCATCGGGACCGACCTCGCCCTCCGCGGGCAGCCCGAGCATCTCGCGAGCCTTATCGGACAGGTCGACCGACTTGCTGGCGCGGTCATAGACTCCGCCGCCCTCTGAGAGCACCGAGGTGTCGTAGTGGTCCCAGCCCGCCTGGCGCCCGGCCACCTCGAAGAGGCGCTTGCGCTCGGCGTAGCTCTTCGCCGTGTCGGGGTCAGGGTCGATGAAGATGTGCATGTGGTTGAAGGCCGCCAGAAGCCGCGTCTGATCGGTCTCGATGAGACCATTGCCAAACACGTCGCCGCCCATGTCACCGACACCCATGGCCGTAAAGGGCTGGGTGTAGGGGTCTTTGCCCATCTCGGCGAAGTGACGTCGGACGAGCACCCAAGCGCCACGCGCCGTGATGCCCACACCCTTGTGGTCGTAGCCATTGGAGCCACCGCTCGCGAAGGCATCACCGAGCCAGAAGCCATACGACAAGCTGATGCCATTGGCCGTGTCGGACAGGTGGGCGGTTCCCTTGTCGGCCGCGACGACCAAGTACGGATCATCGCCATCGTGGCGGACCACCCGTGGTGGCGGAACCACCTTGGAGTCGACGACGTTGTCGGTCACGTCTAGGAGGCCCCGAATAAAGGTCTTGTAGAGCCGGTCGGCCTGCTGACGCCGCGCGCCGCGATCACGCTCAGGCTGCCGCAAGAAGAAGCCGCCTTTGCTGCCCTCGGGCACGATGACCACGTTCTTGACTTGCTGAGTCGTGACGAGGCCGAGGACCTCGGTCCGGTAGTCGGCGCGGTCGGACCACCGCAGACCACCACGGGCCACGGGACCAAACCGCATATGCACGCCCTCCACCTCACGATCGTGGACGTAGATCTCGTACATGGGACGTTCGCCCTTCATGTCGCGCACATCGGAGCAGCGGAACTTGAAGGAGAGGTAGTCGCCCTTGCGGTCGGTGCGGTAGGCGTTGGTACGCAGCGTCGCGTTGATGAGGCTGCGCAGCCCGGCAAACACCAAGTACTCATCATGCGTACGGATCACGTTGAGCAGGTCGACGACCTTCTCTTCGGCCTTGGCCAGCGCCTTGGCACGGTCACCGGTCAGCTCGGGGTCGAACTTGGCCACAAAGTAGTTCCAAGCCGCCGCACACGTCATGGGGTTGGCGAGGAGCACCGCGCGAACGCTCGGTGCAGCCAACGAGATCTGAAGCTGTCGTTGGTAGTGCGTGTAGGCGCGCAGCACCGCGACCGCCTTCCAGGTCAGGCCGCTGGCGAGGATCAAGCCGTTGAGCGGGTCATCGTCGACGCTGCCGTCGAAGATCCGCGGGAGCGCCTCGGTCAGCAAAGGCGCATTCGCCCAGAAGTTGTCACGCTGGTCGGCCTCGACCGACAACACGAAGGTGTCGAAGGACAGGGCACCGCCACGGGAGTTGATGTGGGTCACCTCGGAGCTCGCCACGGTCAGACCGAGGTTGTCGAGCACCGGCAGAATATCCGTCAGATAGACATTCTCGCTCTGGTAGAGCCGCAGCTGAATCTCGCCGTTCACCTCGTAGACATCGGCGAGCACGCTGGTCGCGCCGCTCAAGCGCTCCAGGTTCTCGATGTCGACAATGGCGCGCTCCACACTGTTCTTGCGCATCCATGCTTCGGGGAAGGCATGGCCATAGGTGTCGACCAGGTAGTCCGCGCGCGCTTCGCCAGCATGCGCCTCGAGGGCTGTCCAGAGGCGGTTGACCCATGGCGTCGCCATGACGCGGATCTCATGGGTGAGCTCCGAGACCAGCTCGCTGGACGGTGGCGTGAGGTCGGTCAGATAGAAGTGCAGCAGCACGGTCTCGTAGCGCCCCATGTAGAGACCGTGCTCGGCATGGGTCGTGCCGAGGCGCGCGCTGATGTGATCTTCGAGCTCGCGTCGAAGCTCTTCGCTGTACTGACCTCGCGGCATGCACACCAAGCAGAAGGCACTGTCATCGCCCTGCGTAAGGACCGAGACCCCCACTTCGCGCTGCTGCTCGCTGTCGAACACCAGCTCGAGCATCTCGGCGATCGCGCTGGGCGCGGTCGTGAACAAGAACTCCGTGGGCAACATGTCGAACACGTTGGTGAGGCCCTTGAACCGAAACGAGCCCGGTGCAGCCTCATCTCTCTCGAGAATGTCCGCGAGGACTGTACGCAACACCGGCACATGCCGAGAAGACTGCGTGACGGCGCGGTAGGTGAACAGGCCGCGCAAGAACAACTCGCTGCCATCTCCGAGCCGGACGAGAATCTCATCGATCCGGCCCTCGCGATGCACGGGGCTGTCCATCATCGACTTACGAACATGCACCATGCCCGGCGCATGGGGTGCCATCCACGCGCCGCCGGGGTCACCGGCATAGGAGCCCGCCAGCGCCTCGGTGCCCATGGCCTGTCCACCGGCTCGGGCGCCCATGTAGACGAAGTTTTCTCGCAAGAGCCACTTCAAGAAGCTCGCGGTCTCTTCGTACGCGTCTTTCTGGTCGGCCTTGTCGGCGGCCAATGCCTCGCAACGGTCGATGAAGGACTGCACGGCACCCGTCATGCCGGCGAAGTCGCGCACCGTGGCGCGTGCCAGCTCGAGACGATGGTGAAGCTCCCGTGCCTGGGCATCGAGATCGGATCCGAGCTCGCCACCGTCGAACTCCAAGAATGCGAGTGATTCGGCGACGCCATCATCACCACCGATGCCGACAAGGCGTCCGTCGGCATCGCGCGTCGCATTGAAGATGACATTGAAGCCACCGCGGTATTCGGCACCCGACGACCGGAAGAACAGGCGAATGGTGTCGACGATAAACGGCTGATCTGCCATGTGCGAGATCGAGGCCACACCGCGCGAAGGCCCGGAGCGAAGCTCGACTTGAAGCTGGTCTTCTGTGCGAACCAGCGCAAAACGGAACGCAGCCTCCAGGTAGCCCAACACCTGCTTGGGTGGGTGCTGCGCGAGGAACGGTCCACGAATCAAGGGGACCGTCACCTTCACGAACTGCGTAAACAATGCAGCGTCGAGGTCGGCAGGAAGTTTGGTGCGCTTTAGCTGAGAAAGCACACGAGAGGGTACGTTTGCGCGGGTCGAATCAACAGTCAAGGGACCTCCCACATCGGTAGGAGGGCAAGCGTATTCCGGTTGAGCGCTCGGGGGTACTCTGAGCACGACCTTGACGAACCTTCTTCGCCAGAAGCGCCAATTGTCCGCTAGGATGCCGGCTCAAGATGGAGTGTAAAATGCCAACAACGTCTGCGATTCGCACCTGGCTCACCGGTGTCGCGCTGCTGGCTCTACCGCTGACCGTGGCCTGTAATGCCGATGATAGCGACGAAAACCCCTTCGGTGACGACACTGACGGACCCCAAGGCTCGGTATGCGGAACCCCCGAGTATGGCATCGAGCTCTTCATGACGGGCCGGGTGACCGATGGCAACGGCCGCGGAACCGGTGGTGCGAGCGTCAAGCTCTACGACTACGCCGAGCAGCCTCCCGCGATCCTCGGAGAGGGTCTCACCGACAGCAGCGGCACCTTCGGATTTCAGGCGACCGACATCACCTCGATTCCCGACTGCTGGCTCACGCTGCTCGATTACCAAATGGAGGCCACCCTCGGCACCAAGACCGAGTCCGAGCAGGTCAACATGGACATGTGGAACGCCATCCAGTCGAGCGAGTCCATGGTCGACGTCGGCGACATCGCCATCCCCTGATCTCCCCCACCTCCGGGTGGCGAACTGCGGTTGCAACCGGTAGCCTCTACCCACGGAGGCCACGTGAACCCCACCCTGTTTGAGCTTGCCCAACAGCTAACGGCGACCGCCAGAGACCGCGGCGCGCGCGCTGCCCAGGTCTATGGCTGTACCCGTAAGATCACCGACCTCGGCAGTCGGGGCGGGCGCCCTTCGCCCAAGCACTCTGACGCCGAGCACCTCGCCGTGACCGTCTGGCTCGCCGACGGGCGGACATCTACGGCCGTCGGTACACTTCACCAAGGCACCCACCTCGTCGAAGAGGCCTTGAGCGACGCCGCCGCAGGTACGCCCGACCCCAATGCCGCCCCCATCGAGCGCCTCGAGGGCGCGGGCCGGTCCCTCGACATCAACGACCGACGAGGACTGCAGATCACCGATGCGGACCGCGCAGAGACCCTACTGAGCAACCTCACCGCTGCCCAGAGCGTCGACAAGCGCGTCAAGACGGGTCGTTTCTGGTGGCAAGATGTGGTCGAGCAACGGGCTTTGGTCAACACGAAGGGTGTCGAGCTTCAAGAGCAGACCACCACCTTCCGCATGGGAGGCGAGGTCACGGTCGATACGCCACGCCCGATCACCCTCTCCGATGCGTGTGCGAGTCGGTCGTTCTCCACCACGGCGTGTCTGCCCTTCGGGGCACGCTTGGCCCGCTGGGGAGAGGCGCTCCTCGCCGACGAGATCGATCACACGGGACCCGTCCGGGTGCTGTTGCGCCCACGCGCCTGCGCCGCCATCTTGGCGTGGATCAGCGCGCGCGTCACCGACGAGTGCGCAGCGCCAGGCTCGACCTTCATTCGGGATATGCTTCCCTTTCATCCCAAGATTCATCTGATCGATGACGGCTCGCTTCCGGGCGGTCTCAAGACGCGCGGCTTCGATGACCACGGCGTCCCACCTCAACCTCTCGTGCTGTTTCGCGAGGGCCATGTGCATGGCAGCATGATGGCCACCCTCGAGGCCCAGCGACAGAGCCGACGTCCTTCGGGTCACATGTGTGATGGGCGTCTTCAGACCACCAACTTGTTCCTCAATGGTGGGGTGCGGTCCATTCATGCACGGCTCGGCGAGCTTGAGGGGCCCGTGCTCTCCCTCGACCACCTCCCTTGGGAACTGAACATCGACCCCGCCACGGGTGACATCGACCAAGTCGTTCATGGCCAGTGGTTCGATGGGCAAGAGCCCGCAGGCGTGGTCACGCACCGTCATCTGCGCGGAAACCTCGTCGAGGCCCTGCGCCGCGTCGTTCGTGTCGCCTCAGATACCGACCGACACCTCCACGTCGATGCGCCGGGCCTGTTCCTCGATGGTCTCAGCCTCGACTGACGAACCTACTGGGGCCAGACCGCCTCAAGCCGAACCCAGTCTGCATCCTTCTGCGGGGCCTCTGCCGCGGTCCACAGTACCATCGGACCCTCTTCGGGAAGCCCGCGCATGGTGGCCACCACATCCGGTGCGGTCAGGTCCTCCAGTGTCGCGACGACACGCTGGCGAAAGGTTGCCTGCTGGACGCGTCCCAAGGGCGAACGGTGCGTCTCCGCATCGATGACTGCGAGCACCGACTGACGTGCCGCCACAAGCTCGGCCTCGGTCATCTCAAAGCGCGCGAGCGCAGCACGGACTTCGTTCAAGGCGCCCGCATGCAGGCGTGGGTGACTCAACGCAAGGCTGACCCCATGGTGCCGGGTTCCGGCCCCGACACACCCCTCCAGATCTGGCCAGCAGCGCGTGGTCCACGGGCCCTGGGGCCCACCGTTCGCAACCGCTGCCACATGAGCCATGCCCAGCCAGAGCGTGAGCAGATCGGAGAGCTCATCCCTCGATGAGATCCCCACCATCCACTGCATGGCACCACTTTCTGGTGTACGCGCCCAGAGCTGGCGCCCCCACTGGGGTACCGGCGCCTGAAGGGGACGGTCCGGCGGCAGGCGCACCGGCAGCGCGGCCAGCACATCCTGCAGGGCTGCGGTCTCTGGTTCTCCGCCAAAGAGGTGGACACGCACCCCCTCCCGACGCACCCATCGCCGCCATGCATCTTCGAGCATGTCTGCCGTGATCTGCACCGACGGCGCGCGCAGCGCTGACGGCAAGCCCCCATACGGGTGTCCCTCAAACAACGCCCATTGACCCAATCCGTCTGCAGGGTCGAGCGCTGCGGGATCTGTCGATGGCCTTGCGTCGATCGCCTCCATGCGCGACGCATCAAACTGCTGGCGCGTCATCGCGTCCATCAGCGCCTTGACGCACGCGACGCGCTGACCTGGCACGCAGGTGGCCATCACAAGGCTCGTCTCGCGTCCTACCCACACATCGACGTCCGCTACGAGATCGGGGGGTAGCGCAGCCACAAGCCCCACCAGCATGGCGTGAACCAACCCAGACTCTCCAGGCCGCTCGTCGACCACCCCGATGGCCAGCTCGAGGACGACCTCCGATGCATCGGCCTCATGAACCACGACATCACTCGGTTTCGCCGCCTGTTCTATCGGTATGGGTCCTGCAGGGTACCGATGGACCACACATGCCGAGGCCCACATCGCGACCAGAACGATGCGCAACAATCCGTCGCAGCGGTTGTCAAACAAATGTTGGGTAATCGTTCTCACGGCATCCCCTTGAGCCCAGCGTATCGATGGTCTACCGCACGGCCCCAGAGGCTGCCGCTTCGGTTTCCCCGAACAAGCCCTACTCTAAACCACGGACACCCCTGCGGCTCGTCCGAACCCACATGACGATGCTGCCAGATCTGACCCACGGGGCGGATCCCGTCGACATCTCGTGATACGTTGCGTCGGTGGTCACGCTCTGACCACTGTGACATACGGCGGCGACGTCGCGTGTTCGCACCGAGATGGAGAAATTGGCTATGCAGCTCGACACCCTCGTCAACGGCGACCGCTCCACGCGAGAACTGGCTCGAAACTTCCGCTCTGGCCTCAGCCAGTGCAAAGACATGATGCCCGAGTCCCTCGCGTGGCAGACCTACATTGAGCTTCACAAGCGTGGCTACGAAAACGCGAACACCATGTTCGTGAGCGCGCTCAAGAACCTGCATCAGCGCCGCAGCCTCGCAGGCTCCGACATCTCTACCGAAGATCTCATGGTCCACGAGCATCGCATGACCGACGACTCGCTGCTCTCCGAGCTGTGGCGCGCCTACAAGAAGTGCATCCGCGGTAACCGCACCGGGCCAGCGTCGGAGCTGCTTCGCGAGATCGCCGAGCGCATCGAAGCCTGAGAACCGGCACGCGCTTCGACTGTGCTGACACTCCGGGGGGGCGATGCTCTTTCGTACCCTACTAGAACAGGTCGGCGGCTACTTCGGGCTGTTCATGGTGTGCAGCACCTCGGGTCTGGTCTTTCCGCTTCCGGAGGACGTACCCCTGCTCTACGCGGGCTATCTGTTGGCGAGCGGGGAGCTTCGATGGGTCCCCACACTGATGGTGGGGGTGGCAGGCGTCGGCCTCCGCGATGTCATCGCTTGGCTCGCAGGACGCACGCTCGGCGCTTCACTCCTCGACGCACGGTGGTTTCGCCGCCTCGTGCCTAGCCGGTCCATCGACAATGCCACACGCATGGTGCGAGACCATGGTGCGGGTGCTGTCTTGGCGGGCCGGTTCATCCCCGGCCTACGAGCACCGGTATTCTTGGTGGCGGGGGCCAGTGGTGTGCGGCTTTCGGCATTCGTCTTCTGGGACATGCTCGGCCTTGTCGTGGCCGTGCCTGGCGTCATTGTGTTGGGCTTTGTGTTCGGGGAGCCCATCCTCGACTACGCGTTCTGGCTGGCGAAGGTGCTGCGCAGCACATGGGCCGTCGTCTTGGTGGGCGCAATGCTGCTGGTGATGTGGCGGTCACGCCAACAGCGTGCCCGCTCGTCGTGATCAAGTCACCAAGCGCAGCGTAGGTCCCGTGTCCTCTTTGTCGTCACCGGGGTCGGGCACATCGGGCGCCTCGGGCTCAAAGAAGAACCGAGCGATGCAGGTCCACGGAAAGAAGCAGCTGTAGATCTGATCAAAGGACAGGCGGACGCGCAGTCCGTCCTCTTCAAACTCGGGCTGTTGATGGTGCCGGTACGCCGCATCGAGGCGAATGGTCAGGTGTCGGCCCTTGTACTGATCAAGCACGGTGACCGGAACCCCAGAGTCTTGAAGGTCTTCGGTCTTTGCCGAGAACACAATGTCCATCTCGGCCTCAAAGGCCACGCGAAAGAGCAGCTCGCTCTGGTTTCCTGTGGGCGCATGAGCGGTCAGGACAGACGGCTCATGGTCTGGGACCACAAGGCCCACGACGGCAGGTGCTGCCTCAGGACCCTCTTCAACCTCGGGCACGTCGGGCATCGCCTCGAGCCGTACCAGGTCATTCAGGTTCAGGTCGAGCGCCTCCACAATCTCAAAGAGATCGTCGATGGTCATCGCGACACTACCCGAAAAAAGCCTCCTCACCGAGGTTCTCGGACGACCCATCATGGCTGCAAGCGCAGGAACATTCAGGCCTTTTCGATCGAGTTCGGATCGCAACCAACGGACTACCTGCTCACCTGGTCGCTCCACGCTACCTCCACCGTAGGCCGTTCCTGACCACTGCTCCCGGGAGATATGGAATGTTCGACGTCCTCGCCACCATCGCCGGCATGATGGTTCTTGCTGGAACTGCCCTCAACGCAGGACGCTGGTGGCGATTGCGGCGTGCGCGTCAGCGGATCCCCCTCGAGGACAGGACCTTCGTGACCGAGCATGTCGGCGTCACGATCAGCCTCCACGGACCTGCGACACTCATGGGGATGCGCGCGGGCAAGCGGTACCGAACCAGCGGCGACCTCATCGCATCTGGCGAGCGGGTTGTGCTCGCCACACGTCGGGGGGTCCTGCTCGACCTCTCAGCCGCGCGAGGACGCCGGCTGACATCGGTCCGGATCACGGGTCCCGGCCGGCTGGTCATCGAGGGCGACCTGCCGAGGCCAAGTGGTCCTCCGGGGCTGTTTCGCTTCGAGCTTGCCACGGATGCAGCAGCGGACTGGGGGCCACGCCTCGGCGCCCATGTGCAGCAAGGCGGCACGGTCCTCACGACCATGCCCCAGCATCCTAGTTGATCATCACGACGCCACCGGCCACCTTGGCCATGCCACCACCGTTGAATTCGCCCTGGGCACTCGCCTTGACGCCGACCATCGTGCCTTCGACCTTGAGGTTGACCCCAGCCTCAAGGGCCACATTGAGGTCTCCCTTCAGATTCAGGTTCATGCCGGACTCCATGCTGGCATCCATGTCCGACGTGATCATGAACTTACCCTTGGACACCATCTCGGTGTTCATGCTCGACTCACCCTTGAGGTGTCGCCCCGCCTGGTAGAGCACATCGCGGCCAGCCTCAAAGACCAAGTCTCGCTTGGCACGAATGTGAATGTCCTTGTTGGTGTTCGCGAGCACGATGCGCCCGTCGGCCGTGTCGAAGACCAGCACAAGCTGCCGACTGCCGTCCCAGATCTGCAAGCTCTCCTTGCCCGAGGTGTCGTCCATTGCGAAGAGGTGCCCGGACCTCGACAACCAGAATCGACGGTCATTCTCGTCGATGTTTGTGCTGCCGTCCTTAAATCCATCCGTCGACAGCTTACCGCCAGTGTCCGCCTTGCTGCTCCCCGGCATACCGTCCTTGGCCTCTGGTGGTGGAAGGGTCACCCCATTCCAGAACTGACCGACCACCACACCATGATTTTGGTCGCCGTGGAGAAACACCACGAGCACTTCATCGTCGATCTCCGGGAGCGCGTAGAGGCCACCGCCGGAGCCCGCGTTCGGACTGACCTGACGCAGCCACGTGGACACTGGGGCCTGGGGAAGTGAAGGATATTTCACTTTGATTCTGCCCAACTCTTCGGGGTCTTTATTGTCGACCACGATGGCGACCACCGGGACCGAGACCTGACCGCTCGTAGGCCGACCGCTAGCATCTGTTACCCGTGCCATTCTCTACCCTCCGCGCGACCCAGTGACGTTAGCATGTCACTGCTCACCTGAACGGAAACGGAAACCGTCCGACCCAAAGAAATCTCACGGAACAGATGAATCCCATGCTCTCCAGCGGTCCTGCACAGGTCATTGGTACCGGCACAGCCACCACCTTCTTCGGTCACCCCCTCGTGCTCACTGCGCACGTCGAGGGCACCCCCATCGAGGTGCGTCTCCGGTTTCTTCCCTCGGAGACAGTCACCGTGGAGACACTAGAGTTGGCCCATGGCTACCAGTTCGATTGCCACGGATTCACGGATGATGTAGGTCGGGGGTCCGCGCAGCCGGTACTCATCGGCACGTTCGGAGACGAACTCATCTTCTTTCACTTCCGTGCGATGCGTTACGGCTCCTCCATCGATACTACAGTGCACTACACCTTCTACCGGGCCACCAAAGCTGACGTTGGCTGGCAGCCCACAACCGAGAGTTCCGATGTCTGATCGCGACCACCAACTCGCCGAGCTGCTCGCTGCCGAGCCTGTTCCTACCCGCCGCCCTACCGTGCCTACCCTCGAAGAGGCCCTCTACAAGGTCCATCCAGTGCTCGACCACGGCTTTGTGCGCCTCATCGACTACATGGGTGATGACGCAGCCATCGTGCAGGCGGCACGGGTCTCCTACGGGAAAGGCACCAAGTCCGTCAGCAACGACCGGGGCCTGATCCGCTACCTCATGCGGCATCGCCACACGACCCCGTTTGAGATGTGCGAGATGAAGCTCCACGTGAAGCTTCCCATCTTCGTCGCACGCCAATGGATCCGCCACCGGACGGCCAACGTCAACGAGTACAGCGCCCGCTACTCCATCCTCGACAAAGAATTTTACGTGCCAGCGCCAGACAAGGTCGCGACACAGTCCTCGTCAAACCGTCAAGGTCGCGGCGATACCCTCACGGCGGAGCAAGCCGCTGCGGTGCGCCACATCCTCACCACCGATGCGACCACCACGTACGCCAACTACGAGCGCATGATGAACGATGCGGGCGACGGAACCCCCATCGACCCCACCCTACCGCAAGTGGCCCGGGAGCTCGCGCGCATCAACCTGACGCTCAACACCTACACGCAGTGGTACTGGAAGGTTGACCTTCACAATCTCCTGCACTTCCTCAGCCTGCGCATGGACCATCACGCACAGTACGAGATTCGCGTCTATGCCGATATCATCGCCGGAATGGTCGAAAAGTGGGTCCCCGCCACCTGGGAAGCCTTCGCGGACTATCGCGTCGGCGGTTCGTTCTTCAGCCGCGAAGAGGTCGCCTTGATCCGTCGTGCCGTGAAGGGCGAGAAGCTCTCCGACTTGTTGCCACAGAGCGGCCTGTCTGGACGTGAGCGACGTGAGCTGCGCGCCAAGCTTCAGCTGGACTGATTCCCATCCCTAGGGGATCCAACAACAACGCCCGCATGACCAATGGTCATGCGGGCGTTGCTGCGTGGTGGGCGGATGCCCTACCGATGCATCACCAAGACGCCTTGTGCACGCCTGGGAGCTCGCCGCGGTGAGCCATCTCGCGGAACGCGATTCGGGAGAGCATGAACTCCTTGTACACGGCCCGTGGACGACCCGAGACGACGCAGCGTGTGCGGAGACGCACCGGCGAAGAGTTCCGAGGAAGACCAGCGAGGGCCTCGCGAGCAGCCTGACGCTCCTCGGCGGACAGGGACATGTCCTTGGCCTGTGCCTTGTAGGCAGCGCGCTTCGCAGCGAATCGACGCACGAGCTTCTCGCGCTTGATCTGACGGTTGATCATGCTCTTCTTGGCCATGGATTCCTCTTTGGATACGACGTTCCGGCACAAGCCGTGGGCGCGGGTGCGCGTGGGGCATTCAGCCGGTAGCTGAATTCTGGCAGCACCACGATGGACTGCCTGCGACCCCGCGCCGTTAACCGGTCCAGCAACGGATGCAAAGCCGGATCGTGGCATTGGGCCTCATACGCCCTAGACCTCGGGATCCGATGGGTCGATCCAGCGGCCATTGAACAAGCGCGCCAAGAACCACACCACGACGAAGAACGCGGGTACCGCCAAGGATACCGTCAGCCACATGGGAGCATCTGGCTGGGGCAGCGACTCATCGACCACAACAATGGGGGCTTCTGACGGCATGGGCCTTGCCTCCTCAACAGCGATTATCCCGGCAGGAGGGTATGGGGAACCACACGTGGAGACGTGGTATGCCGACCGACTTTCTGCTTCAGTTCTCGCAGCGCCTCATCGACCGCCTGCTGCACGAGGGGGAGCTGGAGCTCACTGGGCCCCCCCTGCCCGTCATCCGCCGCCTCGCGACGTCACTGCACGGGGCGAAGAACCGCTCGCTCGTCTCCCTCGTGGCCGAGTCTCTGGTCAACGATCCGGATGTGGTCGAGCTCTATGCGGACAATGACACGCTCAAGGAGCGCATTGGCGACCTCGGACCCCGCTAGTGGTCATCCGTGGGTCGGTTCATGTACGACTGCACGGCGCGCACCGCCCGGTAGAAGGCCAACGCGATCAACGCGTACCCCACCCCCTGCATATCGGTGCCGAGAAAGCTGATGCCCATCAGCAAGAAAAAGACGGCTGTAAAGACACCGATAAGGTGCGAAACGCCTGCTGGAACCCTCATGTCCCACCCGCGTCATCGGTGGAGGCCGGCGCAGGGCCCAGCTCACGGAATCCCCGTCGCTGCATCCACTCCGGGAAGCCAGCGCCCATGCCTGTCCCTGCCCAGTTGCGAATGAACTCGGCCACAAAGATCCTGTCTCCGGGACGAATGTGCGCCTTCAGGAGGTCCCGGATCTGAATCGACGACAGCCTGCACTCGAGGATCCAAGTGTCCCCCATGCGGTTGGACCACGGCCCGAGCGCTTTGAGCGCATCGAAGAACTGGGGGTAGTCCTCGTGGGGACCCTGCAGTGCGAAATGTACGATGTAGACCATGACATTGACCCCGTGTGGGCGAAGCATGAGCGCCCGCCGGAGTCTACACCTCTCGCATGTGTCTTGACCACCCCGCGTGGTGCTGGCCGCACCATTCTCCTACTGCGCCACGTTCGACAGCCAGCGATCCGGCAGCAGTGAGGTCTCGACCGGGTCGCCGAGCGCCACCTCATCCGTCATCGGATCGACCAACGTCGGTAAGCGGCCGGGCGATCTCTGGACGTAGCCCTCCGCGAGAATGCGGTTCCACGATGCCGGATCCTGACGCATCAGCCACTGCACATACCGACCAAGGTCGAGCAGGACGCGCTCACGCGCCGCCGTATTGCCTGAACGTTCTAGCGCTTCGGCCGTAGCCAGCAGATGACACACTCGCGGAAAGTTGCGTAGGTCCACACAGCCCTCTCTTTTTCTGGGGTTCTCAGGCCCTTGGGATGCTATCACGCAAAATTGCAACCCGAGGACATTCTGATGGGAAAGCGCAGAAGGTACATCGAACCCTTTGAGACCGAGATCGAGTCCCTCGGTCCGCGCGGTGTGGGCCTCGGCACTGCACCAGACGGCCGCACCGTGGCCGTTCGCGGTGCGCCTCCGGGGTCACGCATCTTCGTGCAGCCGGCCGGGCTGCGAAAAGGCCGATGGAATGGTCGACGAAAGGCCATGATCCGGCCGCCCGCAGACTACGCACCGCCCGCGTGCCCGCAGTTCGGTCTCTGCGGCGGGTGCACCTTACAAGAGCTATCGCTCGACGGTCAGGCACGAGAAAAGCATGCTATGGCCCTTCGCGATGTGCACGCGGCACGCGGTGAAGGCACCCCCTTCACGGCACACCCCACCCGTCATGCTGGCGCTGCCTACGCCTACCGCAACAAGGTCGAGCTGTCGTTCGGCCCCACCCGCTACCTGAGCGAGGCCGACCACGAGCGCAACCTGCCGCTCGATGGGAAGTTCCTGGGGTTTCACGCTCCGGGTCGATTCGACCGGGTTGTCGATACCCCCCACTGCGCCCTCATCAGCGAGCCGATGAACGCCCTCCTCCAGACCACGCGAGAGGTCGCCCTCGCCGCCTCCGCGCCCGCGCCATGGGACCAACGTGCTCATGAGGGGTTCTTACGTCACCTCGTCCTTCGGGAGGGGCAGCATACCGGCCAGCTTCTCGTGGTGGTCCACACCTCTCGGGTCGACCATCAACCGTTCATGGAGCAGCTGGCCGAGGCACTGATGGCCACGGCACTACCCCCCACGCACCGGGTCGTCGGTGTCGTCTGGCGGGTGCATGAAGGCGTATCCGACGTCGCCACGGGACCGATTGAACAGGTGTGGGGCACACCGAGCCTTCAAGAGCGGCTCGGTCCCATCACCTACACCCTGTCGCCAGACACCTTTTTTCAGACGAATACACCAGGCGCGCTGGTGCTCTACGACACCATTGCTGCAGCACTCCCCGAGACCACCGCCACGCTTGTCGACCTCTACTGCGGGGTCGGTGCCATCGGCCTATACCTTGCAGATCGCTGCGAGCGGCTCTGGGGGTTTGAGGTGGTCGAGCGAGCGATCGTCAATGCGCGGGAAACGGCCAAGGCCCACGGCATCACCCATGCCACCTTCGAGGCCGGTAAGGTCGAGGCCTGTCTCGACGAGATCGCAGCGCTCCCGGGGCCTCGTGCCATCATCGTAGACCCTCCGCGTGCGGGCCTTCACCCAAGCGTCGCGCGCATGCTCGCCCAAGCGTCCGGAGAGGTCTTGATCTACGTGGCGTGCAAGCCCGGCAGCCTCGGAAGAGACGCCGCCATTCTCGAATCAGGTCGATGGCAGCTTGAGTCGACGTGGACCGTCGACCTGTTTCCTCAGACCGGGCATGTGGAGATGGTGGCGCGGTTCATCCCGCGCCAGCCGACCACTAGTTGATGGCTGCAGCGTTGCAGGTCACGTCGATCTGCTCTGCCTTGCCCTCGCAAGACTTCTTGCGAACCATGTGGAAGATGCCACCCTTCTTGCCGCCACCCACGGGCAAGAGGTCGCCGTCCGCCCAGGTGTGCTGACCGCTCCATCGCACCTTGCCACCGTCGGCGGTCACCGCGAGGTCTTTGCCCACTGGCTTCCAGTTGGCGTAGGTGTCGATGGTGTACGTGCAGCTGTCCTCAGCCTTGACCGCATCGGGCCCGACGTAGTGATAGTGGACAGGCTTACCGACTTCGTGCAGTCGCTCGGCAGGGACACTGGCCGCATCCTTGGGTGCCTCAGCCGTCGTCATGTCCGCCAACACACGACCCTGCGGACAGTCTTCAAAGATGAAGTCTTGGGAGGACGCCACAAACGCGTTGGTGCCGACTGGGTTGAAGTCCTCTTTGCGCTTGCCGTTGTAGACAAGTGCCGCCATGTCGTCGACCATAAGCTGGCAGGCTTCGTCGCGAACCTTCGCGTAGAGAAGCCCCTGAACAGGGTTGCCCAAGTTGTTGTGGAGGAACTTGAACTTCTTGAGCGTGTCACCACCCGCCTCACGGGCCTTCTTGACCTGCTCCATCGCCGTGTCGATGGCCTTCTTCAGGTCTTCATCCGACTGCGTAGCGCCCACTTCGCGCAGCGCCTCTGGCGTACAGCCACCAACCTTGGTGACCTCGAGGGCCTTGCACGCATACTCGGCCTTGAACTCCGAACGGCAGACCACCTCGGCCTCTTTGGTCTCGCAGGTGTAGTCGTAGACATTGGCCAGCGACTTCGCGGTGTACTTGGCATGAAGCGCACCGTCTTCGCTGACAAACTTCACGCGCGCCATGGCGTTCTCGACATCGCCATCGGGGGTCGCTTCGAGCATGACGAAGGTGCGACCATCGAGCTTATCGAGGGCGATATCGCAGGTGGGCTCTGGGGGTGGCGGTGGTGCGCTCTCCCCACAAGCAGCGGCGAACACAACAACAGACGACAGGAGGAGAGAGGTACGCATCACGGGCTCCGAGGCTGAACCGGAGGCAGGTCCTCCGGCTGTCGCCCCTTGTATAGGGCGAACCCCCTCCCTCTTTCAAGCGAAGCGCGTGTCTAGGATTTCCGCTCGACGTCGATGGTGTTAACCACGACCGGCGTCGTCGGCGTAGAACCTTGCGGACCACCGAGTTCGACCGCTTCGATTTTGCGGACAGTCTCGAGGTCGCACGATCCAAAAATCGTGTGACGCATGTTGAGATGCATGGGCTTGCTGGTCGTAATGAAGAACTGGCTCCCGTTCGTCCGGGGCCCAGCATTGGCCATGGCGAGCAGTCCCTCGCGATCAAACTTGAGGTCTGGCCAGACTTCGTCTTCGAACTTGTAGCCCGGGCCGCCGCGGCCACTGCCGAGCGGATCACCGCCCTGAATCATGAAGTTCTTGATCACACGGTGAAAGATGGTTCCGTCATAGAGGGCGACGCCTTCCTGCTTTTCGTTGGTGCGGGGGTCGGTCCACGCCTTGGTGCCCTCGGCAAGCCCCACAAAGTTCTCCACGGTGATGGGGGCTTTTTCGGGCCAGAGCTCGCAGGCGATGTCGCCCATGGAGGTCTTAAAGGTGGCATGAAGGGTCTGGCCCTCTTTCAGACCGAGGGTCTCTCGGGCCTTGGCGACACGTGCCGCGTCTGGTGCGGTCGCACGGGCGCCCCCACGCTTGCCATCGCGCTTCGCTGCCGCCAACTTTCGCTTGGAGGCCTCAAGCTCTTTTTTGAGCTCACTGATCTGCCCCTCGAGGGCATCGCGCTCCTGCTTCACGCGCTCAAGCTCGGCTGTGTCGCCACATCCGAACGTCAGCAATGCTGCCATCACCATCAGCCCTCGCATCCCATCCTCCTAAGTACGAGCCGTCTCGCGCGGCCGCGACGTGTATGCTAGCGCGTGACCGTACCCGGAGCCCACATGGAACGCGTGAATGTCTTCCTTCGGACACCCCTCTACAGCATCGGCGGCGGGGGGGCGCACCTGCCGAGCGGTGTGTTGCTGCTCGAAGGCATGCTGATGGAGCGCGATGGCGCGGGCATTCGTGTAGAGGCCGACCGGTTCCTCGATGCCCGTGGGCGGGAGCTCCTAGAGGAGACCCTGACGCTCGTGCTCCCCTGGGAGAAAATCGACCACGTGCTGATCATCGACTGACAGCATCCAGCCTACTCAACCGGGTAGCCCGCAGGCCGATTTTCCGTTAACGGCGCGCCACACACGGGGTGTGCTGCGCCTTGAGCCCGCGCCCCGCCGACCTTGGCCCCTACCTCACGAGGACCTGGATGAAGTTCAATATCGGCGACAAGGCAGTGGTGCCCTCCCACGGCGTGGGCGTCATTAAAGAGATTCAAAGCCTCTCGATCGACGGCTTTGAGTCGTCCTTCTACATCATCAAGATCCTCGACAACGGCATGACCTATTCGGTACCCGTCGAGAAAGTTGAAGCGAAGGCCATTCGCGAGGTGATGACACCCGACGACATCAAGGTTGTCTTCGAAGTCCTCGCCGACCGGACCACGCCTCCTGACAAGCAAACCTGGAACCGCCGTTACCGCGAGTACACCAACCGCATCGGCACAGGCATTCCCAGCGAAGTGGCTGCCGTCCTGCGCGACCTCGCGATTCTCAAGAGCGAGAAGACACTCTCCTTTGGCGAGCGCAAGATGTACGACCGGGCATTCAGCCTGATCGTGCAAGAGATTGCCGTGGCCGAAGACGTCACCGAGGATGCCATCGAGAAAAAGATCAACACCTTGTTCGACAAGCTCGCCAAGCTCGCGGAGAAAGAGGGTGGCGGTCCCAAGGGCAAAAAGAAGGCAGCCCGTCCGAAGGCTGAAGAAAAAGAAGAAGAGAAGAGCGAGGAATGACCATGAACAGCGGTCCTGCGCCGTTCCGTCTGTACAACACGCTCTCGCGTACCGTTGAGCCCTTCGTCTCGCTCGAGCCTGGCAACGTCAAGCTCTATGTCTGCGGCATGACGGTGTACGACGAAGCGCATGTGGGCCACGCACGCGTCTACATCATCTTCGATGCCTTTGTGCGATACCTTCGCGCGCAAGGCTGGGATGTCACCTACGTCCGCAACTTTACCGATGTCGATGACAAGATCATTCGCCGCGCCAACGAACAGGGTGTCCCCCCGCTCGAGCTCGCGCAGCACTACATCGACTGCTTCCACCGCGACATGACCGCACTTGGGCTCCTCGACCCCGAGGTGGAGCCACGGGTCTCGACATCGATGAATGCCATCCTCGCGATGATCGGCCGCCTCATCGACGACGGAAATGCCTACGCCGCTGGGGGTAGCGTCTGGTTCGATGTGACGTCCAAGGCCGACTACGGAAAGCTCTCCGGCCAAAAGATCGACGACCTCCGCAGTGCCGATGCCGGCGAGAGCCACAAGCGTCACCCCGCCGACTTTGCCCTCTGGAAGGCCGTCAAGCCCGGTGAGCCCTCGTGGGAGAGTCCATGGGGTCCGGGGCGTCCGGGCTGGCACATCGAGTGCTCCGCCATGAACATGGACACCCACGGTCCATCGATCGACATCCACGGTGGCGGGCTCGACCTCGTGTTCCCCCACCACGAGAACGAGATCGCACAGTCCGAGTGCGCGAACCACGCCCCGTACGCGCGCTACTGGATGCACAACGGCTTGTTGACCGTGCCCCCTGCTGAGGGGTCCGCCGCCGAGTCCGCCAAGATGGGCAAGAGTCTTGGCAATGCCTTCCGGATTCACGATGCGCTGCAGTCGGTGCCGGCAGAAGCCATGCGCTTGTTCTACCTCCAGGCGCACTACCGCTCCGCGCTACCGTGGACGCCTGCCAGCCTCACCGATGCGCTCGCCCTCCTCGCTCGGCTCTACGAAGCGCGCGAAGTGGCCCGTGCCATGGGTGGTGACGAGCCTGCCGACCGGGTCATCTCCGATCTAGGCGCAGATGCAAAAGAAGTCTACGACCTCGGTCAGAGCTTCTCCACCCGGTTCCATGAAGCGCTTCAAGACGACTTCAACACCGCCGCCGCCATGGCGCATGCCTACGAGCTCGCGCGTGCCATCAACCGATTTGCGAACCACAAGAAGGCGAAGAAGCGGGGCGCCCCAGTTGTTGCACCCGCCCTGGCGGGTCTCGAAGAGCTCCACGCGCTTAACTTCCTGACCCAAGACACCGAGACCTTCTTTGCCGAGGTGAAGCACAAGCGGCTGAAGGTCATGGGGCTGACCGTCGAGACCATCGAGGGCCTGCTCGCAGACCGCAAGCGTGCCCGAACCGAGCGCAACTGGTCCGAAGCGGACGCCATTCGCGACAAGCTCGACGAGATGGGCATCGTGGTCATGGATGGCGCCGAAGGCGTGACCTGGCGCGTCGCTCTCTGATGTGCGGGGAGCGTCAGAACGTGACGCCCACCCCAAGGTCAGCCGAGACAAACCGGTCGCTGACGGTGCCGCGTGTGGCCATTGAGGTCTGACCCTCGAGTTCGCCACGGCGGGCCGTGACCTGCAGACCCGCATCGACAAACAGGGCGCGGGTGACAAAGGCGCCACCACGAAGCTCGCCGAACACGGCATAGGGCACCGTGGCGTAGGCAAAGGCGCCACCCACCTCGAGCTCGCCTCGGAAGCGATTCACCCGGACCTCGGTGTGCACACTGGTCTCGAGCGCCGGCAGCAACAAGCTTCGGTAGTCGAGGGTGCAGCCGACCCGTGTGCAGCCTTCAAAGACGAGAATATCGTCGACCCGACCTCCGATACGGAGGTCTAGCGCGGCCTGCAGGGCGCCCACATTGAGGTCGTAGCGCCCGACGAGATCGACCCGCCCCAGCCACAGCACGTCACGTAGGTCTTCGTTGAACAGCGCGCTCGACACCGCGTACGGCGCAGTGCGGCCCGAGGCATGAACACCGACCCAACGGAAGGTGGGCACCTGAACATTGATGTCGAGTGTGGTGCCGAACGGTACGGCAGCGCCACCACGCCCGAGTCCCCACGCCAGCTCGGTGGCGAGTAGACTCAGGTCCTCATCACCGGGCCCCTGTACGAAGCCATAGCTGCCCATGCCCACGGATACACGCGCCGTGAACCACGGCGACACGGGAGGTGCAAATCCTGAAGATGTGCTCGTGGACGAAGGCGACACCGCAGGCTCGACCTTCGGTTCGGCCGCGTCGGCAACAGGAACATCCGTGCCGAGCGTGGCCACCGAGGTTGCCCATGCATCTCGGTCACGCATGGCGGTCGCTACGCCCATGACGAGCGGTTCGGCCATGTCGCCGTTGACCCACCACGCCCCCTCATCCTCAACCTCGCCCATTCGAGCGGACACGACAGCATGCGATGCGTCGCTCAAGGTCGAGGCAGGCACCCAGGCCAGACCCTGCGCATTCGAGACTACGGTGTTCTCGCCAAGGCGTGCACCCTTCGCGGAAAGGTCAATGGGAACACCCGCAACCGGCACGCCACCCGCCGACAACGGCACGACGAGCAGGTTGACGCTGTCGGCGGCGCCCGGCAGGGGCACAACCACCACACGCGCCACCGGCGATGCATCGGGCTCGGGGACAAGGGCGACCGCCAAGGCTCGGTCGCTATCCCAGGCGACAGACCATGCCCCGGACCCGTCGACCGTGGGTGATTCCACCGGAGCGCCAGCGGGGCTCCAAAATGAGGGCACCCGGCCGTCGAAGGCCGACGCGTCAGAGGCGCGCACATCGACCCGCGCGCGCCCACCGTCGGGTACCATCATGAGTGAGACGGAGGATGGAGGCCCAGAACGAACAGCGAGGTCCATCGCGTCCGCTCGAGACGACCCGTCTAGAAAGACCTGGGCCGTCACATCGGCGTCCATGCGACTGACATCGGGCGTCCAAACGGCTTCGAACAATCCCTGCCCGAGGGCCTTGGTCTCTGACAGCGTACCGCTGCCAAGCTCTAGTTCAAAGGTCGCCTCTGGGGCGGGAGCGCCCGTAGCGTCAACGCTCGCCCAGCGCAGCGTCACCGCAGAGTGGCCATCGCCCGTCACTGCGTAGCCTACCGGCGCAAAGCCTACGCGCTGTGTCTCCGGCACGGGGAGGTCGACGGGAAGCACGTCTTCTGAACCGTCTTCGAGCTCATAGATAATGTCGAGCGAGGTGGTCCCGGGCGCAACCACCAGTGGGATATCACCGAGCCCCTCCTCGTCGAGCGCAATCGGGCCGAAGGTCTCATTGCCTACTGCGATGCGGACACGCTCCCCCGGCGCACCATCGACAGGGAAGTCGACCGTTCCGTGGAGCGGGACCGCCATGGCACCCGACGCACCACCGACGACACCCACATCGGTCGCGGTCACGATGGCGAGGTGGGGGTAGTTGTCTTCGGGTGGCACGAAGATGGCCTCAAATTCTCCACCGCCCACCGACCGCAGACCCAGGACCCGACCCGTGGTGGTGCGAAGTGCCACATCGTCGACGGTCGCATCAGCACGCTCGAGCGTAAACCGGACGGGGGTCTCGAGGGTCTCACCGAGGACCACACGATCGGTGACCTCACCGAAGACCAGCGATGCCGAGCTCGCCTGACGTCGCGCAATGGTCTCGCTGGCCACGAGCCGCCCGTCTCGCTCCGAGAACTCGACGCGAAGCTCCTCCGCGGCATCAGCGCGTGAGGCGAGCACATCGACCGCGTAGATCCCATCACCGAGGTGCCGGACCTCACCGGGCGTGCCGCCGGACACCATGACGTCAAAGGCAAGTCCTTCGAGCGGCTCGCCACGGGCTGTTCGCGCAAGCGCCACGACGCGCATGGGCGACGTGTCATCCGCAGACATGGAGGAAGGTGCAACCACCTCGAGCACGCTACCCCGAGGTGCTGCCCAGGCCGTCGGCGACGTCCACGTACCCACACAACCGATCGCGAAGACCCACTTGGTCCAGTTCTTCATACGCTCCGCCCTTGTGGCCGGACGGTAGCCCGCTCTCCAGCGACACACAACACCCGATCGTCGCGGGCGCCCGCCACAGAGACCCTGTCCGCACCGCATCGCACCAGCCCAGCCGTGGATGAACAGCATGCATCGCGCCCGACTTCGTCTGGCAAGGACCCCACACCAACCATGGCCTCGCCATTTAAAGGAAAGATCCTACCTGTTCACACAGGCCAACTGCAGGCTCGCCCGACCCCGCCAAAAGCCGAGATCCAGGGTGCAGGACGGGCCGTCCATGCGGTACGGTGGACGCTCCGGAGAGGGCATGATGTGGATTCTTGCATTGATCGTGAGCAGCGCGCAGGCCGCAACCGTCAGCGTTCCCAGCACCAGCGCGCCCACCATCACCGAAGCGCTCGAGCAGCTTGACCTCACAACAGGTCCACACACCATTCAGCTTCTTGCAGACCACACCGAGGCCATCATGCTGCCGACCATGTGGTCCACATTGAACAATCCCCCCGACATCATCATCAAGAGCGTCTCACCCTCGGTGCGTCGTACGCTTACGTTTGAGGGACCTTTTGCAACGTACAACGAAAACCAAGTGGTCACATTCCAAGACCTTGATGTCGACCTGTCCCAGCTTCCCCAAGGCGATGGTTTCACGGCATCCGCGGGGACACTGAATCTGGAGAACCTTCGGATCGAAAACTACGCGGGTACATACTCCACAGTTCTCGTAAGCGGTGGCACATTCTCGGCGGTCGACACCACTTGGAGAAGCAATGACAGCAGTACCTCTGGTGCCGCTATCACCGTCTTTGGCGGCAGCCTATCGCTCAATGGCTGCGTGTTCGAACAAAACTATGCAAGCCAAAAAGGCGGGGCAATTTACATAGACACCGCATTGAATGCGCCATTGTCCGTCCACGACTGCACATTCGAGAACAACGGGTCAGGCGCTAACGGCGGGTCCGTCTTCGCGGGTAACGTGGATGACCTCATGATTAGCAACAGCACGTTTCTCGGATCGGAAGCGTCATTCTCAGGTGGCGCGCTCAGCGTCGAACTGTATCAAGGGCAAGCAGTCACCCTTATCGACAACATCATCTACGACAACACGGCCAACTATGGCGGTGGCCTCCACTTGGGCGGAAGCGGCGGCACCGCGTATATCCTCGATGTCGACATCTGCGGGAACGAGGCCGAGACTGGCGGCGGATTTGGCCTCGGCCAAGCGTCGGGTGGTGCAGCCCCGACGACCTACATCCGCCGGGCTGTCGTCCGAGAGAACACGGCCACGGGCACCGCGGTCAATGGGAGCGGCGGCGGCTTCGCTGTCGTCGGTGCGCCAGGTTCCGTGTCCGAGCTCTATGTGGACCACACCACGTTCTTGGGCAATACGGCCTCCTCGGCCACTGACGGCTTGTTCAATTCATACGGCACATTCGACATGTACGGCTCGATCGTCAGCGCCTCCAACGCGACGTCCAGCAGTGCCGCGTCGTTCTACGCCCCACCCAGCGTGACCCAGAATGCCGCGACACCCGAATACATGATGTGGGGAGCAGGCACCGTCTTACCCGGATCTGGCACCCTTTCCGGCTGGGGCCCCTCCGTCAACCAGCCCTACAACACTTGGACCGACCCCATCTTCCACAACTGGACCGCCGATGGGGACTGCACCAATGACAGTCTCGATCCTTCGCCGTTTAGTCCGGGGCTCGACATCATCCCCCTCGCAGCAGCGAATCAACGCCTAGATTATATTGTTGGAAATTCGCCTAATTTCCCCTACACTTGGTCGGGGACCGACCCGCTCAATGCCGACTCCGCCGATAACCTGCTCGGCTATGGGCACACCGGCGGCATCGGCGCTTCTGGGTGGGTCTTCGATTCCGACAACGACGGCACACCAGACATTCTCGACTGCGCCGACAATGACCCCACCATCCCCACCCTCTTGCCGACGCAGGACTGCGATGAGCCCTTCGACCGGGACTGTGACGGGCTATTTGTCGGCCCAGACGACGACTATGATGGCGACGGACTGACTGCGTCCGAAGAGTTCGCGCTCGGAACGACCAACTGCTACTTCGACAGCGATCTCGACGGGCTCCCCGACGGCGACGAAGTCAATCTTGGACCTGCATGTCTCGACCCACTCAACCCCGACAGCGATGGAGACGGCCTGTCGGATGGCGATGAGAAGTCCCTCGCAGAGGCCGCCGCTGCCACGCCTGGCTACTGCAACCCAGACACCGATGGCGATGGCCTGTACGATGGATGGGAGGCCGGCCAGCCCGGCGCGAGCCCCTACAACTTCGACGATGATGGCGATGGCATTCCCACGGCCTGTGAGTTTGCGTGGTCGGGCTATGTCCGCCTGATCACCAAAGAAGACGACTGCACCAGCGCGGCAACGGGCGAGGTCCCCAACGAAGACGTGATCTCGGGGGGGGCGCCAGACTGTCCCACGCGTTTTGGCGTAGACATCTGCGACCGCGACGATGATGGCATCCTCGACGCCTTTGATGATGACGATGACGGCGATGGTATCGTCACGATGGATGAAGTGCCCCCGGCATTCATCTGCAGCAATGCACCGCGCGACGTCGATGCCGATGGGCTCCCTGACCACCTCGACACCGACAATGAAGATGGCCCCTTCTCCGACCCCGATGCCGATGGTATTCCTCGGTGCTGGGAGCTCTCTACAACGTGTGGTGAGACCGCCAACATGAGCAACGATGCCGATGGCGATGGCATCCTCGACGGTGAAGAGCTCGGCGTGGTCCCCCCCGTCATCACCAATGCAGCGGCATGGATTGCCCTCAAGCCACTCCAAACGGGGCTGCCCCCTATCGATCTCTGCGACCCCGATGATGATGACGATGGCTTGCCAACGGCCGTCGAGCGGCAGCTGCAAGCCGACCTTGGTCGGGGCGATCTCGATGCGGATGGCTTGCCCGCCTGGAGAGACGACGACATCGACAATGACCGGGTGCTCGACTGCCTCGAGGTCGGCTGGACACCAGACGAGCCCGATGCGGTGGTCGTCTGCCCCGAGAACCTCGCGTCACTGGTCGACCTCACCGACCTCCCCGACGTCGATGCCGACGGTATTCCCGACATCGCTGATGACAGCTCAACGGTCGGGCCCGCGGCCGACGCCGCACGCGCCCCCTTGACCCTCCCCGAAGACGGTCTCGGGTGCGCGCACACCCCGATCCTTCCTTCTGGTGCCGGCCTTCTCGTCCTCGCCCTCCTTCGCCGACGCCGCACCTCACGCAGGAGCTCACCATGACACGCCACGCCACACCGGGTGTGCTTGCCCTCTTGGCTCTCTCCACGAGTTCCTCGGCGTGGGCCGTGGATGTCGGCACCGCGACGGCTCTGCAGAATGAGATCGATACTGCAGCGACGGGGGCCGTGGTCAATCTCACCCTGATCGCCGACATCGACGTCAGCGCACTCCCCGGCGGCGGTGTCACCGTCGATGGCAACCGACGGGTCAACATCATCTCGGACACGGGCCAGCTCTATACGATCACGGGTGGCAGCGGCGGACGTGCCTTCTGGATCGATGCAGGGTCGCGTCTCAACCTCGACTTCGTCAACGTCACCAACCCCTCGGGCGGGGGTTGTATCCGCGCCCTTGGACCGTTCAATGGGTCCGGTGGCGCGACCTTGAATGTCGACAATGTGGACCTCTCCGGCTGCGTGGCGGGCAGTGACGACGGCGGGGCTGTCGAGGCCATCAGCGCGGTGGTGAACCTCTCCAACGTGTCCATCGACGATAGTGGCTCTACGACCACCAACGCGAACAAGGGTGGTGTCCTGTACAGCGACGCCGACAGCATTGTCGACATCACCGACAGCGATGTTCTCGGAACCATCGCCGACAAGGGCGGCGCCCTCTACACCGAGGGTGAGCTCACCCTCGACAATGTGACCTTTGATGCGACCGAAGCCCTCGACGACGGGGGTGCCATCTACAGCCGCGGGCTCTCGAACTTCTCCGACCTGACGTTCACCGACACCTTCTCTGGCGATCAGGGTGGCGCCATCCGCCATGGTGGCGGTGTGGACGGCGACCTCTTCCTGACCCGCATCTCCATGAACGCCACTGAGGCGGGCACCTCTGCCTCCGGAGAGGGCGGTGGCCTCTACGCCACGCTGGTCAACGGTCAGAGCGTCGTGCAGTCCGAGGCGATGACCATTCAAGCCGCTCAGGCCGACCGCGGGGGTGGCATCTATGTCACCGGCGGCACCCTGCAGACCGAGGGCCTCACGCTCGCCTTCAACGAGAGCACGGGCTTTGGCGGTGGCATCTCGCTTGTCAGCGCCACCTGGAACGGCCTCCGCACCATCTTACTCGCCAACGAGGGCAACAATGGCGGCGGGCTCCACGCCTCGTCCGCGTCCACCATCAGCATGACCAACGCCGTCTTTGAGCGCAACCGGGCGACCGGCAGCGAGGGGCGAGGTGCCGCGCTGACGCTCAACGGCAACGGTACGACGGCGAACCTTTCCTTTGTGACCCAGGCGGGCCAGATCGGATCGTCCAACAACTTCGTCACCAACAACGCCGACATCGTTCTCAACCAGAGCATCATTGCAGGCAACGATTCGACCGGGCTCAACGTGGCCTCCACGGCCTCGTGGAGCTTCGTTGACCTGCTGTTCTGGGACAATGGCAGCGGCACCTCGGATGACCACGTCACAGGGACGACCACGGCCGGGCTCCAGACGCTCGGCGCGCTGGTGGCAGACCCCGTGTTCGCCGGCACGCTCTCGTCGGGCAGCGACACGTCCGACCTCTGGCTCGGGGCTGGCAGCCCAGCGCGTGACGTCGACACGGGCAACACCGATCCCGATGGCTCGGATGCCGACCTCGGCGCACTTGGAGGCGCCGATGCGCTCGCACCCACAGCCGCCGTGGGACTGGAGTTCTGGCAGCTCTGGGCTGTCGATGGCGACAGCGACGGCGATGTTCTGCCGGTAGACTGTGACGACACCAACACTCAAATTGGGCCCTCGGCCACGGACATCCCGGGCGACACCCTCGACCAAGACTGCAGCGGCCTCCTTCTGTGTTTCGAGGACAGTGATGGCGATGGTTCGGGCAGCAGCAACACGCTCGATGAAGCCGTGGTCCTCGACGTGCCACAGGGCTGCGATGTCCTCAACCGCGCCGATAACGACGATGACTGCGATGACACGGACCCTGACCAGTTTCCGGGGCAGACCTGGTTCACGGACACCGACAACGATGGCTACGGTACCGGCCTGGCGATCACGCAGTGTACACCGCCGGCGGCCACGGGTTGGGCACCAGAGAGTGGGGATTGTGGTCCGCTCAACAACAGCATCTATCCAGGTGCTCCAGAGGTTGTCGCCAACGGCATCGATGAAGACTGCGACAGTCAAGAGACCTGCTACGTCGACGGCGACGGCGACGGCTTCGGTCATCTCACCAACACCACCACCTCGGCGGTCCTGACCTGTTTGGGGTCCGGGATCAGCGCCGTCAACTCGGACTGTGACGACAGCAACGCTGCGTACGCACCAGATGTGACCTGGCTCCTCGATGGTGACAGCGATGGGTACGGCAATGCAGCCGTCAGCGCGACCTGCCAGCCGCCCCAAGCGACCGGATGGGTCGCCAGACCCGATGGCGAGGTCGACTGCAACGACAACATCGCAGGGGTAAACCCCGGTGCGACAGAGACCCCGGTCAACGGCGTCGACGAAGACTGTGACGGCTTCGAAGCCTGCGGCGGCGACGCAGATGGCGATGGTGCAGGGGACCCTGCCGCCTTGGTGTCCAGCCCAGATCTAACCTGCAACGGCGGTGGCTTCGTCAACAACCTCGATGACTGCGCACCTGCCGACCCCACCCGCTACACCGGCGCACCCACGTGGACCGATAGCGACGGCGATGGCTTTGGAACCTCTGTCGGTGGGTCTCAACCCCTGCCTGCCACCTGCGTGGTGCCCGGCGGTCGGTCCCTGCTCAACACCGACTGCGATGACACCGACGACGCCATCTATCCAGGCGCCACCTACTACCTCGACGGCGATGGTGATGGCTACGGCCGGTTCAACACCGGCACCACCTTCCCTGCGTGCAACGTGCCCAATGGTTGGGCCGTGCTCTTCGGCGACTGCAACGACAACGACGCGGCGATCTACCCAGGTGCCACGTACTACACCGACAGCGACAACGACGGATTCGGCAGCACACCGACGGGGACAACGACCTGCAACGTCCCTGCCAACGCATCGACCGTCGATGGCGACTGCGACGACACCAATGGCGACATCTATCCAGGTGCCACCTACTACCTCGACGCCGACGGCGACGACTTCGGTGTGGCGAGCCAGCCCACCACACCCGCATCGTGCGGTCTCCCAAGCGGATACGCGACCGCCGATGGGGATTGCGACGACACCAACCCGGTTCATTACCCCGACAGCCAAGCCTTCCGTGACCTCGATAGCGATGGCTTTGGCGACCCGAGCAACGGGCAGGTGGTCAGTGGATGTGCCGCAGCACCCTCGGGGCGTGTCTTTGAGAACACGGACTGCGACGACACCGACGGCCTCGTCTATCCGGGTGCCACGTACTACCTCGACAACGACGACGATGGCTTCGGCACGACCGCGTTCACACCTGCGAGTTGCGGCGTTCCCAACGGTTACGCCACCGGTAGCGGCGACTGCAACCCCACCAACCCCTTCATCTACCCCGGTGCCACCTACTACGCGGACACCGACGCCGATGGCTACGGAGATGCCTCCGCCCCGTTTACGCCCGGCACCTGTCCTGTGCCCTCGGGCTACGCCGCCAATGACGACGACTGCAATGACAGTTCAGATCTCGTCTATCCCGGTGGTACCTCATGGACCGACAGCGATGGCGATGGCTTCGGTGACCCTGTGACGGCCACCACCCGCACCTGCAACTTCCTCAACGGCCTGCCGAACGGCAGCAATGTGCTCAACGCCGAAGACTGCAACGACAACGATGGCCTCATCTACCCCGGCGCCACCTATTGGTTCGACGCAGATGGCGACGGGCAGGGCACACCTGCCAGCTCTGTGAGCTCACCCACCCTCTGCGATGTCCCTGATGACCACGTCACCAACAATGACGACTGCGATGACACGAACGATGCCATCTATAGTGGTGCCACCTACTGGCTCGACAGCGATGCCGACACCTTCGGCGACCCGAGCCTCCCCCAGACGCCATCCACCTGTGGACTGCCCGGCGGCTATTCCACCAATGATGGGGACTGTGACGACAGCGACGCCAACAACTACCCCGGCACCACGGTCTACTTCGACGTCGATGCCGATGGCTTCGGCGATGAAAACGATGCCGGTGTCGTGCGCCCAACCTGCGCCTTGGTGACGCTGGCCCTCAACAACGGGCTGTCGCTCCTCAACACGGACTGCGTCGACACAGATGCGCTCATCTACCCCGGGGCGACCTATTGGGAAGACCTCGACAGTGACGGCTTTGGCGACATCGCTAGCCCCCTGACCCCTGCGACCTGCGGGCTGCCGGCTGGCCACGCCACCAACGACACCGACTGCAACGATGCCGACCCCGCGATCTACCCCGGGGCCATCTACTACACCGATGCAGACGGCGACACCTACGGCAACAATGCCACGATCGACACCGATGGCAGCTGCGAGCCCGAGGCCAACCAAGTCCCCGTGGGCAATGACTGCAACGACAACGATGCCCTCATCTACCCAGGCGCGCCCTACTACATCGATAATGACTTCGACGGCTTTGGTGACGCCTTTGTGCAGCCACCTGCCACCTCATGCGGACTGCCCTCCGTGGGCTCGACCGCTGGTGGCGACTGTGACGACTTCGACGCGAGCGTCTACCCCGGTGCGGTCTATGGTCAGGACCTCGATGACGATGGCTTCGGTAATGCCGCGGTTACGGTCGTTGCCACCGTCCTCAACTGCCCGGTGCCGAGTGGGTATGCGAGCAACACCGATGACTGTGACGACAATGACGACACGGTCTACCCGGGGGCGGCCTACTGGCCCGACAGCGACAGCGACGGCTTTGGTGACCTCTTCGCCGCACAGACCGTGCCTGCCGACGGCTGCGCCATTCCTGGCTACGTGCCCAACAATGAGGACTGCGACGACAGTCTCGACTTCGTCTACCCGGGTGCCTCGTACTGGCCCGACCTCGATGGCGATGGCCAAGGTGATGCCACGGCGCCGCCCAACATCCCCGCGATCTGCGGTATCCCCGGCCCCATCTGGGTGGGCAACCAAGATGACTGCGACGATGACGACAATCTCGTCTTCCTGGGCGCTCTGAGCTTCACCGACGCCGATGGTGACGGCTTTGGCGACGAGGGCGACAGCGGTGTGGCCGACCCCAATGTCTGTCCCGATCAGCCTGGCCGCTCCTCCAACAACGGCGACTGTGACGACAGCACAGACACCGTCAACCCCGCCCTGCCCGAGGTTCCCGGCAACGGCGTCGACGAGGACTGTGCGAACGGACCCCAGTGCTTCTTCGATGGCGATGGCGATGGTGCCGGGCTCGACCCGAGCCTCGCCGCTGTGGTCAACGACAACGGCGATGGCGTCTGTGACGACCCGGGCGAGGCTCCGGACAACACCGACTGCAATGACGTCGACCCCACCATCTACCCAGGTGCACCCGAGACTTGCGGCGACGGCATCGACAGCGACTGCTCCTGCCTCTACGACGCGCTGCTCAACCCCAGCGAGTCCGGCATCACCCAGATTCCGGGCATGGTGGGATGTGGGTTCGCCAGCGGCGACGAAGACGGCGATGGTCGCACGTGGGGCGTTGAGATCAGCGATGACTTCAATGGCGATGGCGTCGGCACCAGCGACTGCTCCACCGACAGTGACGGCGATGGCGTGTCCGATGCCGACGAGATCAGCCTCGGCAGCTATCCCGATGACGAAGACTACGATGAAGACGGAATCACCGATGGTGAAGAGCGAGCCTGGAGCCTCGCCCTCGATGCCAATGGCGACTTCGACTACGACGACGATGGCCTGATCGATCCCCTCGATCCGGATGATGACAACGACGGCATCTCCTCCATCAATGAGGGCCAGCTTGATGTCGACTGCGCAGATGCTGCAGGCGGCGACTACACCGAGGTTGGCGATGGCATCCCCAACCACCTCGACCTCAACAGCGACGGCGATGAGTTCCCCGATGCTGACGAGTCCGCCTTCCTCGACTCCGATGACGATGGCAAGAAGGACTTCCTCGACTGTACCCCCGACGGCGCCAATGGTGACCGTGACTGCGATGGCCTCTTTACGGCGCTCGAGGAGAGCCTCGGGATGGACCCCGACAATGCCGACAGCGATGGGGATGGCGTACCGGACGGCCAGGAACTCGTAGACATTGAAGACCCAGAGGACACCGATGATGACGGCCTCATCGATGCGCTAGACACCGACGACGATGGCGATGGTGTGGCCACTGCCGATGAGCTCGGCCTTCTCTGCGCCGATGGCTCCACGCCCACCGCGCAGGTCGGCAGCTGCAACCAGACCTCCTCATACGGGCCCTTTGAGTTGCTCTGGGTCTGCGCGGACACCCTGCCAATTCTGGCCGAGAACACCGACCTCGATGTGGGCGGTGCCTATCCGCTCGAGACCGATGACCTGCCCGACTACCTCGACGACGACGATGATGGTGACGGCACCCTCACCGCGATCGAAGGCCTCGATGATGACGATGGCGATGGTCTCTCCAACGCCTACGACGTCAACGACGAGGACGGTCCGCTCGCCGACGCTGACAACGATGGGCTCGCCAACGGACTGGAAGATGAGGCAGACCTCGATCCGTGGTTCCCCGACACCGATGGTGACGGTATTCTCGACGGTGCGGAGCTCACCGACACCAACGGCAACGGCACGCTCGACCCGAGTGAACTGGTGGACACGGACGGCGATGGCGTGATCGATGCGCTCGATGACGATGATGACGGCGACACGATCCCTACCGCCGAAGAGGGCCTCTTCGACGGCGATGGGGATGGCATCCCTGCCTACCTCGACGACGACAGCGATGGGGATGGCATCGCAGACATCGACGAGGCGCCATCCGATCGCGATATCGATGGTGACGGCCTGCCTGACTTCCTTGATGCCGATGACACCGATGGTCCACTCGGACAGGGACGCCTCGGTGCCGAGACAGTACCGCTGCCTCCCGTCAACGACGGGTGCGGAGGCTGCTCGGGTACCGGCCGCTCACCGGTCGCGATGTTCGCGGTCCTCGGAGCGCTTGCGCTACTCCGCCGCCGTGAACGGGTCGCTGCCTAGCCCGTAGACACCCCGGTCTACGGGTGGCCGGCGCGAGGTCTTATGGACAGGCGGGGAGCAGGCCGTAGCTGATCTCCAGCTGGTCCCCTCCGCCGAGCGCCTCGTCAAACACCACCGCATTGTCGGTGGCGTCCCACGTCCAGCCCTTGACTACAGCTTGGCCATTGACCATGACCTCGATGCTCGGCACGTGGACGTTGCCCCATTGAAGCTCATACCGGTTGAGGTCGGCGACGGCCGAGGCTGCAATGCTTGCGATCTGGCTGCTCCAGCCGCTGTTGCAGATATCGAGGACCTCACCACCGCTGGCATTGGCGATGTCGAGGTAGCCACCAGGGCCATCGCCGCCATTGCCGATGCCGCACACGTAGTTGATGTCTGCAATCGCGTGGACCGTCAGCAACGACGGCTGGGACACCTCTGTCGTCCGCCAGTCGTTGTAGTACGTCGTCCAACTCTGGGATGATTGGTCCGACTCGTCGGACACCATGACCATGTGCAGTGGCGCATCGATAGGGCCGAATCCAGCATTGCAGCTCGCGCCCAAGGCAAGGTCCGAGAGCTGAAGAAGACGCTCGGTCAGGGCCCCATCTTGACCATGAACCGCGTTGCTGAACACGGACTGCACGTTCGGCGTGCTGGAGGTGAGGACACCGGAATTGAAGCAGCCATTGTCGTTGGTGACCACACCGATGCGCCAGTCACCCGTAGCCGCGCTCACGGTATTGATAAAGCTCGAAAACGCGCTGCCCAATGCCGTCGCTTGATCGGACATCGAGCCCGACTGGTCGACTGCAAAGAGGATGCGGACAGGCTGCGCCTCGGGCACCACGAAGGACTCTGTCTGCGTGGACGCATAGACGCCCTTACCGAGGACATCAACCTGAAGACCCCCACGAGGGTCATCGGCCACCACGTCGAGCAGGCTGCCGCCCAGCGTCTCGCCGGAAGGAATGAATGAGACCGGCACGTCGTAGCTGTCGCCCGGCTCAAGCTGCAGCGGAAGGGCCGGCAACACCGCAGAGAACGCGGGGTCACCAAAGAACCGGGCATCGGTCACATTGAGGGTCTCGGTGCCGACATTCGCCAACGTAAAGGCATCGCCGGACTCGCAGCCCACAAACTGGTCACCAAAATCGAGCGGATCGGGAACGATCACCAGTTCGGGCACGGCACCTTCGCCCACAATGGGCACCTCGACGCGCTTCTCATTGGATGCGTCGGAGACCACGGTCACGACACCACCGAGGGTACCCGCAGCCACGGGCGTGAACTGGACCTCGAAGGTCCACGCGTCGCCGGGGGCTATCGTCACGGGCATCGGATCGCCCATGAGTGCGTAGCTGTCTGCGCCCGAGAGTTCGAGGTCGGTGAGCTCAAGGTCGGCGAATCCGATGTTGGTGACGGTGACCGTCTCGCGCATCAGGTCCGTGCGCCGTGCCAGTCCAAAGTCGATCGCTGCTGGGTCGACTTCGATGGCAGGCGAGGACTGCCAGACGGGCTCGTCACGAAGCACCACACTCGGCTCATTACACGCCGGCAAGGCCGACAGCACCAGCACCAGTGGAAGCGCCTGCCGCAGCACACGGTGTGTCTTGGATTCACGATAGACCTGCGTATTCATCGGTCAGCTCTCTCTCAGTACCCACACTTGACATGCTGCGTACAACTTTGCACGCAATCACGCCAAACACAACGATTGGTCTGCTACATGCTACACTCGCTCTTCCGAGGTGACCATGCAGTACCGATGGATCCGATGGCCGTGGTTGGGTCTCGGCATCGCCATTGTCGCGACCGCCGGCAGCGTCACGGTGTCGACCACCGCAGACTTCGCCACCGCCGACCTCATGAACCTAGACCTCACGGCGGGCAGCGTTGCGTTGAACACCATCGACACCCAAGACGCGACGGGGGAGTTCTGGCGTCGTGCGTGGGATGGTTCAGCCTGGGACATTCAGCTCCAAAAAGAAACGCCCACCCGATTTTCCTCGGGTGACCGCTGCCTCACGATCGGCGCGAACCTCAACACATGGGCTCAGACGCCACAAGTAGACGTCTTGGTCGAGACCACGCTCGGTCCCGCGTTCGTGCCCCATCGCGCGGGTCCAACCACCACGGTCCTCACCGCTATCGGACCCACGGCCGCGACGATCGGTTCAGGCGTATCCATCCCGGTACCCGACAACTCTGGTGATCTCGGCGCCGTTCGGTTCTTGACCCTCGGCGCGCGCGTGGGTCTCGCGGACTACACCGTCACCTTTGGCTATGACACCGATTCGGACGGTCTCGCAGACACGAGCGCCTCGGTCCTTGTGCCCATCGCGCCTGCCACCCTCACGGGTGCGCGGTCCACGTCCGGTCCCGACTACGAGATCCGGGAGTGGCTTCAGCCGTCGGTTGCCGTCGCCAACAGTGCCGGCTGCGACGGTGACTTCGGCCGTGATGAGGTTCGGGTCTTCAACCCCTCGCCGAATACGGGGCCCGTCGTCGATCTGACCATCGCCTACCCCGAGTACACCACCACCAGCACGGCATGGTTAGGCGGACCCCTCTCCATAGCCATGGAAGTCAGCCCCGAGACCTATGGAGCGACCTTCGCGTACTCGGGCGTTCTCCGCTCGTCGCAGGTGTACGCTGACGCTGTCACGGCTACCTCGGATGGGCTTCCGACACCTGCCTGGTGGTACCGCGTCACCGCGGACGCCATCACGGGCCCGAGCCTAGGCGATATCGCGCTTCAGGTCAGCTGCGGGATCGACGACAACGAAGACGGCACCTCGGACACCGCAGAATGGGACCCCTGGGTCAGCATTCCCCCGGTGTCCCTCGACGCCAACAGCCCATCGTTCGAGCTGCCCTACCCCTGCTACGGCACCCACTTGCGCTACCGGGCCACCTTCTCCTCGACCTTCGATGAGAGCCCAGTCCTCGACGGACTGACCTTCCTGTACGACATCGACGCAGACGGCGACGGCATTACGGCCACCGACACGTGGCGTCCCGATGCTGTCGACCCGTTCGGACTCGTAGGTTCTCCCGGGGATGGCACCCTCGCGGACTGTGACGACCAAGCTGCCTCGGTCGGCGGCCCCACCTTCTTGGCCTACATCGACGCCGATGGTGATGGCTATGGCGCAAACGGCTCACTCTCGAACACATGTCAACCCGCAGGAACGCTGGGCTACTCGGCCGTAGATGGTGACTGCAACGACACCCCTGACGCGTTTGGTCCCTACATCTTTCCCGGCGCTACCTACTACGACGACCTCGATGGCGATGGTTGGGGTGGCACAATCATCGCTGCAAATCCCCTCGGTAGCTGTACGCCCCCAGCAGGCACCAGCGCCCGATCGACGGACTGCGATGACGCCGATGACCTGGTGTTTCCGGGAGCCACGTACTACCGCGATGCCGACAACGATGGCTGGGGCAACCCCGGCAATGCCATCACCCCCGCGGCCTGCGGGCTGCCCGTCGCCTACGTCACCAACAATGGTGACTGCGACGATGTCGTCAACGATGACCCGTCCCGCTACAGCGCCAACCTCGTGTTTCCGGGTGCCGCGTGGTACCTCGACCCCGATGGGGACAGCCAAGGTTCGGGTTCAGACCAACAGACCGGCGTCACCTGCCACATTCCGGCGATCGGTGAGTCGTCCTTTGACACGGACTGCAACGAGGCCGACCCCAAGATCTTCACCGGCGCCACCTATTGGGTGGATCAAGACGGCGATGGCTTCGGGTTCGCCGGCTCCGATATCGTGCCGTCCACATGCGGTCTGCCTGCTGGGTTTTCCACGAATGCCCTCGACTGTCTCGATGACCCCACGCTCAACACCACGGCCTCGGTCGCGTTCCTCATCTTCCCGAACGCCACCTACTTCGCCGATACCGACGGAGATGGCTTCGGCGACAGCACCAAGCCCTCGACGCCGCCCACCTGCGGTCTCCCTCAAGGGTACTCGGTCAACAACACCGACTGCGTCGACGATGAAGCGCTGATCTTCCCGGGCGCCGAGTACTATCTCGACGCGGACGAAGATGGCTTTGGTGACCCCGCAGCCGGCATCTCGCCTAGTGTTTGCGGGCAACCTGCAGACACGAGCCTCAACAACCTCGACTGTGATGACGCGGACCCCACCGTGTTTCCGGGGACCACGTGGTTCCTCGACCTCGACGAAGACGGCTTCGGCGACATCCTGACAGCCACAAGTGCCGAGGGCGTCTGTCTGCCGCCTGCGCCAACGGGCTGGCTCACCACGGGTGAGGACTGTGACGACACCAGAGACGATGTCTTTCCCGGCGCGAGCTACTACGATGACGTCGATGGTGACGGCTTCGGTGTCACCTCAACACTCACCGCATACCCCGCTTGTGGGCAGCCCCCTGCGACCGCGACCATCGGCGGCGACTGCGTCGACACGGCGGCAGACGATCCGCGAACGGTAGGGCTGGCACCCGACGACCCCTTCCTCACGGCCTTCGATCCCGCGCTCATCTATCCCGGTGCCACGTACTACCCCGACGTCGACGGCGACGGCTGGGGCGAGACGGCGGGCGCGGTGGTGCCACCGTCCTGTGGGCTCCCGAACGATGCATCCGTGCGGCCCGGAGACTGCGACGACACCCCACAAGATGACATCCCCGGCGTAACAGCGTCGAGTATCTTCCCAGGGTCCACGTGGTATGCGGATTGTGATGGGGATGGCTGGGGGAACATCGACCTCACGACCGCTCCCCCAATCTGTGGACAGCCAGCCGACCTCATCACCAGCGGGTCGACCTGCGCCTACGTCAGCAATCCCCGGGACTGCGCCGACGACAACCCCGATGCGAATCCGCTCGGCACCGAGCTCGTGGGCAACACCATCGACGAAGACTGCAGCGGGGCGGTGCTCTGCTACGCGAACAATGACGGCGACCAGTATGGTGTCTTTGCGCCGGTCGTAGCAGATGCCAGTACACCCGAGCTCTACATCGATGATGTCGATGGCGATGGACAGTGTGTGAGCTTTGTCCTCGGGGAGTCGTACCAGTCCGAGGACTGTGACGACAATCCTCTCGATGATCCGCCCGCAACACCCGGAAATGCTGGCATGCTTGCCAACAACATCTACCCCGGGTCACTCTCCGAGACCGCCGGTGATGGCGTCGACAGCAACTGCAACTGCGTCTACCCGAACGACCCCACGCCACTCGCGTCACCGGGCACCGACTTTGGTGGCAGCGGTTGTGGTGATGCCCAGTCCGATGACGATGGTGACGGCTTGACCTTTGCCCAAGAGCAGATGGCTGGAACCTCCGACGCCCTGCCTGACACCGATGGCGATGGGCTCACAGATGCCGAAGAGCTGGCCCTCGGCATCGATCCTGTGACAGCCGACAGCGATGGAGATGGTCTGCTCGACGGTGTCGAGGTGGGTGCAGATGTCACCAGTCCCCGGGATTGGGACGGTGATGCGACGCCCGACGTCCTCGATACCGACGACGACAACGACGGCGTGCCGACCTCCTTCGAGGTGGGCCGTGACACAGACCTCGATCTCGCAGCCTGTCCGTCACTCGCCACGGCCGCCCTCGCGAACCTCCTCAACGGAACCGCCGACATTGCCGATGGTTGCGGCCCTGACCACCTCGACATCGACGACGACGGTGACGGCATTCCCACCTCTGTCGAAGGCTTCGGAGACTTCGACGGCGATGGGGTGAAGGACTTCCGTGACACCGATGCCGACGCCGATGGGTGGTCCGATGCCATCGAGGCCAACACGGCCAATGGCTACCCCGGCCCCATCGACACCGATGGCGACGGCTTCGAAGACCGTATCGACCTCGACAGCGACGAGGATGGCGTACCCGACGTGCTCGAGGGCGTAGACACCGACGGTGATCTCCTGCCCGATCGCATCGACACAGACGACGACAATGACGGCATACCCACGGTACTCGAGGTGCCGGTCAACCCCAGCGGCGCTCCCCTTCCAGGCGCGTCACCTGTAGGGACGGACACCGATGGCGATGGCACCGACAACTACGTCGATGATGACGACGACGACGATGGTATTCCCACCCTCGAAGAAGACAGCAACCAGAACGGGCTCTTGGCCGCCGACCTCAACGGCGATGGTACCCCGGATATCATCGATGATGATCTCGACGGCGACGGCATCCCTGATGCCATGGACGCCGATGATGACGGCGATGGTATCGACACGTCCACGGAGGGAACTGACGATCCTGACGGGGATAGCATCCCCAATTACCTCGACACCGACAGCGATGGTGACGGATTCAACGACCTGTCCGAAGGCCTCGTCCAGACGGACATTGATGGCGTCCCCGACTACCTCGATACCGACAGCGATGGCGACGGTGTTCCAGACGTCGATGAGCTCGACGCAGATACCGACAGCAACGGCGTGCCAGACCGAACCGACAACGACGATGATGGGGATGGAATCCCCACCTTCTTCGAAGTCCTACAGTCCGAACCCGATGCCTGTGCAACTGCGCCGGCGGTCCTCGATTGCGATGCACTCCCCAACCATCTTGACCTCGATAGCGACGGCGACGGCCACGACGATGCCACCGAGGGCCTGACCGACACAGACGGCGACCTCATCCCTGACTTTGTGGACCTCGACAGCGATGCGGATGGCATTCCGGACGTCCTCGAGACCGGTGACACCGATGGTGATGGTCAGGACAACCGCATCGACACCGATGACGATGGCGATGGCCTCCCGTCGGCCGACGAAGCATATGGTGCGGGCAGCCCGATGATGGTCGATAGCGACAGTGATGGCCTCTACGATGCCATCGACGATGACGATGACGACGACGGTGTGCCCACCCTCAATGAGCTTGCCGCCATCGCAGACGAGCCCCTCGCACCCGCGGATGGGTACCTACTCGATGACTCCGATGGAGACGGTGTCCTCGATGGGCAGGAATGGAATGGAACGCAACCCACCGATCCTGCAAGCCCCGCCGACTCCGATGGCGATGGGACGGTCAATGCCTATGACCCCGATGATGACGGGGACGGCATCCCGACCGTGGCCGAGGGTCTTATCGATGTGGACTGCGCCGACCCCGCGAACGGCGATGGTACACCCGTGGGCGATGGCATCCCGTCGTTCCTCGATGACGATGCCGACGGGGATGGCGTCCCCGATGCTATCGAGGGCATCGCCGATGCAGACGGCGATGGCCTGCCGAACTACATCGACTGCCTCGATGATGGATGCACAGCCGACCCCGATAGCGATGGACTCGACAACTGCACCGAGGCCGAGGTGGGGTCCAACCCGCTCGCCTCAGACAGCGATGGCGACGGTGTCGATGATGGTGTTGAGCTTCCGAACCCGGACCAACCGCAAGACACCGATGGCGACGGCACACCCGATATCCTTGACGAGGACGACGACGGCGATGGCCTTCCCACCCTCGTCGAACGCCGGACCTGCGCAGACGGATACCCCACGCTGGTTCAGGTGGATGAGGACTGGACATGCACGGATGGCGGGGACTTCACCGTCGGCGACCGGAACTCAGATGCGGCCAACCGCGCAGGTGTCGGCGCACCTGACACCATTCCCGATCACCTCGACGCGGACGACGACGGTGATGGGCGCCCTACGGCCATTGAAGGGTGGACGCTCGATGACGATGGCGATGGCGTCGTCAACGCCTACGACCCCGTAGATGGCGACGGCATTCTGGCTGACTTTGATGGCGATGGCCTGACCAACGGCGAAGAGGCCACGCTCGGCACCGACCCTTACACCGCGGACACAGACGCCGATGGTGTCGACGATGCGACCGAGGCCGGGAACCCAGAGGCTCCCAATGACACCGATTCGGATGGCATCATCGACCCCCTAGACACCGATGACGACGGCGATGGTCGCCTGACACTGATCGAGGGTTCAGACGACCTCGACAGCGATGCCACCCCCAATCACCTAGACCTCGACAGCGATGGAGATGGGTCTCCAGATGCCGAAGAGTCAGATGCCGACACGGACTGTGATGGCAGCGAAGACTGGCGCGATGCCGTGGATGACGACCTCTGCGACGTGCCTGACCCCACGGACCTCGACCCGGAGCCAGAGCCCACGGGGTGCGGTGGCTGTCAGTCGAGTACGCCGGGTGTCAGCTGGCTTTGGGTGCCACTGGTGGCGTGGTTGCGCCGTCGCAAAGTGCGGCATCTTCCAGCGTCTTGACCGTAGAGACACCGTCCGCCGAGCCGTCCCCCTGACAGAGCTGCGGCGCATCGTCGTCAGAGACCTCAAGCACCTGTGGCGACAAGAGCCCAAGGGCCACGGCGACCACGAGTGGATGTGCACCAACGTTCATGACTCCCCCAAACCAGCGGCTCCACATACCTGGGCGCCGCTGTTGTATTGCAACCCTCCCGCAACAAATGACGGGATGTGTGGGTCCGCCATGACCGATGGGTGATGAAACCACCCTTCGACAGCAAAAAGCGTTACACACGCGGCCCCATGCGAGGAGGTAGGTCATGATCACGGTGACAGAAGTCGTCAAAGGCTATGGCGGGCGAACGCTCTTCGAGAACGTCAGCTGCGTCTTCCGTGAGGGGCTCAAGTACGGCCTCACGGGTCCCAATGGCGCCGGCAAGTCCACCTTTATGAAGATCTTGATCGGCGTCGAAGACACTGACCACGGCGTGATCAATCGCCCCAAGCGCACGGCATGGCTCCGGCAGGATCACTACGCCTTCGACGAGCACCGCGTGATCGATACCGTCATCATGGGCAACCCCCGCCTCTGGGAAGCCATGGTCGGCAAAGAGGAGATTTACGCCCGCGGTGAGTTCACGGATGCCGACAACGACATGCTCGGGGAGCTCGAGTGTGTGGTGGCCGAAGAAGACGGCTACACGGCCGAGCCAGAGGCCGCCACGCTCCTTGAAGGCTGCGGTATTCCCGCCGAGCTACACGAACAGCCCATGAAGAACCTGCAGGGCGGCCTCAAGCTGCGCGTGCTGCTGGCCCAAGCGCTCTTCGGTAAGCCGGAAGCCCTGCTTCTCGACGAGCCCACCAACCACCTCGACATCGACTCCATTCGATGGCTCGAGGAGTTCCTCGAGACCTACGACGGGGTTCTGGTCGTCATTAGCCATGACCGGATGTTCCTCAACGCCGTGTGCGACCGCATCGCAGACATCGACTACGAGACCATCATCACCTACACCGGCAACTATGACGACATGGTCCGGCAAAAGGCGCAGGTGCGCGGACGGGTCGACAAAGAGAACGCGGCCAAAGAGAAGAAGATCTCTCAGCTCAAAGACTTCCTCCAGAAGTTCGGTGCGGGCTCACGCGCCAGCCAAGCACGTTCGCGCGCGAAGCAGATCGAAAAGCTGCGGCCCGACGAGATCAAGCGCAGCAACATCACCCGTCCGTTCATTCGCTTTGATGAAGGTGAAGGAAGCGGTCGCGACGTCCTCGAGATCACGAACCTCTCTGCAGGATACGATGACGAAAACGGCGATGTGTCTGTCTGTACCGGACTCCATGCGCGCTACCAACGGGGCGAGAAGATCGCCATCGTCGGCCGCAGCGGCCTCGGCAAGACCACCCTCTGCCAGACGCTCGCCGGACGCCTCGAGCCCAAAGAGGGTGGGTTCTCTTGGGGCCACAATGTACGCGTGGGCTACTTCTCCGAGAACCATCGAGAAGAGATCGAGCCCGGTCACACCGTCTTCGAGTGGCTCCATGCGCAGCGCCCCGGCATGAACCAGCAAGACGTTCGGGCGATCCTCGGCCGCATGCTGTTCTCGGGCGAAGACGGCAAAAAGCCCACCGCAACACTCTCCGGTGGCGAGGCTGCGCGGCTCAAGATGTGCCAGCTCATCATCAAGCAGTACAACGTGCTGATCCTCGATGAGCCCACCAACCACCTCGACCTCGAGAGCATCTCCGCCCTTCGAGAAGCCATCGAGGCCTTTCCCGGCACCCTCTTCTTCGTCACCCATGACCGAGAGCTGGCCAGCGTCGCAGATCGTATCCTCGCCTACCCCAAGGCGGGTGAGCTCATCGACTACACGGGCGACCTCGAGGCCTACCTCGACTGGTACGACAAGAACGTCAAGGCCTAGACACGCCCGGCCTCGAGACCGACCGCCAACAAGTTGACGCAGGGTCGGTGATTTTGCGCTACGTCCACCCCGAAGGATGAGGACCGCGTGGATACCTTTCTCGTCAGTCTCCTGCTGTCATTCATCGCGAGTGTCGTGCTGACACCCGTGATGATTCGCGTTGCCCGTCATGCGGGCACCTTTGATGATGCCGGAGTCAGCCACCGTAAGGTCCATGCCGGAAACATCCCGCGTCTCGGAGGCGTGGCGATCGTCGCCGCCTTCTACACGCCCATTGTAGGACTGTCCTTCTACAGCACGCGCGTCGGTGACTCGCTGCTCAACGACTCTGACCTCGCGCTCGGACTCCTGGGTGGCGGTCTCATGATCGCCACCCTCGGGCTCTACGATGACCTCAAGGGCGCGAGCCCACGACTCAAGCTCCTCGTCCAGCTTGGCGTCGCCCTCATCCTCTGCAACCTCGGCTTTGTGATCGACAGGGTCGACCTACCCTTCTTGAAGATGATGCATCTCGGGCTACTCGCCTGGCCCGTCACCATCCTCTGGATCGTAGGTGTCACCAATGCCGTCAACCTGATCGATGGGCTCGATGGCCTCGCTGCGGGCATGGCGCTGTTCGGCCTCCTCCCGATCGTGGTGCTCGCGATCGCCAAGGGCAATGTGCTGCTGGCGCTCCTCTGTTGCTGCTTGGCCGGTGCCGTCCTCGGCTTTCTCGTCTTCAACTTCCACCCTGCCAAGATCTTTATGGGCGACACCGGAAGCATGTTCCTCGGGTTCGTGCTCGCGGTCGTCACTGTCGAGACCTCCCACAAGGGCCGCGTCGCCGTCGCCATGCTCACGCCTGTCCTCGCGCTAGGACTGCCCATTCTCGACACGCTCCTCGCCTTGGCACGGCGCGCGTGGTTTGGTCAGTCCCTCTTCGCGGGAGATCGGCAGCACATCCACCATCGCCTGCTCGCTTCGGGGCTGTCGCATCGCAACACGGTCCTCGTGATGTATGGGTTCTCCGCAATCTTTGCGATCCTCGCCCTAGGTGTCGGGTTCAACCGTGACTGGACCGACCAGCTGCTGTTCTTCCTCTCGCTCGTGACCGCGGCGATTCTCCTCCGACAGATCGGTGTGCTGGCGTTTCCTGCGCAGCTTGGCGTCGAGGTCAGCGTGGCGGGTGCCATTCGCGAGCGAAACCGCATGGTCCGCAAGATCCTCAAGTCCCATGAGGCACACATTGTGGGCGAGGTATCCCTTGAGGCCCTCGTGAGTCGCGTGTCCCATCTCGCGATGTCGACCGGTGCCATGAAAGCCGAGTTTGTCCTCCCCGGTCAGCCAGTCCGACAGTGGACATGGACCTACGAGGACGCCACCGAACTGGGTCAGCAGGAGACCTTCAATATTCCCCACCCCGAGGGAGGGATGCTCGGGTCGCTTCATCTCTGGTGGCACGCAGACGACGCGCATCATGAAGCCGTACTGTCCACCGTCGAAGCGGCCACCATCGAGCTAGGCACCGCATTGGTGCCGCTCACAGCGCCCCCCCCCGCGGCCGAAAGCAAGGCCGGCTGACCCATGTCTGCGATCGACCGCCCCATCTTCTTGATTGGCACCGGCCGATGCGGCAGCAGCCTCCTCTATCGCCTGCTGACCTACCATCCGTCCCTGACCTGGCAGAGCCACTACACAAGCTACCTCCCGGGCGGCGGTTCTTGGGCTGCGCTTCACCACATCCACCGCCTTCCTGGCCTGTCCCAACTGCTGTCCTCGGCGCCTCCCAAGTGGATTCCCCAGCCAACCGAGAACTACCGGTTGCTGAATGCAGCCACGGATGGGGTCTTCACCAGTCCGCGCGCCCTGACCGCCGACGACATGACGCCACAGGCAGCCAGACGCCTGAGAGCGATGGTCACGCAACATCTCCGCGCGTCAGGCAAACGCCGATTTGCACTCAAGCACACGGGCTATCCGAGGGCTGCGTACCTGCTGGCCGCCTTTCCGGATGCCCAGTTCATTCATGTGAAGCGCGATGGACGGTCCGTGGCCGCCAGCCTCTGCAAGGTCGGCTGGTGGAGTGGCGAAGGCCACTGGGGATGGGGACCGCTCACGGACGAGGAGCGCGCAGCCTACCTTGATTCCGACCGCCATGAGCTCGTGCTCGCCGGCCTGTATTGGCGCATTCTCATGCGCCATCTCGACGAGGGCTTGCGTGCTGTCCCTGACGGACAGCTTCTCGAGCTTCGATACGACGAGCTCGTAGCCCATACGCCCGAGGTCATGGATCGCATTCGGATCTTCTGTGATCTCCCTGCCTCGGACCTTTTCCGCGAACGCGTGTTGGCCACGCCCATGACCTCGGACGACACACGGTGGCGTCAGACCCTCACCGAAGAGGAACAAGCCTTGATCGAGGACTTGCTCACCCCCGATCTCCGCGCCTGGGGTTTTGAGGGTACGCCATGACGCTTCCTGCGTTTCTTGGGATTGGCGCCATGAAAGCCGGAACGTCCGCCGTGCATGAACTGCTGGCCCAGCATCCCGACATCGCACTGCCCCGGCATCGCAAAGAGGTGATGTTCTTCGACCGCTACTATGACCGCGGTCGAGACTGGTACGCAGACCACTTCTCGCATGCCGGCTCACGAACCCCGGGAGAGGTCACGCCCGGCTACCTGTTCTGCCCCGAGGCGGCAGCGCGTATCGCAGCGCAGGTGCCCGAGGCTCGGTTGTTTGTGCTCCTCCGCGATCCGGTGGACCGTGCCTACTCCCAATACAAGTTCCACGTCAAAGAGAGTGGCCAGCGCCAGCAGGTAGCGGAGTTCCTTCGCGAACATCCCAATGCCATCGCACGGGGCCGCTACCACGAACAGCTCTCACGATTCTGGGCCCACTTCAACCGCGAGCAGCTGCTCGTCGTATTCTTCGAGGACTTCAAGAATGACCCAACGGGGGTCATGACGCAGATCTTCCAACACATTGGCGTCGATGCGGCTCATGTCTTGAGCGACGCAGGTCGTGCCCGCAACACGAGCACCACACCTCGATTCCACCGCTCCTACGCACTGGGACGGCGCCTGCTGGCATGGCTATACGCCCACGATATGGCGTGGGTCGTTCACGGTCTCAAGCGTACCGGTCTCAAGCGCCTATTTATCCGACAAGGTACCGACCCAAGTGCCTTCGCACCCATGACAGAGGACGATCGGCGGACCATTCTTGCCGCGGTCAGCGACGACCTCATGGCCCTGCAGCGCGCACTCGGCCGCCCGCTACCCCATTCCTGGCACACGACCTAGACGCGCCGGAGCCGTCGGATGTCTTGAAGCGTCCAGCAACGCAGAAGCCAGGTCAGCGACGGGAAGCTCACCACGCCAAGTGCCAGCTGGGCGACGAGCCCTAGCGGTGCAGCAGCCCACACGAGCCCAGCCATCCCCAAACCGCCGATCACAATGCGTCCAGTGCCTGCGAAGAAGCCGCCTGGTGTCTGAGCGACCCGGCCGATCTCTCGCCAGATCGCAGCGCAGACCACCACATCGGTCAGGAGCGTGGTCAGTGCGGCGCCTTCTGCACCCAAGAACGGAATGGCCGCGAGGTTGAGGCCCACATTCAATACGGCACCCCAGCCATCGATACGCCATCGGCGGTGCTGTTGCCCCAGCGCGGTCAACGAGAGTCCAAAGCCCGCATTGAGGAACCGAACCGGCACCGCGAGCAACAGCAAGACAAAGACAGGGGCCACATCATCGTACGCCGAGCCCATCAACGCGACGATCAACGGCCCAGCCACCACGACACCACCCGCGGCGACGGGAATGCTGACCAGCAGGAGCATGCGCGTCTGAAACCCCAGAAGCTCGCCAGCCTTGTCGACATGCCCCGTCAATTGTGAAAATCGCGGATACAGGCCTCGCGCGAGGATCGTGGCGACAAAGGCCAGCTGGAGCAGTACGACTGCGGGCACCCGGTAGCGCGCCACCTCGTCGAGACCCACGAAGGCCTCGACCATGAGCGTGTCGGCCTGCGCATAGATGGCACCAAACAAGACAGTGGCACCAAACATCAACCCCTGACGGCCGACCTCGCGGATGTGCGCCAGCGTGACGCGCACCACGTAGGGGCCCACCTGACGCCACTGGGTCCACCACAGTCCCAAGAGCAGTACCAAGGCACCCACGGCGCGACCTGCGAACAGGGTGCCGAGCCCTACCCCCAACGCCAGACCGATGAGCTGGGTGGCAACCAGCACCGTACGTCCTGCCATCATCGGCACCAGCTCAAGGCCCATACGGCGTAGCCCGTGGAGCCCCCCCGTCGTGATCTGTGCAGCGCCGTTGATCATGACAGCCACGGCTCCAAACACACCCGCGACGAGGACCTCCGGCTGCGGATTGCGCATCGCCACGTAGGCGACCATCGCCACGGCGGTCACCACGGAAGAGAGACCGGCCGTCACCAGCGCCCGGGGAACCAGCGAGGCTTGTTGCGAGGCATCACGTGCCACCTCACGGGTGACCCATGCGCCCAGTCCGAGTGTGGCCCCAAAGTTCCCGAGAGCAGCAAGCGACAACACCCACTGGTAGAGGCCCATGTCATCGCGCGACAACATGCGTGCCAAGGCCACATTTACGATCAGTCCCGAGGCCGCCACAATGACCCGTGTCACCGTGAGGGCCAACAGGTTTCCGCGTGGTGCCGTGCTGGTCAACCGCCAGACCTCCCTCTCGTCCTGCCCTAACGTGGGTGTCCCGATGACGAAAAAAATCCGCGATCCTCCCGCTGCATCTCGCAGTTGGCATGGCGGGTCCCATGGGTGGGGACTACATTCCGAGAGGACCGGGGCTGCCCTGATTAAAGGCGTCGCCCCTTCGCCCTGGAATGTGTATGTCGATCCTTGCGGCCCTCGAACAACAACGGGCCAACGCCAAACATTCGGTGCGTCTCGCAAGCAAGGCCCTTCGCCAGTGGGTCGACCAGCCCGACGGTAGCGTCTCGAGCGCGCTCTTTGTGGTGGGCGAACCCACCACAGCGTGGACCCCCCTCATCGAATCCCTCCAACATACCGATGGCCTTTGGGTGCACACCCCCGACTCTGCCATCGCATTTGACGCCGACCGCCTTCGCAGCCCGGCCTCCATTGCCCTCCTCACACGGCTGACACCGGCCGGCGTTGTGATCTACGCGGCGAGTCACGAGGGCCATCTAGCCGACCGACTGCTCGACGTGCATGACACCGCTCGGGTGCTCTGGGTCTACGAGCGCTTTGAAGCGGCCGTGGAGCGTGCCCTCGACGCCAGCGAACCCCAGTCCGCCCTCCAGACACTGCGCGACATCGCCGAGGCCCGCGAGCACCTTGCGGGGTGGCAGGGTGAGCGTCTCCCCGACGATCTCATCGCCGACCTTCGCGACATCATCCACGACGACCTGACCGCGGCTGACGCCGTCGCCCTGCTCTGGTGGATGCGCCACAGTTTCTTCTTCTCGCTGCAGCTAGAGACCAACCCACGTGTGGCGATTGCGCCTACAGCGAGCCTCGGAAAGAGCGCAGACACTCAAGACCTGTTTGCGTGGATTGGCTGCGCCGATGCCGCCCCACACATGGGGACCTCCCCCATGACCGACCTTCTCCATGATGCACCACCACCGGCGCTCGACCCTCGGGTCTCGCAGCGCTGTGCCGCGTTGCAGACCCGTCTCGATGATGCTGTCGCCACCAGTGGCGTGGCCGCCCGACTTCCCTGACCCGGAGCACCTGTGCGTGACCCTCTTCAGACCACCTCTCCCCTGATCGACTTTCAGATCGAGGACATCTGGCCCATCCTGCGTAAGCAGCGGTCCATCATCCTCCTTTTCCTCGGAACCGTTCTGGTCGTCACGCTCATCGGCTCGGTCCTCCGCACCAAAGAATACCGTGCAACCGCACTGATTCACCTCAGCCCACGTGCGGGCCAAGAGGTGACGGTCAACGAAGTCGTGGACTTCAACACGCGCGGATATTTCGAGATTCAGCAGTTCTATCGCACCCAGATTCAGGTCATCATGTCGCGTGCACTCCGGGAGGAAGTGGTCCGACGGTACAACGATGCTGGCTACGATGACCTGGCACTCGAGCAGGCTGGCGCCGACATGCTCCTCGGCATGCTCACGGTCGTGCCGGCCGAGCAATCTCAGCTCATCGACATTCATGTCGAGCACACCGACCCTGACCGCGCAGCCATCTTGGCCAACCTGTTGGCCGAGGCCTACAGCGACAGCATCCTCGACAGCCGACGCAACGCGAGTGCCGGCGCCACCAGTTGGCTCGAGGAACAGCTCGGCGAGGCCCGCACCGCCATGGACGAGGCCCGCGGAGATGTCCATACCTTCATGGCTCAGACCAACACGGCCGACATCGAGGAGCGCATCGGCACGCTTCAAGCCGAGCTCACAGCGCTCAACGAAGCCCACGGTGAGCGCAGCGCCGAGCGAGTTCAGAAGGAGACCGCGCTCGTTCAACATCGCGCCATGCTCAATGCCGGTGCCTACAATGAGCTGGTCAAGATCCTGAACTCCCCGCTGCTCGACGCCGCGTCCAAGAACTACGCCGACGCCGTGACCAAGGGCGCAGATGTCGCCACGCGGTACGGGCCACGCCATCCCGACCGGATTCAGGCCGAGGCGCGCATCGAGTCCTTACGACAGACGCTCGAGCAAGAAGTGCGACGCCTCATCGACGGCGAAGCCGCTACGGTCAAAGCGCTCGTCGCCACGCAAGAGTCCCTCTTGGAGCAGATCGGCAACGTCAAGCAGCAGATGCTCGATGAGCGTGTGCGACGTGGCGAGTATGACAGCCTCAAGAACGAGCTCGACCGTCGCGAGAGCTTCTTCGATCGCCTGTCGGAGCGCCTGCAAGAGGTCTCGCTAACGGCCCAGACGCAGCTGTCTAATGTGCAGATCGTCGACCGAGCACTCCCTCCTAAAGTACCGTTCAAGCCCAACATCCCACTCAATCTCGCCGTGGCATGCCTGACCGGACTCATCGGCGGTGTGGGCTTGGGTCTTATCCGCGAGTATCTCGACGACTCCATCACGAGTCAGGTCGACGTCCTGACCCACCTTAAGGTTCCGTTCTTGGGGTTGATTCCACGCCTGCCTCCCCAAGAGTCCTCGCAGGCTGCCGACCTCTTTACCCACTACAATCCACGATCGAGTGTCGCCGAGGCTGTACGAGGGCTTCGCGCCATGCTCGATATGAACCCCAACGGTCCACCTCCGAGACGGTTGTTGGTCACGAGCTCCATTGCACGCGAGGGCAAGACCTCCACGACCATGCGTCTCGCGATCGCCTTTGCCCAGATGGGACGCCGCGTCGTGGTGATCGATGCCGACCTTCGACGACCCCGCGTCCACAAGATCTTCAATGCCGACAACCGTGTGGGGCTCTCAAGCTACCTGGTCGGCGCCGCCGACGTCGACGATCTGCCGCAGTCTACGCCGGTCCCCAAGCTGTCGTGCATCTACTCTGGTGCCCTCACCGACCATCCCGCCGAGCTGATGGCCTCCGACGCCATGGTGCGGCTCCTCGATGAGCTCGAGCAGCGCTTTGATGTGGTCATTCTCGACACACCACCGTCTGTTGCACTGTCCGATGCCGTGACCCTCTCGCGCCACGTCGACGGCATCGTGCTCGTGGTCAAAGAGCAGTCGGTCAGCCGCGCAGTGGTCAAGCAGACCATCGACCTCATGCAGAAGGTAGACGCCAATCTCCTCGGGGTTGTGCTCAACAACGTCGACCTGCAGCGCGCGGGTAGTAAGTACAAGTACTACTACGCATACCGAGATTACTACGCGAACTATGAGATGCCCGAGGGCGAGGGTAATGGCGAGGAAGCCGCCAAGTGAACCAACGCCCGACCTTCATTGAAGCTGGCCGCCGTGCTGTGCTCAGCACGCCGTTCGCCTTCGCGCTCGCCGTCATGTTCGGTGCGGGAGCGATGGTGGAGTCTTGGCTGCCCGCTGCCCTGTTGGTCGGGGTGATTGTCGCCTATGCGAGCGTCAGCCGCCCTACGATCCCCATCGCACTCGCCTTCTTGGGGATTCTCCTCGACTCCCGTGGTATGACGTCCCTGCGCATCTTCGGGCTTCCACTCACGTTGTCGAAGACCATGGTGCTGTTCGCCGTCGGCTCACACCTGTTGAATGCTCTGGTGTCCCGCAAGCGGTTGTTCTCGGTCACACCCATGACCACGGGGTTCTTCGCCATCATCTGCACGATGGTCATGAGCTTGATCACCGCCATCATGCCCTCTTGGGGGTATATGGACACAATCGGTGTCCTGATGCTGGCCCTGATGGTTCACCTCATCTACGAGGCGATTCCTGACGAAGACATCCCATGGCTGTTGCGCCTGATGTCCGCCATGACCGTCGGCGTGCTGCTCTGGACCCTCGCCACCCAGCGAAAAGAAGGGTTTTATGTCACGCTTGACCATGCATGGCAGCAGCGAACCTCGGGCGCATACGATGATCCGAATGCGTGGTCGACAGCGCTTTTGGTGGTCTGCCCCATGCTGATTGGCGCCCTCGCGCGTGACAAACACTGGTCCGCAACCTTCCTGCTTCTGGGTGTCCTGTTCACATTCCCGGCCGCCATCCTCCAGAGCATGTCGCGTGCTGGACTCCTCGCGATGGTGGTCATCAGCCCGGGTATTGTCTACCTGCTGCGCGACCGACGGTGGCTGCTCGCCACGGCTGGCGTCGGCCTGCTCGCTGCCGCACCACTCTTCATCAACCTCGATGCCCTGAGCCTGCGCTACTCGACGCTGCTCAACCCGACCCTCGAGGCCGACCTCGGTCATGGGTCGCTCTCCGAGCGACGCGCGCTACTCGAAGCGGGCGTGAAGATCTTCCTCGAGAACCCCGTACTCGGTGTGGGGACCGGGCTTTTCCGTATTCACGCAAGCTACGTGTCTGCGGGCCAGGTGTGGAAGATCGCCCACAACAGCTACATCAATGTGGCGGCAGAACAGGGCATCCCAGGCATTCTCTCTCATCTGTTTCTGGGATATCAGCTGTACGTGGCCGCATGGAACGCCGCCAACCGTTCCCGAACGCCGTATACGTTGAGCCTTGGACAAGGATTTCTCTTGAGCATTCTCGCCTTCAGCGCCATGGCATTCACGCTAAACCTCGTGACCTTCGCCATCGCGTATTTCATGTTGGGCTTGGGGCTTCGTGTGGCACGAGCTGGTGGTGCCGAACAGGTGTGGGTCCGAGATGGCTCTGATCCTGTGGCCACGCCCGAGAGACGACCTAGGCCCAAACTTGTGGAGGCCAAATGAACGCCGAAGAACAGCGGGCCTTTGTGATGGAGCACCTCTCCCGGCGTGAGCAAATCGCGCAGGAGACCCGCGACCAAATTGAGCAGCACCATCAACAGCTCAAGCTCGAGCAAGATCCCCTCCAACAGGTCGATCCTGCCATCCTAGCCCAAGCCGAAGACGACTTCTACGCGGAGCGCGGACGCACACGCTACACCACCAGCGACGGCCGAGTGCTCTTCCTCACTGACACCGAGCTTCAGCAGCGAAGCCGCGCCAAGTCCGCATCCAAGAGTCGACGGCGCCCGCGCTATTACGGCGTCGACAATGCCGACTCGAGTCGGTGGTGGCTAACATGGGGCTTCAATGTGGGTGCGGTCGGACTTGCGCTGATCATGGTCTACGTCATCTTGAGCTGACAGGAACGGCCGTCAGTCGAAGCTTCCGTGTAGAAACCACTGGTCACGCTCCTCAAAGATCCAGAGGTTCTCGCCACACGCGAGCTGAATCGTCCAATATTGGCGTGCATAGCCACCCTGCTCATCCCACCAGTCTCCCTCCAAGGTCTCCGGTCCCTCTACGCGCACCACGGGCTGCAGCCGAGAACCTGCGCCGAGCGCTCGTGGTACACCCCCATCGGTGGAGAGCACACGAATCGGCATGGGTGGTGTCCGCAGGAGTGTGGGTCTTGGGTGAACAGCCTCCCACGCGGTCTGCTCAAACGGCGCCACCGGATCCTCGGGCGGCGTCACCGCAGGCTGCGGCGGATGGAGCGGGCACGCACGGCTCCAGGCCGCTTCAGGACGCCACGTCTCTTGCAGATGTGGCCGACAGACAGCCTCCGACCCCAAGACGTCGATGAGACGTGCCAAGAGCTCGGGTAGGGGCTCATTGGCCTCACGGCGATCGAGGAGGTCTTCTTGCCACCCCACGCCAGGCACCACCTCGCGCGGATCGAGCGCTACACCCACAATTGGGCTCTGGAGGGTCAGCCGCTCCAGACGCACCTTGAGCAGACGTTGGAGCGTGCTTGGGTCGCGTGTGGGATGCCCCACATGGACGGAGATACGAAGCTCGTGTCCACGCTCCAGCGCCAGTCGGAGGTCGAGTGCTGCCAGTGCTTGGTCGCGCTCGACCAGCACAGCATGCAGCTGTTCAAGCCCCCGTTCGACATGCCTCAACAGCGCATCGACACAGACCAAGGGCTCGTCGAGCACAACCACCACACGCCCTGCAGGCGCAGCCACAGGTGCCGCCAACCAGCCAGGCGCCACCTCACCCCGTACGATGCGGTGCCATCGCATGCCTTCTGGACCGTAGCGCCCCCGAACCGACGCCGGATCGAGGTCAGCAAACGCTCCGATCGTGCGAAGCCCAATGGCATGCAGTGCGCCCGCCAAGCTCTCCGAGAGCTCTAAGAACGTGAGCGACAGTGGTGCCAGTGCGGCAGCCCCGCTGCCCGGAGGAACCACGCAGTCCTCTCCTTGAGCGCGGACCAACACAGCACCTGCTTCAGGGTGATCGGTGACCGCCAGATGCAGACGGTGCCCATAGGCCTGAAGGGTGCTGCGCATGGTCTGTAGCAGCTGGGCTTCGCCCCCAAACAGGTGCGACGTGTGGGTAATGTCGAGGGCGATCAACGCCGGCCCCAAGGGCTGGACGCGGTCAGAATAGGACGTCAGCGCCTGGACCAGCGCCTGTAGGTCGGCCTCCTCTTCACGCGTGTCGAGGGGCTCCACATGAACATCGGGCACCAGCGCCCTGGCCTCTGCGGCTGTCATGCCAGGATACAGCCCCAGCTCCTTGGCCACGGGGCTCACCGTGAGCAGTCGAAGTGCTTGGTGACGCTCGGCCACCAGCACCACACAGTCCTCCGAGGTCCAGCCACAGCGCTCCAGACGAAAGCCGGGCAGGCCGACCACAGCAAAACGGGTGAGACGACGTGCGCTAGGGGTCAGCGCGAGGGTTGCGACCATGGGTGAAGCTCCTCGGGCCAGGGGGGAAGGCATACCGTCTGTCCAGCCACACCACGACGGCTCCGCGTGACATGCGCCTGTTCACCGTCGAGCTGTAGACGCAGGTCTGCAGGCAGTGCCGTGCAGTGGCGTCGCTGCAACAGCAAGAGCGTGCAGTGCCCCAGGCGTGCCGCACGCGCCAGGAGGCGCCCAGAGGTACCGACCGCTGTCCCCGTCCCTGCGACCACAAGGCCGAAGCAGCCCGAGCGGAGGAGCTGTTCTAGCGACCAGAGGGCGCGCTCAGCCGGTGGACGAACAAGAACAAAGTTCTGGAGCTGCACCCCAAGGTGTCGGGCGGTCGGTGGGTAGAGCACTTGCGAAGGATCAAACCACGCCACACGCTCGCGGCGCGTCGCCGCAGCCGCCAAGACCAGCGCCAGACGCGTCACCCCCGTGCCACGCTTACCCACCACCTCGACCATGCCTGGACGAGGCAAGCCCCCCAAGACCTCATCGACTGCAGGCACACCACTCCCATGTGCACTGTGCGCATGAAGGGCATGCCCCTCGAGTTCGCGTATGCGCTGCCGCAGGTGTTCAAGAATGTGGGGAGCGTGGCTCATGACTGAACACTAGTTCAGCTGCGGCCAAAGATCGATGAACATCTGTTCATGTGATTTCTGAGGATCTGCAGATCTTATGCAGGACAAACCTTCTACATTCTCATGTGAGAGGAGAATTGAGCATTCTCTTGCTAGGACATTTTATGGTACATGCGGCCATTTACTGTCCTAATCATTGACCCACGCTCCAGCTTCAGCGATCGCGACCCACACATCGTAGAGATCGAGGTCGGCCGCCACAGCCGGCAGGGCGAGCGTCTGCTCCCCGTACGCGGCGAACCCCGAAAAGAAGTCAGGAAGGTCGCGCACCATTCGGGCGACCTTTGCCGCCGCAGACCTCATGCGCTCTTGCCGTCCACACCAGACCGCAGCTGCGATCAGATCATCGAGGTCCAGCACGACTTCCTCGAGATCATCCTCTTCGAGATCTCCCGTCGACCCCGCCTCAATGAGCTCGAGGATGCGCTCGAGATCGACCTGTTCCCAGGCCTCTCTCAAGAAGGCCTGACCCGCGCCATCCCGAAACGCCACCGCATCGGCGAGCACCTCGGCCGATGCACCAAGCCGCGCAGCCGTTCCCGCCACAATCGCGAGCTCGATGGCATCTTCGCCATCGTCGACCCCCTCGGAGAGGATCTCGTCTAGCTGGTCGATCAGGGTCTCAAGCTCATCCATGCTCGCTCCCATGCGGGCCCCCCGCCTATCCGGTCGGTCGCCCTGCGTCGTCCACAACTCGGCGTTGCCATGGCCACGGCCCCCACCATAGACCGAACATCCGGAGGTCCCCATGGAAGTGTTCGTCGCCACCGCCAATGCCCACAAAGTCGAGGAAATCGCCGCAATTCTCGCCCCGATGGGACTGACCGTTCGCAGTCTACTCGACCATCCAGAGCTTCCCGAAGCGCCCGAGACACACGACACCTTCGAAGGCAATGCGCTTCAGAAGGCACAGTTCGCCTTCGATCGCCTCGGCATCCCCGCCCTCGCAGATGACAGCGGACTCGAAGTCGATGCCCTCGGCGGCGCCCCGGGGGTGCACTCCAAGCGGTACAGCGCCGAGGCGACAGCAGCGTCGAACAACCAAAAGCTGCTGCAGGCCCTCCACGGACAGTCCCACCGAACCGCGCGCTTTCGGTGTGTGGTCGCGCTCGTCACCGGGTCTTGGTCTGGGACGGTAAGTGGTGCGTGCGAAGGGCAGATTCTCGGTGAACTGAAGGGCGATGGCGGCTTTGGCTACGACCCGCTCTTCGCCCCCGACGACCTCCCGGGGCGCTCGATGGCCGAGGCCACACCCGCCGAAAAGAACGCCATCAGCCATCGCGGTCGTGGGTTTCGCCAAGTACCGGACCTACTCCGCCGGGCTGGCCTCACCTGACCGCGCCGCAGAGATGCCGAATCCCAGTGCGATCAGGGCCATCAGCGCCACGGTGGCTTGACCGAGACGCTCGGGGTCGGGCCCGACCGCGGGCTCAAGAAAGGAGAACGCCAGTACTTCGCCTGACGCGACCTGGGTGTTGAAGACCCAGACCCCTACCGCCGAAGCCGTGAAGAACACCGGTGTAAACCAACGCATCTAGAGTTCCACACCGATGCGAAGGCGCGCCGTGTAGAGGCGCCCGTACCGCGAGGCCTGCGCGACACTCTCTACCTCCGCCTGCGGCAGGGAGTAGCCGCCCGGCGCACCGTAGAACTCTGCGCCCAGCCGCAACCTGCCTGCCAGCAGTGTGTCGAGACCCGCCGCGAAGGCTAGCCCCGAGTAAGGATGTAGGTTGTTGGCTGCAAAGCTGCTGTCTCCCACAAAGAAGAAGGTCGACGCATTGAGGTAGCCCACGCTGACAAAGGGCGTGAGCTCCTGACCGCCCACCGTCACGGGTGCGCCGAGCAGGAGATCGACCCCCCATGTGCCCCCCAAGTACACATCTTCGATGGACGGCTCCTCGGGCGAAAAGGCCGTCGCAATGTCTCCGTAGGTTCGCTGAGAGCTCATGTGCACCCGGGTCCCCACATCGAAGTGCTCGATCACCTCCACACCGACGCCCATCTCTCCCGAGACAATGAGGTTGCGCGTGCCATTGATCGCCACCGGCGGAAGAAACGCGAAGCCCGCGTAGGGCACCACCCGGCCAAAGAGCTGCGGAAAGGCATAGGTCGCCGAGAACCTTGGCAGCACCGGGCTCTTGTTGGTGTCTTCGGTCTTGGTCCAGTTCAGCACAAAGCGCTTCTCACACGACAGCGGCGGCATCACATTGACGTGCACCCCGAAAGAGCCACGCCCGGGTGCATGGGGAACCGGGGCATGAACGCCTGAAAACGAAGACGTCAGCGCGAAGTAGTTGGACTGAAAGTCCTGCTGGACCTGCTCATTGTAGTCGGTAGGAATGGGGAGCCCCTGACAGTTGGGATCGACTTCGGCCCATGCCAACGAGGACATCGTCAGCGCCAACGCAACAGCCAACCTCTGCATGTTCTCCTCCCTTGGACGCAGCTTCTCTGTACCCGACCAAGGCGGGCTGACCAGTGTTCTCCTACAGTTCCACCACATGAACGGCACCAGATATGATCCAGGGGCGCGATACGATCAACAGATCTGCCACATCTCCAAGAAAGGGCCGAAGATGATGGGGCACTTGGTGCACCTCCACGCGGTACACACCTGGCCCAACGGGATGTCTCCCACAGCCCGCTGCCCACAGCTCCCCATCTCTGAAAACGCGTACGGCAATCTCTGGGTCCTCTTCTCCACGAGGTGAGCCATCGGCCAGCAACGGACATCCCACCACAAGGGTTCCCGGCCCTCCCGTACCGCCTACCTCGACGAAGGTGCCAGCGGTCTCGAGCGCAAGGTCAAAGCCACGGGGCGTTCCTAGCAACTCGAACACCACATGGGATCGGCCCGCTGCGACCGCCTCGTCTAGGCCTTGGGGTGACCGTTCCCCGGCAAGAAACCAGGTTGTCCCAAAGCGCAGGGTTCGTCGGTAACTATCCACGCGCTCACCGTCAGACAGGAGCGTGGGTAGAACGTTCTGGTGCGCATCGCTCCCGAGCGTCGGCATCATGGGCCCACGGGCCAGCAACGCATCAAACCGCTCAAGGCTCGGGGTCTGGGCCTCGAGCACGCTCAAGAACAAGAGGTCGGGCTCAAGCCCAGGCTGTTGCTGCACAAAGGGGCCAATGCCTTCCGCCCAGCCGAAGGGCTCGAGACCGAGGTCTTCTTCACGAATATCGGGCGAAAATGCTGCATGAACGTTGAACACTTCCACGCCCTGGAGCCCGCGATCCTGATACTCAAACAGCGTCTCGAGGTCTCTGCCTTCGGTATGCGCCAACATGACCGTCCCTTGACCCGCTCGCATGGCCTCGAAGGCCACATCATCATCGCGATTGAGAAGGTCATGACGCCTGGCCTCGTCAGGCGACACCTCTGTCCGTAAACCTACGGGCATGAGCGTGTCCTCGAATCCGGTGGTGACCCACACATCATGTGGCGCGCCGTCACACGCCCACGACCCACCCCACCAAGACCCGTCGCGCATGACCATCTCGGCGCCTGCGAGAAGGCGCTCCTGAAGTGGCACCGTGTCGCCATAGTCAGGGTGGTCCGTGAGCATCGCCGCATCGAGGCGCACCGAACAAAACGCACGGTAGAGGTCCGCATGACAGGCCTCGTTCAGGCCATCAGGCTGCCATCCCTGCCCATCACACGCGTCGTGACTGTACGGACTGTGCACGTGGATCGCCGTCCGCATCCAGACCTGGCCACGCGGCGCCGCAACGGATGACGTGGCCGGAAGCTCGCCATTCCAGATGCCCACGGGCCAACTGGTGGACGCTTCTGGGGCCGGCTCAACGGGCTCTGTCATGCATGATGCTGCCGCGAAGACCACGATCAGTCGTTGGACCATTCCATCTCTCCTCCGTGCGGCCAGGTCTCACCCCGGTTTCCGGGAATGTCGCAGCCCGCGGCATCGGTCACGAAGTTTCCGACATCACCGAAGGCCCGCTCGGTACTCACCTGACCCCCGTGCGACCTCATGGGTACGAGCTGACCGCCCACATGGAGCTGCACCACCTCATGAGGGCCCGCACGAAGATCGACGAGCGCCCCCTTTCGCTTGGCGTTGAGCAGCTGCTCTTCGTTGCCCACGGGGTCGGCCACTGTCTTCGCCTTGAGGGTCCAGACCAGCAGGCTGGTGGTGTCACGGCCCGGGTAGGCCCCCTGCAAGAGGTCGGGGTATCCGTAGAACGCCTTTCCAATATCGTTTTGGTTCACAGGTCCAGCCATCAAGCAGACACCCGCCAACATGTCGCAGTCGTCGGGCAAGTCCGTGACCCCGAGCAGCTCGCAGTAGAGTGAAGATCGCGCTGCAGCCGCACCAAACGCACGCACCGCTTGGTTCCAGTGCAACCCCAAGCGTGCCACCTCGTCGCGGTCGAGGCCGCCGATGTAGATGCGCTGCCCCGCGAGGGCAAAGGCCTTCTTGCCTCTCATGGCATTGCGCGTCAGCGCACGCCCTACCGGGAGATCTGCCCAGAGCGGAATGTACTTGCAGACCAAGTCTGTGATGTCACCGAGCTGCTTACGAATCGACCGTAGACGTTCTTTGCCGCCGTCCGTCAAGACATCGACGCGCTCGAGCAGCAGGGCATCTTTGGTCGCTTCTCGATCGCCTCCGGTCCAGTGGGCAAACGCATTGTAGGCCGCACGGCCTGCCATCACGGCGACATCGTCGGGCACATCCATGTCTTGCCGAGATTGGTACTGACCGGGGGCTTTCGCCTCGGCATTCACGCCCGGCTGAATCCGCTCGCTCCGAAAGCTCAACAGGTTGGCCCCTAGCTTTCGCCATGTGGAGGGCGCCAGCACCATCGGCGTCTCCACGGTGCCCACCTGGGCCACGAGGTGGATACGCCAGCCCAAGCGGCGCTCTGCTGCAGTGAGACCTGCGAGCGTCTCAAGCTCGGCCATCAGCGCAGGATGTTCATCGCGCCGCGCTTGATCGGCAAAGGGCGCCATGAAGACCTGCGCACGTCGGCGACCTTCGCTCGCCACCACGGCGGCGCGCTCCATGGCATCGGCCCAGATGCCCACATGAAGATGCTGAAGGTACCCGATGGTGGGAATGTCGTTGGCATGCCAGAGCCGCTTGCGCAGCGCGCGCTGCGCGACCGTCCACAGGTTCGAGAACGGGCGGTGCCCAACGAAGGTCAGCAGAAAGGTGAAGGGGGTGCGATAGGGCCGCGACAGACCGATGTGCACGTACTCAGCGTGCTCAAGTACCGGCGCCTCGAGGGGGTCGAGCTGGCGCAAGATCTGCTTGACGCGCTCTGCCTGAAGCCCTCCGAGGGTGACCTGTCGATGCCCGCGAAAGTTGGTCGACTGCCGGGAGCTCATGACGCCGAGGGAGGCCTCCTCGAAGAGCTCCTGCTCGCTCACGGACGTCTCGGGCGGAACAAAGGCCTCTGGCCGTGACAGCGAGAGCAGTGGCAGGACAGACGCGACCTCCTCATGGCTCATCGCCACACGGGTCCGAAAGCCCACGGGACTCGAAGATTCGAGCGAGCGCGGCAGGTGGTAGCGGTTTCGATTCTCACCCTCCGTGGCAAAGGCTGCATCGCGGCGGACACGCTGCGCAATCGGTGGAGGGGTCAGGGGGACAATCTCTAGCGACTTCTGCATGGTGCGCTTCCCTCTCTTCCCCGCCATGCATTCCACGGGCAGGGTCCAAGAACTCTGGATATCCTGCCGTTCGCCACGGAGACCCTCATGAGATGGCTGTTCCCCCTCCTCGCTGCGTGTACCCCCCAAGAGTCAACCTTCGAGGCGACATTTCCTGACGGGTTCGAATGGGGTTCGGCAACCGCCGGTTTTCAGGTGGACATGGGATGTCCGACTTGGTCTTCAGAGGCCTGCGATGACGTGGCCTCGGACTGGTACCAGTGGGTCAATGCGCCCGAGATCGTCGAAAACGACAGCCTCTACGTCAGCGGTGAGCCCGTGGGCAATGGTCCGGGCATGTGGGAGACCTTCGAGGCCGATGTCGACCTCATGCAAGCCCAGGGGCTCAACGCTTACCGCATGTCTCTAGAGTGGTCTCGCCTCTTCCCCGATGCGAAGACAGAGACCGCCACCACCGTTGAAGCACTCGATGCGTACGCCAATCAAGAGGCCGTGAGCCGGTACCATGAGTTCTTCGCGGCACTCGCTGCGGCCGACATCCATCCGCTGGTCACCCTCAACCACTACACGCTCCCCCTCTGGGTTCATGATGGGGTGGCCTGCCACCTCGACCGAGAGACCTGCACGGCGGATGGGTGGGTCAACGAAGCGCGCATCACAAGCCTGATCGCCCTGTATGCGGGCTGGGTGGCCAAGGAGTTTGGCGCCGAGATCGACGCGTGGGCCACCCTGAACGAGCCCTTTGCCACCACCCTCTCCGGATACACGCTCCCCGGTGAAGACCGTTCGTCGCCTCCCGGCCTCTCGCTCGACATCAGCCGCACCGTGGCGGTCATGAAGAACCAGATCGTGGGACATGCCCGGATGTACGACGCCATCAAGCAGTACGACACGGTCGATGCTGATGGCGACGGCGATGCGTCTGCCGTGGGCATCGTCATGAACATGACCGCCATCGACCCGAAGGACCCCACCAACGAGCTGGACGTCACGGGTGCTGACCACATGGACTACCTCTACCATCGCCTCTACTTCGAGGCGTTGACCGCCGGTGCGTGGGATGAGGACCTCGATGGCATTGTCGATGAGACCCGCGACGACCTCGCCAACACCCTCGATTACATCGGCATCAACTACTACAATCAGGTGCTGACCGCAGGCCTACCCATCGTCCTCTACGATGATCTGCCCGTGTTCGACTTCTTCCCGGAGTTTTCGTGGGAGCCCTACCCCGAGGGCCTCGAGCGCGTCGTTCGCCAAGCCGCGGCCTACGACCTCCCCATTGTGGTGACCGAGAACGGCACGCCCTTTGTCGAAGACCAAGGGTCTGAGGTCCTCAAGGGGCACCTCCGCGGGCTCGAGCATGCGCTGGCCGATGGCATTGATGTGCAGGGCTACTACTACTGGTCCTTCGTCGACAACTACGAGTGGAACCATGGCTTTGACCTTCGGTTTGGACTCTACGCACTCGACCCCGCCACCAAGGAACGGCGTCCACGAGAGGTGTTGTCTACCTATGCCGACATCATCGCACGGGGACGCGTCGACCTCCCCAATGAGGACGACGAGTGAAGGTCCAGAGACCCGAACAGCTGGCACGGAGCGATGCCTATGCGCACTTTCGCACCTTCGCCTACCCGTGGTTCACCCTCTGCTCGCCCGTGGCGCTCGACGTTACCCACGTCAAGGCTCGTGGCGGACTCTTCGGCAACGTCCTCTGGGCCGTACTCGCTGCTGTTCATGAGGTGCCCGAGCTGCGGCAACGCATTCGGCTTGAACCCGACGGAACCGACCTCATCGTCGAACATGCGACGGTGGACTGTACCTGCACCATGGCTCGCGATGACGAGCGCTTTGCGTTTGGCTACGTCCCCTGGATGCCGTCGAGAGCCGACTTTCTCGCCACACTACCGCAGCACATCGACCGTGCACGTGCCACCGCGGGTCTCGACCCTACCCACCAGCATCGCGATGACATGCTCTACTTGAGCAGCATGCCGTGGGTCGACATCAGCAGCGTCCAACACGCCATGCCGGGCGATGTCCTCGACTCGGTGCCACGTATCCTCTGGGGTCGGGCGCACGATGGCCGCATGACCGTGTGCCTGACCGCGCACCATGCACTGGTCGATGGCCGCCACGCCGCGGCCTTCTTCACGGCGCTCCACGATCAGCTGGCGCGCGTGTGAGCCTTCAGGCCTTGTCAGACTCGTCGATGCGACACTGAAATCCGATGCAGCGCTTCACTTCTTCCTCGTCCTTCTCGGGCTCGGGCTTCAGCTGAGCGAGCAGTGCCCCCACGTGCGCGAGCTGGTCTTCGCAGAGCTTCAGCGACACCAGACGATCCCCTTCAACTCCCGGCACCAGCGTCGTCAGTACCGCCACGGCATCAGGAGCCTTGAGCGCTTCCATCACATGGCCGCCGATCTGCTCCACCATGGGCACGAGTCGGGTGACAAGCGCCCCAGTCTCGCCATCTTCGCTGTCGGGCTTGGTCATCACTGCCTCCACTGAGCACCAGGAGTATAGACCAAACCACCCTTCATAAATTGGATCGTGGCAAACCATTGGCAATCAGACTAAGTGGCCCCCGCCGTCGGGGCGTGGCGCAGTCTGGTAGCGCATCTGCTTTGGGAGCAAAGGGTCGTAGGTTCGAATCCTACTGTCCCGACCAACGGAGTTTTTATGTTTATTCATAATTATGCACAGTACGACCAGCACGGTCGCAAACGTAAAGCAAAAAAACCAAAAGGAGAAGTTTATGCGAAGTACCAACCGCCAGCGTTCCGTCCAATCGAGTCTACGAAATCGACGGGCATCTTATCTTATGCAGAGCAACGCAGGCGAGAACTCGCGCAGTACCCAAGTAGAGACGACTTCTCTGTCAGAGGCGGCACAAAAACCGAGCCGCAAAAATACACAGGTGACTACGTAATCGGCATCGCTACGATGCACAAGTCAAACGCAGTACCCGTGACTAACCCTAAACACGCCACAGAAATATCGGAGATGGCCAAATGAAAAAACTGATTGCAATTGCATTCGCACTAACGTCATTCGAGGCTGTCGCTGAAGACCGTTTCGAAGACATTCGTAAACCATGGGTCGCTTGCGCGGCTTGTC
>JBMHDG010000065.1:0-37660 GCA_049889515.1 Myxococcota bacterium
CAGGAAATGGCACCACAGCGGCGGAGCCGCGAGATGGACAAGCCTACGATTGAGGCAACGGTTGCTCACGAGTCAACCTGGAGGGTGTCCACCCCCAGAGAGACCACGTCACATCAAGCCAATACGTGTGACAGCGGGAGCAGGTCAGTGTTTTAAACGACAACGACAAGCCACCTCTTGAGAGTTGTTCAGATTCGAAGGCCCTAGGCTCTTCACTCCGCCGATGAGCTTTGCATGGTCACCATGTAGCGACACTCATGTTGCGACCTACTGCTGGGTCGCGACACCCAACACCCCATCTCCTTCATTGGCGATGGGGTGTTTGCGTTGCGTCCTGTCTGCGCTAAAGTAGTTACCTAGCTAACGGTTGGGGGGCTGGGTGAACGACATGCTGCCACAGGTCGACGTCTCTTTCCGGCGAAAGCAGGCCGAGACGATGCTCGCGCTCTCGCGAATTCATCAGCGTCTGCTTGGAGTGATTCGCACGACCCTAGAAAGACATGGCGTAAGTGACCTCACGCCCGCTCGGGCAAACGCGCTGCTGGTGCTTTTCCAAGCGAGGCAACCGTTGCATGCGAGTCAGCTCGCGGCACAACTTGCCGTGTCCGAGGTCACGGTGAGTCGTCTCGTGAAGAGGCTCGTAGACGACGGATGGGTTGAGCGATCCCCAGACCCCTCCGACCGCAGAGCGATGCTACTCGGCACAACCGCTCGTGCGAAGGCCCTGTTTCCACAACTGGTCGACGTGACCAACAGTGTCATGGACGCGCTGTTTGCGGGCCTTGACGATGCAGAGCTCGAAGAGCTCGTTCAATGGATGGGGCGGATCCAACACAACTTGTCGGACCCGCCTCACTAGCACATCTCAGTCGAGATTGAGCTCGTCATCGAGGTCGTCGAGGCTCTCGGAGGCGTCGTCGACAGGTGCTGGCTCGGGCATGTCCGCTGCTGCTGCGGGCCCGACATTGGCCCGAACGGGCTCTGGTCGCTGCATGAAGGTGTAGAAGTGGTAGCGAGCGCCGCCCGACCGCGCGAGCAGGCTGGTGGCTGCACCAATGTGGAACCCATTGTTGACCATGTGAGCCACCGCATCGACGGGGTTCGGCATGCTCGACACTGCGATGAGCGCCTGGGCCTGATCACGGTTCGGTTCCGACCCGCAGTCCATCTTGGTGGTGAAGATATTTGGCTTCGAGGGCCGTGTGAAGGTCTCGCTCACTTGCAGAATGCACACGCCGGCGTCGTCTCCGGCCACGGCGGGGAGGGAAGTGAGGAGCCCGGCAAGTACGGCTAGGCTTCGCATCATGGACATCTCCAGTCATAGGTGGTCGACGTGCATACTCGCACGGTTTTAGTATGTAGGCCACTACTGGAGGCAGCCCATGACCCGTCAAGAGAGCCGAAACCTTGTTCCAGGTGTCGGGATCGGAGACATGACGTTTGGAATGTCTAGGCAGCAGGCGAAAGATATCTTCGGACTACCCTCTGGAATCGAGGAGAGCGATCTCAACGGAACTGCTGTCGTGGCGTGGTCCTACGAACATGACACGGTGAAGCTAAGGTTTGAGATGCCATGGGATCGGTTGACCTGCGTCGAGGTCAGTGGGCGCAAAACGCGTCTCCTCGGTGAGCGCTTCTTTGGCCGCTCCCCAGAGCATGTGGCTGAAGCGCTCGCGTCAGCCGGGCACGCTCCGGAGCTTGAGGCGCCAACGCGGTGGCGGTTTGGCCAGCACAGTGTCTGTCTCTCTGTGGCCGACGGTCGGGTCGTTTCGGTCGAAGCCGAGGCCTCATAGCGTGACGAACGGCAATCCCAAAAATAGGTAGACTTTGCCTGCCTTGATCTCCACACCGGCTGCATCCGGGGATGAGACCAAGAAGTCGTCGAGTCCGTCGCCGTCAACGTCACCGATGCCCAAGATCGCATGCCCCGCTTGGTCAAACGCCGACTCCCCATGGAACAGGGTGTTGAATGTAGAGAGCGACCACGTGGGGTCGAGCGCGAGGGTGTCCGACAACAACAGGCCCATGACGCCATTTTGATCGAGGGGCTCGCCGAAGCGCGGTGCGCCCACGAGGACCTCCCGAAGTCCGTCGCCATCGAGGTCACCGATGCTGCTCAAGGCGGTTCCGAGGCCATTGTTGAATGCGGCACCCCACAGTTGGACGTCGGCGAGAGAGAGGTCGATGGCGCCGCCCGTAGGCAGGCTTCCAGACGACAGGATGTAGGCCACGCCGCTCTCTGCGATGTCGCCCGACCCACTTGGTGCACCAATGGAGATGTCGGACAGACCATCGCCATCGATGTCGCCTAGGCCGGCAACCGAAGCGCCGGTGGCCTCGCCACCATCGACACCTTCAAGCTTGAGCCATGCATTGGACAGCGATGTCTCTCCAGCGGGGGTGTCCGCGAGATCGACCACGTAGACCGCACCCTTCTCGACGCCGTTGACGAGGGCGGTGGGGGCGCCCACGAGGAGCTCTGGATGGCCATCGCCATTCATGTCGCCAGCACTCGCGAGGACGGTTCCCACACCGTCTCCGAGTAGCTCGGTGGTCAAGATCCACGTCGCATTCAGCAACGAGTCCGACCCCGGCGTGGTGAGCGCATTGTCGAGATCCGCGCTGCTCATGATGAAGATACGCCCCGAGCCGGGCTCACCAATGGCGAGTTCTTGTTGTCCGTCGCCATCAATGTCATCGAGCGCGGCGATCGAGGTCCCAGCGAGGCCATCGACCACCGTCCCGTCCAGCTGAATGGCGGCGTCGGACACGGTGAGTGTTGAGGCGCCGAGCTGACCAGAGGTGAAGATCGAGACCTGACCGGCGTTGGCGACGGTCGGCTGCGCAAAGGGCACGCCGACGATCAGCTCATGACCAGCGACACCATCCATGCTGTTGAGCACCCCAAGGCAGCTTCCGGCTTCATCGCCGGTGGTGTCACCCAGGATACGGAGTGAGGCACCGTCGTCGACGGTCTGGACCACGTCCTCACCGAGGTCGGAGGCAAGGACCATGTAGACCTCGCCGGAGTCAAAGCCCGCACCATTGTGCTCACTCGAGGAAAAGACCACATCTGCGAAGCCATCGTCGTCGAAGTCACCCGATGCGAGCGCACAGGCTTCTTGACCCAGGAGGTCTTGGGCACCCATGCCCTCGAATTGCCACTCGGCTGCCTCTACCGTCAGTAATTGGGCACCCCACCCCGGCTGCACGGTGGCGGAGGCGTGTGCCGCCTCGCTGTTTTCAAACCCATCATTGACGATGACCGTGCACGTGAACTGGTCTCCAATGACGGTCTCGAGTCCGGGAATGGTATCGCCCGGCAGGTTCTGGGAGAGCAGCGTGCCGGTCCACGGTGCGCCGTTGTGCTCCCAGGTAAGGGTGATATCGAGCGGGTCACCATCTGCGTCGGGCTCTTGCGCCGTGATCTCACAGGTGAGGTCATCACGGGTGGTACGACGTGTGGGCGTGATGGCGAGCTCTGGAGCGAAGGGCGGTGCATTGACCACCGTCACGGTGTTTGAGGTGACCGTCGGGCTGTCTAGCGCGCCATCCGAGACGGTCAGCTCGCAGGTCATCTGTTCGCCCCGAACGAGCTGGTCACCCGGCAGGTAGTCGTTCGTGGTCCCTGCGGTCAGAGAACCCCCGAACCATGTGGCCGTGTAGATGAGGTCGTCGCCATCTGGGTCAAAGTCACCACTGGCGATGCAGGAGAGACCGGTGAGGGCATTGGGGGGGTCTGGAAACAGAGAGGCGCTGTTGAGAAAGGGGGGGGCGTTGATGATCGTGATGCTGGCCTGGCCAGGAGGACCGTAGGAAAGCCCCGTGCCGTCATCGGTAAAGACCGACACGGTCCAGACATCACCCCGGTTGGTCACCCCGTTGGGGAGTGTGGTGCCGGGCACGCTGAGGCCGCCGATCAAGCGTGACCAGCTCGTGATGTAGCTGACTGGGGAACCCTCGGGGTCAACCGCATCTTCGTCGATGGTGACGGTGAGTTCATCGAGGGTGGTGGGATTGAGGGGACCGATCGACACCACGGGTGGGACAGGAGGCTGGTCAGAGACGATCTGCGTGGTCACCTCTGTCTGAAGTCCACGGGAGTCTGTCACCGTGAGTGTGAGGACATGGGGGCCAGGGCTAAGTGGAGGAAGCGTGCCCTGAAGCGTACCGGAGCTGCTGACGTTGGTGGGACCATCGAGAGGACCGTCGACATCAGAGGCCCAGCTGACCTCGAGTGCTGCGCGAGGTGTCTCGACGTCGTCGACGTTGGCCTCAACGACGACAGGTTCGCCGGTTCTGACGAGGCTGTTGGCGATGGGTACGGAGATCTGGCCGATCGGTGGGACATCGGCGGTGAAGATTCGCTCCGAGATGCAGGTTCGACCCAACAGGTCGATGGCCACCAGCTGCAGGGTGTGCTGCCCTGGGTCCAACACCACGCCCGACGACCGCACATTACCGAGCGTATCGGCGGTAGGGATGTCGATCTCTCCTTGAAGTGTGCTGCCGAATCGGAGGGTGAGCGCATCGATGGGCGTCGCATCGTCAGAGACCGTTCCTGCAAGGTCGATGGGTGCGCCGGCGGGGACCCATTCTTCGATGGGCTCGGTGAGGTCACATTCGGGTGCCTGTCGGTCTTGGTTCATGACGACGCGTGTCGAGGCTTCGGTGGTGCGTCGAGAGGTGTCCGTGACACGCAAGGTGAGGTTGTGTGTACCGGCACTGAGCCTCAGACCGCTCACGACAGAGCCTTGGCTGTTGCTGCGTGACACGGCGAGCTCGCCATCGAGGTCGGACTCTAGGGACACCTCAAGCTGTTCTGGGGACTCCTCGTTGTCGCCGACGAGGGCAGTGAACTCGAACCTCTGGTCTGCAACCCATGTGTAGTCGTTGGACGGCGAGAGGATCTGTGCCGTGGGTGGTGTGCTTGGAATCACCGTGGGCGAGAGCTCCGCCGTTCCCACATGCCCGTCCGGGTCGGTGGCCGTTGCAGTGATGGGGGTGTCACCCTCGATGATGCTCACATCGCACGAAAAGTACCCAGACGCGGTGGGGGTCCCGAGGCACAGGCGCCTACCGTTCGCCGTGAGCTCTACGACGATGTCTGCCTTCTGGGTGTCGGTATCGACCACAAACAACCCGAGGGGGAAGCGTTCGCCATCAAACACGGTGAGGTCTTGGGCGCGATTCTCGAAAGTCACGGTAGGAACGGCGCCGTCGGGGAACTCTACCGGCGAGTCGTCGCACGCGGGAAGGAGTCCGAGGAGGAACAGGGCAATAGGCATGGGGCGTAGGTGCTTCATCAAACGAAGATCTACCGCATGCGAGGTGGCTTGTGTGGAGATTGTGCGAGAGTTGCTCTGCGCTGCCCGGATGTGATGAAGTTAGGGCCCGCGGCTTGATCAATTGGCCCGGGCGGGGCAAGACAACAGCCCGAACCGAAACCTGCGGAGTCGATTGATGGCGATCCTCTACACCTGCATGCCGGGCGATGGAGATGATGCGGGCGTGGCGCTAGAGCAGCGCAAGCCAGGCGGCCTCTCACTCACCAAGCTTCTCGAGAAGGGCACACCGCCGATTGGTGCCGCCATGCGTCTGATGGCGTGTCTTGCAGAGATCGTAGAGATCGCCCGAGAGGATGGTCGGGATCACGGCGATATCGATATCCGAAATGTCTATATCGAGGAGAACGGCTTGGTGGTGAGTGCGGGGTGGGAGATGTCCCGCACCGATACCGCTGCGCCAGAAGCCGTGCCGATGGGCCACAAAACGGATCTGTATGGGTTGGGGCGTGTGCTCTTTGCGGTGCTGACAGGGGATGGCGCGCGGTTGAACAACGCGCGGGGCGCGCAAGGCGATGCGCATGACAAGACCGTGGAGCGCTTGTGGTCCAAGGTGCTTCTCGACAGCCTCCCGCCCCAAGTCGATGAAGCCGTGCGAGCCTGCGGGCTCGGCTTGCTTCGTGCCGCTAGAAAAGAGCGGACCTCTGCCAATGATGCACTTCAGACCTTCGACCGTGCGCGGCGAGATGTCCCCGAGCCCGGACTGCGGGAGTGGGCGGCGGCAGCCATCACCGGCGATGACGAGACGCTTCGAGGCATGACCAAGAAAGAGGCGACCTCGTTCGATTCCTTCGACGGTCCGACGCAGAGCACGGGACCCCTCCAGCAGAGCTACACGCCGAAGCGTCGAGGCGGCGGCACGGCAGATGGTCACACGATGCTGATCGTTCTTGGCGAGACCCCGGTAGAGGAGTCTTTCTCGGCGGGCGATGACGGCGAGGACCTCGCGCCGGTCTCTGATGAGGGGCCCTTGAGTGCCTCCACGCCTCCACTAGATGCGCGCCGTCAAGAGGTTCAGGCGGACGTCACCCAGATGTGGTCCCGGGAAGAACCTCCGGCGGCAGAAGATCATACCGTCTATGACGAGGGGCCCTCGGACCCCGGCGTCACGGACTCACCACCCGTGTTTGAGCGTCCCCCCGAGGTGGTCACGCCAGATGAGGCGGACACTCCACGACGCGAACCGCCCGTTGAGCCCGTCCACGAGACGCATGTCACGACGGCGTGGGATGAACCTGCTGTAGAGGCATCGATCACCGAGCGGGTCGTGACCTCTTCGACGGCGGAGAGCACGGGCGACACTTCGGAGAATGGCAACCTCGCCATGATTATCGGCCTTGTGGTGCTCGCGGTGGGCGTCCTGGTGGTGGGTGGCGGCCTTGGCTTTGCGTACCTGATGTGGACAGCGCCTGACGAGGCAGCATCGACGGCCGCTACCCCCGCAGACCCCCCAGCCGAGCCCGCAGTGGTCCCGACGTTCAAGGTGAAGTCGGGTGCATCTCGGGCTGGCAAGACCATCACGGTTTCGGTGACGAGTGCGGAGAGCGTGGTCGTGACGTGCGGCTCTGAAGAGCCGGTGACGGTCGAAGGCTCGCAGGAGCTCAAGCTTCCACGCGATGGGGCACCGTATACCTGTAAAGCCGTCAATGCAGCAGGTGACATGGCGCCGTTTCGAGCACGGTCCGATGTCTCATTGACCTGCACCTCGGACGCGGGTCTGGTGTGTAGGGGCAACTAGGTGAGGGTCTTGCTCCAGCGTGTCAGTGAGGCGAGTGTACGCGTCGAAGGTCAGCTGGTGGGCGAGATTGGTCAGGGCTTGTTGCTCTTCTTGGGTGTGGGGCCGGGCGACACGGCCGCCGAGGGGAAGTGGCTGGCCGAGAAGACCGCTGGGCTTCGAATCTTTGAAGATGACGACGGTCGCATGAACCGTAGTGTCACGGATGTGGGCGGGAGCGCACTTGTAGTGAGCCAATTTACGCTCTACGGCGACTGTCGAAAGGGACGCCGGCCCAGCTTCGTCGGGGCTGCGCCGCCGTCTCTCGCGGAGCCGCTCTACGATACGTTTTGCGAGCAGTTGAAGGACGCGGGTGTCACTCATGTGGCGCGTGGCCGCTTCGGGGCCGACATGAAGGTCGCACTGGTCAATCAGGGGCCCGTCACCCTCTGGCTGGAGCGTGAGGCTACCGACTGACCGAGGCTTCGAGGGCATCGAGCATGCCTTCGAGTGCGGCCACGGTCTCTGCTCGGTCGCGTCGGCCGGGCATGGGATTGTACCGTCGGAACCACCTCGTGCCTTGGGTGCGGTGTGTGTGGTCTCGATGGGAGATCTCGATCAGCACGGTATCTACACGGAGTAGGCCATGCAGATGATCGAGCTCGGTGCCTCGAACAGCCACACACGGGACCAGCCGGCCCAGTTGGCGAAGCGCGTAGGGGTGCTGCTGGCGGGACTGCATGGAGGCACCCAAGGCCTTCAAGCGCTGCCATGAGGCAGGTCGTTGGGTGCGTCCTGCCCAGGGCAGCAAGATCATGCCGTGAGGGTCCCACGCGTGAAGGCTCGCCGCGTGGGTGAACCCACCGTTCTCGGCAAATGCTGCGATGGCGCGCGTCTCCGGTTGTGACAGCGCTGAAGGTGACAGACCAAGGCGCCGTGGAAAGAGGGCGTCCAAGCCTCTGGCCGCTGTGCGGTGAACTGCCCAGTCTCGGTTGAGGTCCACGCCAGCTCCATTCCCGCGACGCATGACGCTGCGGTCGTTGGCGAGGTCTGCGGCAACGCGCGCACGGCCATCTGGATTCGCCACGAGGATGACTGCGAGACGTGTCGTGGTGGTCTCTGTGGTCACATGGCGAATCAAAAGATCGAGAGCCGCCTCGGTGCTTATCCACTCGATGGCGTGCAATCCTGCGAGAACCAAGAGTCCCGGACGGTCTGGCGCCCCATGCTGAAACGCCCACATGGGGCGGCCCCCCACGCTCTGACCGAGGTGCGTCACCCACAGATTCTCGTGGGCGACGACAAGGGCTGCGACCTCGGACCACAGGGTCGGGTCGTCGCGGTAGTGATCGAGCTGCAGCGCTTGTGTAGTGCGTTGTGTGGTGCTCCACTCTAGAAACAGGTCGCGGTCGCTGCGGTCAGGCTCGGACCCTAGAGCAGTCAAAACAGTGAGGAGCATGAAGATCAGCACGGCCACTCTGTCTCTCGGTGATACGGTGGACAGTGTACTGGACTCGCAGGGTGGAGCGCGGGCATATGCGTCGAAATGCAGAAGCGACTCGTGCATCTATTCTGGATGCGGCCGAACGTGTGTTTGCGCAGCATGGGTTTGCCGGTGCCGCCGCGAGTGCGATTGCGCGCGACGCTGGTGTGACGAAGTCCCTCATTCACCACTACTTCGGGTCGAAAGAGCAGCTCTGGGATGCCGTCAAAGTGAGGCGCTACGCCGAGTACGTGAGTGCCCAGCAGGCTGTCCTCTCCAGTCCGATGGACTCTCCCGAAGAGGCCGAGGCCGTGCTCACTCGAAGCCTCAGGACCTTGTTCGACTTCCTCGCTAGCAACCCGCGCTTTGTGCGTCTGTTGTCTTGGGTCCAGCTGGAAGGGGGGCAAGTCGATCTCGCCGTGCGTGAGCTCCCCGAGCTGGGCATGAAGCGCCTGCGCGAAGCACAGTCGGCCGGCATGATCCGGCCCGATGTCGATCCGAGTCACATGGTCGCGGCGTTCTTTGCACTCATCGAGCACTGGTTCCAAGCGCGGGAGCGCAACCACGTACGGCTTGGTACGCCGCTCTCGGACGGCGCACGTCAAGAGGCAGATGAGGCCTACTTTCGGGACGTACGCAAGATGTTCCTGCAGGGATTGTTGCCGCAGACGCGCAGTGGGTCAGCCGTCGAGTGAGAGCAATCCGTCGAACGGGTCACGCTCAAGGACACGGGTCGCTGCTGCAATATCGGGGGCAAAGTACCGATCGACGTCGTAGAACGGCACGACATCGCGGAGGCGTTGGTGCGCGTGCTCAACGGCTTCGCTCGCCGTGAGAGGTCGCCTAAAGTCGAGCCCCTGCGCCGCTGCGAGGTACTCGACGGCGAGCACGCCTCGGGTATTTGAGGCCATGTCGTGCAACCTCCGGCTCGCGAAGGTCGCCATCGAGACATGGTCTTCTTGGTTGGCCGAGGTGGGCAGGCTGTCGACGCTCGCGGGGTGCGCGAGGGACTTGTTCTCGCTCGCGAGCGCTGCAGCGGTGACTTGGGCGAGCATGAAACCGCTGTTGACACCACCGTTGTCCACGAGAAATGCCGGAAGCCCAGAGAGCGTCTTGTCGATCAGAAGTGCGATACGCCGCTCGGAGAGCGAACCGATCTCCGCGATGGCCAGCGCGATGTTGTCAGCCGCCATGGCGACGGGCTCGGCGTGGAAGTTGCCGCCCGAGAGAATGTCGTTGTCTCCAGCGAACACCAGCGGGTTGTCGGATACGGCGTTGGCTTCTCGCAGAAGAATGCGTGCGGCATGCCGAACCTGATCGAGGGCGGCACCCATGACTTGGGGCTGGCAACGGAGGCTGTATGGGTCTTGGACTTTGTGGCAGTCCACATGACTGTCGCCCACGTCGGACCGCTCTCCGAGCAGCGACCGGAAGGCCGAGGCGACATCGATCTGGCCCAACTGACCCCGCACCTCATGGATGCGTGCGTCGAAGGGTGTACGGCTGCCGAGGGCCGCTTCGACCGACATGGCTCCGATGGTGACACCGCTGTTGAGCAAGGACTGGGCCTGGAGGAGGCCAGAGAGCGCGAGCGCCGTGCTGGCTTGGGTGCCATTGAGGAGTGCGAGGCCCTCTTTGGGACCCAAGACATGCGGCGTGAGGCCGGCATGCGCCAGCGCATCGCGACCAGACATGACCGTGCCATTCACCAGGGCTTCGCCCTCACCGAGGAGCACGCAGCTCATGTGTGCGAGGGGCGCGAGGTCGCCCGATGCTCCGACGCTGCCCTTCTCTGGAATGATCGGCAGCACGTCATGGCGAAGCAGCGCAATCAGATCGTCGATCAGCGCGGGCTTGACCCCGGAAAATCCGCGGGCGAGGGCGTTGATCTTGAGGAGCATAATGAGGCGCACAATGCCGGGCGCCATGGGACGACCCACCCCCGCGGCATGAGAGAGCACGATGGAGCGCTGGAGCGTCTCAAGGTCTTCTTCAGCAATTCTCGTCTGGGCGAGGAGCCCAAAGCCTGTGTTGATCCCATAGACGGTGCGTCCCTCCGCGAGGACGTTCGTGACCGTTCGGGAGCTCTCGAGGATGGCAGCACGCGCGGCCTCATCAAGCTCGACCGTGATCGGACCCTCGAGTGCGAGCCGAATCTGGGCGAATGATAGCTGGCCGGGTGTGAGGCGAAGATGGCCCATCAGTCGAGCATCGGCAGGTCGAGTCCCTGCTCCTTCGCGCAGTCAACGGCGATCTGGTAGCCGGCATCAGCATGACGCATGACGCCCGTTCCGGGGTCGTTCCAGAGCACACGCGAAATGCGCTGCTCGGCGGCATCGGTGCCATCCGCGACGATGACGACGCCAGAGTGCTGCGAGAAGCCCATGCCAACACCGCCACCATGGTGGAGGGACACCCACGTGGCACCCCCGGCCGTATTGAGCAACGCGTTCAGCAATGGCCAGTCCGACACGGCATCCGAGCCGTCGAGCATGGCCTCGGTCTCGCGGTTGGGACTGGCGACGCTGCCGCTGTCGAGATGGTCTCGACCGATGACGAGCGGTGCTGAGACTTCGCCCTTGCGAACGAGCTCGTTGAAGCCGCGCGCAACGCGAGCCCTGTCTTTAAGACCGAGCCAGCAGATTCGGGCTGGTAGGCCTTGGAACTCTACTTTCTCTTTGGCCATGTCGAGCCAGTTGTGCAGGTGAGGGTCATCGGGCACAAGCTGTTTGACCAGCTCGTCGGTGCGGTGAATGTCGGCGGGGTCACCGGAGAGCGCCGCCCACCGGAAGGGGCCAATGCCTTGGCAGAAGAGCGGCCGGATGTAGGCGGGCACAAAGCCGGGGAATGCAAAGGCCTCTTCGCAGCCCACCTCAAGCGCCATCTGCCGAATGTTGTTGCCGTAGTCGAGTACGGCTGCGCCGGCCTTCTGGAAGTCGACCATGGCTTGCACCTGAAGCGCCATGCTCTTCTTGGCCTCGGCGACCACGGCGTCGGGGTCAGTGACCTTCGTGGTGTGGTGGCGGTCGAGTGACCACCCCGCCGGTACATACCCGTTGAGCGGGTCATGGGCCGATGTCTGGTCTGTGACCACATCGGGGATGATGCCGCGCCGAAGGAGCTCGGGGAAGATCTCCGCGGCATTTCCGATAAGGCCGATAGACTTGGGATTACCGGCGTCGAGTGACGCCTGGATCTTGGCGAGCGCCTCGTCGAGGTCATAGGCCAGCTCGTCAACGTAGCGGGTCTCCAAACGCTTCTGCGCGCGTGCGGGGTCGATCTCGATGGCCAACATTGAGAACCCGGCCATGGTCGCTGCAAGGGGCTGGGCGCCGCCCATTCCGCCAAGTCCACCCGTCAGAATCCAGCGACCGGACGCATCACCATTGAAGTGGGTCTTCGCCACGGCCACGAAGGTCTCGTAGGTGCCCTGAACGATGCCCTGCGTGCCGATGTAGATCCAGCTGCCGGCCGTCATCTGGCCGTACATCATGAGGCCCTTGCGGTCCAGCTCATGGAAGTGGTCCCACGTGGCCCAGTGCGGGACGATGTTGGAGTTCGCGATCAGCACTCGAGGCGCATCAGGATGCGTCGGGAACACGCCCACCGGCTTGCCCGACTGCACGAGCAGGGTCTGGTTATCTTCGAGACGGCGGAGGGTCTCAACAATGGCGTCGTAGCAGGCCCAGTTGCGCGCGGCCCGGCCGATTCCGCCGTAGACCACGAGATCATGGCTGGCCTCGGCGACGTCGGGGTCAAGGTTGTTCATCAGCATGCGTAAGGCAGCTTCGGTCTGCCAAGACTTACATGTGCGCTCCGTTCCGGTTGGCGCTTTGATGGTTCGGCTGGTGTCGTGACGCTGATTCATGGGACCACCTCGAGACAGGCGGGCAAGTCTATCGGTTGCGTGTCCGATTGACCATGTCGCGCGACGCATCACGACGTTGCCACGACCACCTCATGAAGCCAGCGCGCAGCGGCACGAGCGGTCTGATTCCCGCGGTCGTGGGGGGGAGAGAGCTCCGCAACGTCCACGGCGGCGAGACGGGGGTCAGCGGCAAGTTCGGCGATGAGTGTGCAGCACGCCACCATGTCGACGCCGACTGGTGAGGGGGCACTGACGCCTGGCGCGACCGCGGCTGGCAGGGCGTCGAGACACAGGGTGAGGTGGATCAGGTCTGCATCGTGGAGTGCCGCTAGTGCACGGCGTGCGGCCGACATGGGGTCTCGTTGGGTGTCGAGGTCGGGGATGACACAGACGCCACGTGCAGCGGCGCGGTCAAAGAGCGCGGCGGTGTTTCCCGTGGGGGATACGCCCAGACACGCGTATCGGAAGGGCAAGCCTGCACCGTCGCAGGCTTGGGCCACCTGGAAGAATGGCGTACCGGATGTGCCCACACCTCCCACCGGTTGTCGGAGGTCGAGGTGAGCATCGATGTTGACGATGCCGATGGTCTTTCCCGGATGGGCACGATGAAGCCCTTGCCAGGTGCCCCAAGCGACCTCATGGCCACCGCCGAGAACGAGGGGTAGTCCACCCGCTGTACGGACCGCCGCGACCCGCTCAGCGAGCTCCTCTTGTGCGGCCTCTAGGGCATCGCCTCGGCAGATGATGTCGCCCCCATCGGAAATGGACCGCGGGCTGTGCCACGCTTGGCCGGCGAGTGCCTTACGGAGCGCATCGGGGCCTTCGGCTGCGCCTGGTCGCCCCTTGTTGCGCCGGACTCCTGCATCGCAGGCAAAGCCGAGCAAGACCACGTCATCGCTGGGTCCACCGATGCGGACCACATCATGCCATCGTCGGGCACGTGGGCCGTCTTCGGGGTCGGAACGCCCTGTCCAGATCTCATGCGTCATTCCAGACTCCAGCGAGCAGGGTGGCGTGGAGGATGGGTGTGCCCACGGAGCACACGATATCGGCGGGGCCCTCCGCATCCCAGATGGCGAGATCTGCGCGTGACCCGGGGGCGAGGCTGCCACGGTCGTTGAGGCCGAGCGCTCGTGCCGCGTGACACGTGATGCCGTTCCAGACTTCTGTGGGGCTGAGACCCATGAGTGTGCAGCCCATGTGGGCGGCGAGGCGCAGCGAGATCAGGGGTGCGGAGCCAGGGTTGGCATCGGTGGCGATGGCGATCGGCACGCCGGCTTGGCGCAAGCTCTCGATGGGCGGCAGTGTGGTTTCCTTGAGGGCATAGAAGGCCAGCGGCAAGAGCATGGCAATGGTTCCAGAGGCCGCGAGGGCAGGCACATCTTCGGCGGAAAGGTACTCGACGTGGTCTACCGAGAGCGCACCATGGCGGGCGGCAGCGACGCCGCCGCCGAGGTTGGACAGCTGTTCGGTATGTCCCTTGATCGCAAGACCGTGGGCCTGGGCACAGGACCAGATGCGCTCACACTGCGCCACTGTGAATCCGATGGACTCGCAGAACACATCGACCGCATCGCAGAGATTCTCGTGTGCAGCGCGCGGGATCAGCTCTTCGGTGGCGATGTCGACCCATGCCTCCGCGGTCATGCCCTCGGGGATTGCGTGGGCTGCGAGCAGCGTGGTGACGACATTCACGGGCACATGATGAGCCACCTGACGTGCCACCCGTAAGGTGCGCAGCTCGTCGTGGACCGTGAGGCCATAGCCACTCTTGATCTCGAGAGTGGTGACGCCTTCACGGGCGAGCTGACGCGCTCTCGCGACGGTCTGACGGAGCAGGGACTCATCTGAGGCTTCCTGCACGGCGCGGACCGTAGAGCGAATACCGCCACCCGCGCGGGCGATCGCTTCGTAGGATTGTCCGGCGAAGCGCATCGCATGCTCGTTGGAGCGGCTGCCTGACCAGACGAGATGCGTATGGGCATCGATGAGGCCGGGCGTGACGAGCCGTCCACCGAGGGAACGGACGGGAACGTCGTCGGGTTGGGCCTCCGGATTAACGGCCGCGATCTTGCCATCCCTGACGAGAATCTCGGCGCTCACGGTGCTCATCGGGCGATCGGGGCTCGGGATCCGGAGGTCTGTGAGGTGAAGCGAGGTCATCAGGAGGGCTCCTCAAGGTCGGCACCATACGCTGCGTGGTCCCGTCGTCGTTGGCTCGTTCGTTCTTCTACACTGTCTGCGACCACCAGCTCATACAACAAGGCTTGCTTGCCCTCACGCGGCCGGAGGATTCGTCCGAGCCGTTGCACGTGCTCTCGGACGGTGCTGGTGCCGGAGAGTACGATGGCGACATCTGCCTCGGGCACGTCGACGCCCTCATTGAGCACGCGACTCGTGACGAGGGTCGGCATGCTTCCGTCGGCAAACGCGGAGAGAAGGGTGCGCCGCTCTTTGATGTCCGTGCGGTGCGTGATGGCAGGTACCAAGAAAGCCCGGCTGATGCGGTAGACCGTGGCATTGTCGTTGGTGAAGATCAGGATACGCCGGTCTCGATGGCGGTACAAGAGCTCGGAGAGCAGACGGAGCTTCGCGGGTGCGGCATCGAGGAGCTGCTTGGAGCGCCTCCATGCGCGAAAGGCCTCACGCCCAGCCTTGCTGCGCGCTGAGGCTTGCAGAAAGCGCTGCCAACCCCCGCGCCCCCCGAGTCTGAGCCCCGAGGAATCCACAAAGTTGCGGTAGGTGAACCGGGCCTGCTCGTAGGCCTCGCGTTCCTCGGATGAGAGATGCACCGAGAGCACTTCGGTTCGGTAGGGAGCGAGAAAGTCGCCGGCGAGTTCGGTGATCTCTCTCCTGTACACATAGGGCCCCACGAGGGTCGACAGGTGAGCATCGGCACCGTCCGGTCGCTCTGGCGTTGCGGTCAAGCCGAGTCGAAGGGGAGCGAGCGCGTACTCCGCGGCCTGGGCAAAGCTCGGTCCGGGGAGGTGGTGGGCTTCATCGAAGACGATCAGTCCGAAGCGGTTGCCCCAGTGTTCGACATGCATCCACGCGGAATCGTAGGTGGACACGGTGATGTCCTGGAGGTCGTGATGGCCGCCGCCTAGGAGGCCTATCGGGCCCCCAAAGGCACGCTTTAGGCCCTCGTACCACTGGCTCACCAGATCGAGCGTGGGGGCCACCACGAGGGTATGTCGGTTCGCCTTGGCCATGCAGAGCTCTGCGACGAAGCTCTTGCCCGCGCCGGTCGGGAGGATGACCATTCCGCGGCCACGGTTTCGCCACCACGCGTCGACGGCCTCACGCTGGTAGTCACGCGGCGTGCGTGCGGTCTGATGTTCGCGTGCGAGCCGATTGAACCCCTTGGCCTCATCGACGAACGGCACGCCTCGCTGGTGGAGGGACCACACCACCGAGGCATAGTGATGGGCGGGGGCCCGAGGCAGCTTGACGCGCGGGTCCCAGACAAAGCTGTCCGGGACCTCTTCAGGCGGGAACCCCTCAAGCAGCAATGTCCCCGCATGCCAACGGAGCGTTCTGACGCCGCTCATGGGTGCCCCACGAGGCGATCGGCGGCGTCGAGTACGCTCTTGATCGGAATGATGTTGGTGAACGACACGACCTCACCGGGAAAGCCATCGAGCTTGTCTGTGGCGCCCTGAAGCTTCTTGCTGACCGCCAAGATGAGACGGGAGCCTCCGTGCCGACGTAGGCCTTCGAGCCGGCGCTCTAGCCAGTCCCTTCGCCAGAACCCCACGATTTCAATGGACACGCGCTCCCCGTCGCGCTCGAGCACGGCATCGGGCAACAACACACCGCGTCCGCCGAGCGTCAGTGGCTCGGTCTGTGTCGACAGCGTCCAGCCACGGGTGTCGGCCTCTGCAAATCGCTCGAGAAACCACGTCTGTTCTTGGCTGACCCAAGAACCACGGTCGACGTAGTGGCTCACGAGACCATCTTCGTGGCTGACGACAAGGTCCTTTCGGTGCTTGGCCTTGGTCCAGAGCACGGTGGCTTCGAGGGTCCATGGACTGGTCTGCAGCGGCAGGCAGGGGAAGAACAGCGCGAGCTGGCGACCGTACTTGGTGGACTGCCGAAACAGTGATGTTGGGCCGTCAATCATGAGGTTCAGGGTGTCGCCCTGACGGTCGGCTCGGTGCATCAGCTGATGAAACTTGGCGTACCGCAACAGCTGTCGAATGCGCTCCGGACGTGCGTTGTGCAGCGTGACCTGAAGGCGCTCACAGCGCAGAAGCAACGCTTGAACGAGGGCAACGTTGTAGCGCTTGAGGAGTGCATCGGGGGTGAGGGGGCGCCAGGAGGACATGCGCTTCGCGTCGTCGAGGTCTGCGAAAAGAAACTCACCGACCTGATCGGCTGTGAGGTCGAAGGCCTTGCCCACGTCATGGAGGATGTCGGTGGAGGTCGGCCGCCCAAAGGGCCCCGGCACAAGGGCGAGCGGACCGCGCTCTGCAGCACATGCGAAGGCTCTCGCGCGCAGCTCGGAAGGCTCCACCGGGGACTGTACGTCAAAGGCGCATCGGTCGAGAAGGAGCTTTGCGAGTCCTTGAAGGAGCCTTTGGCTTCGGTCGGCACCGATGCTTTCGCGGAACTCGGCATCAATCTGTCCTCGCGTGAGCCGTTGGTCGGCCGCACGAGTCATGATCTCAACCAAGTTCGTGGCATGTTCGACGAGTGATGGTTTGTCGACCTTGATGTACTGCGGCTCAATGGCGCGCCCACGCACACGGGCCCGTAGCAGGGGTCCAGTCAGCACGATTCAGGCCATACGTGAGTCAGCGATGCACGGGTCGATGACCCAGTCGTCTGCACGAAAGCTCTTGGGGTTCTGTCGTGCACGCCCAGAGCATCGGACGTTGAGCCATCGGCGGATCCAGCGCCGTGTGACCTCGTCATAGGTGTAGGTCCAGCCGTTGGGGCCGAAGGTTCGCGCCTTTTCCATCCATGCGAGGTGGAGGGGATGGTCGGTGAGGTGCTCCCCTTGATGAGGCCCATCGGCGAACACCGGCACGCCGTGGCCGTCTACGCCAAAGGGGCCGCCAGGGGCGGGACGTCCGATGGCATTGGCCCAGTCGAGCAAGGCCTGCAGCTCGTCGTCGATATCGGCTTGTTCCAACATCTTTAAGAAGGCCATACCGCAGGCGGCGGCATCGTCGGTGGCGCGGTGGGCCTGCTCGAGGGTGACATCGAGGCGTTTTGCAAGCTCGCCCAGTTTGTGGGATCGAGCGGTGGGAAAGTGCGTCATGGAGAGATCGAGGGTGTCGATGGCCGCGATGGGTTCTTTCCAAGGGACGCCGGCCCTCGCGAATTCCTGGGTGAGGAAGGCGTAGTCGAAGGCGTAGTTGTGGGCGATGGCAATCGCACCGTCGAAGGTCTTCGCGAGATCGGGGGCAATGACCGAGAATGGGGGTTTTCCAGCCACATCTTCGTCACGGATATTCGTGATCTCGGTCGTCTTTCGTGGAATGGGGATCCCGGGGTCGATCAGACGAGACAGGTCGGACCGCTCGACCTGTCCGTCGGGCCCCAATCGAAACACCACCAGAGCAACTTCGATGATGCGATCCCCAGAGAAGGGATCGAGGCCGGTGGTCTCGGTGTCGAACGCCACGAGTTTGAGATGCTTCCACTTCATGGGGTCAGGCTAGTCAGTACTCCGGTCGAAACCTGTCCGAACCATCCTCTCAACGACCGCTTGAGCCGATTTTTCGGCCTCGGCGCGATGGACCAACCACTGTTCGTGGGCTTGAGGTCCGACGATATTGGCGAGTCCGAGCACCGCGATCATGGGTACGCCCACCTTCTCACAGGCCCGTGCGACCGCCCACGCTTCCATGTGCTCTACGGGGGCCGTTCTGGAGAATTGCGTAGCGATGTCCGGTGATGTGGTGATGGCACTCACCGTCACGACATCGACAGCGGGCAGGCCCGTCGCGCGTACGAGATGGGGGGCACAGGCAATGGGCTGCGGAGGCTTGGGCACATAGCCGTCGCCCGTCACTTGGGCGGCATGCCGCCAATGGTGACGCTCCGAGACGATGACGGAGCCGATCTGGAGCTCGTCGTGTCCCGGGTAGAGTCCGGCTGAGCCAAGGAAGATGACGGCGTCGGGGTTGGTCTGTCCGAGAAGAGACGCCATGGACAGCCCTGCTTCGATGGGGCCGACGCCTAGCGCATGTCCTGTGAGGTCACCCAGTTCCGACGCGACGGCGGACACAAACAGAACATTCTCTGGGGGTTTGAACAACATGGCTCAAGAACCTCGGGTGGCCTGCCGATGGACTAACCAACCGGGGCATGGTCTGTCCCGAAGCCGGGTTGAACCCGACAGGGGAAGCAGATGAGCTCCGAACGTAGGCGATTGGGACGGCAGAGAATCCTTAATGGCGCGGTGAGCATCCTCAATGGGGGAGTCTACGGTGACCTGACTGTGGATGCCCTCGCCCGCTCTCTGCAGATGAGTAAGTCCACGCTGTACAAGTACTTTGCCAGTAAAGAAGACGTCATCGTCGCCGTGATCGACGAGGTCTGCAACGTGACCGAGGAGCAGCTCGACGACTTGGTGCTCGACGGGTCCCAGTGCGAAGCATCGTTGACAGCCATTACGAAGATTCTGGCCGACCATGTGCAACGGATGCCCCGGGCAGCCGTGCTCCAGCGTCGTCGGTTGCCTGCCGCCTGCCAAGACCGGTTGGCGCTGACACGTGCGACCATGGGACGTGCGTACGAAGTCCTCTTGCAGAGTGCCCACGACTCTGGCGCCTTTCCGTTTGCCCAGCCTGGCCTTGCAGCGGTCTCGCTGTTGGCCTCCGCGGAGGCCTCAACCCTCGCTTCGGCGCGTGGTGAGCTCTCCTGCTCGCGGTCCGAAGCCGTGATGACGGTGTTGGCGCTCGTCCTTCCGGGTCTCAGAGGCGCATCACCGGTAGGGTGACATCAGCCTGGTTCGCAATCCGCCGGGAGGTCTGCCAGCGGCGCATCATGCAAGAGCTGGTGCCAGAAGGCGAGCTGCGCGCATAACGTCGCGTGGTCCCACACCTTGTCGGTCGCAATGAACGGGTCATCGGTGGACGGTGGTCGTTCGGTCCCCACAAACGCAGGGTGGACGTCGAGGGTGGCGAGGGGTGCAGCTGCCGCGGTCTGCAGATCCCATGTCCAAATGGTGCCGTTGTCGGTCACCTGCACGGCGTGTCCAGCTTCCAGGGACTGGCGCACGTCGCCGTAGGCACGCTGGTCTAGCTGTGTCCTCTTGCCGAGGAGGTCGGGGGCGGCCGTCCACTGGTCGCCAGGTGGCTGGATGACTAGGTCGCTGCCCTCAAGACTGGCCATGACCTGCCGTGCTGCGGCATCGGCCGCACCGAGTCGGGCTCGGGCGGCGAAGTCCGCGGCACCGTCCCAGGAGGCCGGAGCAGGCGCGTTGATCACCGTGAATTGTTGGTGCGCCCCCGAGCCATCCACCACGTGGTTCGTGAGGAAGAAATCGGGCTCGGCCGGGACAAGACCGTGGGAGGCCCGGTCACGGAGGTAGCCGAAGACCGTGTGCTGTGCGAGGTCGAGCATCGCCCCCGGGATGGGATGATCCCGCAAGAGCGCCTGTTCCAGGCGTGTCATGATCGTCTGTGGCTGATGGTTGAGGCTCGATGCAGAGAAGACGCTGCGAACCCGCCGAAGGCCTGCGCCCGAGCGTGGTCGCTGCCAGAGGCTTGCGGTGTGCGTATCCGTGGCGATCCCGAGCGGATCACGCACGTCGACCTCCAGCACCAGACGTTCCAGTCGTGAGGGCGGGACGGGCGTGCCCTCGGATCCGTTGGCGAGCACGGCATCAAATTTTGCGAGACGGACGTGGAGGTGATCGGGACGCTCGGCGGCTGGCCAGACATCGATGGCGTAGGCATTTTGGGAGAGCGTCAGGAGGTCGGTATCGTGGGTCAGGACGTCGACCGCGTACGGGTCACCGTTATCGTCACGAAGGACTGCGCGAAGGGTCAACACGATGGGCCATCGAAGCGCGCCGATGTTGGTCATGCTTCGCCATGCGAAGGGGAGTGGCGTGCCGTGCATCGATGGTGGGCGGAGGTCGTGGATGGTCCAAGAATCCGCAGTGGGTTGGTCATCGCGGGTGCTCTCCACCCAGCACCACTCTGGCGTGATGCGCGTTGTGGACCATCGGTCGTTGGGGGCGGATGCCTCCGCGAGGCTCGCGGTCAACCCGGCTTGAAGGCCATCGGCGATCACGGTGGCTTGGTCGCCGAGCGCCTTCAACCTGCTGGCCTCCTCCACGTGTGGAGCGCCATAGACCTCACGCGCTTCCTCGACGGTCAGCGAGCCGCACACGAATTGATGGGAGTAGCCGAGGTCCCCGAGAATGGCAGCGAGGAGCGCAGCCCGGTCCAGCGGTGACCCTGCGCGTGCCTCGAGTGTGGCTTGAGGTGAGCGCTGGAGACCGTGCTGCGGAAGCGACCGAATATGCGTCGCCACCCATGCGGAAGCGTCTGCCGCATCGTGGAAGGTGGGGAGGAGCGCAAGCAGGGTGGACGGAGCCTTCGGCGTCTCGGGCGGGTCAGCGAGCAGCGTAGCTGCGGTCGAATCCACGATGTGGTGTGGGCCCCGCGGTACCACGACCTCCAGCGTCGAGGACAGTGCGCCGGGCGGGAACGACGTGGCCACGGGCGGACGTCCGGGGACCTCTAGGGTGATGTCGATGCTCGTGGACGGACGAGGACCTCGCCAAGGGCCATCTGGCGCCACACGTTGCCCCTGCAGTGGGGTGCCTCTGGTCTCGACGGTCACGTCCCCTTCGAGCGGCCGACCGGCGAGGTCTACGGGAAGTACCGAGAGAGATGGGCGCGTGTCTCCGATGAGTCCCTGGTCGCCGAACAGCGGTAGCTCAACCCATCCTTCGCGGGTCTCCAAGACGAGGCGCGCCCAGCGTGGTGGGGAGGCGCCCTCTGGAAGGTCGAACACGAGGTCGCCGCGAACGCCGCCTCGCGGTGGGGGAGGAACGTAGAGCTGTTCGCCGAAGGCATCCTCGCCGCCGGCGTCACGCGCCGGGAAGGCGCCAAGATCCGTGTGGAGGGTGATGCCGTTGCGCTCGATGATGATGCCGCGCACGAGGGAGGTCTGCCCGTTGTATGCGGGCTTCATTCCGTGCTTGAAAGCCAGGTCGAGGGACAACTGGGACGGGGCGGCGTCATGCCAGTGGGCACCCATGACATGGACCGACACGCTTCGTCCGACGGCGGTGCGTCCGGCGAGCTGTTGCGTGTCGGGTGGTGCTGGCTGCGGCGTGCAGGCGAGCGTTGCTGCGAGCATGAGCAACGGCAAGCGTGGTCGCATGGCTACCTCCTCCAGGAGGATACCGCAGCTAGGCCTTCACGTGGTCGCGAACCGCTTCAAGAACTTCTTCGACATGCCCAGTGACGCGCACTTTCGGCCAAGCCCGAACCACGCACCCGTCCGCATCGAACAAGAAGGTGGAGCGGACGATGCCTTCATAGGTCTTTCCGTACATCTTCTTCTCACCCCACACACCCCATGGTGCGAGCACGGTTTGGGACTCGTCGGCGAGGAGGGGAAAGGTCATGCCGTGCTTGGTGTGCCAGTTCTTTTGCTTTCGCACCGAATCGGCACTCATGCCGATCACGGCCGCGCCTAGGGCCTCGAACTCGGCGTTGAGGTCGCGAAATCCACACGCCTCTTTGGTGCATCCGGGGGTGTTTGCACGGGGGTAGAAGAACACGACCACCGGCCGCCCTCGGAAGTCACTCCAGGTGGTGGATTGACCGTCTTGGTCGAGGAGCGTGAAGTTCTCGGGCTTATCACCAATGTTGAGCATGGAGACCTCGATGGTTTAGGCGTGGACGGTGGTGAGCTCGCGGCCGCGGAGCCCGTCAATCAACGTACCGTCGCTTCTGAACACGGGACGTCCGAGGAGGAAAACCTCGACGGGCCATCCTTGCAATGTGTGACCTTCGAGGGGCGACCAGTGTGGCCCAGGCGTGGTGGGTGTGGTGACCGTGCGCTCGAGGTCGAGGTCGACCAAGACCATGTCTGCATCGTAACCCACCTCGAGACGACCCTTTCGGTGAAGCCCGAGCCGTTCGGCTGGTCCGCTCGACAGGAGGCGAGCCACATCCGGAAGGGTGAGTCGGCCGAGTGCCACGGCGTCGAGCAGCGAGGGTAGCAGCAGGCCTGCACTGGGCATGCCGGGTGGCGTCGCTGGGTAGGGTAGGTCTTTGGCTTGGGCAAGTACGCCGCGATGGGAGCTGACGATATTGGACACGGCTCCTGACGCAGCGGCATCCCAGAGCGATGCCACATCGTCATGCTCCCGAAGCGGCGGCCTCGTCACAGCGCGGGTGCCGAGGGCCTCATAGGCTTCGGAAGCGTTGAGCATCATGTGGAGTACGCGTGCTTGGGCGGTGACATGCGCTGGCGATGAGGCAATGACCTCAAGCTCGGCACGGGTGGAGACTCCGGTCAGGTGGAGATGTCGTCCGTGTGTGGTCGCGAGACGTGTGAAACGCTTGACCACTTCGGCGGCGGCTGATGCAGGAAACCGGGCGGCATGTTCCGCGGGGTTGGCCGTGGTGGCCTGATGGACCCGGTTGGGTGAGAGGACCGAGGCGACGACGAGACGGTCGACACCTTCGAAGAGCGGTTCGAGCTGGGCATCATCGAGCCGGTCGGGATGGAGTGCCACATGGATGGCGGGTGTTCGTTCGGCGCTGTTCAAGACTTCGAGGTTCTGCGGCGTCGCGGAGAGGTAGACCGCGTAGTGGGTCCGACAGTCGCGTGCGCATTGTTCGAGGGCATCGTGAAGCCCGTCGACAGAAGTGACAGAGCCATGAGGGTCGAGAATGGCGATACTGGTCAGCCCGGAACGCAACGCGGTCGCCGACGCGGTCGCGAGCGTATCGGCATCCACCCTCGGATTGGTGTTCAATGGAATTTGCTGCAGCGCGTCGATGCCACCTGGCAGGAGCGTCAGACCCTGCGCGTCGATCACGTGTTCACCCATGTCTTCAAGGTGGGGCCCGATGGCTTCGATCATCCCATTGTCGACCCGAAGGTCGCCGTTTACAACACGGTCGGGAAGCACCAACTGGGCGCCGCGGATGGTCAAGCTACTCGACATGGATCTCCAGACGGGGCCGGGGTAACGCGTTGGGCAGCGGTTTACCGGTGACAAGAGGTCTGCATGAGGTGTCATCTCCCGGTCATGGTGCTGACAGCGCTTGCGGGATGCGAAGGCTTGGGGGACTGCGAGTTTGTCTCGCGCGCGGCAGTCGAGGTTCGTGTGACCGCAGCGAACGGCGAACCGGTGCCCAACCTCGATGTGGAGCTTGAGGTGCCCACGGGGGAGCGGTTCAACTGTGTGGAGATCACGACGGGACGGTTCTGGTGTGGTCAGGACGTCGTGGGTTCCCTCGTGGTGATTGTGAAGGGTGGGCCCGATGGGCCGGTGACCCTCGACATCGAGGTCCCCGGGGTCGTCTGTCCCGAAGAGACGGTTACGGTGGACCTTGAGGTGTGACCGTGGGTGCTGACACTGATGGGGCCGCCACAGAACCTGTGGGTGACGTGCCTCGGGAAGACCCCCGTGGCCTCGAGGCGAGGCCTGGGCAGGACCTGTCGCGAAGCCTGCGGTCTTGGTGGACCTTGGTCGACCCTTGGGTAGGGTTCGTCTTCTTCTTTGGTGGGTTTGCCTGGGACGCAGTGACGCTCGTTCGTATTGACACCCTGATCGATAATGTCATTCTCGCTGGCTACCTCGTGGCGCTTGCCGTGACGCTCGTGCTGGAAGTGCGGTTGGACGAAGGGGACCGACGCCTCGCACGCTTGGCGCCCTTCAGGGCATGGGTGACGTATGCGGCGCAATTTCTGTTCGGTGGCCTGCTGTCTGCCGAGATTGTGCTCTACGCCAAGAGCGCGAGCATCGGGCAGACGCTGATCTGGCTTGGGACCCTCTCGGTGTTGATGGGTGTCAACGAGTTCCTCCACAACTACCTACGCATCGAGCGTCTTCGGCTTGGGCTGTTCTGGCTCTGCAGCTTCAGCTTCTTGCTGTTCTTCGTGCCAGTCTGCTTCGGCTACTATGGCCGGTGGTTGTTCGTTGGAAGCTTGTGCGGGGCCAGCCTCGCCGCGGGGGGTGTCGCAGCGGCGATGTACTGGGGTCGAGCGTGGGCCGACATGAAGCCCTTGCTCTGGGGCCATGGGGTCACATGGGTCACGGTTGCAGGGTTTGTGCTTCTGGCGGATGCTGTCGGCCTTGTACCGCCGGTGCCCTTTGCGCTGGTCGACCGCGGGATGTTTCAGAGCGTAGAACGCGTGAGCACCGGCTATGAGGTGAGCTACGATGCGCCGCCATGGTACGCGCCATGGCGTGATGACGATCGCGTCGTTTACTGGAAGCCGGGACAGAAGGTCTGGCACTTCACCGCCGTGTTCGCCCCGTCAGGCGCTGAGATGACCATCGCGCACATCTGGGAGAAGCAGGACGAGGCCTCCAAGGCGTGGACAGAGAAGAACCGGATTCCGCTCTCACTGAAGGGTGGTCGGGATGGTGGATACCGTACGTATTCGTTCAAGCAGCATCTCTCTCCGGGAAGCTGGCGGGTTCGCGTCGAGACACCACTGGGCCGCGAGATCGGACGCACCGAGTTTGTGCTGGAGCGCGATGAGGGCGAGCCGCGCGTGCGACGGACACGTATTATTCGGTGATGGGCGAAATCACGTTGATGTGTCCCATCTTTCGGCCGGGACGAGGAGCGCCTTTGCCGTAGAGATGAATACGATGGTCCGATGCACCGATGGCGTCTTCGAGGTCATCGATCTCGTCACCCAGCAGGTTGTGCATCACGGTGTTGAAGAGGCGGCGTGTCGATCCGAGGGGGAGTCCCATGACCGCGCGGGCGTGCTGCTCGAACTGTGAGGTCATGGCGCCGTCTTGGGTCCAGTGTCCAGAGTTGTGAGGCCGCGGGGCCATCTCATTGACCAAGACGTCGTCGCCCACAACAAAGAACTCCACACCGAGGACCCCAACGACGTCGAGGGTCGCGCAGATGCCGTGCGCGATGTGTTCCGCCTTCTCCCGTACCGCGGGCGAGATCCGTGCAGGCGCATGGGTCCGTCGCAGGATGTGGTGCTCGTGCTCGTTTTCGACACAGTCCCACGTGGCGGTTTGTCCATGGACATCTCTGGCCACAACGACACTGACCTCGAGGTCGAACGGTACGAATCCTTCAAGGACTGTTGGCAGCGAGGAACGGCCACCAGCGAGGGTGTTCCACGCCTGCTGAGCATCGGTCTCGGGCCGAATCAAGACCTGTCCCTTGCCATCGTAGCCACCTCTGGCGGTCTTGAGGACGGCGGGTCGACCGATGTGCTCGAGCGCTTCGGTAAGGTCCGCGAGCGAATGGACCTCGGCCCACGGCGCGACGGGAGCACCGGCGACGTCGGTGAGAAATGTCTTCTCCAGAATGCGGTCCTGGGCTGTCGCGAGCACGTGTGGACCTGGCCGCACCGGCTTGAGCCCCGCAAGAAAGGTTGCGGTCTCGGCAGGAACGTTTTCGAACTCGTAGGTGATGGCGTCGACCTTGGCGGCGAACGCAGCGAGTGCCTCTCGGTCGTCATAGGCGGCAAAGGTTGCGTCGTCAGACACCTGACTTGCGGGACCTGGCCCTGGGCAGAACACATGCACGCGGTAGCCGAGCCGTGCGGCATCGAGCGCCGTCATGCGTCCGAGCTGTCCACCGCCGAGCATACCGAGGACGGCGCCGCGGGGGAGTGGGCTGCTCATGCGTCTTCCGGGTCGACGGGCTCTTCGGCGATACTCCGGGTCTGGTCTGCGCGGAACTGGTCGAGCCGCTCTCGTACACCGTCATCTTGAAGCGACAGAATACTCGCCGCCAAGAGCGCTGCGTTCTTGGCGCCCGAGCGACCGATGGCCAAGGTGCCCACGGGGACACCACCGGGCATCTGGACGATCGAGAGCAGGCTGTCGACACCAGCGAGCACCCGGCTCTTGACCGGTACGCCCAAGACGGGGACCGAGGTCAGGCTGGCGACCATTCCCGGAAGATGCGCTGCGCCGCCCGCGCCCGCGATAATCACCTGGAGCCCCCTGTCCCGCGCACTGGCGGCGTAGGCCACCAAACGCTCTGGCGTTCGATGCGCGCTCACGATCTTGGCCTCATAGGGGATCTCGAGTTCTTCGAGAATGTCTGCGGCATGCTGCATGGTCGGCCAGTCTGACTGGCTGCCCATGATGACGCCGACGGCGGGGGATTCTGGGTTCATGCGACCTCCGCAGGAAGCCTCATACACCTTGATCGCATGTGGCACAAGGCTGGGGTCGACGGGGGGCGGATGCGTTCTGACCGCGGGGTTCCGGGGTGGCGCTACCCCCGATTCCTGCCATGAAGTGACGCTGCGGTGGTGCACGAGGCGCTAGGCTACGCGAGGCGTTAGGGGGGAACTATGTCACGAGCAGCAGCATTGAAGCCTGGGGCCAGTCTCGCGGGGTGGGGCGGCCTAGGGGTTGAAGCCACCCTCGAGGTGTCGGAGGACTTTCGTTCTCTCTCACAAGGTGCGAACATCAGTCGTGGACTCGGCCGGTCCTATGGCGATGCCGCGTTGCCCGCCTCGGGAGGCCGCATTGTGGGCAGCCAACGGGCGAACAAGGTGTTGGGCTTCGATGCCGAGACCGGTCTCCTGCATGCCGAAGCGGGCTTCTCGATGACCGACATCAAGCGGGTGTTCCTCGAGCGCGGGTTCTACTCTCCGGTGAGTCCGGGAACGCAGTACGTGACACTCGGCGGTATGGTCGCAAGCGATGTTCATGGAAAGAACCACCATGTGAACGGGACACTGGGACAACACGTCGAGGAGATCACCCTTCGGGTGGCCGATGGTCGCGTGGTGACCTGCTCGGCGGACCAGCACGCGGAGCTGTTTTACGCGACTCAGGGTGGCATGGGACTGACGGGTCATATTCTTGATGCGAAGGTTCGACTCGAGAAGATTCCATCGCCATGGATCTGGTCCGAGAAGCAATCAGTGGCCAACATTCGAGAGAGCGTGGCGGCCCTTCGCGAAGCTGCAGCCCAGTGGCCGATGACGGTGAGCTGGATTGACTGCCTAGCTACGGGCCGGAGCCTCGGCCGTGGCTACCTCTGGCGTGGACGGTGGGCGCAGCCCCATGAAGCGCCGCGCCGCCCCCCAGGGCCCTCATTTTCGCCGACGGTTCCCTTTCGGATGCCGAATTGGCTGATGAACCGCTGGTCCATACAGCTGGTCAACGAGGCCATTTTTCGGGTGAACACCATTCCGACGCAGGGTCCTGCAACACCCCAGAGTTTTTTCTACCCGCTCGACGCGATTCATCACTGGTACCGGCTCTACGGGCACCGCGGGTTTACCCAGCATCAGGCCGTCATCCCTTACGAAGCCGGCGAAGATGCGATCGTGGGGTATGTGGAGCTGATCGCACGCCTTGGGGGTGCGAGTCCGCTGTGCGTCTTGAAGGACTGTGGTGCCGAAGCCAAGGGGACCCTGTCGTTTCCGATGCCAGGCATGAGCGTCGCGCTCGACCTGCCGATGACGCGCGACATCCCACACATCATCGAGTCTCTCAACCGCTATGTGGTAGACCATGGGGGACGGATTTACTTGACCAAGGATGCCTTTACGTCACGAGAGCACTTCGAGGCCATGGAAGGCGAACGTCTCGATCGGTTCAATCACATCCGACGGACATGGGATCCCGACCGGAAGATTCGAAGCGCGCTCTCGGTAAGGCTGTTTGGAGATGCCGAGGAGGGCTTGTGAACGTAGTTATCGTTGGCGGCACACGGGGTATGGGTCGGGAGGTGTCTCGGGTCATGGCCGAGCGAGGTGACACCCTCGTGCTGCTCGGCCGTCGTCAAGACGCGCTCGATGCGGCCCGGGCCGACCTTGAGGCGCGCGGCGCTAGTGCGGTGCACACCGTGTCCTTCGACCTGTCCGATGCAAATCGCCACGATGATGCCCTCGACGAAGCAGAGGCGCTCGTGGGACGGCTCGATGCCGTCGTGCTGACTGCTGGTGCGTTTGGCACCCAAGAGCAGCTTGAGGCTGATGCGGCCCGGACCATGGCCATGTTCGACCTCAACGTGACCAAGACCATCCATTTCTGTGAGCTGGCCCGACAGCGCTTGCTGGTTCACGGCGGCGGAAGCTTGGTGGCGTTCAGCAGCGTGGCTGGAGACAAAGGTCGTAAGACGGTTGGCCTCTATGGGGCGTCGAAAGCGGCGTTGTCACACTACCTAGACTCCCTCGACCTCCGTTACCACAACCAAGGACTGCACGTGCTGTCCGTGAAGCCTGGGTTTATCCATACGGACATGACAGCCGGGCTGAAGCCGCCGCCGTTTGCGGGCCAGCCTGACGAGGTGGCCCGCGATGTGGTGCGCGCCATCGATCGCAAGACACCCATGGTCTACACACCTTGGATTTGGCAGTGGGTGATGCTCGTCATCATGCATCTGCCTCGCTTCGTTATGCGGCGGGTGGGGTTCTGATGTGGGGCCGCCTCGGCATCCTCGGGATGCTGGTCGTGGGGTGTGCATGGGCCGGGAGGCCAAGCATGATGTCTGAGGGGATTGCGTTTCAACGTTCGGATGGTGGGCCCAAGGCTCCACTCGATGCCACGATGTTCACGAAGACTGCAGTGGTCGATGTGACCTCACTTCAAGCGTGGCAACGCGTGTGTCTCGTGCGCGAGGGGACGGGCGTGCCAGATCACGAGCTGATTGGGCAACTGATCGAGGCCGACACGCTCCTGACCTTCGTGCATGACCGCTCAACGATGGTGCTTCAGCAGGTGGCGCCCACGGCAAAGGAGGCGCGCTCCGAGTGGACGCTCGTGGGCGAGCATGTCTTCTACACGAACGAAGAGAACATTGCCCCCTTCTCTGCGCGCATCAGAGTCCATCACAATGGCGAGCTCTGGGCGGGACCGCTCACTACGCCTTAGCGAACGAGGACGCCTTCGACGACGGCCTCGTCGAGTTCCGCAGACGTATAGTCCTTGTTCAAGAATGCGGTGACGGCCGTCTTGGTGAGGCGTTGCACCTCTGCGGTAGAGAGCTCGCCACGGCAATACTCATCGGTGGGGAAGAGCTCACAGGCGTTGGAAAACCCGTAGTGGGATGCGCCGAGCAACTTCAACGACGCCCTCGGGGAGGCAGTCAGGGCATCGTAAATGGGGCCTGCCTGAACCTCCCAAGGGGTGAGACGGTCATCGGACCCGCCCATGACGAGTGTGGGCACACGAATCTGCCGGATGCTGGTGCCCATGGTCTCGTAGCCAGCCGGTGCGAGGACGACTGCGGCTTGGACGCGGGGATCATCGAGAAGAACCTCTCGTTGATCTTTGGGCGCCACATCGAGGATACCGCAGAGCCATGAGCCCGTGGCCTCGCATGTGGCCGAGAGGAATTCGAGGTCGAGCGGGGCCCCAGCGGCCGCGAGGGTGGTGTATCCGCCAAAGGAGTGGCCGCCGACGGCGTACCCCGCGGAGGCATCGAGGCACCCCGCAAGTTCGGAATCCTCCAGCAAGAGGTCGTAGCTCTGCGATAGCTCGAGAGGTCTCCGCAGCGCGGCTTCTGGCACGGCCTCGGCACTGTAGGTGAGGGCCGTGTTGGCCTCATGATCGGGTGCCACCACGATCCAGCCGTGGCTTGCGAGGTGTTCGGCGAGGAAGTAGCTCTGGTAGCGCGTGCCGCCATTGCCGTGGCTGAACACGAGGACGGAGCGGGTCGCATCACACGCGGGTGGGGCTGCATCGAGAGCATCTGCCGTGAACGTGCCCACATACGGATGACGCTCACCCTCGGTGCTCAGCGTCGGGTACCAGACCTGCACGGATGTCGACGGACCTACGCCTTCGACGGCCGTGAGCACGCGAGATGCCGCACTGAAGTCGCCAGTGGCCTCCCAATCGGCGGCAGTAGGTTCGTAGGGTTGGTCCTCCCCATCTTCAATGCATCCCACCATCGCGGCGACCACACACACCATCCAACGCATCGCATCCTCCGGTCGGCGCGAAGCATATCCGAGGATGTCCTGATGTGGTGCTGGTCGTTGACGGTTGATGACCCCTAAGCCATGCACGGCACTAGTCGATCAGATGAGGTGCGCCTTTGGCGTAGTCGATTCGCGTGGTCTCGGTCAGCCGGTAGTTTCCACGCCGCGGGTCGAATTCACCGGGACCTCGAAGGAGGAGGGGGCCCGTATGCGGCTGTGCGCCAGGGGTGTCAGGTACATCTGCGCGTCGGTCACAGTGGTAGGTCGACTTCCCATAGGCCGTGCCGCCGCAGCGATGCACAAAGCTGACGGCGCCATCCGTGACATCGCCCATGGCCTCTGTCTGGACCACCCACCAGGCAAGGACTGCGACGTCGAGGGCATGGTGCCTCGTGGCTTCGCTGGCCCGGCTGGTGGTGGGGGCTAGGGCGCGCGTGTTGCGCAGACCAAGATACTGATCGGGGTCTGCGCAGCTCGTGAACGTGCCTTCTTCACCGCACCCGGGCCACGCGCGGACACGGAGACCGTCTGGGTTCCATACCGATGGGTCGAGCCTGTTCTTCACCGTCTGAAGTATCGCGACAGCTTCCTCGAGGCCGTACTGGTTGTTCGTGAGGCGACCGGGGCCTGCCTCGCCCAACAAGAGGCGTGTTGCCACCACCCAGTCCGGGGCGTTCGGGAGCGTCGCTCGTGTGAGGGACTGCTCCGCCGCATCGAGGTCGTAGGTGATGAGGCCGCCCCCTAAGGGTTCGGGGATCGCCACTGCGCGGGTGACCTCAGCAGCAGGGGCGCCCAAGTGCATTGCGGGCGTGGCATCAAGCCCCGTATCACCCGTGTTGGCCTCGGCGCTCATCGACAGGCCTGTCGTGATCATCAGGATGTGAAGTGTCGAACCCAAGGCCATGTTGCCCTCCCGATCCCTTTGTCGGATCCGACTGGGGGGAACTTGCGGACGAAATGAACCCGATCCGGTCAGCGATGAGCCGGATCGGGTGCATTAACGGGGTTTCACCGTGCGAACAGGGCTAGATTTTTTGAGAAAAAATCTCAGTGTTGCCCTTGTCATGTCAAGACTAATCTGACCATGCTGCTCGGAAGAGAATCTCGTACTGGCCGTCATCGGTGACGTAGAACCACTCATCCACGCCGCTCCATGCGTCGGGCGCGTAGGAGAGGTGACAGCCGAACACCTGTCGCTGTTCAAGCTGACAACGGAGCTCGTCTGCAGCCTCGGACGAACCGCCGAGGGCAAGGAACTGCGTCACGACATCTTCTGCGGGTCGGAGGTCAGCACTGTGTTCCCCACCAGAGATGACGTGTTGTGCATCGATTCCGAAGCAGGACTGGCCAAAGACGTCGTACGCGTGCTGCAGCTCGTCGATCTGTTTCTGCCAGGTGAAGCTACGGCTGACCTCGATGCCGGTATCGGCGAGGTCGGAGAAACTGTCGCCGAGCACGCTGTCATCGCAGGTGGCGCCAGGCATGGCCATAGCCGCACCCTTCAAGGTCTGGAGGGCGGTCTGGCCGACGTAGTAGAGGTCGGCAAGCTGCCCGATGCTCGGGACGGGCTGTGCATCGAGAATGGACGCTACGGCGCGGCTGTCGAGGCCCAGATCGTGGTCGAGGCGGTCGGCTGTCGCACCATTGACAAAGCTGAGCGTGGCGTCGGCTTCGATGGCGGTGAAGGGTACGCCATCAAACCAGGACACGAGGTCATCGCCGGTGGCGACCCAGCCGTTGTCATTTACCCATGCGGTGAGGATCTCAAGCGTTCGAGGACCGACGTAGCGGACATCGTCCACCTCGGCGACGGTGTCGAAGCGATTGTCGTCATAGGTGCCATGCCGTCCGTCGGGACCATTGCGATGGTGGATGAGGCCTGCGGCTGCACGAGCGTCGAGACGAACCACGTCATCGAGGTGGTCGAAGGTGGTCTCGGTGTCGTTCAGGAAGGCGAGGAGGCCAATGGCCTCGGGGGAGCCTTCGATGAGGCGGTGGGTGGTGAGTCCGCTGAGGGTCTCTGGTGCGAACGGCTGTGGCGCGCAGGCTGAGACGCACAGCACGAGGCTGATGGTTCGGTTCATGGGGATCCTCTTGCCACGGGGGCGTGGGTGGGATCCGCGGATTTGGTTCTCTTCTCGGGAGGGACCAACAGGCCGCCGCGGACCTCCCGAGGAATGGCCGGGGCGTGTAACCGGTTGACCTTCGCTGTAAAGGCCCAACCGGAATTCAGGGCAAGGCTATCAAGCTACCGTTGTGGATGACATAGACCAGCTCCTCCTCAGGGACCCACTGACGCTGTTCGTCGTGGGTGGACCCCAAGTGCATGACGACGCGCCAGTCGCCTCGCCGAAACGCAGCAGGGATGGCGACGTGGCGTGGTTCTCCCGGCCGAAGACGGGTGTCGGTCGCGGGACGCTTCGTGGGGATGCCGTCGTCATTCTCGATTGCGAAGGTCCTGCCGAAGCGTTCGAGCACGGTCCAGTCCGCGTTTGGCCGAGGGCGCACCTCGAGGGTGAGGTTTCGGAACAAGTCGCCTGTGGGGAGGGCATGTCCTGTCCCACGTGCGGTGAGGGTTATCGTCGTGGCGGGTGACCCCACCACGTCCACGAGCAGTGCATCTCGGACCCGCTGGCGGTCATGGCCGCCGGGCATGGTGTGGTCGCCGTCGGGCATGTGGCAGTCCTGACAGGTCTTCGTGCTGCCGGTGCGGGCCTGCCATGCACGCCACTCGGTGACCGTGGACTGCATGAGGTTTTCGGTCAGACGGAGCGCCCCGTCGACCATGACGGGGATCTGAAACTCGTGGCAGCTGGCACACGCGGTCACACCTCCAGCATCAGGTTGGCTGATGAAGTCGTGCGGCGCCCAGTAGGGGAGCTTCTCTTCGGGGGTTGCGGTGAGGATCTTGCCCTCTCGCAGGTGGCATGTGGCACAGGTGATGCCCTCTGCTGCATGAGGCTCTGGCAGGATCGGCTGGAGGGCTTGATGGCTCTGCGTGCCGTGAGGCCCCAGCTGGCGGTAGGCCTCGAGGTTGGCCATGACCTCCGCGATCTGCGGCGGCGAGGGCGCATGGCACGTGATGCAGAAGGTGAGTGGTTCCACCACAAAGCCGGCTTGCATCAGGTTGTTGGTCCACGACGTGTGGTGTCGGCTCTGGGACCACTGCGCGTACTCGGTGGGATGGCATGCGGCACACGCGGAGGCGCTCACCCACGCGTCTGGGTTGGAGGTGTCGATCACCACCGGCTCGGTCCCGGGGGAGAAGCCGAGTGGATCGGCAGCAAGACTAGCGGCGCACGCCATGACGAGGAGCGGGAGACGCATCTAGCGGCCTCCGAGGGGTGCATACACCGCAGCGCTCACGGTTGCGGTACGCCATCGGCGACGTAGCGGTTGCTGGAGTACTGATGTTCGTCAAGGGGCTCACCCGTGTCGTAGTCGAACATTGTGCTCTTGATGTGTACGGTCAACGTGTGGAGTTGATGTTGGGGTGTCCACGCCATCTCCCGTACGCGCTGCATGACGAACTTCCCACCCTCTTCGTGGGTGCCATGAATGTAATCCAGCATGGTTGTGGCACGGCCGTGTTCGTTCAGCACGACATAGGTGGTGGTGTTGTGGGTGCTGGTCCCACGCCCCTCATGGGTCTCCTTGGTCTGACGCCAGAGGCTGGTCGGCCGACCCGCGTCATTCAGTGCGGCCTTAAAGTGACCAATGGCGTACTCGGCACTACCAAAGCTCCACCCGACGGCATCCGTGTGGTCGACACTCCAGGCGGAAGACCAAGGCTCATCGATGGGCTGCCACGTGGCATCGGTAGGTACCCAGAGGGTCCCAAGTTCATGCTGCGCGAGGAACTCGAAGCCGTCCGGGAGTGGGACGGCGAGCGGGGGCGCATCGGAGAACATGAACGACGGGGCCTCACCTAGCGTGGTCATGCTTGCAGTGAGGGCTTCGATCTTGCTCTCGAGCGCGGCCGTGTCCGTATCGATCGATTCTCGTTTGTAATGCGTGGCGGCAAAGGGGTAGTCCTGTGGCTTCTTCTTGAAGTAGGCGGCCGTAGACTTACGGGTGTTGACCCATGTCATGACCCTGTCGCGTCGCGCCGCCTCAATGGCGGGTCGGTAGTCAAAGTCGCCTTGGACCGCGATCTCAAGGTCGCTGATGCAGGTGTCCTCGTATTTGCTGCCCGGATGGACTGAGACGATCTCGAGGCTCACGACCGTCACGTCGTCAGCCTCTTCGAGCGGAATGTCGATGGTCTGCCACCCCATGCGGCGCTCAAGGGTCACGGTCTTGGAGACGTCGGTGCTGTACCCACCGACGTAAACGATGACCTCTTTGGGTGCGCTGTTGGCTTCAAGTAGCTTTTGGGACTTCTGGTAGCCGTTCCGAATGCGGAGGCGGACGGTCTGGATCGCCTCAAGGTAGTTGAGCGGAAGGTAGAGGACCTGGCCTTCGCCGTGTCCGGGCACACCCTCCACCCACGCCGTCTTGGGATTCCCATCTGCCACATAGTTGGGATGGTAGTTCTCGTGGTAGCGGTTCCAGTCATTGCGCAGGAAGGAGTCGGCCTGGACTTCGGCCGCGTAGACGGGCTTCCATTCTTTCGTGGCGTCAGCGTCAGCGGGCTCATTCGCTTGAGCCGTCTGAAACAAACACGTGGCGAGCAACAGGGAACATCGCGTCATGGGGGGCTCCAATTGGGGGGTCAGGAGGGGCGTGCAGCCTCTCTGAGCGCAGTGTTGACCATGTCGGTCGTGATGACCTCGGGGAGGAGGATGGCATCCTCGGGGCCGGACGGTGGCACCACGAGGTACATGGGAACCCCAGCGCGCTGGTAGCGCTGCAGCCATGCCGTGATCTCATCGTTCTTGCGTGTCCAGTCTGCCACGAGAGGCACAACGTTCAGCTCGGCCATGACCTTTCGTACGGCTTCGGTCTCGAGCACCGTTTTTTCATTGACCTTGCAGCTCACACACCAGTCTGCGGTGAAGTCAATGAAGACCGTGCTGCCTTCTAGGCTCGCGAGGCGTGATTCGCTGAAGCGTTGCCATGGGATCTCGTGGGAGAAGTCCAGCGATGCGGTCTCTACGGTTCCATCGTCGCAGACCTCATCCTCGGCCACCTCCAGCTCGAGGAAGGTGTAGCCTGACAGCAGCATGATCATGGCAGAGACCCCGAGGGCACCGAGCTGCTTGGTTCGCTCACCTGCCACGCCGCCGAAGCGACCGAACACCCAGCCGGCGATGCCGGAGAACAAGAGGAAGATCAGGAGGCTGAGCTGTCCGCTCTGTCCTGTAAGGCCGCCATAGACGTCGACGAGCCAGATGGCGGTGGCGACAAGCGCAAAGCCAAGGAGCTCCTTAAAGGTCTCCATCCATGGACCGGGCTGGGGCAGCAGCTTGTACATGGCCGGAATGAAGGCCACCAAAAGAAACGGTGCGGCAAGACCAAGGCCGATCAGCGTGAACACGGCCACGAGCACCGCCGTGGGTGCTTGGAAGCCGAAGCTGATCGCGGTGCCTAGGAACGGCGCCGAGCAGGGCGTGGCGACCAAGGTCGCGAAGACACCGGTAAAGAAGTAGCCGGCAGGACCTTCGCTGCTCGAGAGCTCATGGGCTTGATTCTCGCCGAAGGCAGGGATCTCGAACACGCCGAACATCGAGAGGCCGAAGAGGAAGATGGCCGTGGTGATGGTCGCGACGTACGCAGGGGACTGCATCTGGAAGCCCCAGCCCACCGACTCGCCAAAGGCCGTTCGGGCCACAACCACGGCGAGGGCCAAGGCCCAGAAGCTCACCAAGATGCCGCCCGTGTAGGCGAGGCCTGCCGTGCGCTTCTCTTGGTCGCTGATGCCTGCTTGCTCAATCAGGCTGTAGAGCTTGAGCAGCAGGACGGGCAAGACGCAGGGCATGATGTTGAGGATCAGACCGCCGACGAAGCTCATGAACAGGGCGAAGCCCAAGCCGATCGGGTCGCCGGCCACCATGGAGGCGGGGGGGCCATCGGCTGCCACGGTCGCAGGAGGCGCATCTTCGGTCTCTTTGTCGTCCTCCTCGGCGACGGGCGGCGCAGCAAGGAGGTCGAGGACAGGCGAGGAGACGTCCGCCACGGTGGCGTCTGCGGCCGCCCAAGGGAATGAGGTGTAGACCTCGGAGCGCACCCAGGTGTCTCCAACCTTGACCTGCAGCAGTCCGCCCACCTCAAGCGTCTCGGGGAGCGGCTCGGGCTCAAAGCCGAGCAGCGTCAGTCCCATCACAGCGCCACCGTCGTCGGTGCGCTTGAACGTGGTCGACTCGATCATGTAGTCGTAGCTGGTGGCGATAGGGGTAAAGGTGGGCCACGCGGTCTCGGGGAGGTCGAGCGTCCCCTCGCTGGCGGTGATCTTCACGGCGACCGTCATGCCCGAGTTGGGCTGGAGCGCTACGCGGGAGCTCACCCATTCTAGGGTTAGGCCGGGGGTCGCCGTACCGGCATGCCGCCCTTCCCAGTAGGAGAAGACGGGTTCGTGAACGGTGGGCTCACCGGCCGCGCCAACCACGACCTCGGTGCTGAGCGTGACGTTGCCAGGCACGCAGCTTGTCTTGCAGATGAGCCAGCCGACATCCGCCTCGACAGCGTAGGTGCCTGGTGCCACATCTGGGGCGACAGTGAGGGGCACAATGTGCAGTACGCGGTCGGCATACCCGTAGCTGACGATCCCCTCATTCTCGAACCGAATGGGAATGGGATGGACCTGTTCACCGAAGCTGAAGCCCTCGGGTCCACGCCACTCAATCGTCGTGGGGAGGCCGATGTCGCCTGGGGACTTCCAGTAGGTGTGCCAGTCTTTTTGATGTTCGAGGTGAATGCCCAGCTGACCCGTGCTCCCCGGGGCCACCGACCCCGCGCGCTGGAGCAGTGCCGCTTGGGCCTGGTGCGGCTTACCATCTGGATTGGTTGGTTGCACCACTGCTTTGCTGGACTCCGCCGTCAAGTCAGGGGTGGGAGCTGGGGCGAAGGGAGAACTGCCGCTTGCGGCGAGCGCGGGTGTTGCTGTCATCAAGCAAGCGAGGGCGGCGGTCCAGACATTCATGAGGTCTCCGGTCGTCGAGGCGGCATCCTACCTCGACACCCTCGGGTTGGGGTCAATCGGTTGTGGGCTTTGTGGTGCGTGT